>JAWODV010000042.1:0-144249 GCA_046483075.1 Kosmotogaceae bacterium | reverse complement strand
TGCGTGTTGGGAAACACACGGATATGCTGCTTGAGGGACAGCAGGATGTGCGAGCTGCGCTCGGATTTGCGCCTACGGCGGGTAAAAAATCAATCAATCGGTTATAGAGGCTGGGCTTTAGGTTTTGGTAGGAACAGAATAACATCACCGAAAGCGGTGCCCTGCCATCAAAGGCAGAATGTTTAGGAGGGTAATTCAAAAACCTGACACCCCTCCCTGCTTCGCAGGACTCCCCTCGTAAGGGGAGATTTTTTAAAACAGTTTCTGATAAATGGGTTTAAAGAACAATCAGTTATGGGTGTTATGGGACAAACAGTTATATGCTTGTGTCGGTATGAAATATTGGAGTTAATGCTTAAAATGAATAGAAATATGAAGGGTATAGAAAATAATAAATGCCACTTAAGCAGTGGCATTTCAATTTGCACTTTATGTGAAAAGTATAAGATTTAATGACTAAAACATTTAAGTGAGTTTAAAATACAGCTAAGATAGCCGTTAGTAGCCATATTACGCTGAAAATTGCTAAACCTATGAATAACAGTCCAAAAATTGCTCGTAAAAGACAGGCTGCTACACTTAATGCCAAAGGAAGCATTACAATTGCGCCAATAATTGCTAGAAAGAAGATAATTAACTGCATTATATTAACCTCCAAATAAATATTTTATTAGAGTTTATCATAAATAGT
Organism: Kosmotogaceae bacterium; assembly: GCA_046483075.1. Taxonomy (GTDB): domain Bacteria; phylum Thermotogota; class Thermotogae; order Petrotogales; family Kosmotogaceae; genus JASMTM01. Next base: position 143,558 of record JAWODV010000042.1, on the reverse strand, counting down.
ATCAAATGGGAATCCTCAGTAGTATTCAACGGTTATTTCTTATTAATTTCGTTTTTCTTTAATTCCTTATATTTTGTAAAAAAATGATTCATCATTGGTATTTCAAAGATATATATACTTTTTTTCGCTAAGTTTCACATTTAACTCTTTTAGTTAAGTATGATGAAAAATTAAATGCGTTGTTGATTAACTGTTATGAGAAAAATTTGTGAGTAGCTCAAAATATCTTTGCGCAGGTTTTATGGCGTTTATAAATTAAGAAAGATGCGTTATTATGCCAATATCTATGCTATTTATAGTAAAAGTTTCTTCTTTCATGCAGTAATTAAAAAGTTACCATTGTTAAATTAAACTTATTTAGCATCAAAAAAGGGAGATGATAATCATCTCCCTTTTTAACAATTGTTAATTATTAATTTTCTTCGTTTTTTACAAGACCTCTCCAGATGATTTCCCGAATATTTTCGAGACTACGGGGATCATTTGAAGAACTTAAACCGTTTAATATTAAATCTGCTGCGTCATTAGAATCTATATTACTGTCAATTACTTCGAGGTTCTTTGATTCTTCAATGAGATTAGATATTCGCTTTCTTAAACTCATATAACGGTCTTTTACCCGTTCCCAGGAATCTTGATCTGTTCTTGAAAAATTGACTCGCTCTCTGAGAATAATCCGCTGAACCTCTGTTTTATTAGTCATAAAATCGATGTATGATTTTAGCAATTTTTTAAGCTTTTTGAGATACATGTTTTCGTTTTCTACATCATTGAACAGGTGGGTTTCGAGTTCGTCCATTGAAAAATGCCATACTTCGTAAAATAACTCTTCTTTACTGGGAAAATAATAGTAGATAAGTGCCTTTTTTACCCTGGCTTCTTTTGCAATCTCAGACATGCTGACTCCATTATATCCCTTTTCAGCAAAACTTTTTCGTGCGGCTTCAATTATTTTTTGTTTTGTGTTTATCTTTTTGCGCACGTTATCACCACCTGTTCAGCCTTTTTTGTCTACAGCAAGTTTCTCTTCATTGTTTGAGAATTTTCTCATTCTTACATCAAAGTCATAAATACCCCTCTTGGATGGGTGGGTTTCAGAGTATCCTTCTTCGTACCAGAGTTTATCTGCGTATTTTGCCCAACCTTCAGCAAGTTTATCAAGCTCAGGAGCAAGTTCAGTAACAACCTTTTCGCTACCATCGTGCTGAGGAATAGCATTGAATTTTTTAACCATAGCTCTTAGTACTTTTGGATTGTCAATGATTGGACATGGTCTAAATAGATTGTTTGAATAAGGTACCATTCTCTTGTATGCACTGAAAAATGGTGATTTTAGAATATCTAAAAAACTCTTTTCTCTAATACTGTCAACTGCAAACTGCTGGAAAACACAAGGTTCCACATATCCTTTTGCATTGACATGAAGGTACTTGGCTCCTGCTGCCAGACAACCATTTGTCAGGAATCCATGGTTCCAGAAGTCAGCAACAAAAGCGAAGCGTCCTCCCAAACGTAATTCTTCCGTTTTGTAGAAACGTTCATATCTCTGTTCAGGAGTTGGTACGAGATCCATTGATGGGTTCATTCCCACTGGCATGAACTGGAATACCCAAGCATAAGAAACTCCTTGATCTTCCAGATAGTTCCAGAATTCATCTTTTAACATTACTTCGTGATTCATTTTTGTAGCTGTGACAGATGTTCCGTAAATTACGCCAGCTTCTCTCAAATTTTTCCAGGCTTGTTCAATTTTCTTGAACACTCCACGACCACGTCTCCAGTCTGTATCACTCTCAAAACCTTCGACCGAAACTGCAGGAGTGGCATTACCAAGCTCTGCCATTTTCTCGGCTACTTCTTTTGTTATAAGTGTTCCGTTAGTATAAATCTGGAAATAACTGTCGTTAAACTCTTCAAGCGTTTCCATTAAATGGGGCCATACAAAGGGCTCACCGCCGGTAATGATGAAGAAATAAATTCCTAGGTCGTTTGCCTGTCTAATCAAGTTCCATACTTCTTCTTTTGAAAGTTGATATTTTCGTCCATAGAGTCCCGCATAACAACCAACACAGTTTAAATTACATGCATATGTAGGACTAATTACAACCAATTTTGGTATTACAACTTCATGTTCAAGCATCTTTTCAGTTCTTACTTTTTCACCGAGGGCGAATTCATTTACTATAAGATTTGTCATCGCTTTTTCTACTGCTTTAGGACTTGCCTTTTCAAAGACATTTTTCCACGATGTAATCATTGGATGCTTTTCTTTTGCCATGTTTGCAAGTTTCCTCAAACCACTTTTAGATGGTTCTTTAGTAATTGCGCTCATCGTTGAGAACAGCTTCTCGAGTGTTTCTTCAGAAGAATTCCTGACGACAGATGCTACAAATTTACCTGCCTGTTTTAACATGGATTTCTTCATGCTATCTACAAACGACATTAAATCACCTCCATAAAAATTTTACTTACCGTTCGGTAAAACTATAGAGGTTAAATGTTTAAAAACTAATTCAATATAGTTACATATAAGTAAAAAAGCGGAGTGAATACTCCGCTTTTTGAATTTCTTTGGTAATTAATCGAATTTTATTTGATTAACTGAACAGTAGTTTAGTCAGATTGTCCTGCTTCGCTTTCTAATGTGTCCAGTAGTTCTTTATTTTGCTCAGTAGGATCAAGTTCATATAATTTTTCTGCAAATTTTTGCATTTTTTCTAAATATTGTTCCTGATTATTTTGGTCAAGACTCAAAAGTATTTCAAGAGTGCTAAGTTCTTGCCTCAATGCTTTGATTTTTATATCATTACTTGCATCTGATTCAATGATTTTACTGAACTCGCTATCAACGTTCTTAAGAGCGTTGAGTATCATTGAAACAAAATTCTGTTGTCCATATTGCTGGATGTACATTTGAACCATTTGCTGGTTGCTTAGTAGTGAATAAACTTCTTCAAGTATCAAAGTATTGTAGTTTAATGAAACATCTGGACGATCCTGATTGAATCTGTACATTTCGCTAGCTACTGTCCAGGATTCCGGAGATATTTTATACATTTTGCTAATTGCTTTCTTATATTCATCAGTATCGTCTTCAATCAATTCAAGATTCAGCTGAATATAATTTGCAAGTTTGACATCGCTTGCGGGATCCGATTCAAAATCAGGTGTAGAAATCCATTCTTCCAGTTCATACATTAATGCTTTTCTTTCTTCTTCAGTTTCTGCATTATGCAATTTTTTATATGCTTTCAATCTTGGGTCAATTATTTCCATATCTATATTATTTTCTGTTTTGTAATTTTCAAGCCATTCGTTGAATTTTGCAGACATATAATCGTTCTTAAATTGCTCAAAAGCCTCATCATTACCAGCCAAATCTTCATAGTTCTCAATTATATTTTTATCTTGAACAAGTATTAGATGATAACCAAAGTCTGTTTCAATAGGTCCGGTTATTACATTGGGTGTGGCAGCAAATGCAACATCTTCAAAAGGTTCTATCATTTCTCCATGACTAAATGTGCCAAGTCCACCACTTGATTTTGCAGAAGCTTCGTCTTCTGAAAAATCAGAAGCGGCTTCTGAGAAATCTAACTCTCCTGATTGAATTTTTTCTTTGATATCAACTGCAGAAGCTTCGGAAGAAAGCAAAATATGACTTGCTGTAACTGTTTCATATTGTTCTTTTATGTTTTGCTTTTCCTGTTCAAAATATTGAACCAAAGATTCTTTGTCTTGCGAAACAACTTCTTCCTGTACCATTGTTCGTTGTTTTTGGCTGAAAAGATTATCATAAATCAGATCTGAAAAAACATCAATCGATCCATATGCCTGTTCTATCTGTGATAGCGCCTGTTCATCAGAAGTGTACTGTGAAAGCATTTCTTCTTTCTCGGTTTCCAATGATGTGGCATCAGGCGATAAATTATGTACATCAGCGTAATATCTGATAATGTTTCTATCAAATAAAGACTGCAATACCGAATATCTTAAACCAATAATACTGGGTAATTGATTTGAACCAAAATATTCATCAAAGGTCACACCCTGCTGTTTTAAACTGCTAACTGTTTGTTCGACGGATTCCGAAAGTTCAGATTTCGTGACCCAGTATTCCTCAGGTAAGAGTTCTGAATCCTCGTTGATCTTTGCAACATAATCTGCTGAAAATGCTGCAGTAATGGTTAACAAAACGACGAATGTTACTACCAATAGTTTTCTCATCAATATACCTCCCTAAAAAAGATAGTTCATAACAATACTATCATCATAATTTCCTAAATTAACTTTGGGTTTCAATATAGTATGACCTACTGAATGTTATAATTAGTTCAATTGATTCTCAGCGGTGATGAATATGAGGACACAGTTGGTAAGGGAGTATCTAAATCAAAAAGGATATGACGCTATACTCATAGGAAATATAGAGAGTCTTTTCTGGCTTTTTGAAAGGTCCGTTGATCCCAGAAAAAATGGGAGTTACTTTGCCTCAGATTTTTTTGTTTATATTGATAACGATCGTACAGTGGTTATTTTACCAGAAAGAGATAAGCAAAGAATTGTCCAGGAAAAGCTTCCAAATTATAAAGTAGATTATGAAACCTACCCCTGGTTCCAAGGACCCATTTCCATTATAAATTCATTTAGCAAAAACAAAAGACTTGCAACTGATTGTGCTTCGTTTGCTAAACTGCCAAATACTGAATATGTTGACAATGATTTTAAATTTCTCCAGTTGCAATTTTCAGAGAGAGAAGTATCACGTCTTAGGGCAATAGGAACGCTGAGCGAAAATATGTTATATGAATTTTCCAGTGAATTGAGGTCTGGGTTGACGGAGATAGATATAGAGAAGATACTCAAGGCATTATTCCAGGAAATTGGTCTTGAAGTATTGTATCTTGTAGTTTTATCAGATGAACGATTAGAAAAATATTACAGTGCAAATTCTACCGGTAAAAAAATCAAGAAGCATCTTGGTATTTCACTGAGAGCTCACCGTCTTGGCCTATGCGTTTCATTGAGCCGTTCGTTCTATTTTGGAAAAGTGCCCAGTGATTTGGCTGAATTATATGATAAAGCAGCAGCCTTGTTTGCGAGAAGTGCGTACGATGTTATGCAAATAGAAAGATTTGCAGAGATCTTAAAAAAGGCAAAAAGTAATTATTCCAGTATTGGTTACGAAAACGAATGGAAGAGTTTTGATGTAAATCATTCCGCAAAATTTGGAATTGAAAACCTTGCTCCCTTAACTGAAATGGATTTTTTGGTAAAAGAGAATATGGCATTCTCTTTCTCTACTCCATTAAAATTTGCAAGAAGTGAAGATACAGTTTTACTAAAAGACTCTTCAACAGCTGAACTAATAACGCTGGGAAATAATTTTCCGAAGATCGTCGTAAATGTTGAAAATATGAAGGTAATGAGACCATGGATAATAGAACTGTAAACTTATTTGAAGGCTGTATATTGACGGAAGAGGTAAAATCTGATATATTTAATTGGTTCCGGGGAGTAGCGCAGATGGCAGCGCGCCTGTCTTGGGCACAGGAGGTCGCTGGTTCAAGTCCAGTCTCCCCGACCATTTATAAATGTGCGGCTGTAGCTCAATTGGTAGAGCATCGGCCTTCCAAGCCGGTGGTTGCGGGTTCGAGTCCCGTCGGCCGCTCCAGCGCCCGTGGCTCAATGGATAGAGCATCGGACTTCTAATCCGGTGGTTGCAGGTTCGAATCCTGCCGGGCGCACCAAAAAAAGCATGGTGGCTGTAGCTCAGTTGGCAGAGCGCCTGACTGTGGATCAGGTGGTCGCGGGTTCAAATCCCGCCAGCCACCCCATTTGTTATTGGAATGCGCCCGTGGCTCAACTGGATAGAGCATCGGACTTCGGATCCGATGGTTGCGGGTTCGAATCCTGCCGGGCGCACCATTGTTAATGTGGATTTTTTTGATATAATTGTAATTGCCATTGGTTTGATTTAATATTTTATTTCATATTCTTTTCTTTAGGTAATATGTAGACGTCCAGAAGGAGGTAGCAATTGTGGAAGTATTAAAAGTCGCATCTAACTCTAAACCTAACGCTGTTGCAGGTGCATTAGCGGGGGTAATAAGGGAAAAGGGTATCACAGAAGTACAGGCAATAGGAGCCGGTGCAGTCAATCAGGCAGTTAAGGCGATAGCTATTGCAAGAGGTTATGTAGCTCCAGGAGGAATAGATCTAGTTTGTATTCCTTCTTTTGCTGATGTAGAGATTGAAGGGGAAGTAAGAACAGCTATAAAATTCCTTGTTAAACCTAAAGAATAATTTGGGCTGTTTTTTTAAGACAGTTCAGCAAGTGAGAATTCTCCCGGATTCAAATTGATTTCCAGAGAACCTGATGTATGCCATGGTGATTGCGAACACGAATAATCACGGCATAACCATAGAATTTCATGTTCTCCTTTCCAGGTATAATAACCTAGATCAAGACTCACATAATGTTGCTTTTGAAAATCTGTATTAGCAAGTATCAATAAACCTTTTTTTCCATCCCAATACATAAAAGCTATAATGCTGTTATCTAGTTGTTCAAACTTTTTAAAATTGGAAGCTTTAATAAGAACTATCTTTTCTTTTCTAATATTTGATAGAAGACTAATGAGCTGGTTCATCTCATCATTTTGCCAGTGTAGCATATAATTATCAAAGAAGGCTAGCTTTCCATAAAACTGATCTTCTTTAGACAAAAGATATCGTCCCGTTTCGTCATTGTCTAATCCAAGATTCATTGGTTGCATTTCATAAAATTCCTGTCCTGAATTTATAAACGGTATGACATTTGGCAGAAAGAAATTGAGTGATGTTGCAAGTCGAGAAAAGCTTTTCCCCCATTTTCTTGCAGCTGCTCTAGGAGTATCAGGTGTTTCTGCACTTCCAAGTACATGTAAATTTAGTTTGGGTAAAACGTTAAAACATAACTCATGTAGTTTACCTTCTTCAATTCTTGGTTCCATCCACCATGTATTTCCCAGGAAACAATCATACCCGGCTCTTTTTGATTCTTCGTCATTTGACATGGACAGTTCTTCAGCGATCATAGCAAAAGCTGGATCATTTTTTCTTGCAGAATTTATTACTTTTTCTTCAAGTTCATCTGGTAAGGCATGACCCATGTCAAGGCGAGATCCGTCCACTCCGAAATTCTGATTATAAAAAGGCATAATAGATTCTATTGCATCCCATAACTTTTTGTTGGGTTTATTTCCGGGGAAATCTGATGATTTAATTACATCATAGAGGATATAAGGAGGTTGTTTTTCAGGATCCTTCAAATATTTTCGTGATTCCAAGGGATGGTCTTCGTATAATCTTAGAAATGTAATGTCTTTCCAGATTGGCTGGTTATCGTTTATCCAATCAGAAAATCCAGGAGGGGTTATTACACCGAATTCATTGGCCAACTCGGTTAAAAAATCAGAATTATTTCTATTAGCAGCTACAAAATTGTGCCATTTTTCTGGATTTTCAATACTTGGGGCGAATCTAAATTTCTTTAAATGGTTTTTGACATTTTCCTGTGAATAAATTTTTTCAAGATTTTCTTTTGAGGGTTGGGCAAATCCAAGTCCTTCTATTGTAGGAGCTTCGAAACAGTCCAGTTCATTAACATCTATCCAGTAAAACCATTCCGGATGGTCGAGTATTAATTCAGAATCCCTTGAAGATGTTCTGGGAATGAAATCAAGAACCACTCTAATATCCATTATATGAGCTGCTTCTATAAAAGCTTTAAATTCATCTTTAACACTGAAATCTTCCAATAATTTATCATGATATCTGGGCTCAATTGAGAAGAAATTTTTTACAGAATAAGGCGACCCGGTTTCTCCCTTTTTAAATGCTTCGCTATATTTGGTCACTGGAAGCAGGTAAAGTGTATCTATATTCATGTCTTTTAGGTAATGCAAAATCATTATCATTTTAAGGAAGGTGCCATTTTCCGTAAATTGGGTACTTTCAGTGTTCAAAATGGCAGGGTTTTCATGTCCATATGCTACTGTACTTCTTACAAACGCCCCATAAATACAGGATTGTATTATCCAGTCAGCTGATGTTTCACCTTTGACTTTGGATAAAGGAAGCAAATAATTAGTATTGTTTTCTGCGTTGTTCAATATCATGTTTATTAACCAGCTAGAATATTTATAGGGGTTTACGCGAACAAAGTTTTCTGAAACTTTTCGTTCGCCTTCAAAGGATTTATGAAGCCATTTTTTTGGAATAGCATAGTTGCAACTTCCTTCATTTTCTTTTTTATTCAGATAATCGTACACATTTTTTAACATAAAAGCACCCCTTTAAAAAAAGGACGGTTTCCCGCCCATTGGCGGAGGCGGTGGGACTCGAACCCACAAGGGGTAAAAACCCCACCGATTTTCGAGACCGGCTCCTTGCCAGTTAGGATACGCCTCCTATGCAGTGACAAATTATATCATGCAAAAGATTGGCTGGCAACTTGCGCCATCAAAGGAAATGCATTAGAATAAAACATGGTGATTTGGACGTAACTATTACTTATAGTAATGAAAGACAAATTTTGCAAAATATGTTAAAATTTGCAGGTATTCAGAGAAAATCGAGCATGAGAAAGGTAATAAAGCCGAGAGGTACCTTGCTCAGCTCTTTTATAGTGCAAAAGGAGGAGTGTTTGTGTACGCAATAATTGAAACTTCCGGGAAACAGTATAAGGTCAAAGAAGGGGTAAGCTTCTTCACAGAAAAGCAAAAAGGCTACAATGAAGGCGATCCTATCGAATTTGACCGTGTTGTTATGCTTAAAAGCGATGATGGGCTGAAAGTTGGCAAACCCTACCTTGAAGGTGCAAAGGTAAAAGGAAAAATTGTAAAAAACGGTAGAGGTAAGAAGATCAGAGTAATTAAATTCAGACCGAGGAAGAACTATGACAGGGAATACGGTCATAGGCAACATTACTCTGAAATAATTATTGAAAAGATTGAGTATTAAGGTGGAGGTGAATTGAATGGCCCATAAAAAAAGTGGTGGTGTAGCAAGAAACGGAAGAGACAGTAAGCCAAAATACAGAGGTATAAAACGGGGAGAAAACAGTTTTGTAAAATCTGGAACGATCATATTAAAACAATGTGGAACAAAAATCCATCCAGGAGAAAATGTTGGAATGGGTAGAGATTTCACACTTTATGCTTTGATTGATGGTAAGGTTCACTTTGAAACAAAAAGAAACCGAAAATTTGTAAGCGTCAATAACGAAACGCAGCAATAAGGGCAAATCTAAGGGAGGATAAATTGTTATGAAAATACAGAAAACACCTCTTTGTAAACTAAGCGCTAATTGGTCTAAGGTACAAACAAAACGAAAAGGTGAAATAGATAAGGTAGAATATTATGTTTCCAACCACAATGATGAGAGAATTGAGAGAAATTGGTATCTTGTCGATGCAACTGATGTTGCGTTAGGAAGATTGGCAAGTCAGATTGCCAGAATATTGATGGGAAAGCATAAACCAATATATACACCACATGTGGATACAGGAGATTTTGTTGTGGTAGTTAATGCTTCAAAAATCAAATTAACGGGAAAGAAAATGGATCAAAAGAAATACTATAGGCATACCGGTTATCCAGGAGGAATAAAAACCAGAACAGCAAAGGAAATGATAGAACGCCATCCTGAAAAAGTATTTAAAAATGCTGTTCGCAGAATGCTACCTAAGACTATACTGGGGAAAAATATGCTTAAAAAGTTAAAAGTATATAGTGGACCTGAACATAAACATGAAGCTCAAAAACCAGAGCAGATTAATTTGCTGAAGTAAGGAGGATATTGAATGGCTGAAATGGTTGAATATTATGGTACAGGAAGAAGAAAAACCGCAGTTGCCAGAGTTCGCTTAAGACCAGGAAAAGGTAATTTTATAATTAATGGCAAAGGATTTGAGGATCTGCAGAAATATCTTCATAATGATTTGTGGGTAAGACATGCCTTAAAACCAGCTGTTATTACCGAATCAATGGGAAAATTTGATTATGTAATTAGAGTTAATGGTGGGGGATTATCAGGACAAGCTGGAGCTATAAGATTGGGTATTGCTCGTGCACTTTTAGAATTTAATCCTGATCTGAAGAAACGCTTGAGAGAAGAAGGTTTACTCACAAGAGACTCAAGAAAAGTTGAAAGAAAGAAATATGGTTTGAAAAAGGCAAGAAGAGCACCACAATTCTCAAAGAGATAATTTATTCATTATAAGTCAGAGTGGATTCCTTCCCTGAAGGAGTCCATCATCTTTCGGTGGTGATTTAGTGTTCGACAAGGATCTAATTGAGAAGCTGAAGTCTTCTGTGGATATTGTCGAACTCGTGGGACGTTACGTTAACCTCCAGAAGTCAGGAAGCTATTACCGTGGTTTATGTCCATTTCATAATGACACCGATCCTTCATTTTATGTGAGTCCTGGGAAAGGCTTCTTTCATTGTTTTGGATGCGGTACTTCTGGCGACGCTATTAGTTTTTATCAGAAGATAGAAGAATTATCTTTCACTGATGCAGTAGTCCAACTTGCAGACATGTTTAATGTCAATGTCCCGACGAATGCTTTTGAAGAAACAGCTTATCATAAATCTACGAAAATACTAGAAAATCTTGCCAGATACTGGCAAAACGAATTATTCAAAAAAAATGAAAAAAGCTTAGATGTAATTGGCTACTTGAAGAACAGAAAAATATCAGAAAAGACCATTGGCAGTTTTGAACTCGGTCTTTCATCTGATGATCGAACTTTGGATAAATTTATTCAGTCTAATAAAAACATAGATAAGAATGATTTAGTTACAGCAGGGGTAGCATATATTAACAAAGGTAAACTCATCAACAGATTTTCAAATAGATTGACAATACCGATAAGAAATAAATCAGGCCGTGTCGTAGGATTTGGTGCAAGGGTAATATCAGATGAAAATGGACCCAAATATATTAATTCGCCTGAAAGCAGTATTTTCAAAAAGAGTAAACTTTTATACAATTTATACAGAGCTAAAAAAAGTATAAATAGTTTGAATTATGTAATAGTTGTTGAAGGATTCTTCGACGTTATATCACTATACGAAGCTGGTATAGAGAATGTAGTGGGAACACTTGGAACATCGCTTACTAGTATACAGTTAAAACTTCTAAGAGATATGACCGAAAACATTCTGTTCTTTTTTGACTCAGATGAGGCTGGACAGAAAGCTACATTCAGAGCTGTTGAAATGGCAGAGCAATTGGGATTATCTACTGCAGTTGTTCAAGCTTCACAGTACAAAGACCCTGGTGAATTGTTGATAAAAAAGAAGCCAAAAGACATTCGAGATATACTTAATCAAGCAATACCTGGACCAGCGTTTAAGATACACTATTTTTCAAGAAAACTTGATCTTAAAAATGAACAGGGTAAGAAAAAGTTGTTGCAGATTACCGAACCATATTTAAGAAAGTATCGAAATCAAGGTGATAATCCGGGATTACAGATTTCTGTGAAAGCAATATCAGAGTTAACTGGGTACGATGAAGGAACAATAAATGTTACTTCTCGAAAAAAAACATTCAGGGAAAGAGATTCGTTTCAGTCCAAAAAAATAAAACTCAAAACTGGTGAAAGAGAATTACTTAAAATTTACTTTTCTTTTCCTGAATACAAATCTGGCGTTTTGAAAATTCTAGAATTGCTTCCTTTAAGTTCAGCCTGCATGGAAGTTTATAAAAGACTCAAAAAGGATGACAGTTTTGAGCAAATTTTGAAAACAGTTGAGGAAGATCTTGGAAGAGAATTAATGAATACAGCTGAAACTCCAATGAATAGAAATTTAGCTGAAGCTATACTAAATGATCTTGAAAAGTTGACTGATAAGATGTTGATTAAGGAACAAATTAAGGAATTGGATAGAAAGATCAGTCAGGTAAGCAATGAAAAAGTCAAGACTTCTCTTCTTATGAAAAGAGTACAATTATCAAGGTTACTCTTGAAAAGTCAGGGAGGTGAAAAAAATGGCAGCTAAAAAACAGAATACAAAGACAAAGAAAAGGGAAAAGAAATTAACAAAGGAACAGGTTAAGAAAAATATTGAAAAACTGATCAAACTCGGTAAAAAGCAAGGTTATATTACTTATGCTGATATAGATAATGCGTTTCCACCCGATTACAAGGGTTTCGATGCACAAATGATGGAGAAAACGTATGAAGAACTAGAAAAGAATAATATCAGGATCGTTGAAAAGGATGAAGATGAGGAAGAAGAAACTGAAGAAAAAGAAGAAGAGGAAATTGACTCGTTATTATCGAATTCTCCAGAAATGTACGATAATATTTCGTTAAAAGACCCGATTAAAATGTACCTTAAAGAAATTGGAAAAATATCATTATTGACCCCAAGTAAAGAAAGAGAACTGGCTAGAAGGGTTCAAAAGGGAGAAAATAAAGCCAGAAGAGAACTGATCAAAGCTAATTTGAGACTTGTTGTTTCAATTGCCAAACGTTATATAGGCAGAGGTCTATCTTTTCTTGATCTTATTCAAGAAGGAAATATCGGTTTGATAAAAGCTGTTGAGAAATTTGATTACAAGAAAGGTTATAAATTTAGTACATATGCAACATGGTGGATAAGACAGGCAATAACAAGAGCGATTGCTGACCAGGCAAGAACAATAAGGGTACCTGTACATATGGTTGAGACAATAAATAAAGTAAATAAAGTCATTAGAGAGCATTTACAAGAACAGGGAGAATACCCAAGCGTTGAGGAACTTGGTAAACTTACCGGTAAATCCCCTGAAAAAATTGAAGAAATACTTGCTGCTTCGAAAGAAACAATTTCTCTTGAGTCACCTATCAGTGGTGATGAAGAATCAACAATGGGAGATTTTGTTCATGATGAATCTGTTGAGAAACCTCAGGAATCAGCAATGAAAATGTTGTTACGTGAGAGAATTGATCATGTGCTTGATACATTAAGCCCAAGAGAAGCAATGGTTCTTAAGATGAGATATGGACTTTTGGATGGAAAAACAAAAACTCTAGAAGAAGTAGGTCAGTTTTTCAACGTAACAAGAGAAAGGATAAGGCAAATAGAAGTTAAAGCATTGAGGAAATTAAGACATCCTTCGAGGAGTAAACAGCTGAAATCCCTTATGGGAATGCTAAACGATTCAAGGACTGAATAACACAAAAAAGAAACGTCTCCTTAAATAAGTTATAATTAATCAGAAAAGCAATTTTTGTATAATTATTATGCAATCAATGAGGGAGACGTGATATGATGAAAGGAAAATCATCAAGACCGAGTAAGAAAAGATTTCAATCAAGTCCCAAAGTTGTTGCTCAGATTGATCTTATTAAAATGAACAAGAACGGTGATAAAGAAGCTACACAGGACGTTATAAGAAGTCGATTATCGTGTAATAATGGAAACGAAAGAAAGGAGCAGTCTCATGAATGAGACTGCTCTTATTGTTAAGGACTTCAATCTTTACATAGATAATGAAAGAATATTGAAAGATATCAGTTTCTCTATTTTAGAAGGTCAGATTGTCCTTTTTTACGGTTCCAGAAGCTCAGGAAAATCCATGCTGCTAAGAACTTTACTTCATCTTAATGAAGAGTTATTTGAGAATGTATATGGTGATGGCATAGTAGAACCTTTTGGTATGAGAATAGAGAACTATGACAGAAAAGAGTTAAGAAATGATATTGCATATGTTGATACATCATTTCTTACTGCTATAAGAGATTTTAGCTTAAAGGAATTCTTCAGATTAATTAAAGGAAATAATTTTAGTTTTGAGGATCTATCTGACTATGATCTTGATTTGATAAAGTCATTGCATATTGAAGATATACTTTCTTATTCTCCAAAGACCAGCTTAAACAAACTTTTGCCATATCAAAGAATTCTGCTCTTGATATATTCAACACTTGCCAGAAATCCATCCATGGTTATTTTAGACAGTATTGTAGATCACCTTGATGATGAAAGCACTATTCATGTAAAAAATATGATTTATCAGTCAAAGAGTGATCGGACTGTTTTGCTTTCTAGCCGCTATTCATTGAGGCTTTTAGACATATGTGATTTGTTAATTTCTTTAAAAGATGGTAAAATTTCATATGTAGGAACTCCAGAGAATTATGTTGTTTCCTGAAATTTCAGGATAGGAGTGTAAAATATTGAAAGTCCTTACTGTGACCCTTAACCCTGCACTTGACAGGGAATTAATTGTTGATGATTTCAAGATAAACGAAATGCGCAGGATAAGAAATCAGAAATATTCAAAAATGGAACCCGGTGGAAAGGGTATTAATGTTTCCTTGATATTATCTGGATTAGGGATTCCAAGCATTGCTATGGGATTTCTGGGAGGTTTCATTGGTGCAGTAGTTGAAAGACGGTTAAGAGAAGCAAGCGATATCATTACCTCTCATTTTTGTTATGTTGATGAAGAGACACGTGAGAATATTGCTATCATTGATCAGGTAAACGATACCATAACGGAGATAAATTCTTCCGGTCCACTTATAGATGAACGGACACTGGATATGTTAAAAAGAAGATATGAAATAACATTAAATAGAGTAAAATCAGTTGTTATTTCCGGTAGTGCTCCACCAGGAGTTCCTGAGGATTATTATGAAATTTTAGTATCTAGAGCCAAAGAATTAGGTAAAACGGTTATAGGCGAATCAACAGGAAAACATTTTGAAAAGGCTCTTAAACAAGGGCATTATACAGTAGCTAAACCTGATCTGAGGAGTAATAAGGAGCTTTTTGGGAAAGAGCTTAATGAACTCGATGATTATGTGGAAGCTGCTCAGGAAATAATCAAATATGGAAATAAAATGGCAATAGTATCTTATGAAATAGAAGGAGATATTATAGCGACTGAAGAAGGCGTATGGTTTATGAAAACAAAAACCCGTGTTGAGCAATCACATTTGTTTGGCACAGGTGATAGTTTTGTTGCAGGCGCCGCATATAGTTTGTTGGAAAATGAAAGAGAACTTCTTGAAGCTGCAAAGGTTGGAATGGCAGCTGCGGTTACAGAGAGTAGATTTGTAGGCAAAGAGTTTTTCACAGCAAAAGATATTCATAGTAACATGGATACCTTTGATGTGAGCAGATTGAGGTGATCCGATGAAGGTTAAAGATGCCATGATAAGGGATGTATCAGCCATTTTTGAAGATGAATCTATAGAAGATTTTGTTGTGGCATGCTTGAGAAAAATGAGGACAGGATTGCCTGTGGTTGATGAAGAATATAGAGTTATTGGTTTTTTGAGTGAAAGTGATGTTATTAAAAGCTCACTTCCCAGTTACTTTAGCCTGCTAAGGAGTGCTTCGTTTATTCCGGATACACACCAATTCATGAGTAAACTAAAAGAGATTAGAAACGATCCAGTTTCAGAACATATGTTCTCTCCAGCCATAACCGTCACACCTGAAGATACAACGTTACATGCTGCTGACCTGCTTATAAAAAAAGGTCTTAAGACAGTACCTGTTGTTGATGATGATTCAAGGTTACTGGGTTTTATCAATAGACTGTATCTAATCAAAGTTGGGCTGGAGGGAAAAATAAATTCGGAATGAAAAAACAAGTTTCTATATTTACCTTTGGTTGTAAATTAAATCAATATGAGACAGAAACTATGCGAGAAAAACTTTCGTATAAATATGATGTTAGTGTTGAAGGTGAAAAGGCTAATCTATTCATTATTAATACATGTACAGTCACATCGGAAGCTGAAAGAAAGACCAGGCAGTTATATAGGAAACTGAAGAGAGAGAATGATAGGGCATCATTTGTGGCAGTTGGATGTTACTCAAAACTATCGCCAGAAGATTTTGAATCATTAGGTTTTGATTATGTTGGTGGAATTGATGAAAAAGGATCTATTGATACTATTGTTGATACTGTTTTTAATGGTGAAGAGCCAGTTATTAAGAAAGAGAATAATATCCTAATAGCAGATAAAGGTTTGGCTGATAGAACCAGGGCTTATCTGGCAATACAGGATGGCTGTTTAAACAACTGTGCTTACTGTAGAATTCGACTGGCAAGAGGAAATCGAATTCAGAGCAAAGATAGAGATTTGGTACTGGATGAATTCAAAAATCTGCTGAAAAACGGTTATCGTGAAATTGTTTTAACAGGTGTGAATATTGGCTATTATGGTTTTGATACAAATGATAATTTGCTTGGGTTGCTTCGATGTTTGTCGATAGTACACGGGAATTGGCGTTTAAGATTGAGTTCCATTGATCCCAGAATTGTAAGTGATGAACTGATCGATTATATAGCTAATCATGAGAAAATCGCTCAACATCTGCACCTATCATTGCAAAGTGGATCTAACGATATTTTGATGAGAATGAAAAGGGGTTACACAACAGAGCGTTATGAGACAATAGTAGAAAAACTGAGAATCAGGAATGAACGTTTTTCATTTACGACAGATATTATAGTGGGTTTTCCTGGAGAAACAAATGAAGAATTTGAAGAAACCTGTTCATTTGTGAGAAAAAGGGAATTTTTAAAGGTACACATTTTCCGTTTTTCACCAAGACCTGGCACGGAAGCCTTTACTATGAAAGACAGAATTTCTGGAACTATCAAGAAAAATAGGGCAAGATTATTAAGAGACATTGCAGAAAAAGGCAGCCGGAGTTATTTGAAGTCTCAGGAGGGAAAAAGAAGCACAGTATTGGTTGAAAACACATATGATGGCTATAGCTTCGGATATGATGAGTACTATATTCAGCATAGAATAAACGGTAAATATACAGAGGGTTTTGTCGAGGTTCATATACTAACAACCGGAAGATCGGAGGCGTTTTCAAATGCTGAATTATGTTGCGAATCAGTGGAGGTCTGACGAAGAAAGCTTAATTAATATTAAAGAAGTTGCCCCAGCTATGGGACAAATTGCTTATGAAGTTTTGAGAACATACAACAAATTGCCTTTTGCTTTGAAAAAACATTATGAGAGGTTGAAAAAAACGCTTGCTTTTTTTTCGATGGAACCCTCAATGAGTTTCGAGAAATTAGTTGAGCTTATAAATAAAGGAATAGAATCTAATTCAGAAAATAATGTAGATGAATTTAGAATAAAAATTGTTCAATTTCCTTCTAAAAAAGAAAGTATGTGTTTACTCTTTGAAAAACTTGAAACAAGTGTATTGAGGGATATTTATGAATTGGGTGTAAGGGTATCTCTTTCTCCATATTTAAAACCATCTGGAGATATAATACCCCCTGTGGTAAAGGTTTATGGTTCTCCCTGGATAACGTTAACTAAAAAATACATGGGAGATAACTATGATTTGCTTTTATTAAATGAAAAGGGAAATGTTACAGAAGGTTCCTATACGAACGTTTTTATTGTTAAAAATGAGAAGTTAATTACACCCAGTATCGAGTCTGGTGTATTACCCGGAGTAACGCGAGAAAATATTCTCAGCCTTGCCAGGGCAATGGATATACCAGTTGAGGAAAGGGAAGTAAACTCATGGGAACTGTTTACGGCTGATGAATTATTTTTATCACACACAAGTATGGGACTGGTTCCGATAAGAAAAATAGAAGACAGGGTTCTAATTGAAGATTTCACCGATGGCCTGACAAGAATATTATTGGATAATTTTGAGGGTTATGTAATGACAAGAGATGAAAACTGGGAAGGTATACAATGAAAAAGAACTATAAAACCATGGCAGAAGTATTTGATATTCTTTCTAGAAGAAATTATATATTTAAAGCGCTTAAGGTAAAAGGCACCCTGGTTAAGGAGTGGGAGAATATTTTTGGAAAATCTGTATCAAAACATTGTAAGGTCAAAGATTTTGATAAGGGCTTGTTAACTATTGTTGCTGATGATGGAGTATGGAAAACAGAACTTTTATTGAGAAAAGAGCAGATACTTTCAAAAATAAATGAAAAACTTGGAGCCAGATTAGTCAAAAATCTCAGGATACGTACAGGTCAATGAGTTTTTTTGAAAAGTTGAGTGAATGAAGTTAGAGAAATTCCAGTGGACATGGAGGTGTACCTGTGGAAGAGAAAAAAATATATGATGCTCAAAGTATAAAGATACTTAAAGGGCTTGATCCAGTCCGGAAAAGACCAGGAATGTATATTGGTTCTACCGGAAAAGCAGGCTTACATCATTTAGTATATGAAGTTCTTGATAACAGTATTGATGAGGTTGTTGCTGGAGAATGTGACCTGATTACTATAACTATTGAAAAGGATGGAAGTGTAAGGATAACCGATAATGGTAGAGGAATTCCAGTTGATATTCATCCTGATACGGGAAGCAGTGCTTTAGAGGTTGTAATGACTACGCTTCATGCTGGAGGAAAGTTTTCAAAGGATACATATAAGATTAGTGGAGGGTTGCATGGTGTTGGAGTTTCAGTAGTAAATGCACTTTCTGAATGGCTTGAAGTTAAAATATACCGTGATAGAAAGATATACAGACAGGTTTACGAGCAGGGCAGACCTATAACGTCAGTTGAAATAGTTGGAGAGACAAAGCTTTCTGGAACTGAAACAACTTTCAGACCTGATAAAAGTGTTTTTAGCACAACTGATTTTGACTTTGATATTCTTGAATCAAAGTTTAAAGAATTGGCCTATCTTAATCCGGGTGTGAAAATAACATTTGAAGATAAGAGATTAGGAGAAAAAAGAATCTTTGACTTTGATGGTGGAATTGTGGAATACGTAAAAGCAATTAACAAAAAGAGACGAGCTCTTAATAAAGAACCGTACTACATTGAAGGTGAATACAATGAAATAAAGGTTCAACTTGCGCTTCAATTTACCAGCTCCTACGATGAGAAAGTTATGACCTTTGTAAATAATGTCAAAACTATTGAAGGCGGAACTCACCTTACTGCTTTAAAAACAGTACTTACAAGGGTTTTCAATGATTACGCAAAGGAATTTAATATATTGAAAAAGAAAGATGACAATCTACATGGAGAAGATATTAGAGAAGGATTAACTGTGATCCTTAGTATTTTAATTAAAGAACCTCAATTCGAAGGGCAGACAAAGGCAAAACTTGGGAACGAGGAAGCATACGAAGCTGTAATAAAAGTGGTAAGAGAGAAACTATCTGAGGTTATCGAAATGAATAAGACCGAAGTTAAGCTAATACTAAATAAATCTCTGGAAGCCGCAAAAGCACGATTGGCAGCTAAAAAAGCCAGAGAAATGATAAGAAGAAAGAATGTGCTAGAGAATACAACACTACCGGGCAAGCTTGCAGATTGTGTTTCTGAAGATTTGGAAAATACTGAACTCTTTATAGTTGAGGGAGATTCAGCTGGTGGTTCAGCAAAACAGGCTAGAGAAAGAGGATTTCAGGCAATTTTGCCTCTTCGTGGAAAAATTCTGAATGTAGAAAAAGCTGGTATGGATAGATTGCTAAAAAATGAAACGATTAACAATATAATAGTGGCGATTGGTACTGGAATCGGTGAAGACTGCGATGCATCAAAAATGAGATATGGAAAAATTATAATAATGACTGATGCTGATGTAGATGGTGCACATATTACAACATTACTACTGACTCTGTTTTATCGTTATATGACCCCGCTTATTGCATCAAGAAAGATCTATGTTGCTCAAGCACCACTATATAAAATTGAAATTGGAAAGCAAAGTCATTATTTTTACAGCGATGATGAACTACAGCGATTTCTGAAGGAAAATAGTGATAAAAAGTATTCTTTCTCTAGATACAAAGGGCTTGGAGAAATGAATCCCGATCAATTATGGGACACAACTATGGATCCTTCCTCAAGAAAACTTGTTCAAATTCAGATGGAAGATGCAGAGGAAGCGGATAGGGTATTCACGATTCTTATGGGTAGCGAAGTCGATGAACGAAGAGATTTTATTAAAAGACATGCACTAGCAATTACTGATCTTGATGTGTAGACTTATTTATGAGACGAAGAGTGTTTATACTTTTTCTGATAATAGGATGTCTGTGGATAATTGGACTGGCAAATTTTACGGTTGAAGTATTTTTTACTGAAACTCGAAATAATAGTTATCTGGTATATACTGAAAATGGTGATGAATATACGCTTGATTATCCCGGGGTCTTTGTAAAGAAATGGTATGCTGATATAATAGTTCCACCAGGTATGGAGAAGCTTCCTGGAAATCGTTTGATGTTTAAAAGCGCCAGATACATTTTTTATTACGAAAATAACTATTATTGGGTTAATGAGTCAGTTGAAATAATAGATTTTGCAACTATTGAAGAACTAAAAACAAATATAATTTACACCGGTCTTGATTTTTCTCATATTGATGGTGTTTACAGTATCAGAGAGGGAATGATTGAGGAGATACGTGATATCGCTAATAAAAGTAATTCAATAAATCACAATAATGTAAAAATATCCTATGTCGATATTGAGAGTAAACATATTGTATTCAGAAGAGGTATAAGCGTTAGAATTTTTGAATGGGAAACACTGGACTTAATAGACAATTCATTCTATGAGATAATTGAAAAGTCTGATGATGGTAGTGAATTTGTGTTGTTTAGTGATGGTAAATTATTAAGGGTGAGGTGAAATAAATATGCCAAGGGGAAAAGAATATTCTGTCTCAATTGACCTGGGTACTAACACAGTTAAAGGTGTAGTTATTAGTACAGATAACACAGGACAGATGTTTTTTGAGGCTTATGGCAGTGTTAAAGCTGTTGGTATAGACAATGGCGATGTTAAAGATGCTGTAGCCTTAAAATCTTCAGTACAAAAACTTATTGACGATCTTACAGGCCAATTGGGAAGAAAAGAGATCGAAGCTGAATTCAGGATTTGCTTTACTGATGGAGAGTATTCTGTTTTTTCAGAAAATGTTGAGGAAGAGATTTCTTCAGAAGAGCCTGTTCTTGTTACTCAAAACACAATTGATAACATTATGTCAAGGATTTCACAGGACAAGCTCAAACAGGGAAATACAAATATTCATAAGAAGTATGTAAGGAAATACATACTTGATGACGAAAAAGTCGTTTTTAACCCTGTAGACATGGAAGCAAAAAAACTTAATGTTGAAATGGTTTTCGTCTCAAGTGAAGGAAGAAGTGCTGAGGTTTTCAGAAGACTTTTTGAAGAATTACTTGGCTCAACTGATTTTTTATTGCTTCCATCACTTGTTTCTAGTGCAGAAGCTGTTTTAACAGACACAGAAAAACAGCATGGTGTGGTATGCGTGGTGTTAGGGCATGAATTTTCTGAGTTGATCATATATAAAGAGAATCTCCCTGTGCACATTTCCAGAATCCCCCTGGGCATTAAGAATATTGTTAGGGACATTGCGGTAGTTCTGGGTACTTCTCAAGATGAAGCGGAGAGATTGCTTGTTACAAATGGTTATGCTACGATGAATCCTCCTTCTTCGGAAAGCTCAGTTGAATATTTTGGTCTAGATGAAAGAACGAGAAAGAGGGTTACAGTCAGAAAATTGTCCACCGTTGTATTTGCCAGGGTAAAAGAATTACTCAACAAGATTCGAAGAGAAGTACAGATGTTTATGAATCAACATCCCGAATATTCTGAAGATGGTATCCCTGGTGGAATAGTTTTTACTGGAGGAGGAGCGAAACTTAGAGGACTCAGTGATACAGGAGTTGAATCGCTTAAGATGCCTGTAAGGGTAGGGACTTACGAAACAAGTTTTAACCCGCGTATTGAAGAAAGTGAAGACGTTTCTAATGATCCAGTTTTCAGTGCGTGTTTAGGAAATATAGTTGATGAGGAGTCAAAACAAATGGGATTTTCTGAAGGACTTGCGACGGAAAAGAGGAGAAGAAGCTTTGGTGACTTCATTAGATCTCTCTTCTTCGGAGGTGTTGAGGATGAGCTTTGAAATAAATTACGAAAAAGGAAATACAGAACCAAGACTACCACTAATAAAAGTTATTGGTGTTGGTGGCGCTGGAGGGAATGCCGTTAACAGAATGATAACTGAAGGAATACATGGCGTTACCTTCATTGCAGCCAATACAGACGTGCAGGTTCTTAACAGTAGTGAAGCTGAAGTAAAAATACAGCTTGGTGATCACCTTACAAGAGGACTTGGCGCTGGAGGTGACCCGAAAATTGGAGAACATGCAGCCCAGGAAAGTATCGAGGAAATAACAAAGGAATTAGAAGACACGGATCTTCTTTTTATAACCGCTGGCATGGGAGGCGGTACGGGAACTGGCGCAGCTCCAATAATCGCATCTGTTGCCCGTGAAATGGGAATCCTTACTGTAGCGGTAGTAACGACACCATTTTTCTTTGAAGGAAATACAAGATTAAAGGTTGCCTGGGAAGGCCTTAAGCAATTGCGAACTTCCGTTGATACAATGATAAGGATTTCTAACAACAAATTGCTTCAGGAACTACCACCAGACACGTCCATTGTTGAGGCTTTTGCAAAAGCTGATGAGACCTTGCATCACGGGATAAAAGGTATTTCAGAATTGATAACAAGAAGAGGATACATTAACCTTGATTTTGCTGATGTTGAGTCTGTTCTAAGAAATGCTGGAACAGCAATGCTGGGAATCGGTGTTGGCGAAGGTGAAAAGAGAGCAGAAGATGCTGCAAGGGCAGCAATGGAGAGTAGATTGCTTGAGAAACCAATAGATAATGCGACAGGAATAATTTTAAACGTTTCTGCCAAGAATATTACTTTAAAGGAAATGAATATAGCAGCAGCCATGGTCCGACAGAATTGTAGCGAAGAGGCTGATGTCAAGCTTGGATTAATCGTAGATCCCGAGATGAACGATGAAGAATTACATATAACGTTGATAGCTGCTGGATTTGAGATGGAAGAAGAAATGCTTGGTGACACACTTGATATTCCTGCAATATATAGATTTGGACTGGACACTCAGGAGGAAGGTATGTAATAAATGAGAGTTTACAAGAGACTGGGAGAACTCCTTGAAGAAAAGGGTTTAGTAACTCCAGATGTTTTGGAGAGAGCAATTGTTGTTCAAAAAAAGGTTAATAAACCCCTTGGAGAAGTTCTTGTGGAAATGGGGATGCTTTCCTGGGACGATATTTATCGTGCATTATCCACTCAATATGATCTTGAGGTTATGGATGATGTTCCCGGTGTTGTGCCTCCTGAGGTTTTGAGACTTGTACCAAGATCGGTTGCGGAAAGACTTACTGTAGTACCAATAAATATAGAGGACAGCAGATTGGTCGTTCTCACACCTGAGGTTTTAAAGGTGCCACAAATAGAACGCGAACTATCATTTTTAACCGGATTTGATATTGATGTCAAATTGACACCACCACCAAATTTTGATCCCTTGTACAAATCAAGTTATGAGGAATCACCGACCAGTGAAATAATTGAAAAGAGCTTTGATCTTGATGAAATAGAACAGGCTGAGGAAGAAACAGAAGAAAGCGATGAAGAAAAAACTCCTATAACAAGATTTATAAACTCTTTGCTGGATAATGCAATAAAGAGCAACGCTAGTGACATTCATCTGGAACCCTATGAAAAGATAGCGGTAGGCAGATTCAGAGTAGATGGTATGCTTCGAAGAATGCTAACCTATCCAAGAAAAGCTCATAATTCTGTTGTTTCAAGGATAAAAGTTATGTGTGGACTTGATATATCTGAGAGAAGACTTCCCCAGGATGGAAAGTTTTATATCAAGCAAAGAGGGGAGCAGTATGATTTCAGGGTTTCAACAATGCCTTCAGTATACGGAGAAAAGATTGTTCTTCGTGTTCTAAAGGTTTCTAATTCTAAAAGCAGTCTTGATGATCTGGGATTCAGTGAATTCAATATGAATCGATTCAGGAATATGTTGAGGTCTTCCCATGGAATAATACTTGTTTCTGGACCAACAGGTAGTGGTAAGTCCACAACCCTTGTAGGTGTACTTAATGAGGTTTCATCTGAAAAGGTAAATATAATAACTGCTGAAGATCCTGTTGAATATACCATTGAAGGGGTAACTCAATGTCAGGTAAATTCGGAAATCGGATTAACCTTTGCACGCTATCTGAGATCATTCTTAAGACAGGACCCGGATATCATTATGGTTGGTGAAATTAGAGACAGAGAAACTGCACAGCTTGCTATTGAAGCTTCACTCACCGGTCATAAAGTATTTTCAACCATTCATACAAATAGTGCTGCAGGTGCTGTTTCAAGACTTATTAATATGGGAGTGGACAAATATCTGCTCGGGACATCTCTTATTGGAGTGGTTAGTCAAAGATTGGTAAGAAAGCTTTGTGGCAATTGCAAAAAAAAGATTCCTATGAGAGATGACATTATTAAAGTAGCATCCAAATTATTTCCGGATAAAGAAGAATTCCATGAGTTTGTTCCTGGTTCTGGATGTAGTGAATGTCGGGGTACTGGATATCGTGGTCGAACAGCCATACTGGAAACATTGACTATAGATCCAAAAATTAGGGAACTTATTTCTCAAGGAGCTTCGGATCATGAAATCGCTAAAAATGCTAAAGAACAGGGTATGCTAACAATTTACGAAGATGGAATAAAAAAGGTATTACATGGAATAACATCAGTTGAAGAAGTGAACAGGGTAGCTTTTGAAGTCTGATTTTGTGTAATCTTAATTGAGCATACTCAAATGCGAGTATTTTCGGCTTCAATAATTGCTTTACATAACGATTGAAAGACTCTATTCAGGATAGAATGGAGTCTTTTATTTTGTTAATATGAAGTTGAATAGAACAACTATAGTAAAGGAGGCAGTAAAAAATGGCTTACAGAGTTTTGGTTTGGGGATTGGGAGCGATGGGTAGCGGAATCGCTCGAAATGTATTTTCAAAGAAATATCTGAGATTGGTAGGCGCGATTGAAATTAACAAAAATGTTATAGGTAAGGACATAGGGATTGTACTTGATGAGAAAGAATATGGTGCCAAAATCTACAGCGATCAAGAAAAAGCTATAATTGAAACTAACCCTGATATTGTCATAATTGCAACAAATTCTTTTATGAAAGAAGTTGAAGAAAAGGTTCTTCTTATTTTGAATCATAGAGTTAATGTGGTCACTATCGCTGAAGAAATGGCCTATCCCTTTTATTCACATCCCGAAAGTTCTGAAAAGATTCACAATACAGCGGTCAGAAACGGAGTTACCGTACTCGGTACCGGAATAAATCCAGGATTTATAATGGATGTCCTGGCAATTGCTCTTTCTGGAGCATGTCTGAAGGTCAACAAGGTGTTTGCAAAACGAGTAAATGACCTGGCTCCATTTGGAAGGACAGTTATGGAAACTCAGGGAGTGGGAACCACTCCACAGGAGTTTAATGAAGGTCTGAAAAAGGGTACAATAGTAGGACATATAGGATTTCAGCAATCAATTAGAATGATAGCCGATGCCCTGGGTTGGGAATTAACAAAAATTGAAGAAACACGTGAGCCCATCATTTCGAAAACAAAAAGAAGCACCCACGTTGTAGATGTAGAACCAGGAATGGTTGCGGGTTGTAAGCATATAGGTAAAGGTTACATTGATGATGAATCAGTGATTGAACTCCTTCATCCCCAGCAAATTCAACCAGAAAAGGAATCAGTAGAAACCGGAGATTATATCACTATCGATGGTGAACCTAAGATAAATCTTTCGATTCAACCGGAAATCCCTGGAGGAAAAGGAACAATTGCTGTAGCTACAAATGTAATCGGGGATGTAGTTGAAGCTGAACCCGGTTTTATTAGCATGCTGGAATTACCAGTGCCAAGAATGATGGTTAATCGTTAGGTGAGGTGATTAAATGGTTGCTAAGAAAGGTGATTGGGTACAAATAAAAAGAGTTGTTCTGAAAGCAGAAGAAAGAAGCTCTAATGTACCCGAAGATACATCAAAAGTACCACTTGAAATGAGACTAAAGGGATATCTCGAAAATATTACAGCAAATATTGGCGATGAAGTAAAAATAAAAACAGTTACTGGAAGATCTGAAAATGGAACGCTAATGGCTGTAAATCCCACATATGATCATGGTTTTGGTGAGCATATAGAAGAGCTTTTTAACGCAGGGACGGAACTTGTAGAGTTATTACGTAAAATAGATAAAGAGGATGATCTTAGATGAGTAATAGATCGTATGAAGCGGTAATGAACAGAAAAAATGAGATAATGAAGGCTTCCGTAGGAATAGATTATGATTCTTTTGAAAATGAAGGTATTTCCTTTGATTATGAAGGAATGATGAACAGCGCGGGATTATCTCTTGATGAAGTGTCTTTAATTCAAAAGGAAAAAGGTGTTGGTAATACTTCTTTAGTGGAACTTAAGAATATTAACCGATTGGTTCGATATCTCTCTGATAAAGGTAAAGGAGCCAGGATTTTCTTAAAAGATGAAGCATCAAATCCTTCAGGCAGCTTCAAAGACCGGAGGGCTTCAGTTAGTGTCTATAAAGCGAAGGAACTCGGATATAAGGGAGTAATTGCAGCGACAAGTGGTAACTATGGTGCTGCAGTGGCTTCTCAGGCCGTTAAGAGAGAACTTAAATGTATCATAGTACAGGAGACCTATGACAGTCAGGGAAAAGGACAACCGGAAATTCTTGAAAAGGGAAGAGCTTGTGAAAGTTATGGTGCCGAGGTTATACAGTTAACTGTGGGACCAGAACTTTTCTATTACTTTTTATTACTGCTTGAAGATACCGGATATTTCAACGCATCACTTTATACACCTTATGGAATAAATGGAGTGGAAACGTTAGGATATGAATTGGTACAGCAAGTGCGTGAACAAACCGAGAAAGATCCCGACTACGTTATAGTAACAAACGCAGGAGGGGGTAATCTTACCGGTACAGCCAGGGGAATCCAAAAAGCAGATTCTAAAAAAACAAAGGTGATTGCTGCCAGTGTTGACCTGCATGGTTTGCATATGGCAAGTGACAATGATTTCAATAGGAAATCATTTACTACCGGTCATACGGGTTTTGGGATCCCGTTTTCTGTTTTTCCTGACAGATCGGATGTGCCAAGAAACGCTGCACGTGCATTACGGTATATGGATGAGTACTATCTTGTAACGCAGGGTGAAGTGTTTTATGTGACGGAGATGTTATCAAGACTTGAAGGTATGCAACGCGGTCCAGCTGGAAACACTTCACTGGCAGTAGCTGTAGCTTTGGCTAGGAAATTACCAGAAGACAAAATAATTGTTGTTCAGGAAACAGAATACACAGGTGCGGGTAAATTGCCCACGGCTCAGCTTTCTTTTGCTAAAAAACAGGGTATAAAGATTATTAGAGGAGTACCTAACGAGCTTGATGAGCCTGGAAAAAGAATCGTTATTCCTGAAACACCTCAACAACTGCAATTGAAAAATATTTCACTGGATAGGTTAAGAAGGTCGTATGTGAAGCAGTTGAAAAAAAGAGGAATCAGTAGTTTGAATGAGAAAGATATTAAGTTTCTTGCAGAAGACTTAAAGACGGATACTAATAATATAGAGGACATTTGCAAGGAGGTTTTTTCTGATGGCTAAGCAGGGACGGGATAATTTCAAAACCAGGAGCAAACATCTTAGAGAAATGAGTGATGAAGAGCTGGACAGATATTTTTGGGAACTTGCAGATCGCATTACTGAGCCTTTGGTTAATTTGGCTAAGGATCATACTTCCCCTTCAATTGAGCGTTCTGTATTACTGCGAATGGGATTCAACAGTCTTGAATCAAAAGCAATTGTTGACAAACTGGTTGAGTTGGGCCTGCTAGGAAAAGGAGCAGGTCATATAGTATATAAAATATCTAAAGTTACCGGTGGAGATATTATTCAAACTGGCAGAAAACTCGCTTCAGGTGAGTTGTGGGATCTTGTTGAGCAGGAATTTAAGGGGGTGAAATGATGCAGCTACCGGAGAACAAAAAACTTAATATAGATGAGATTTTGAAGGACCTGGATCATTACAGGCCCCGAAGAAAGGGTTGGACCTGGAGAAAATGTCTTCCCAAGGGGACAAAAGTAGGCAATTTCATATATGATCAAATTAGCGAACCCATGGAAAAAAGTATTCCACTTCCTGCAGCGCATTACTTTGGAAATATAGATCCTCAACCGGATGCTGTTATTACATCAGAAATTGCTTCGGGAAGGTTCGAAAATGATTTAAGAAGAATGAGGATGGCTGCATGGCACGGAGCTGACCATATAATGGTTATTCGAACTCTTGGACAAAGCCATATAGATAGGCTAATGGAAGGTACTCCGGAGGGAATAGGCGGTATCCCAATAACAAGGAAACAAATAAGGGCTTCAAGAAAGGCATTGGACATAATTGAGGATGAGGTTGGAAGACCAATTAATTATCACAGTTATGTTAGTGGTGTTGCTGGTCCCGAAATTGCCGTTTTATTTGTGGAAGAAGGTGTCAACGGTGCTCATCAGGATCCACAATATAATGTACTTTACAGAGGTATAAATCCTGTACGTTCTTTTGTTGATGCTGCTGTAGCAAAAAAGATTATGTCAAGTGTGGATATGCTGCAGATAGATGGGGCTCACAATGCTAATGCATCTGCAAAAATGGCTTGGAAGGTGATGCCTGAACTTCTTGTTCAGCATGCAATAAATTGCAGTTTTTCAGTAAAAGCAGGTATGAAAAAAAATAATATTGCATTATCAACGGTTCCGCCTGTTGTTTCTCCGACACCGGAGTTCAAATTGAATTTCATTTATGCCCTGACGGTCAGGGAATTATTCAAAGACTTCAAATTCAGGGCGCAAATGAATACACGATATATAGAATCAGATTTGTTTGACGCTACCAGAGTACATGTTTTGGATACCTTAATTTCTCGATTAACATCGGTTGATATTCAATCAACAATAACACCTGATGAAGGTCGCAATGTTCCATGGCATGTTAATTCTGTAAGAGGCGTTGAAACGGCGAAACACACGTTAATTGCTCTGGATGGAATAAAGGATATTTTGAAGGTTAATGACAATTATGTTCGACCAAAAATGAGAGAGCTTAAGATGAGAGCAATTCTTATGATGGAAGAAATTCTTGAAATTGGAGGATATTTTGAAGCTGTTGAAGAAGCATTCTTTATCGATAACGGATATTATCCTGAAAGAAATGGTGATGGGATAGCGAGAAAGAAAGATGGAGGTATAGGAGCCGGAAGTGTAGTACCAAGAGATGAAGACTATATGGCTCCAGTGTGCGAGCATTTCGGAAACAACAATATCCCTGATGAGCTTGATAAACCCTGTGATTTGATAGGTGGATGTACATTGCATAATCCAGATAAAATTCAGTATATTGATGAGCTCGATGAAACCGATAACGTTGAACTCAGGATGAAAGAGACTGAGAGGATAAGAAAGCATTCAACGATCAAACCAGAGGTAGAATGGGCTGGAGATGGCATCATTCAGCTTGATTTAACTATTCCTGAAGATCAGGATTATGCAGAAGCAGCAGCAATAGCCATAGCAAAGAAACTTGGACTTGAAGATCCAGCGGTGCTGAATAAGACCCCATTGCACCCAAAGGAAGGTACTTACATAGAACTGAAAGCTAAGGTTCCCTTTGAGATAAATAAGAAAGAGCTCAAGCTTTCTCAAAAACCTGGTGTTTTGCCTGAAGAAGAGATAACGAAGTTCGTTTCTAAAAATCGAATACATGTTGTTGCTGGAACGGTAGGAAATGATGAACATTCAGTTGGTTTAAGAGAGATACTGGATATTAAACATTCTGGTATAGAGAAATTTGGAATAAAATATACATATCTGGGAACAAGCGTACCACCTGAAAAGTTTATTGATGCAGCTATAGAAACAGGAGCAGATGCTATACTCGTTTCTACAATAATCACCCATAATGAGGTCCATGTTGAGAATATGAAGAAAATCCATGAGCTTGCTATAGAAAAGGGCATAAGAGATAAAATTATGATAATTGCAGGTGGAACCCAGATTAATAATGAACTCGCAGTAAATTGTGGAATGGATGCAGGTTTTGGAAGAGGAACAAAGGGAATTCACGTGGCTACATTCCTGGTAAAAAAGAAGAAGGAACAAATAAAAAAGGTAAAATAAAAAAGGAGAAATTTTAAAGGCGGCTTAAATGCCGTCTTTTTTACGTTATACTTATATATATTACTGTAACGCTATCATTGAAACATAAAATATATGGAGGTAACTTGTTGAATATAGAAACCCTTGTAAATGAGACGATTGAAGAAATTAGAAAAGTTTCTAGGCATATGTTTGTTGCTTTTTCAGGTGGAAAGGATAGTACACTTGTTGCTTTACTGGCAAAAGAAGCATTGGGAAAAGACAAAGTACAACTATTAAATGTCATCTTTGGACCCTACACCTACAGCAAAGCTATTGAAAACGTGCTTGGCATAAGTGAAAGATTGAATCTTGAATTAGAGTTTAAATGCGGAAGAGAAATGCAGGAAAAAGTCTGGAGAAATGGACCTTCCTGCAATCGATGCACAAGATATGCGAAATTTGCAGCGCTTGATAACTATAAAGATCAGATCATTGCAACAGGTGCAAATCAATCAGATAGCTGGGGAAAGACTGGGATAAAAATAAAAGACAATTTGTATTCCCCTATAAGGAAATGGACCAAAAAAGATGTTCAAAAAGCGCTTGATTTTTTTGATTTTGGTGTTCCACGTATTGGTGAAGGGAATATCAGAGAAGGCTGTAAGCTCAAGCATTTGTTAAAGATAATGTCAAATCCATCCTTTCATGGTTATTCTGTTGCGGCTACCAATGAAGTTTTGCTTGATCATTTAGGAACTGATGAAAAAGAAATAGCCAATGTCAAAATAATTGGGCCTTTGTCTAAAAATATTGCATTGGTAAACGTTAAACCTTTGCCAGATAACTCCTCGAGAGACAGCATAGCCAATAGATTATTAAGCATTGATGGGGTTCATGATGTAAAATGGATTGTACATCCTGTAAAACTGAGAGTAGTTGCAAACCCAGCGTTGTATAGAACGGAACATTCCAGAAAATGGGTGATTGACGGCAGGCTAAAACCTGAGTTTGCCTTGCCGATTAAAGTGGAATGGATTGAATCAAAAAACAATAAATTGCATACATTTCAGATCGTTGAGTGTTTGGAGGATAAATATGATTAAGCTTATCGTGATTGATCTTGATGGTACTTTGCTTAACCATAATAAGAAAATTAGCAACGATAATAAAAAAGCTCTGAAAAGATCTATTAAAAAGGGTATTGGTGTTTCCATATCAACGGGAAGAAGTTACATATCAGCAAAAGAGTACATTGAAGAACTGGAACTTGATATACCAGTAGTTTACCAGAATGGTGCTCTGATTTTACATGGTGCTGACAAAAATAGGATTTTAAGAGCCATAAAGTTAGACTCAAAATATGCCAGAACTATAATAACAGAAGCAAAAAAGTTAGATATAAACTGCGTTCTTTACAAAGATTTTTTTGAGTTTCCTGATATGCATATGGAAAAAATTCCTAACACTCCGTATGCTAATTACTATGAACACAATCGTTTCAGGATAAGAGTTTCCAATAATGTTCTCAATCATGTTAATCATGATAGCGTTGTTGAAGTAGCACTGGAAGGACCTGAAAGAAAAATCTTGAAAGTGATAGAAAAAATTGAGAATTTTTCTGAAGATATATCGATTATAAAGAATAACATCCTTGAAGATCATTCATTTTATGAATTCTTTGGTCCAGAGGTACGAAAATCAATTGGTTTGAATTATTTACGTAAAGTATCGGGAATTGGAAAAGATGAAGTGGCATATATTGGCGATAACTACAATGATCTTGACGTTATGAAGGATGTTGGATTTGCTGTAGCCATGAACAATGCTCCTGATGATGTTAAAAAGCACGCTGATTTTGTGACCAGCAAAACCAACGATGAAAATGGTGTGGCTGAAGCGATAGAAAAGATTTTAGAGGAGTATGATTGAGTTGCCAGGTATTGTAATATCATCTATATTAGTTGCCCTCTCAATGCCCGGTATGCTTTGGGGAGGTCTGATCTGGTTTGCACTCGTTCCCCTTTTCTTCACCTTAGAAAAATTAAGCCCAATTAAAGGTGGTCTGGCAGGTTTTCTGTTTGGTTATATCTATCTCATGATTGCACATTTTTGGGTATTTCCCGTTTTATCTGTGAATGTACCAGAGGTGCTTAACAGGTTTCCTTCTTTTGTAGGAGCAATAACCTTTTTTTTGATGGGTGTTGTTATGGCAGTTCCTTTTTTTGGATTTGGTTTATTCTTTTCTTTCTTTTCTCGTTCTCTTAAAGAAAAGCCGATTCTATGGTTATTTACAGTAGCGACCTTTTTCAGTTTTATGGAGTATCTGAGATCTGTCGGAGATCTTGGATTTACAGGTGCAAGACTGTCTGATGCTCTGGTTGATCATACAGGCATTGTTCAGCTATCTTCAATTGGTGGACCTCTTTTATTGATTTTCTTAGTTGTTTTATTTAATATGGTACTTTTCTATCAACTTGAAAAGATTAATTCTCTTAAAACAAAGCTGATTACTGTGGTTGTAACTCTTGGTCTGGTTTTTATAGTAAATGGTGTAATAAATCGTTTTGTTCAAGCAAATATCTTTCAGTTCAATGGTAAGAAGCAGATTGCAGTAATTCAAACAAATTTTAGCCAGTCACTTAAATATAGCGATTCAACTGATGAAGTTTTTAGAGTTGTGAAGAATGCTTTAGATGAAGTTAATGAAGATAGTGTCGTAATTATGCCTGAAGCAACCTTCATGTTTGATATTAGGAATTCAACATTTGGTGATGAACTACTCAATATTGTGGAGGAAAAAGATTTAGAATTGCTTGTCGGTTTTCCCATTTACGGTGAGAATAATTACAATCAACTGCGGGTAGTAAGTAATAAAGGTTTTAGTGAAGATTACTATGCAAAGGTAAGATTGAGTCCATTTGCAGAGTTCTTACCTTATCCATCAATTTTTGGCATATTCAATTTTCTAAAATTTCTCGATTTCTTTAGTGCTGGAGACGAGTACACCATTTTTGATATGAAAGAACAGAAAATAGGTGCACAGATTTGTTTTGATTCCTATTATCCTGGAGTGTCACGACATCTGGTTAATAAAGGGGCAGAATTATTGGTCATATCTACAAATGATGGTTGGTTCAATATAAAAACGGGCTTAATACAGCATTTTTCAAAAGCCAGAATGAGAGCTATAGAAAGTAGAATGTATGTTGTACAGGTATCAAATACAGGATTTACAGGAATTATTGATCCCTATGGTAGGGTTTTAAAACGTTTACCATCAATATTTGAAAACGATGAAGAGTACATAATTGATTTATTTGAATATATTCCAGCAAAGAGCAAAAGTATCTATGCAAGTTTTGGTTCAACCACACCATGGATATTTTTGGGTGTTACCGTGTTGTTAGTGGCGGTAGCAAAAAAAGGTAATCGAAAAAAACATTACATACCGATTAACCGGGAAAAAAGCACAACTGAACAACAATAAATCAAAGAGTTGTTCATGTTGTTTCTTTAAAATAGAAATTTCCGGGGGAATTCATTTATTAATCCTTTAAGTAAGATGAAAGGGGGATAAGGCATTAGTTTACTGTAATGCTTGTTAATGCCGAAAAAACATGAACATTGGAATTTTTACCGATACTTATCTTCCACAGATAAATGGCGTTGTAACTGTTATTAGAAATCTTGAAAAGGGTTTGAAGGAACGAGGACACAATGTCTATATTTTTACCATAAAGCATCCCAATGCAGATAGTAAAGATAATATTATTCGCGTACCGTCGATGAGATTTTTTAGAGAACCTCAACATAGAATTGGAACACCATTATCATTATCTTTGCAAAACAAGGTAAAGAACCTTGAACTTGACATTATTCATACACATACAGAATTTTCTATGTGGGTTCAGGCTGTCCAGGTGGCAAAAAAATACAAAGTACCCATGGTTCACACGATGCATACTATGTACGATGAATATGTAAGATATTATTCCCCGCTAGTTGAATATCTTATGAAGGATTTGTTTGATTACTGGTTAAGTGTTATCTGTAGAGCATCGAATATGCTAATAGCTCCATCTGTAAAGGTAAAAAAACTTCTCTTAAATTATTACGATAAAACACCTGTGACTGTAGTACCTAACGGTATTGATCTTTCTTCCTTTTATGATATGCCTGAAGATGACGAAGAAAAACGAAAGGGATTTCGAAAACGTTTTGGGATTAAAGAAAAAGAGAAAGTAATGATATTTGTGGGGAGAATGGGCAAAGAAAAAAGCGTGGATAATTTAATCTATAATATTAAACATTTATCTGAATTTATTCTGGATGTTAAATTATTGCTTGTTGGAGATGGACCAGAAAAAAAGAACTTTGAGCTTTTAGCTTCTGAGCTTGGTGTTTCTGAAAATGTGATCTTTACAGGTTATTTAGACTGGCCAGACGAAATAAGTCTTGCTTATCGTTCTTCGGATATTTTTATAAGTGCTTCTCATACGGAGATACATCCTATAACGTTTATTGAAGCCATGGCAAGCAAATTGCCTGTAGTAGCATATGATGATTCAAGCATAAAAAATATGGTTATAAACGATGTTAATGGTTACAAATACAAGTCCAAGAAGGAAATGTGGAAAGGTATGAAGACTATTCTGGAAAACGAAGATATTAAAACCAGGATGTCAAAGAAATCCTATGAAATGTCTGGAGAATACACTGTTGATCGGTTTACAGAAAACACTCTAAAGCTTTATAAGAAAGTAAAAGAAGGGTTTCCAATCAATTAGTGTGGAGGAACTATGAAAACAGGAAAGGAACTAACCAGCAGTAGAAAAAATATATTCTGGACGGTCTTACTGGTTTTAGCCATAGGACTGGTTGTTAATATAGTTATTTCATTTATTTTTGATATTAAAGAAGTAATTGCTGTATTAAAAGCTGTCAATTATAAGATACTACTCTATCCATTTTTAATTTTTTCAGTTATCTATGTAATAGATACAATCAGGCTGAAATTGATAACTTCCCAGCTAAGAATTCAAATTTCGCTGAACGATGCGATGTACAACAGCATAGTAGGTTATTTTGTGTCTAATCTAACCCCTATGGCAAGCGGAGGGCAACCTTTTCAGGCGTATCACTTAACCACAATTGGTGTGAATTCAGAAGATGCCACAAATATTTTTATGTCGAGGTTCACTGAGTTTCTGATTTTTTCAACTGTAACCGTGATATTATTTTTGAAAACTATACTATCTTTGTTAAGAATGAGTGGAGGAATAGCATCAAAGTTCATTATCCTTGGCTTGATTGTGGCAGCTTCTACGGTTTTTATTTTTGGTTTACTTCTGTGGAAACCTCGGGTGCTTTATCATTTATTGGCGTTTGTTGATAGAACATTTATTGGGAAATTTCTGAGAAAGATTTTAAAAAAAGAAGAACTGCTTGAATCCTTTGAAAAATGGGTTGCGAAATTTGAAAAAAGTATTGCTTTTCTCTGGAACAAAAAAATCTTTTTTATTCTCGTGGATCTTTTACTGGGGGGCACGGTGATTTTCTTTCAAGCGCTTTCTCTTTATGTTGTTTTGAATATGGTTGGTGGAATCAATATAGGTATCTGGGATTTGTTTTTACTGTTTCTTACACTGAACCTCGTGGTTTACTATATACCCAGTCCCGGAGCTAGCGGAAGTGTAGAAGGTGTCTACAATCTTGTACTTAGCGGACTCGCTTTCAATCCATCGAAGATTGTGGCAGGTGTTATTGTCTGGCGTTTCGCTACATTTTACTTTCACATATTCTTTGAGATAATTTATTTAGTAATTCATAATTTCTGGAGGAAATCTTCGAATGTCAAAAATTGCAGCACTGGTAGTAACCTTTAATCGTAGAGACTTACTTGAAAAAACACTTAACCTGATATTTCAGCAGACCAGGGCACCTGACCATGTTGTTGTGGTTAACAACGGTAGCGCGGATGATACAGAGAGTTTTCTTGAAGATTATCAGAGAAACAAAGATAGTCTGGAGGTTTTAAATACCGGCGAGAACCTGGGAGGAGCGGGAGGGTTTTCTCGTGGAATACACCATATTTATGATAATTATGCTGTTGATTGGATATGGCTGATGGATGATGATGCCTTCCCAGCAAAAAATGCTCTCAAGAAGTTGCTTGAATTCTACAATTCACAGCCGGATAGATTGAAAAAGCGAATAGGAGTTCTTCAAAACCAAATGATTACAAATCCTGAAGAATTTGAGAGACTTGTTGAAGAAAATCGCAAACCTGGCAAAAAAATGAGAATTTTTGGGATGTTTGTTGGTTATTTCATAAAATCTGAAGTAATTGGGAAAATAGGATTTCCGGATAAAAAATTCTTTCTTTATTATGATGATGCGGAATATACCTTTAGAGCAAAAAAAATAGGTTACAAAACATATACAGTAAAGGGTAGCTATATACTGCACAGGGATTGGTCTAAACTTGACAGACTCCAAAGATGGTGTTTTTCAAAACCGGATATGGCTGCATGGAAGGTATATTATGTGTTCAGAAATGCCTTTTTGATGTTTCACAACAATGGGTTTGTAAAGTTTTTTCTAAAATTGTATTTTAGTTTTGACCTCCTTATCTGGAAAATAGTCAAACCAGAGGTTGTACCCTTTGCAAAAAAAGGTATGAATGATGGTTTGAACGGAGTGAAAGGCCGTACAATTGAACCTGGACAAAAAAGTGTCGGGGAGTGATTTTATGAAATGGAACATAATAGTGGTTGGTGCAGGTCTGGCAGGATCAACAGCAGCGAGATTACTTGCAGAACGGGGGAATACTGTTCTGGTTATTGAACGATTGAATCATATTGCCGGACACTGCTATGACTATAAGGATAAAAATGGAATAACCATACATAAATATGGTCCTCATATTTTCCACACAAACGATGAAAATGCATGGAATTTTGTTAATAGGTTTTCAGAATTTGAATATTATCAACACAGGGTAAGAAGTTATGTTGACGGCATGTATGTGACCTTTCCAATAAATAGAGATACCATCTGCCAGTTGTATGGTGTTAGCATTGGTTCAAAGGAAGTCAGAGATTTTCTAAAAAATGAAGTAAAGGATTCGGTTTTTTCTAATCCACCAAAGAATTTCAAAGATGCGGTTATTTCACAGGTTGGAGATTACCTTTACAGAAAGTTTTTCGAAGGTTATACACGAAAACAATGGGAAACTGATCCTGAAAATCTGTCGCCCGGGTTGGCAAAAAGAATACCTGTAAGGACAAATCGTGATGACAGATATTTTTCTGACAAATATCAGGGAATTCCATTAAATGGCTATACAACGCTTGTTAGAAATATGTTGAATCACAACAATATATCTATACTTGCGGGTGCTGATTACTTTGAAATAAAAGATGATCTTTCGTGCGATTTGACAGTTTATACAGGAGAACTGGACAGATTTTTTGATTACAAATATGGAAGACTGCAATATCGTTCGCTTGAGTTAAAACTAAAGACTTTTGAAAAGGAATATTATCAACCAGTATCTGTGGTGAATTATCCGGGTGACTATGACTGGACAAGGATAACTGAATTCAAGCATTTTCTGAAGGAAGGACAGAATACAAATAAAACAACTGTTTGCTTTGAATATCCTAAAGAAGAAGGTGAGCCATATTACATTGTTCCCACAAATGAGAATATAGAACGACGTACAAGATATATGGAAGAGGTAGAACAACTGGAAAGTAGTCGAAATTTTTTGTTAGTTGGTCGATTGGCAGAATATAAGTATTACAATATGGATCAGGTAATATCAGCAGTTCAAAAAAAGCTCAGCAATTATTAAGCACCTTGTTGTAAAAATCATTAGATAATTTTTTATTTCCGTTTGTTGCATAGATATTTGGATGGAATAGATCGAATTTCTCATCTAAACAACTTGAAACGCTTCCTCCCGCTTCATGTACAATTATTATTCCAGCTGCGACATCCCAGGGTTTCAAGTTTTCTTCCCAAAAAACTTCAGCTCTACCAGCTGAAACATAGCACAAATCCAGGCACGCACTGCCTGTAATTCTTAGGGCCCGACATTTTCTTATGGCTTTATTCATTCTTTCACAGAGTCTTTCGTATGAATTTGATGAGGAGTATTGTAGCCCGGTATGAACAGAGCACTCTGTTAACTTCTCGATATTACTCGTATGAATCTGCTTTCCGTTTAGAAAGGCTCCTTTGGTTTTTACAGATGTGAACATTTCATTTGTGGATGGATCATAAGTAACCCCTAAAAGAACTTCATCTTTATTAACAAGAGCTATACTTGTTGAAAAATGCGGATTCATTCGAGAAAAATTGGTTGTACCATCAATAGGATCGAGTATCCACAATAGTTCGCCCCTGGTAACTTCTGAAGTTTCTTCTCCAAGGAAAGAAGCTTCGGGGAGCAGTTTATGTACATATGATTTTATCCAATTCTCCATTTGTAAATCGGCTTCTGTAACTATATCTCTAAACCCTGATTTCCTTTTTATGTTTTTTCGAGTTTCCAAATTTAGTAATTTCCAGAGTTCTTTTATCTTTTCCTCTAATTTTCTTGCAATGGATGATAGCCCCGCTTCATCCACGTAATTTCACTCCAAGGGTTTCAATTGCTTCTATAATTTTATTAACCTCAGCATTAACCTTTTCATCTTTTAGCGTTTCGTTAAAGGATTCAAAAATCAGAGTTATAGTCACACTTTTTTCACCTTCTGGAATACCCTTACCCGTGTAAATATCTTTAAGTTTTATCTCACTTAGTATTTCATCTGAACTATTAACAATTGCCTTTTCAATTTCTTCGTAGGGCATATTCCGTTTCATAATGAAGGAGAGATCTCTGAAAACCCTCGGATACTGAGAAATTGCAAATTTTTCTTTATGAATAATATTTTTAGACTCTAGATCAGTTAGTTCAATCTCGGCTACATAAACGTCCTGATTTTTTATGTCGTAATCTTTTTCAATAATTCTGGTGTCCATTATACCGGCAAAGCCAATTTTCTTTCCGTCAAGTTGAATATCAAAGGAGGCACGTTCTTCTAGAAAAGTCTCTTCTGATTTTGTAAAACTAAAGTTATACCCAAGAGATTCGAGAATTGTCTCCAGTTTTCCCTTAAAGCTATAGAAGGAAATTTCTCTTTTATCGGTGTAGTCTTCGGGATTCTCCACTCCGGTCTCAAGTAGTCCCAGAACCTTCTTTTCCTTTGAATCGGATGTGAAAATATTGCCTATTTCAAATAATTTCAAATCAACATTTTGCCTTCTTATGTTATAAGAAGCTACGTCCAATAATCCATAAATTTGGGATGGTCTGAGCGCTGCCATATCAAGAGACAATGGATTTTGTAACATTTTGTAAGTCTGTCCTAATTTTTCCGGGCCTTCAGGACTGATAAAACTGTATGTGATAGTTTCGAAAAATCCAAGACCGCTCAAAACATTTTTAACTTTCCTTATTTTTTTAAGTTCTAAGGGAATACCTGCTCCCTTTGCAGGTAGTTGTGGAATTTTTGAATTTATTCTGTCATATCCATATATTCTACCAATTTCTTCGACGAGATCAATCTCTTGCTCGATATCAAATCTGTGTGATGGAACAGTCACATCCCATCCATCACCCTTTACTTCAAGTGAAAAGCTGAGTTTGTTCAGTATTTCTGAGATACTATCTATTGGAATTACTGAACCAAGTACCTGATCAACCTTCCACTTCCTCAGATGTATTTTTTTCTTTTGAAAGGTGGTTCCTTCGTCAACAATTTTTGTTACCGGTTTTGCATCTGCAAGATCAATGAGTAAATCTGCAAGGCGCTTTATTACATATTCAGAGTTTTCAGAATCGACACCTCTTTCAAATCTGTATGAACTATCAGTGGTAAGCCCCAATCTACGGGATGTCTTTCTAATTCGAATTGGGTCAAACACAGCTACCTCCAGAAGAACTTTATTGGTCCTTTCGGAAATACCTGAATTTACTCCACCCATAATACCTGCCAGCGCCAGAGGTTCTTTTCCATTAGTTATTAATAGATCATCTGGCTTTAATTCAATCTCTGTTCCATCCAGTAGCGTGATTCTTTCGTTGGTCTTTGAAGATCGGACAACAATTTTTGAACCACCAATTTTATCAACATCAAAAGCATGAACGGGATGTCCTGTTTCAAGCATAATATAGTTGGTAATATCAACAACATTGTTTATTGGTCTAAGCCCCGCTGAAATGAGCCTTCTTTTAAGCCATAGCGGTGAAGGTTTGATCTCTATATTATCAATCATCAAAGCAGTATACCTAATACAACCATCATCATCTATCTTAACGGTTAATTTTTCGTTGCCTTCGGGATTACTCTTTGCCGGAGGAAGAGAGATATCTTCGTTAAAAATTGCAGAGAATTCCCTGGCTATCCCAAGTATTGACAGGCAGTCACCTCTGTTTGCAGTTAGTTCTACTTCAATTACCGGAGAATCGAGTTTAAGAAGTTTTTTTGCATCGATACCCAGTTCCACAGGTTGGTCAAAACGAAAAATTCTCTCAGACTTTTCTTCAAATTTCATTTCTTCAAGTGAGATAAACATACCTTCGGAGATTTTGCCCTGGAACTCACGTTCTCTTATTTCTAAATCCCAGATTTTGCCCCCCTTAAGTATTGCTATTACATACTCTCCTTTTTTTACTGTTTTGTCAGAGGTAACTATTGCAGCCTTTTCTTTACCTGTATTAACTTCTGTAATAACAAGATTGTCGGCACCAGGATGCTTTTCGACTTTTTCTATTCTTGCTGACATAGCTCCCTCAATATAGTTCCATGGATATTCAATAGATTCTACTTCAGTGCCACTTAATGATACTTTTCTTGATAGTTCTCTGTCAGTAATATCAGGTAGTTTTACGTTATCTTTTATCCATTCAACTGGATATCTCATTCAACTACCCCCCCCTGAATGCTTTAAGAAATCGTTTATCATTACGTAAAAGATCTCGAATATCTGAAAGATTATATTTAAGCATAGCAATTCTTTCCACGCCGGTACCCAGGGCAAAGCCTGACCATTTTTCTGGATCATATCCAACATTACTCAAAACATTGGGATGAACTATCCCGGCACCCAGTATTTCTACCCAACCAGTACCTCCACAGCTTCTACAACCTTTTCCCATACAGATTCCACAGGAAACATCAACTTCAAAGCTTGGTTCTGTGAAAGGGAAGAAGCTGGGTCTAAGACGAACTTCTCTTTTTTCACCAAGTATCCTTTTAACAAAATTTTCAAGTACACCTTTAAGATGCGCAGCGGATACTTCTCTATCAACATAGAGTACTTCAAATTGAGTGAACATGGGGATATGTGTCATATCTGGCGTATCTTTTCTAAAACATCTTCCTGGAGAAAAGATTGCTATGGGAGGTTCTCTGTTTTCCATTGTTCTTACCTGAACGGGAGAAGTGTGGGTTCGTAAAAGTTTGTTTTCTTCAACATAAAAGGTATCGTGCATATCTCTTGCAGGGTGCCATTCGGGAGTATTTAATGCCTCGAAATTATAATAAGGCGTTTCAATCTCGGGACCCGTTACTACTTCAAAACCCATGCTTACCCATATATCCTGAATTTCATTAAGAGTCTGAGTGATAAGATGCAACGAACCTATCTCTCTTTTTGCACCTGGCATGGTGAAGTCTTTTTTTTGACTGAGCTCCTTTAGTTTGTGTTTTTCTTCTTCTATTTGCTTTCTTTTTATTTCAAGTTGTTTTTCTATTTCATTCTTGTATTTATTGACACTTTTTCCAAAGTCTTTTCTTTCATCCGCTGGAATATCCTTGATTTGCTTAAACATGGCAGTGATAATGCCTTTTTTTCCCAGATATTTTGATTTAACATTTTGAAGTTCATTTAATGATGATAAGTTTTCTATCTCACTAATTGCTTCATCAAGTGAAAATTGTTGATTTTCGGACATCAAAACACCTCCAGTAGCATTATAGCGAAGCTATTTCTTGTTGCAGTTTTTACAGATACCTTCAAGGGTAATTTTTACATTTTCAGTTATAAAACCTTCTGGTGGAATCTCTTTAAAACAATCAACAAGTTTTTCTCTATCTATAGGAATGTCGTAAACCTTATGGCATCTTCTACATATAAAATGAGGATGCACCTTTGTATTTGGATCAAAACGTTTCATCCCATTTACACGTGCAACTGCATTTATCAAGCTTTCCTTTTCCAGTAGCTCTAATACATTGTATATTGTTGCTATGGAGATATTTGGGTGTGTCTTCAAAACAGTTCTGAAAATTTCCTCAGCTGATGGATGCTCTGTATTACCTTCAAGTGCTTTTAAAACAGCAACACGCTGAGGTGTTATTCTGTACCCTTTATTTTTTAAATATCTTACAGCTTCGTTGGTTCTCAACATATTTTAGTTGCCTCCCATGTGTTTTATTCATTATACAATAAAACAAAGCATCCTTTTAAAGATGCTCATTAACGATACGTTAACTGAGTATGCAAAAGATTATACTCTTTTTATTTTTCTGGTATCAATTGAGACAAGAAATGCTCATATTCTTTATCATTCAGGTTACCCATAATAGCCAGATTATTATCATTCTCCAATTCTTCAACATAATATTCTAAACCAAACTCGTTGCACATTGAATTTATCTTGCCCATTATTTCTTCGGTTGATATGCCAGAAAATAAATAGATGACAACTCTCCCCATGGTTGAGGAAAATAAATAAAGCACATAAATTGAGGACTCTCTTATGTCATCGCTCAAAGGGATAAAGTCCATTGCACTCCAGTGGAAGTTATTTTTGATAAAATTTTCGGAGAATTTCATTGGTGAATTCACAACGGTTTTTTCATCCAGAATATTGTAAAGCATCAAAGATCCTTCATTCGAAAGCTGACTATAATTCTTATAGTTTACTTCAATTGTATGAAAGGGATATCTTTTTACTAGTTTAAACAATCTGTTGTTTTCATCAAGTGTTAC
This sequence comes from Kosmotogaceae bacterium, assembly GCA_046483075.1. GTDB lineage: Bacteria > Thermotogota > Thermotogae > Petrotogales > Kosmotogaceae > JASMTM01. The sequence goes on along the minus strand of JAWODV010000042.1, from coordinate 100,384 downwards.
TTCAAATCTCACATCTCCATCGCTAATTATGAATTTGTTACTAGTAGGCAGATCTATGAAAAATTCTATGTTATATCTGTCATTTTCAATCGTATTAATAAAAGCATCTTCTGCATCGCTGATAGGAATCATTGGCTCCAAAGCAGTATTGCCCAGAATAACATATTCGCCCTTTGGATTTCTATACCAGGCATACTTGCGATAAGGTGTTGTCACCAGTACCAATTTGCTTGAGCCACTTTTGTATACTTTCTCATAACGTACTACATGAGCAATACCGTCTTCCTTAACGGAGCGTTCCACTTCATACACTGCATTGCTTAAATCTCTTGCAATTTTCTCAAGCAGACTTTTCTCGTCTTCGCTAGCAGAAAGTAAATTAAAAAATGCGGAAATAAAAATGCTTATGAGAATAATTTTTTTGATCATATATTAACCTCTATTAAAATCCTGTTCCAAGTACCATATAATCCGATTCAGAATTGTTGCTTTCGCTGAAAAAGCCCGCAGAACGTCTCATCAATTCTTCGTCGATATCTTCAAATGTAGATAGGTTCGCACTTCTTTCTATCCCATTATTTGATTCGGGGGCATTTTTATTTGCAATTATTATTGTATTTGTTGATATAAAGTTGATACCTGTGAAAAGTACTAAAAAGCATGCAGCTGCCGCCACTGCTATTCGGTATGGAATAAATTTTTTCTTTTTAATGCCATTTAAAACCTTATCCTTTGTATTATCTCCAGGATTATAAGATGTTCTATGTTTATAAGCCTCAATGAATTTTAAATACTTCCTTAGTTCTTCTTTTTCTTTTTCACTAATATCGTGAGGTTTATTTTTGTTATTGAGCAATTCGTCAAAGTTATTGTTATCTAACATGATAATCTACCTCCTCTAGCATATCTCTTAGACGTTTACGAGCGTAATGAAGTTTGCTTTTTACTGTGCCCACCGGTTTATCAATAATATCGGCTATTTCAGCGTATGCCAGACCATCAACATCTCTTAATTTTATCAGCAACCTGTCTTCTTCTGAAAGTTTGTTTACGATTTCCATAAGTTCTTCATAGCTCAGTTCATCCATTACTTCCTTAAAAACGTTTGTGCTGGATTTTGGATTCAGGTTATAATTTTCTTCCCGATCCTGAAAATCTGTTAAAAATTGCTTTCTTTTTTTTCTTTTTGCTATTATGTCTTTACAAACGTTCACTGTTATTCTGTATAACCAGGTAGACAATTTAGAATCTCCACGAAACCTCTTTATACTTTTGAAAACCTTTATAAATGTTTCCTGTAAAACATCTTCAACATCATCAGTCTTCAAATACGACTTAATAACGCTACCCAGTTTCGGAGCATATTCATTGTAAAGGACTTCATATGCCCATATCTTTTTTTTCTTTAGACCCTCTATAAGCTTCTTTTCGTTCAAATGAATCACCTTTTAGAAAATTCTATATTCTTCAATTAATTTTTTTTCGTTACAATTATACAGTATAAACAATCATGGTATTTTGCAATCATTTAAGACATGGATTTTCTAAGGTGGTAAAATTGTAAAAAATAAGGAGGTGTAGTTTTGAAGAATAATTTAAAAGATTTAAGAAAACAACTTATTCATTCGTCGGAAAATGCATGGTTCAAAGTTGAAAAAAATGAGGTGGAAGGATTTTCGCAGGATTATATGGATTTTCTTCAAAGGGCAAAAACGGAGAGAAGTTCAGTAGCTTTTTTTGAAGAGTTTTTAAAATCAAAGGGTTATATTTCTTTGGATAAAATCAATTCAAAAAAGCAGTTTGAAGCATCTGAAGGCGTTTACTTTGTGAAGTCATCAAAAGCTATACTTGCCTTTAAATTAAATTCAAGTCTGGAAAAAGGCTTAAAACTTTTAGCAGCTCATATCGATTCTCCAAGACTTGATTTAAAACCATTACCACTTCAGGAGAAAAGTGGATATCTTTTACTAAAAACACATTATTATGGTGGAGTAAAAAAATACCACTGGCTTAATATACCGCTTGCATTGAATGGAGTCATTTATGATAAAAACGGGGAATTAATTGAGGTTTCAGTTGGAGAAAAAGAAGATGATCCAGTATTCACTATAAGTGATCTTTTACCGCATCTTGATGATCGAAAGGGTAGCGTGAGTGAAGTATTCAAAGGAAAGGATTTGAACGCGCTCTGTGCAACTATTCCAATTGAATCAAATGAAAAAGATGCAAAAGATCTTGTTAAGTTGAATATCTTGAAGATGTTGAATGAGAAGTATGGAATCACAGAAGAAGATTTTATTAGCGCAGAACTTCAACTTGTTCCTATACATAAACCAAGAGAAGTCGGTTTTGATCGTTCAATGATAGGTGCCTACGGACAGGATGATAGGGTATGTTCTTACACTGCAATCAGAGCTCTTATTGAAGCAAATAAAGAAAATTCAAACATTGGTGTACTTTTACTTGACAAAGAAGAGATTGGAAGCACAGGTACAACAGGAGCCAAAAGTTATTTCTGGCTTAATGCTATAGCAAGGCTTGCACAATTGAAAGGTAGCAATCAACCCTATGAAGATACATTAAAAGCACTTGATAATTCTAAAATGTTATCTGGAGATGTTTGTGCTGCAGTTAACCCGATGCATGAAAAGGTGCATGATCTTACAAATGCTGCCAGATTGGGACATGGTGTTGTTTTGGTTAAATATACAGGTTATAAGGGAAAGGCCGGAACTAATGATGCAAGTGCAGAAATGATTGGAACAGTAAGAAATCTACTTAATAAAAAAAACATAAACTGGCAAACATCATTACTTGGTGAAGTTGATCAAGGTGGAGGAGGAACAGTTGCCAAGTTCTTCGCTGAAAGAGGTATGGATGTACTTGATGCAGGAACACCTATATTGGGAATGCATTCTCCATTTGAAATTTCATCGAAAGTTGATGTGTTTGAAACGTATAGAGCCTACAGGGCATTTCTTGAACAATGAGCTCTGTTGATTGTAAACCGGAATTCATAGCGGAGAAAATCATAAAGTCTTTTCCACGATATCGATATCATAAAGACCCATTCAGGATCCTAATAAGCACAGTTTTGAGTCAGCGAACCAGAGATGAAAATACTGAAATGGCATCAAGGAAGTTATTTAGTGTCTATAGAGGTGCAGAAGAGCTTTCTAAAGCAAAGCCCAAAGATCTATATGAATTGATTAAGGCGTCTGGCATGTATCGACAAAAATCTACCCGGATTATAGAAATAGCTAGAATTATTCATAACAAGTTCAATGATAAGGTACCCAATAATTTAGAAGAACTCGTTTCATTACCTGGAGTTGGAAGAAAAACAGCAAATATTGTTTTATTTGTTGGTTTTGGTATTCCAGCAATGGCGGTGGACACACATGTTCATCGAATAGCAAATAGAATTGGGTGGGTTCATGCAAAAAAACCTGACGATACAGAAAAAAAGCTTGTTGAATTAATTCCTGAAGAACTTTGGGGTCCCCTGAACGGTTCACTGGTGGAATTTGGAAAAAATATATGCAAACCTCAAAAACCATTATGTGATAAGTGTTTTATTAGAGATTGTTGCGATTATTATCGTTCACTTTAGAAGGATAAACAAATATCTTTGTTGTTAATCCAATAAAAGTAAATACAGTTATGATTAAAAGTGCGCTGAGAAATCTTGCTTCAGGCACATATCTTGCTGAAATAAGTCTGTAAATAGCAACGGTAGCAGTCGGGAATTTTTCGCCTCCGATTATTAATGATGCTGCAAATTCGCCCATAGAAATAGCGAAAATTATGGCAAATGTTGATAAAAAGACCTGTTTCATTATTGGTAATATAATATACCAGAATCGCTGTATGGAGTTAGCTCCATCGATCATCGAAGCTTCCAGTGGATTTTTATCAAGTGAGCTTATACTCGAATGCATTAAACCAACTGCTACTGGGAATGATACCACCAGATATGCAAAAATGAGCTTTATTACAACAGGAATTGTTCCGTATATTATGCTGTAACTCAGAGCTAAAATTGCAGGTGTTATTGAAATGCTTATCAACGAAATTAACCTGATAAAGAGGTTAGAATTTTTGTCTTCGCGCAGCTTCCACGTTATGATAAAAAACAGAATAACCCCAATGAAGGCTGTAAAAAGTGAAATTGCAATGGATCTTAAAAAGGCAATTATTGGTGAAGTGTTTAACATCTCCCATCGTGAGAAACTGAATATTTGTTTAATTCGATCAAAGGTAAAGCTATGAGTTGCAAAGTTGTAAACGGAGCCTGCGATTGCTGCGACTAAAGGCATGCTTTCAAATAGAAAATAGAGAATAGAATAAGTACTAAGAGAACGGGAATGAGAATAGTAATATTCTCCAGTTCGATAATTTGTTCTTTTCTCCATAAAGAAAAGAACCAATCCGAAAACAAATATAAATAGAAATTGTACTATTGCCAGTGCAAGCGCAATGCTAGGACGGGCAAGCAATCTAAAATACATGTATATGGCAACTTCCATTGTAGCAAACTGAGAACCTCCTAAAATAAGTACGACAGCAAAGGAGGTAAAGCAATAAGAAAAAATTAGAATAAGTGATGTCACTATAGACGGCATCACGAGAGGTAATTCAAGTTTAAAAAATGTTTTTATTTTGGATGCTCCATCGATTTTCGTGGCTTCAATGAATTCTTTTGGAACCTTTCTTAAAGAATCCCCTACAACTCTTACAACTATTGGTGAATTGTAAAAAACATGACCAAGAATAATGGCTCCAAATGAGTAAAGGATATTGATTTCTGAAAATCCCAAGGCGCGTGCTAAATTATTTATTATTCCCTGTTTTCCATATAACACAAGAAATCCAACAACCATGGAAATGCTGGGTAAGAAAAAAGGAATGAAGGTAATGTAGTTTAATGCTCGAGAAAGGATTCCCCTGGTTCTGGCAAAAAAATAGGCAGCAGGCAGACCGATAAAAAATGCTAATGCTGTGCTTACTACTGACTGAAATAATGTAAATCGAAGAATTTTCGAAATTGTGGGTTTGCTGAGTGTGTTCAGAATTTCTTCACCAGAGAAAGAACCAAAGGCTTTTGCAAGTGGAAATATAATTAGAACTACTACAAAAAGACCTGCAAAAACTAATGAAAATAACCGATTAGTAAATCGCTTTTTCCCATTCATCGATTAGCTGTTCTATATCCAAATTTGTCGGTGCCTTCAAGATTTCATAAGGGTTAACTGCGTAATCATATACCTCGGGTAATTCTACATCAGTAACAGGGAACATCCATTGAGTAAGAGGAATGTGTTTCTGAAATTCGTCGGATAACATAAATTCTATGAATTTTTTTGCTTCATCCTTCCGATTGCTCCATCTTATTATTCCTGCTCCTTCAATTTGAACGTAACCTTTTCCTCCTGGAATAAGAACCTCATATTTTGCTTCATTGTAGTTGTGCATTGAGTAAGCCTTGTCTGTAGCGTAACTCACCATCATGGGCGCCTCCCGGGCTTCAAATTTTTCAAAAGCGTCTCCCCAACCAAGTGTAATTGTGAGGATGGAATCGTTAAATTCTTTCCAGAAGGTACCAAAATCATCTTCATGTAGCAGATATGTCCAGACAAGAAATGCCAGTCCGGTGCTTGACGTCCTTGGATCCTGAATGATAATAGATCGATTAAATTCTTTTCTGGTAAGGTCGTCAAAGCTTTTTACATTTATATCATCTAGGTTTTTAGGATCATAAATTAGTGCAATCGCTCCATAATCATATGGAATTAATCTCCAGAAAGGATCAAAGATCACTGAAGGATCGTCAATTCTTTCAGCATTACTTGGCAGATAACCTATAAAAAGGCCTTCTTCAAAAGCTCTTTGAGCAAGAATATTGTCGATTCCAATTACTACATCAACCTCAAGCTTTTCCTTTTGTGAGATTATCCTCGATAATAAAGTGCCGGCATCACCAATAGCATGAAGCTCAATTTCAATGTCTTCTTTTTCTTCAAAGGTTTGAAATGCTTCACTGGCTAAAGGTAATAAACTATCATAGGTGTAAATAACAAGCTTTTGGTTAGCCATTGTCATTGTTGCTGTGAGCATTAAAAAAATTATTAAAAATACCTTAAGTTTCGTAAAATCACCTCCCAACAAAAAATGCCGTCCAGAAGAACGGCATTACTCAGACCTTCCTTCGTCGGTATTACCCGAATCAGGTGCTTAGGGTCTGCGCCGCACGCACTCTCAGCCTTTAAAAGCTCCCCTGGTAAGTACATTATAGCACAGGAAAAGATGTTCAAACAATGATAAAATTTAAATAGTGAATGATTAAGGGAGAAATGATTTTTTGTGAAACAATTGATATTAACAAATGATGAAACTGCATGGCTTGTTAAACATGCTAATGATTTTGAGAAAACAAGTATTGTTGTATTTCCCGACGAACGATTTCTCAATCGTTTTATAAAATCAAAGGATTTGAGTGTCAACGAGTTGATTTTCCCTTCCCATGACGTTTTTCCCTTTGAAGAGATTGGAATATCGGAAAGGGTAAGACGTTACAGGATGGGAGCACTTTATCATATAGTTTATGGAAATGCCAGCATTATTTATACAAGCCTTCACGGGTTATTGAGAAAAACGATTCCAAGAAAAGTTTTTGAAAGCAACAGTATAGTTCTTGAAAAATCAGGTACTGTTGAGTTAAATCCGAAACGTTTTACTGAAATTGGTTATGAAAGGGTCTTCACAGTTAGCGAACCGGGTATGTTTTCTATCAAGGGAGAGATATTTGACATATTCGTACCTGGCAATAAATACCCTTACAGGGTAGATGTTTTTGATAATAATATTGAAAGTATTAAGATTTTTGACCCTCAAAATCAGAGAAGCATAAAAACCAAAAATAATGCAACCATAACGCCTGCTTCTGAAGCTGTATTTACTGAAACCAGCAGGTTTAGACTCAGGGACAGAGTGAAAAAAATAGAAGAAAAAACAGGAACAATGATACCCTATGAACTGGATGATCAGAAACTATTTGAAACCGTCTCCGGTGTTTTTTACGAAAACCAGTCTTATCTTATTGATTACTTTAATAATGTTTGGTTATATTTGATCAAACCCGATGAGGGCCTTGATGAATTCCAGAGAGTAGAGAGAGAAGTGCAGGAATATCTACAGGAAAATAGGGCAGCTTCAATCCTCTATAAACGATATAGTGGTGTCTCGCCTGAAAACCTTCTTGCGCGTAAAGATTATCATATTGTCTCCTCAGAAGAGCCTGAATATTTAGCGTGGGATAAGGAAAGGTCAGAAACGGTTAAAGCTGGGAAATTAAAAAAATACAAAGAAAAAAAGCAGGTACCAAGGGTACCTATTGTTGATTGGACTGAGCTTGACGTCAACGACTATGTTGTTCATAGAGAATATGGTATCGGAAGATTTCTGGGAGTTAAGAAAATTACTAATCTTCTTGGAACCCGAGAGTATTTAACCCTTGAATATAAAAACAATACAAAGATTTATGTACCTGTTGAAAGAGTAGATAGAGTTCACAAATATGTAGGACCCGAAGAAGGCGTCCAATTAAATTCTTTACACGGCAATGTATGGACAAGACAGAAAAAAAGAGTTGAAAAGGATTTAAGAAAGAGAATAAAAGAACTAGCATTACTTTATGCTAATAGGGAAAGGACAAAGGGTTGTCAACTAAATGGCGATCCAGAACTGGAAAAGGCATTTGAGAACAGTTTTCCTCATGTTGAAACAGAAGACCAGATTAACGCAATTAATTATGTACTTGAAGATTTAGCTGATGAAAAGCCAATGGATAGATTAATCAGCGGTGACGCAGGTTTCGGGAAAACAGAAATTGCTTTAAGAGCTGCATTTAGATCAGTTATTTCAGGCAGGCAGGTTGCTGTGTTAGTACCTACAACAGTTTTGGCTTCTCAGCATTATGAAACCTTTGTAGAGCGCATGGAACCCTTCGGGATAAAGGTGGATATCCTTGATCGTTACCGGACAACTAAGGAAAGAGATCATATAATTGAGGGTGTCAGGAAAGGTAATATAGATATACTGATTGGAACGCATAGCCTTCTTTCTAGGAAATTGTCTTTTGTAGATCTTGGACTTGTTATTATTGACGAAGAACAATTGTTTGGAGTTATGCAGAAGGAATATTTTAAGAAACTTAGGCTATCAGTTAATGTTCAATCAATGAGTGCTACACCCATTCCAAGAACGCTTTATATGGCTTTGTCAGGGTTGCGAGAGTTATCAGTAATTTCAACCCCGCCTTATGGAAGAAGAGAAGTAGAAACATATGTTGGACAGTTTAAGAGCAGGCTTGTTAGAACCGCTGTTCTGAGAGAAATTAACAGAGGTGGACAGGTCATATATGTACATAATCGTGTAGAAGAACTGGATGAACGTGAAAAGATGTTAAGAGAGTTAATTCCTGAAGCAAAAATCGGAGTTGCACATGGGAAAATGCAAAAGAAGTTATTTGAGAATAATGTGAAAGCTTTTTACAAAGGTAATATTGATCTATTGCTTTGCACAACTATAATTGAAAGTGGTGTCGATATACCCAATGCCAATACATTAATTGTCGATGATTCTCATCGCTATGGCCTTGCACAACTTTATCAGTTGCGAGGTAGAGTGGGGAGAAGCGATAGAAGGGCATTCGCTTACTTTCTATATGATAAAAAAAGCATGACTTCACAGGCACAAGAACGATTGAAGGCGATCAATGAATATACCGGAGCTGGTAGTGGTATGAAATTATCAATGAAGGATATGGAGATAAGAGGATTTGGTGCATTGTTGGGGGATGAACAACATGGAAATATTTCAACTGTTGGTTTATATATGTATAATGAAATGCTACAAAAAGCAGTAGCTGAAATGAAAGGTAAAGAAGAAAAGGAAACAGTAACAGAAAAAGTTATTGATACAGAATTACGTAATATACCTTATCATATGGTTATTCCAGAAGTTTATATTGGTAATTCCATTGAACGCCTTAAGATCTATAGAAGAATAGCAACTGCCGAGAGTGTGGATGATATCGACAATATCGAAAGTGAGTTGAAAGACAGATTTGGTTCACTACCAGAACATACAACATCTTTACTTAGAGCTTCACGTATTAGAATTGGAGCATATAATAGAGGCGTAAGTATAATTGATTATGACTCAGAATCGCAGATGTTGAATATTTTCTTTAAAGAAGGCAAGGTAGATAGAAGGCTTTTCAAAAGGTTTAAAGCTATTGTTAATGAAAACGAATCGAGGGTTTTTGTGTATTCTGTATACAGGAGTAGAGTTATGAATATTCTTGAACGAATGTTTGTGGGTGAAAGAAAATGATATATGAGCCAATTTGTGCGATAGCTACATATCCTGCTATATCTGCTATAGGAATTATTAGATGCAGTGGTAACGAAAGCTGGGATCTGGTAAAGAAATTTGTTCCTTTTAATAAAGTACCTAAACCAGGGCATATGTATTTGAAGGAGTTTTTTATTGATAATGAAATGATAGATGAAATTAATTGCGTGTTCTACAAATTGCCCCATTCTTATACAGGAGAAAATTTGGTTGAGCTTTATTTTCACGGCAGTCCTGTTGTTTTGAAGTTGGCACTTGAAAAGTTAATAAGTGCTGGTTTTAGAGAAGCCCAGCCAGGAGAGTTTACAAAAAGAGCTGTAATGAACGGGAAAATGGATCTGGTTAAAGCCGAATCCATTGAATCAATCGTTAATGCACATACGAAAGAAGCTCTTAAAGCGGCTGTCTCATCTTATAAAGGTGGTTTGAGTAGGGCAATAGATCGAATTAGAAAAAGAATGGTGAATTTACTTGCAGAGATCGAAGTTGTTTTGAATTATCCTGATGAAATGGAAGTTTCAACTGAAAAAATTGCTGAAGAACTTAAAAAAATTATTGGGACCATGGAAGACCTGCTAAAACATGGCAGTAACGGTATTATTTTGACTCATGGAGTGAAGACTGTAATAGCGGGAAGGACCAATGTTGGCAAATCAACTCTTCTCAACTCGCTATTGCGAAGAGATAGAGCTATTGTTACAGAGATTCCTGGTACAACAAGAGACACTATCGAAGAGGCACTCAGTATTTCGGGTGTGTATTTTAAAATAATTGACACAGCTGGTATTCGCCCGGCTTCGGATAGAGTTGAGAAATTAGGTATTGAAAGGAGTCTGAGAGAACTGGAACAGGCTGACCTTGTTTTGTTTATGGTTGACCTGACTTCACCAAAAGAGGATTTAGACCTTTATGATGATTATGAAGATGCATTTGGCAATGTCATAGTTGTTGGTAACAAAAGGGATAAGGTTGATAAAACCCCTGAATTTGTAGATGTATCTGTTAGCGCTCTTAAAGGAACCGGTATGGAAAAGCTTGAACAGTTTATGCTTAGAAAGACGGAAAACTTTAGAAAAAAATATCATGGTGAATTATTTGTGACAGAAAGGCAAAAAGGTACGGTCAAAAAAGCGCTGGAGCTTCTAATAGAAACAGAGAAGGCTTTAGATGAAGGAATAACAGTTGATGTTATTTCATCACATATAAATCAATCCATCAGAATAATTGATGAGCTTACAGGTGCTACTGTCCAGGATGATATAATGAATGCAATTTTCAGTAATTTTTGTGTTGGGAAGTAGATAAAATGACATTTATTATTCTTCTTGTAGCGTTATTAACTCGATTTTTCCTTGACCCATTATTTTATTTCTTTATAGCGGAAGGATTGTGCATTCTTTTTGTTGTATACAGAAAGAATTCATCATACAACCTTCTTAAAATCGCACCAGTTTTGTTTATTGCAGCTGAAGCAGTTGCAATAATTTTGAGCATGGGAAGTGGAGGTTTTGTTTTTAGTACCAGTGTCTGTATAATCACGCTTCTTCTGGGAATGGGTGAAGAAAGGAAAAAACAGTTGTTTATTGAGGAACTTGGGTATGATGACAAAGAAACAAGAAAAAACGTTAAAACACTTCAATATACCTTTGGGATAGTGGAGTATCTTGAGAAAGTAAAGATGAGTGAAAGTCAGGTTATCTTGACCGAAGAAAAAATGTATTTTTCGGTTTACATTTCGCAGAACAAAGACAGGGTAATTATTGATATACCTTACGAGGATATTCAGGACGTCTATATAAAAGAGACTGTAACCATCAATAAACTCTATTTACCAAGAATGAGAGATATGTTTATTCCACTTAGGAATATAAGGGGCATTGGAAAACCAGAAACAAGGGATTATTTTATGGTTGTGAAGACTAAAGATAATAACTATACTTTTTATGAAGAAGCAGCTGTGATCCTTGATTTTCAGGAGACTTTACAGATGTTTGCTAACCAGTAAATAAAATGAAAACCCGGGTTGTCTACCCGGGTTTGAATACTAACTGCATTTTCTCGAAATATTTACTTGATTTAAGCATCAATGAAAATAAATAAAATGTTTAATTCCTTACCGCTTTCATCCCAGCTTTAACAGCCTCTACATTCATATCGATTAGTTTTGCCTTTCTACCGGTAAGTTTTCTTTCAAAAGCTTTTTCAACGTTTTCAAGGGATACCAGGTTTGTTTTTTCAATATAGGCTCCCAGCACCACCATGTTTGCGACCCTGAGGTTTCCAATTTCTTCGGCAATCTTACTTGCATCAATCTTTGCAACCTGAATGTCATCTCGCGAGGGGTCCCTATCAACCACAGAACTGTTAATGATCAATAGTCCTTCTGGAGAAAGCTTTTCTTCAAATTTTAGCAACGACGGAATATTCATAGCAATCACAGAAGTTGGCGTATCGGCAATGGGAGAACCTATCATTTCTTCACTTATAACAACTGTGCAATTAGCTGTTCCACCACGCATTTCAGGACCATAAGAAGGTAACCATGTACTGTGTTTATTTTCAATCATAGCTGCAGTCGCCAGTACCTGGCCCATTAGCATTACACCTTGGCCGCCAAAACCTGCGATAACAAGAATGTTTTCCTTCACTTTTCATCACCGACCTTGTCAACAAATACACCAACGGGATACTCCTTCTTCATGTTTTCATCAAGCCATTTCATAGATTCTTTAGGGCTCATTCCCCAGTTTGTTGGACATGTAGACAAAACTTCAACCATTGAAAAGCCAAGTCCTTTTATTTGAGCAGTAAATGCTTTTTTGATTGCTTTTTTTGCTTTTCTAACCTCGTTGGGTGAATTTACAGTAACCCTTTCAAGATATGCAGCGCCTGCAGTTTCCTTTAAGAGTTCACAAACGTGAATAGGAAAACCTTCTGTTTCAGATTTTCTGCCATATGGCGATGTAGTTGTTTTCATTCCAAGCAATGTTGTAGGTGCCATCTGACCACCAGTCATACCATAAATGGCATTATTTATGAAAATTGAGGTAATTTTTTCTCCTCTGTTTGCTGCATGGATTATTTCAGCAGTTCCAATTGCAGCAAGATCGCCATCACCCTGATATGTAAAAACAATATTGTCAGGTCTTGCTCTTTTCATACCGGTTGCAACTGCTGGAGCCCTCCCGTGAGCGGCAACAGTACCATCGACATCGAAGAAGGTGTATGCAAAAACGGAGCAACCCACCGGAGCGACCATAAGGGTTTTGCCCTGAATTTCAAATTCATCAATAACCTCAGCTATTAACCTGTGGACAATACCATGATGACAGCCAGGACAATATGTGAACTCTTTTGAAGCAAGTGCACGAGGTCTTTCAAAGGTCTTCATTGCTGACATATTATTCACCTCTCCCGATTATTTGTTTCAATTGTTCAAGTACTTCGCTGGGTGTTGGAACTACTCCACCGGTTCTACCGTAGAAATGAACGGGTACCTCTCCATTAACTCCTAATTTTACATCTTCAACCATCTGACCGGTTGACATTTCAACTGTTAAAACACCCTTTTTGTCTTTTATAATTTTGTTCAATTCTTTATATGGAAATGGCCAGAGAGTGATCGGCCTAAACAAACCTACTTTAATGTCTTCATTTCTTGCCATCTTCAGCACATTACTCAGTATTCTGCCCATCGTTCCGTAGGCAACCATAATGTATTCTGCATCTTCTATTTGTGTGGTTTCGTAGCGTGTTTCCTTTTCCATAATTTCTACATATTTTTTATGATAAACCATATTCATTTCTTCAAGCTTGTTGGGATCTATATCGAAAGACGTTATTTTATGAGGCTCTCTACCTTCATTTCCCTGCATAGCCCACTTTGAATGAGTTGGCAGTTCAGAGAGATCAATAAATTCACTAAAGGTAACAGGTTCCATCATCTGTCCTAGCATACCGTCGGCAAGAATCAGACTTGGATTACGATATTTATCTGCAAGGTCGAAAGCCAGTGGAATGAGATCAACAGCTTCCTGGATGGAACTGGGAGCGAGTGTTATAAGTCTGTAATCTCCATGGCCGCCACCTTTTGTGGCCTGGAAGTAATCACTCTGGGCAGGCTGGATATCTCCAAGTCCGGGTCCTCCTCTAACAACATTAATGAATACACATGGTAACTGGGCTCCAGCAATATAAGACACACCTTCCTGCATCAAACTGAAACCTGGACTAGAAGTTGATGTCATTACTCTGGTTCCGGTACATGCAGCTCCGTAAATCATATTTACAGCTGCAACTTCACTTTCAGATTGCAAGAAACTTCCTTTAACTTCAGGCAATCTTCGTGACATATATTCAGTTAATTCTGACTGTGGTGTTATGGGATAACCGAAATACAAGCGACAACCTGCTCTTATAGCAGCTTCAGCCATGGCTTCGTTTCCCTTTACCATCAATTTTTCAGTCATAACAATCCTCCTCTTCACCGTGTTTCAACTTTTTCTTTTTCTTTATATACTGTAATTGCAGTATCTGGACACATCATATAGCAAAAACCGCAACCAATGCAATTTTCCATATCGTGTTGATGTGCTGGATGATACCCTTTGCTATTGAATTTTTCAGAAAAACTAAGAACATTTTTAGGACAGTATTCAATACAAAGACCACATCCCTTACAGCGTTCTTTATCAATTTCTACAAAGTTTTTAGCCATTCTTAAACCTCCCATACTTTTTTTATAAACTTTTTTATGTTAAGAATTGAAAATTCTGTGTTTTTGGGTTTGATACTGTTCATGATAACCGTTGCAATTACAGGTATACCTGTGATCCTGGATACTTCTTTTACGAATGATTCTCCATATTCAATGTGTTTCTCTTCTGTTTCATCTCCAAGATTTGCATTATTGATTAAATAATCAACTTTTCTGCGAGATTTTTCTGATAGTCGTTTAATATGATCAACGGTTTTGTCAATTGTATCTGTGAAAGGACGATAGGGATTTACAATAAAATGAGTAACATTTTCTTGTGAATCAATATGCTGTTTCAATGAGCTGAGAACCACAGAGCCATCATCATTACCACCTACATCGATAATTAACCTGTAATCTTCTCTTGTAATATAACCTGCCACCTGTGGAACGATTATCGGTAAATCTGCGTGCATCAATTTACCTTCTGGAGCAATTATCTTAATGCCCTTTGATTCAAAGTTTTTTCTCATATCGCGTGACCTAAAATAAGTGCTGATGACGTCAATATCAGCAATTGCTACGTTTTCATATTTTGATTTAAGTTTTATGGCAGCGTTTAGTGATATCTCTGTTTTACCACTACCAAACATTCCCAAGAATATATTGACTTTTTTTTCAAACATTAATGATCTCCTCGTATATCTTTGGCTGGATTCCGTGTTTTATAGCACGAAGGGCAGCTTTTGCAAGAGCACGTTCCTCATCTCCACCAGGTACAACTTCAACGGGTGCTATAAAGGATACCTTTTCTTTTATCCATTTTACGAGAAAGCGCTCATCATGAGCTAAACCACCAGTAAGTACTATTACATCAACCTTGCCCTTCAACGCAGCTGAAATTTTACCAATCCATTTTACTATCTGGTAAACCATTCCTCGATAATAAAGCGCCCATTCAGTATCTTCATCAACAGCGATTTTTTCCTGTATCTTTTCACAATTGTTGGTACCGGTGTAAGCTACCAGTCCGCCATTACCTTTAATAAGTTTTTTGATATCTTTATAGCTGTATTCTCCGGAATAACATAACTCTATGAACTGTGAAATTGGGAGTGTTCCAGATCTCTCGGGTGTATAGGGGCCATCACCATTCAGCGCATTGTTGACATCAACAACCTTACCCTTTTCATGTGCTCCTATTGAAATACCTCCACCCATATGTACTACAACCAAATTCATGCTTTCATAATTACTACCATAACGAGCTGCAATTTCTCTAGCAACAGCTTTTTGATTGAGTGCATGGAATATGGATTTTCTTTCAAAATCAGGATGTCCTGATAATTTGGCAATTTTATTCATTTCATCAACAACAACAGGATCAGCTATGTAAGCAGGTATTTCTTCCTTTGATTCTGATGCCAGTTCATTTGCTAAAACAGCTCCTAAATTGGAAGCATGTTCTCCAAAACGGGCTTCTTTAAGATCTTCCAGCATTTTATCAGTGACTGTGTATGTTCCCCCTGGAATAGGTTTCAACAAACCTCCTCTTCCAATGAATGCATCAAAATCAGCTATCTCAAGTCCCTGCTTTTCGAGAAATTCTATTATCATTTTTTTTCTGAAGCCTTTCTGACCATAAAGCGATTCAAATTTAGCAAGTTCTTGTGGTTCATGCCTTATAGTTTTATTTTCGATTAAGTTCTCGTCTTCAAAAATAGCAAGCTTAGTTGAGGTTGAACCAGGATTTATGACTAAAATTCTATTCATAGTATCCCTCCGCCAGTAAAACATTTAATGCTATAGAATAGAGTTTTGATTCTTCGGTATCTGCTCTGGAAGTCAGTATAATCGGTCTTTTACCCCCTGTGATTGTACTGGCTACCACACTACCGGCAAGAAAGACCATAGCTTTATAGAATATGTTCCCGGCTTCAATATCTGGCATAATCAACACATCTGCTTTACCTGCAACGCTACTGGAAATTCCTTTGTGTTCAGCAGCTGCAATAGAAACGGCGTTGTCCAAGGCGAAGGGACCATCTATTTCAGCATTTCCAAGTTGTCCTCTGTCTGCCATTTTTGATAGTACCGCAGCGTCCATTGTTGCTAACATTTTTGGATTTACAGTCTCAACTGCTCCAAGTAGTGCAATCTTTGGTTTTTGGATTTTTAGTGTTTTTGCCACACTTATACAGTTTGATATGCAATGAATTTTTTGTTGCAGCGTTGGCTGAATTACCATTCCAGCATCTGATACAATAAGAAGACTATCGAAATCTGGTATCTGAAAAACACTTACCAAATTCATTGTTTTGTTCGTTCTCAATTCGTATTTCTCATCTAAAAATTCCTTTAATAAATCTCCTGTTCTTACTTTTCCTTTCATTAACAACTGGGCTTTTTCAGAAGAGACTGCTTCAACAGCTTTTTTTATAGCAGCTTCATTATTTTTGGCATTTACTATTTCATACCCATTTTTCATATCCAATTCTCGGGTTAAAGCATTAAGTGATTTTTCGTCTCCAAAAAATATAAATTCTGCAATGTTCTCATTTATGGCATTCTTACAGGCTTTTAAGACTTCCTTATCTTCTGCCACTGCAACTGCTACTTTTGAATGAAACTTCCTGGATTCATTTAATATCTCATTTAGTGTTTTAATCATACTAACTCCTCCAATGAAAATGTCTTTGGAGTTTCTGTTTTATTAAGTACCCTGATTGCTCCTTGAGCAAGAGCAAGCATTTCATGTTCTCCGGGTTCGGTAACCACAAGTCCAAACTTTGCAATATAGGATTTTATTTTTTCAACAAAGCTTGAACTGTAAGCCATCCCACCGGTAAGAACAATGGCATCGATTTTTCCACCAGCGACAGCGCACATTCCACCAATTTCTTTGCTTACTTGATATGCCATTGCGTCAATTACAAGCCTGGAAAAATCATCTGTGTTTTTAAGTGCTTCTTTTAAACTGTCAGTTCCAAGGTAGGCTTTTAAACCTCCTTCTTTTGTATATCTCTTTAATAATTCTTTTTTGGTATATTCTTTACTAAAACACTTCCTGGCAAGATCTCCAACAGGTAACTCGCCGGTTCTGTTGGCACTAAAGGGACCTTCGCCAGTAGCGTTATTTACATCCACGAATCTTCCTTTAAGTAGCAAACCAACTGAAATACCTCCACCCAGATGTGCAACTACCATGTTAAGTTCATTGATATTTTTTCCAAAAGCCTTAGCTACTTTATGGGAAACTGCTCGCATATTTAATGTATGTAAAAGGCTTAATCTTTGTATCTGCGGCATACCAGAAAGTCTTGCTTCATCAATGAATTCGTCAGTGGAGATTGGATCAGTGATAAATACAGGTAATCTTTTTTGAGACAACTCCATTCCTATGGGTGCGGCATAATTTGATGGATGGTCAACAGGTGACTGATAAAGCAAATAATCGACCATATCCTCATTAACAATATAGGTACCCCCGGGTAAAGGAGGCAGAATACCTCCTCTGCAAGCTATTGCCGAAAAATCCTCCCGTTTATAACCTTTTGATTCCATGAACCCCTTAATGTCATTTGTTCGCATGCTGATGGTTTCTTTGATATCCTCATTATCATAATCACTTGTGTGCTCCATTGTATGCTCATAAACAAACTTTTCATTTTCTAATATTCCAAGCTTTGTAGTCGTTGAACCTGGATTTATTACCAAAATAGTGTACATTTGATCACTCCTCAAAGGAGATCTTTGCTTTTTCCGTATTTAACAACAGCTTCCTTCAATCTCTTTACACCTTCAATAATATCCTTTTCAGGAGGTAGACAGAAGGATAATCTCATGGAATTGGAACAGCTTCCATCAAGGGAAAAAGAGCTACCAGGTATAAACAATACCCCAATTTCTTTTGCGATATCCATCATTTCAAGAGTATCAAAACCTTCAGGTAATGTAAGCCAGATAAATAGACCACCTTCAGGCTTTGTCCAGGTAATTCCGGGTATATCTTTGAATGCCTTTTCAAGCTCATCCAGCATTAGATCTTTCTTTTCTTTATAAAGTTGTATTGTTGGTTTTAGTTCTTTATTAAGATCATATTTTTGCAGGAATCTTGCCGTTATCCTTTGAGTAAGACTTGGTGTACATAAATCTGCAGCCTGTTTGGCCATAACCATTTTTCTTACCAGTTCTTTATTTCCAACTACAATTCCAAGTCTCATACCCGGTGATAGTATTTTGCTGAACGTTCTTAACATCAATACTCTGTCTTTTCCAGCAAGCTTAAATAAAGATGGAATACGTTCGCCTTCATATCTAAGCTCTCCATAAGGGTCATCTTCAATAATTGGAAGATCATATTTCTCAGCCAGTTCAATAAGGGCTTTTCGTTTTTCCAGGGATAATGTTACCCCGGCTGGGTTATGGAAGTTAGGAACAACATAGATAAATTTTACATTTTCTATTTCCCCATTTTTATTCAACTCATTTAATCTTTTACTAAGGTCATTAATATCTATTCCATCTTCATGAAGAACAAGATATTCATATCTTTGAGAATTCATTACAAAGGCACTTGCTGCTCCCAAATAGACAGGTTTTGAAACGAAATAAATACTTTGTTTATCAAGAAAGACTGTTGATATTAAAGAAAGAGCACTTTGAGAACCAACTGTTATCAGTATATTATCCTCATTCAGGCCAGTAATGCCTTCTGTCCTTTCAAGGAACTCAAGAAAGGTTTTTCTCATTAAAGAATCGCCCTCTGTTGGACCGTATTGTAATGACCATGAATATTCATTTAGAATAACATCTTGTGCAATTTCAGCAAGTTTCTCTTTTGGAAATGTTTCAGGATCTGGCACTCCACCGCCAAAAGAGATAACACCCTCATTCATGGCATCCTTGAGAAGCTCTCGAATGATTGATGATTTCAAGTTCTTACCGGTTTCAGAAAAATTTAGTTTCACATGAACACCCCCTGATGATTTTAAAGTACAGTTTTATTTAGGTATCTATAACTTATCTACCTTTAGGACTCTTTACTTGTAAGACAAAGTTTGACTATTTGACAAATTAAGAATAAAGAATACATTTTCAAATGGATAGTTGGTATCATTTTTCATATTCTTCTAATAAATGTATAAGCAATGGTATGCCAACAATATTTAAGATGCCAGGTAGTATTTGTTATTTGCATTAATAGTTGTTTATACAAACTTTGACAGAAAGTAATTATTTATTGTATGAAATAATTTGCATGCAAAAATTTTCATTCAATGAAATGAATTGCATATGTTTTAGATGAAAAGAAAGTTAAAGATATAGTTTTGTGTCGGAAAATTGAAGCATGTTTTAGTAAAAGGAATAAGTATTATTGCATTTAAGCATGATAATCTTTTATAAAAATGTTTATAGAGTTTTTGCTGGATTTGTTCAGCACTTGTAGAAGAGAATAGATTAATTTAAACTAGTATTGAAGGTGATTTAGATTTAATAATCCTTTTTTAAATGGGGTAGTAATAGAATCAAAATAATTACTTTATTATAGTTAGAGAACGAAATGAATGAGAAAAGATAATGTAGATGAATTTTTAAAAATATTTGTTAAATAATTCACATATTTTTTTTACTATTACTAACTGGAGGTGTTTGAATTGGCAAAATTGGTTAAAAAGAATTACCTGTTGGCACCAGGTCCAACCCCTGTTCCAATAGATTTATTGTTGGAAGGGGCGCGTGACATAATACATCATAGAACTCCTCAATTTGAAAAGATTATGGGAGAAGCTATTGATTTGACGAAATATGTATTTCAGACGCAGAACGATGTTTTTATTCTTTCATCATCAGGTACAGGTGCTATGGAAATGGCTGTTGCAAATATTGTTTCTCCTGGTGATAAAGTCATAGTTATTAATGGAGGTAAATTTGGAGAACGCTGGGTTAAATTATGTAAAGCATATAAAGCGGAAGTTGTTTCAATTGATGTTGAATATGGTGATTATGTAACGCCTGAAGAACTTGATGAAAAACTAGAAGCAAATCCTGATGTCGTCGCTGTATTTACTACATTAAGTGAAACTTCTACAGGAACAATAATGGATATTGAAGGATTTGCAAAGGTAGTCAAAAAACACGGAAAACTAATTGCAGTTGATGCAATAAGTGGTCTGGTAGCACAGCCGTTAAAAATGGACGAATGGAATCTTGATGTTGTGGTATCAGGTGCTCAAAAAGGTTTTATGATACCGCCTGGATTGGCATTTATATCATTTAGTTCAGATGCCTGGGATAAGGTTGAAAAATGTGAGTCATCAAGGTTTTATTTTGATGCCAGAGCATATAAGAAAAAGGCTGCTCCCTATACTCCTGCGGTTAATTTGATATATCAGTTAAGAAAAGCGCTTCAGATGCTCAAAGAAGAAGGCATGGAGAATGTATGGGAAAGGCACAGAATTCTTGGCGAGGCAATAAGAGAAGGAGTTAAAGCTCTCGGGTTGGAACTATTTTCCAAAAATCCAGGCAATGTTCTCACTTCTGTAAAAGTTCCCGAAAGCGTGGATGGTCGAAAACTGGTTTCGATGATGAGAGATGATTATGGTGTTACAATTGCTGGTGGACAGGCTGATATGAAGGGAAAGATATTTAGAGTCTCTCATCTTGGATATCTATCTAAGTTTGATGTGATTGTTGCACTTTCGGCAATAGAGATGGTCCTCAAGAAGCTTGGATATGATGTAGAGTACGGCAGAGCCGTGAAAACAGCAGAAGAGGTTTTCGACAAGGAGGGAGTTTAAACATGTATAGGCTTCATGCAAATGACTCTCTTGCAGAAGATGCAATGAAACTTCTGGAAGATTCGGAAATTTTTGAAATAACAACAGGTCATTATGATAAAGAAGAGCTGAAGAAAAACCTGGAAGGTATAGAATTTCTTGTAGTAAGAAGTGCAACAAAAGTTACAGCTGATGTACTATCAGCAGGAAAAGAACTTAAAGTAGTAGGGCGTGCAGGCGTTGGTCTGGATAATGTTGATGTTGAAACTGCAAAGAAACTCGGTATTCAGGTTTACAATACACCTGGAGCAAATGCGATTTCAGTTGCTGAGCTAACCATGGGTTTGCTCTTATCACTTGTAAGACATATTCCCAGAGGAACTGCCGGATTAAAAGAGAACTTGTGGGAGAAGAAAAAGTTAAAGGGAAACGAAATATATGGAAAGACACTTGGTTTAATAGGTTATGGAGCTATCGGAAAAGAAGTGGCGAAAAGGGCACTTGCTTTTGGAATGAATATTATAGTCTACGACCCATACGTAGAGAGTACTGATATGGATATTAAGTTATGTGAAGATATCGAAGCAATGCTGCCTGAAGTTGATGTGCTTAGTTTACATGTACCTCTTAACAATAAGACAAAGCATATAATAAGCAAGAAGGAACTCGATCTAATAAAGGACGGTGCGCTTGTTATTAATGCTGCAAGGGGTGGCGTTCTTGACGAACAGGCTCTATACGACGCAATTATCTCCGAGAAGGTAAAAGCTGCTGCTCTTGATGTATTTGAAGTGGAGCCACCCAATGACGAACTTCGAAGAAAGCTTCTTGGACTGGATAATGTGATTGCAACACCTCATATAGGGGCAAGCACAGTAGAAGGTCAGGTTCGTGTAGGAATTGAAATGGCAAAAAAACTTATAGAAGTTGGTAAAAAACTTTAACAATTATTTTTTTCATCTGGAGGTGTAGAAATGAAGGTTTATGTTGATAAGGACGCATGTATAGGTTGTGGAGTTTGCGAAGGATTATGTCCGGAAGTTTTCGAAATGACAGACGAAGGAAAAGCACAGGCTAAAGTTCCAGAAACAGAAGCCGCATGTGCACAGGATGCTGCAGATTCCTGTCCTACGCAGGCAATTAAAGTAGAATAGTAACAAGATTTTCACACAGGTATCTAGGGGTGGACCGAAAGGTTCACCCCTTTTTATAGTGGCACACAGAATTTGTCTATTTGATAGAACCAAAAAATTTGCTATTATTATAAGCAGCTTCATTTACTTCTTATTTTTCTAGCGGTCTTCGAAGGGTTGTTTACTTTTCTAAAGATGTTTATTTATGGGAAACACAAAAAACACAATTGAAAAACGCTATTTTTTTCTAGTTAGGGAGACTGAAATTATTCAGTAATTCTTCCTGGAGGTAAATGTGTCACATAAGATAATTAATATTCTGAAAAATAAAGTATCGAAAAAAATTTGGAATAATTGGTTTACCACTTTTAGTATAAAAGAAATTAATGAAGAGAAAGTAATTTTTACTGTTGAGAATCTCTTCATTAAAGACTGGTTGCAGACAAAATATGGTTTGTTAATTACTGAATCAATAAAGAAAGCAACAGGAAAATCTCTTGGATTTGAAATACGCTATGAAAAAGAAAATAGTGATCCTTCTGTAGAGCCAGACAGCCAACAAAAAGGACCTCTTGTAAAACGCAAACCCTTAATGATATCAAAACTGAATCCGGAATATACCTTTGAAAGTTTTGTTGCTGGTTCTGAAAATAGGGCGCTTTGCGCAGTTTCTAGACAAATAGCAGAAATGCCAGGAAGGTACAACCCATTCTTTATTTATGGTGGCGTTGGTCTTGGTAAAACTCATATTTTACAGGCAATAGCGCATAAAGCCATGGAGGTTAATCCGGAATGTAGAGTTCTGTACATTACAAGTGAACATTTTCTGAATGACATGATCGAATCTATTAAAAAAGGCTCTGTAAAAGATTTCCGTGAGCTTTATAGAAAAAAAGCCGATATGCTTTTGATCGATGACATTCAATTTCTCATTGGAAAGGAAGGAGTGCAAACAGAGCTTTTTCACACCTTTAACGAGTTACATGACGCAGGCAAACAAATTGTTATATGCTCTGACAGGAACCCCAATGAACTTGATGGATTTCATGAAAGAATGATTTCCAGATTTCAAATGGGGATGGTCATGGAAATTGCAGCTCCAGAAAGAGAAACAAGATATCAAATAGCCAAGAGACTGGCAAAAAGAGAATCCTACGATTTATCTGATGAAATCACAACGATGCTTGCAGAAAATATTAGAGCTAATGTTAGACGTTTAAGAGGAGCGATAATCAAGCTAATCTTATATAGTAGTATCTATGGTAGAGATTCAGATATTTCCCTTGCACAAAAGGTATTGGCTTCCTATGTTCCTCAGATGAGTTCGTCTAAAAGGAAGGATGAACTTGAGTTGATTATAAGTACAATTGAGAATTTACTCAACGTCGAAAGAGAAAAGATTTTCGGAAAAAGCCGTATAAAAGATGTCGTACTTGCCAGACAGATATTAATCTATATCCTTAAGAGTGAATTTGGAAGATCAATAACCGAGATTGGTAAGTTAATAAACAGAACTCATTCAACTGTAATCCATTCATTAAAAAAGATAGAAAAATCAATTTCCTCTAATGATGATTCAACTGTTACTAATATTGTTAATAGTATAATTGAAAAGGTTATGGCTGCGTCAGCAGCTTCGTAGAAATCAAAAAGAAGATTCATCCTTTTGCCATCTTTTCATTAAAGAATTTAGAACCTTTTCTGGTGGTTTATTTTCGTATAACACTTTGTAAACTTCGCTAGGGATGGTTAGTTCTATTTGATTTTCTATAGACATCCTGTGCATAGCTTTAGATGTAAATGCGCCTTCAGCAATTTTTTGGCCTACATAACGATTTCTGCTGTATTTTCTAGTACAGGTTACAACAAGTTTTCCAATTCCCGCAAGTCTCAAGAAGGTCATTTTATCTGCATTGAATTTCATCCCGATCTTTGTTTCAGCAATTAGATCTGGTTATCAATACTGTTTTAGTATTGAACCAACCACCCATTCCATCAATAATTCCAGCTGCAACTGCAAAAACATTTTTTTGTGCTCCAGCTAACTCTGTTCTGATAACGTCTCCGGAGCTATAAACACGAAAATAGTCAACTTTAAAAAAACTCTAATCATTTTTGCAGTCTTAATATTGGCAGAAGCCATAACAGCGCTTGTTGGAATGCATTTTGAGGCTTCTTCAGAATAACTGGGACTATCATAATTGTATAATTCAGAACATTTTTTCTCTGAAAATTTGAGAAGTTCGTTTAAGTGAGGTTATTTCTATTCCTTTGGATAGATTTACAGTAATTTTACTAAACAAATCTATCTTGTTGAAAACTTCGCTTATATACTGAACAGGCACAGCATTGAAAATTATCTCACACTGATCAATCACTTCATTAATGTCTAAACTAAATTGAATTTTATCTGAGAAATAAAAACTTTGGATATAATTGCTTTGACGCATGCTTTCGAGTAAAGATTTTGCTTTTTCACTTCTACCCCAAAAAGAATATCATTCCCACTATCAGCAAGGACTTTAGATATTGCACTACCTCAACTTCCCGCACCCATGACTGCAATCACTTTTGCATCTCTCCCAGGTAATAAACAGCTTTTTTAACCGAGGGCGTTCTGAAGGGTAAACCATAGCTGTCCAATGATATTAACCATTTATCATTGGATCTCTTTCTTATTATTATAAAAAACCTTTGCTCAAAGTCATCGTCCACTGTTATGGTTTGAAGCAAATATTTATTGTCGTTAAAGCTTTGAAATAACTCGATATATTTGAAAAAAATCTCACCTTCTTCAAATGTTTTGTCCAAAACGTCTTTTAATCGGTCACTGCTAAATTCTTCCAGATGAACGTGAGGCATTTCTTCACCTCCTGCTATTTTTGAAACAGCTTTGTTTAAGTTTTTGATTGCCGATAGGTGAAAGATATTCTTCTTTTGATTTCTCCATTTTTTCTCGTATTTTGTATTTATCATCGGTGGATTTGTCTTAAGGTTTATATTGGTAAAACAATCAAACTCTTCTATACTGTCCTTAAATCTATTAATATAATTAAAGTGATCGGAATATACGCTTATAAATCCTTCTTTATTAAGTGCCGATAGTAGCCCCACAACAAAGCTAATATCGTTAAGCCTTCTTTGGGAATGTCTTTTCTTTGGCCAGGGACAGGGAAAATTCACGAATATTCCATCAAGATTTTCATCAAAAAACTCTCTAACCGCAAATTTTGCATCGCACATTATAACAGCGATGTTATCAGTATTAAGCTCTTTGATTTTTTTAAGTAATTTTGTCACCGAAGTCAACGAAAGTTCTATACCTATGAATGCAGCTTTTGGATTTGAAAGAGCTTTTTCTATTAAAAAATCTCCATTGCCAAAACCAATCTCTAAGAAGAACTGATTTCGTTCTGGAAATATTTTTTTCAAATTTATGGGTAATTTTTTATATCTTGGATAAATAAAATACTTCATAGTCATTTTTCTTACATCAATAATTATTCACCTCCTTTGATAAAAATATCAAAATCAATTATATGATAATTTTTAAAATGTGAATTTTGTAGTTTATATATGTATTACAAGTGTTATAATACTGGTAAATTCACTTTGTTTCAAGAACTTCAATCAATTATTCGCTACTTATCAAGAATTGATATATTCACATGAGTTTTGAGAAAAAGAGGTGTGAAAGAGTGATAGAACTATCCAAACTCAAAATGCTATATTCGGAAGAAAAGATTGAAAAAATAGTGAACAGGCTTGCAAGTAAAATTATGAGCTTTTATAAGCCAATAACAGATGAAATTATGGCAATATGTATTCTGAAAGGCTCGATACATTTTTACAGCGACCTGCTAAAAAGACTGGATATGAATGTTAGATATAATTTCGTTCATGTATCGAGTTACGCTGGAGAAAAAAGCACAGGCAAGATAAGAGTAAAAACTTGGGTGGATGAATCACTCACTGGCAGACATGTTCTTCTGATCGAAGACATTGTGGATACCGGAAACACATTACGATACATTATGAATTATATTTGGAAGCAAAAGCCTGCAACCGTAAAATTAGTTTCATTATTTGAGAAGACAATTCATGACCATGGAGTGAATATTGATTTTGTTGGTGAGAGAATAGGAGACAAATTTATAATAGGTTATGGTCTTGACTATGACGAACTTTACAGAAATCTGCCTTTTGTAGGATATGTCGAAACTGAAGAGAAATGAAGGAACCGGTGTTTTACTGGTGACTGTCATCCTTATAATTGCTGTTTCTACTGTTATGTCCTTTCATATGATTTCAGTGATTTCACAAACAAATAGAATTGCTGAATCTTTTTTGAATGCTTCAATAAAAAGAGCCACAATAGTTTCAGCCGAGAAAATGCTGGAATTCTCCATAGAAAATGAAATCAATATTGAAACTGAACTCAATGGATACCTTTTAAAGTCATTTAAAGAGAATGGAAACTGGTATGTTTCTTTGGAAGGACATGGGATCCATGAAAAGATTACCAGGAGGCAACAGTAAATGATCTTCGAGGATTTTATTGACAGTTGTGAAACCTTACTCCGGGATTATGAAAATGGAGACATTGAGTCTCCAAAATTAACTGGAGAAATTAAAAGATACGCCAATTTGCTTGACAAAGAAGAGCTAAAAGGATTCAATGATTTACATAAATTTCTTAGAAGTTTTTTAAAATACCTTATTGTGATCCACAAGTTATCTCCTGAAAGACAAAAAGTGCGCGTAGAAAATGGAAAGAGAATGATCAATAAATTGAGGAAGCAGTTCCTTTTAAAAACTGAAGATGAACTAATATTGTCAAGAACAGAAAACATTACTCTTGAAACAAAGGTTAAATTTGCCAAAAATGTAGGAGAAAGACGTTCAAAAATACTCAATAAAATGGGAATTTATACTATTGAAGACCTTCTATGGTGGTTTCCCAGGGATTATGAAGATAGAAGGAAGATCATTCCGTTATCATCGATAATTCCCGAAAAAAAATGTACTGTTCAAGTTAAACTGCTTAATTACTCTAAAAAAAAGGTAAAAGGATATTCGATAATCACCGCTGTTGTCTCTGATGGTTTTGGTCAAATCTTACTAAAATGGTTCAATCAAGATTATATTATTGGTCAGTTGAAAAAAGAGAGTGAGTATATAGTAACTGGTACTGCTAAAAAAAATGCTTTTGGCCCATATGAGATGAATTCACCAGAAATTGAAGAAATTAATGGGACTCCTCCAAGAGAAATTGTTCCTGTTTACAGTACTACCTCTGGAATTTCTCAAAAAATGATAAGAAGGATTCTAAAGAATAATTTAGGAGCATCACGACTTTTTCATGATTTTCTGCCAGAAAACCTTAAAAATAAAAGAAATTTATTGAATATTGTTCATGCTATGCAGGGAATACATTATCCAAAGAGTTTTTACGAGGTGCGAAAAAGTAGAGAAAGATTGGTATTTGAGGAATTTTATCTTTTTGAAATCGCACTGTTGTTTAATCGAGAAAAACTAAAAATTGATCGTGGAGGAATAAAAAAGAGTATCGAAGAAAAATTGGTTTCTTCATTTTGTAAAGAACTTCCTTTCGAACTAACCAATGATCAGAAGAAAGCATTTCAGGAGATTCGAACCGATTTAGTTTCTGAACAACCTATGAACAGGCTACTGCAGGGAGATGTTGGTTCGGGAAAAACGGTTCTGGCAGAGATGGCAATAATCGATAATTTTGAAGCGGGATATCAAAGTGCGTTCATGGTTCCCACATCAGTTCTGGCTTCCCAGCACTATGATCGGCTTTCCAGTGAGCTTACAAAATACGGCATTAATGTCGAACTGTTGATAGGATCCATGAAAAAGTCCGACCAGGATAGGATCAAGAAGCAACTGGCAACAGGTGATATTGATGTGGTTGTGGGAACGCATGCGCTAATCCAAGAAAATGTTGAATTTAAAGAACTGGGATTGGTTATTGTAGATGAGCAGCACCGTTTTGGTGTGGAACAAAGAAAAGCATTGATGAACAAAGGAAATGTTATTGATACGCTTGTAATGACAGCTACCCCCATTCCAAGGACTCTTTCTCTTACTGCATATGGAGATTTAGACGTTTCAATTATTAAAGAAATGCCACCGGGAAGAAAACCGGTTAAAACAATGCTTATTATTAATAGCAAACTTAACGAAGTATACAACTTTGTCAGAGAAGAGGTTAACAAAGGTAATCAGATATTTTTTATTTATCCGTTGATTGAAGAATCGGAAGTAATAGATTTGAAGGCTGCCACGGAGGAAGCTAAAAAGTTAAAGAATGAGGTATTTCCCGAAATACCGCTTGAATTGCTTCATGGGCGCATGTCTGAAGAACAGAAGAAAGAAATAATGGCTCGATTTAGAAGAAAAGAAATAAAAATTCTGGTTTCAACTTCTGTAATTGAAGTAGGTATAGATATTCCAAACGCTACTTTAATGGTTATAGAGCATCCGGAAAGATTTGGATTAGCTCAATTACATCAGTTAAGAGGTAGAGTTGGCAGAAGCTCTATTACATCATACTGTTTTTTGGTGATAAACAGAAGTCTTTCCGATGAAACTGTAGAAAGGTTAAGACAGTTTGCTTCCACAAATGATGGTTTTAAAGTAGCGGAGCTTGACTTAACGCTACGTGGGCCTGGTGAATTTATGGGCATTAAGCAGCATGGCTTACCTGAATTCAAAATAGGTGATATTGTTAAGGATGCGAAAATATTGTACGAGGCACGTTATGAAGCTGAAAAAACAATAGCAGAAGACCCTAAATTAGAAGAAAATAGTAATTTAAAAGAATTGGTGAAAGAGAGATTTGGTGAAAAAATTTCTTTGATAGAGGTTAGTTAATGTTAACAATAACAGGCGGAACACAAAAAGGAAGGAATGTGAGTACAACACGTAGAAAAATCACCAGATACACGCCTAAGATGGCAAGGAAGGCGCTTTTTGACATTATTCCGGCACCTGAAAAATTACTCGATGTTTTTTCAGGCAGTGGGATAGTGGCCTTTGAAGCATTGAGCAGAGGAACTTCGTATGTGGTTTGCGTGGATAGCTCAAGAACTTCAGCCAAAACAATTAGAAAAAATGCTTTAGAACTGGGATTAAAAAAACAAATCGAGATTATTTGTAAAGATTTTAGAAGGGCATTTGCTGGTATTGAAAAGAAAAATAACGGCTTTGATGTTGTTTTTGCTGACCCCCCTTTTAACAGGAAATATGTAGATGATTTTTTTAGTTATTTGACAATGTACAAAGGACTTATTGCTGCTAACACTATGGTTGTTATTGAGACCTCAGAAAATGAAGCAACCCTACTAAAAAATAAAGAAATAGAGGATCTTAAACTCTTTGATCAAAGGAAATATGGTGGTGTATTTTTAAATTTTTTGAAGGTGATTAAGTGATTTTTTTTGCTGACAGAATGCTTGGTAGATTGGCAAAAAAGCTACGTATGCTTGGTATTGATACAATGTATTACAATATAATAGAGGAAAGTGAAATAATTGAAATAATTATAAACGAGAAGAGAATATTGCTAACACGAGACGGCGATCTACATTCCCGATGTATGAAAATGGGAATGGATAGTTTTCTTCTAAAGTCGAATTACTGGGAGTCGCAACTGAGAGCTATTTTTCATCGTTTCATAAACAGAGCAGATCAAATCAATTTTTTAACGAGGTGTTCTCATTGCAATAGTGTTCTTGAGAGAGTTTCACACAGAGAAATAAAGCATAAAGTTCCAGAATACGTGTTATTCACAAATAATCAGTTTTTGAAATGTTACGGATGTGGACAAATATATTGGCAGGGAAGTCATGTTAAGAAAATTATAAACAAATTCACTGATATACTTGGTAAAGATTTTCCTGAGATGAACCAACAATTTTAGAAGAACTTTTTGGAACTACAAAAAGAGGTAGTGTGTATGTATATTGCGAAATCTCTCATTAATCATCAGAGGGAAGAATTAAGAAAAGCGATTTATAATGTAAGAGCAATCAGCCCTGACTGCAGTATATTCCTGCTGGAAGAGTATCGAAGACGATTAAGTGAATATTTACCAGTTGGAGATAAACCCTTCAAAATGAAGGAAAAGGAAACAAAAAAACTGCTAGAGCTTCAATCGGATTGTTATATAAAAGAAATCAAAACCAATATTGATGAAGATGAAGTAATTAAAGACGGTTATGTTTTCCCTTTGTTTTATAAAAATAATCTGGTGGGTATATGTATACACTGGGGAAAAAAGGAAATTGATGAAACCATTAAGACTAAGCTTAATGATATTAGCAGGAAAATATCACTTTTAAAAAACCTTTCTTCAGGATATGAGGCAATCAGACAATTAGACTTACTGAAGAAACTAACAGAAGTGCTTGAAACTGAAATTAACATGGAACAGCTCATTCAAAATACCATGGAATTGACAAAAAAGATTATGCGAGTGAAATACTTTGCGTTTTATGGACTTAAGGAACATGAGTTTACTCTTAAGAAAACGGTAGATTCAGAAAACCTTTTTAAAGATAACCTTTCTTTTGAACAACTTCCGGATAGGTTATGCAACGGCGGATATTTTCTTTCCTCTTCAAATAATGACCTGGTTGATTATATATTTAAAGACAAAGAAAAAGTACGTTCCTTTGTATTAGCACCCTTCAATGTAAAAAACAACCTTGAAGGTTTTTTTGTTGCAGCAGAAAGAAGAAGCGACATAGAAGAAGAATTTAGGATCCACAATCATCTGGATGAAAAGGATTTTGAAACACTTGATGACGTTCTTACAAGGTTTTCTGTAGCTGTGAACCGAATAAGATTAACCAAGCAGCTTGAAAAGGAAGTGGATAAACTCAGCAAGCTAAAAGAAAGTAATGAGAGTTTAATTGATTTTCAAAGAAATCAATTGCTTAGACTGAATATTTTGCATAAAATCAGTCAGGCTCTGCGCCGTAGCCTTGATAGAGAGAAAATTATTAGAATGATACTCATTTCAATGGCAAGTCCTTCTGGACTGGATTTTAACAAAGCTGTGTTTTTGAAGCTTGATGAAAAAACAATGTCATTTATTCCGGAATATTCAGTTACTTCTGAATATGAGCGTGAAATTGAAGATGAATATCCCGTATTCGGTGATTTTTCGCAATATCTTGTTGAGGTATCCGAAAGAAAATTAGAAAAACTTGAAGAATCCGATCAAAGGATCTTTTATAGCGGGAATCCTCTCCTTGAAAGAGTAGTACTCAGAAAGAAAATGCTACACGTTACTCCAAGAATGAAACAAATGAGAAATGAAGAGCTATTTCAGATTGAAAGGATTACAGAAAGTGATGAGTATGTAATCTTGCCTCTTTCAGGGGAAAGAGGAGTTGAGGGTTTACTGCTTTTAGAACCCAAGGCTAAAGCTAAAAATTTCTCGAGTTCGGAGCTTCAATTGCTAGAGTTATTATCGGATAGTGTAGGGATTTCTCTGGAACTGTCAGAGAGATATCAAAGAATACTTGATATATCGAGTTCACTTCAGAAAGAAAGAAACATCTCAAACTACTATAGATATTTTGCTGAAAACATAATTCAATCTCTGGATGCGTCGATTACAGTTGTTGATAAAGAGATGAATATAACTGAGTGTAACAGAAGGTGTGAACAACTTTTAGAAGAAGAAAGAAAAGACTTAATTGGTAAACATATCAAGAATTACAGTGATAAATTGGGTGATATTATCCCTCTTACCTATGATGTTATTAATTCAGGAGAGCGAGTAACGCTTTCAGATCATTTTCTGGATTATTTTGGAGAAAGGGTTTTTGACATAAGAGTGGTCCCTTTGATACGATATGGGAGTAACATTATTGATGGAGCCGTGATTGCGCTTAATGATGTAACAAGAAGATATTACCTTGAGACAGACCTCAAGAAACGAGAGAAGTTAGCAGCTCTTGGTGAAATGTCAGCAAAAGTTGCTCATGAAATCAGAAATCCAATTGCAGTTATTGGTGGACTGGTTGATAGATTGTCGAAGGTAAAGGATCCAGAAAAGATACAAAAGTACAGCGGAATATTACAAAATGAGATAAAAAGGCTGGAAGGAATAGCCAATGAAATTCTAGGTTATTCCAGACGGCCAAAAAGAGAAGAATATAATGCAGTTGACGTCTATAATCTCTGTAAAGAAGTATTGGAGGAGTATAGAGATCAAGCAGCAAAAAAGAATGTTTTACTAAATCTTCATGGAAATTCAGAAATTTATTTCTATGGCAACAAAGATAGAATGAAACAGGTTATAATAAATCTTGTACAGAATAGCATTGAAGCCTCAGAACCTGGAGGCGAAGCCAGGATTCTGGTTAGCAAAAATAATGGAATGGCTCAAATTGAGTTTATAAATTCTGGGAAAAAGATTCCTGGCGAGATTTCTAAGAGAGTTTTTGAGCCCTTTTTTACTACAAAAAGTTTTGGAACCGGACTTGGTCTTCCTGTCTGTAAAAGCATTGTAGAAGATCATGGTGGAAATATTGATGTGGATAGCAATGATATAAGGACCAGATTTACAGTTAATTTACCATTGGGAGGTAAGAACAATGAAAAAGAAAAACTCAGTAAAGATTTTGATCGTTGACGATGAAAAAAACATGCGGTTTTTATTAAAAGAAGAACTAGAAGAAGAGGGTTATGAAGTTTACGATGCTGCTTCAGGTGAGGAAGCTTTAGAAATATTTAATGATAATAATGAAATTGATGTTGCAACAATTGATATTGAGATGCCAGGAATGGATGGTCGAGAACTGGCAGGTAAGCTAAGAAAAGAAAAACCAGATTTAAAGATACTTTTTTTAACAGCTTATAGTCACTACAAGCATGATTTATCTTCATGGGCAGCGGATGAATATATTGTAAAATCTGCCGACCTTAATGAATTGAAAGATAAAATAAAGCAGTTGTTGAAATAACGGAGGTGCAACGATGGATTACAAGGATACACTAAATCTACCTGACAAATCTTTCCCAATGAAAGCCAATCTTGTAAATAAAGAACCCGAACAACTCAAAAAATGGGAAGAAGAAGAACTTTACAAATATGTGCAAAAACAAAGAGAGAATGCTCCCCACTATGTGTTACATGATGGTCCACCCTATGCCAACGGAAATATTCATGTTGGAACGGCGTTAAACAAAATATTGAAGGACATTATTGTTAAATATAAAACCATGAAAGGATACAATGCGCCATATATACCTGGCTGGGATATGCATGGTTTGCCAATAGAACATAAAGTAACGTCACAAATTGACAACGAAAAAAATGTGACAAAACTGGAAATTCGAAAAAAATGTAGAAAATATGCTGAGAAATATTTTAAAATTCAGAGAAAACAATTTAAAAGATTGGGTGTAAGAGGTGACTGGGATAATCCTTACCTAACCTATGACTTCAGTTACGAATCAAGTGTAATGAAGGTTTTTTCTGAACTTGTCAAGCAGGGTTATGTATACAGAAAGAGGAAACCTATCTATTGGTGTACTCACTGTGAAACAGCGCTTGCTGAAGCTGAAGTAGAGTATCATGACCATACTTCACATTCCATTTATGTTAAATTTCAGGACGACAGTGATCCTGAAAGATTTTTCATAATATGGACAACGACACCATGGACTTTACCTGCCAATGTCGCTATAGCTCTTCATCCTGATTATGAATATGTTGAAATAAAAGAAGGAAATGAACGCTGGGTACTTGCAAAACAACTTTTGGAAACAGCAGCAAAGGATATGGGTATCAGTGATTATCAAATAGTTGATGAGAAAAAGGGTAGTGATTATGAAGGAATGAAAGCAAAACATCCCTTTATGGATAGATTATCAAGAATAGTATTGGCTGATTATGTAGAACTTGATGCGGGAACGGGCTGTGTGCACACCGCTCCAGGTCATGGTGAAGAGGACTATCAAACAGGAAATAAATATGATCTGCCAATTATTTCTCCAGTTGATGACTCAGGAGTTTTTACTGATGAAGCTGGTAAATATGAAGGTTTGTTTGTGTTTGATGCCAATGACAAAATAGTTTCTGATTTAAAAGAACAGGGTTATCTGGTTGCTGAAGATAAGCTAGAACACTCTTATCCTCATTGTTGGCGATGTAAAAATCCTGTAATTTTTAGGGCGACAGAACAATGGTTTATTAGCATTGATCATAGCAAATTGAGAGATAAAGCTCTAGAAGAAATTAAGAAAACAAAATGGTATCCCTATTGGGGTGAAAGACGCATTTCTTCAATGATTTCAGATAGACCGGATTGGTGCATATCAAGACAGAGATCGTGGGGAATACCCATTCCTGCGTTTAAATGTGAAGAGTGTGGAGAGTCCATTTTGACGGGAGAAATCGTGGATCATTTTGCTTCTCTTGTTGAAAAAGACGGAACAGATATATGGTTCGAATGGGAAGCGAAAAATTTACTCCCTGAAGGGTTTAAATGTCAAAAATGTGGTTCAGATAAATTTAACAAACATGAAGATATTCTTGACGTATGGATAGACTCAGGTTCTTCTTTTGCAGCTGTAGTTAAGCAGAGACCTGAATTAAGGTTTCCAGCCGATGAATATCTGGAAGGTAGCGATCAACATCGTGGCTGGTTTAACTCTTCGCTGCTATTATCACTGGTAGTTGAAGGTAAAGCACCCTTTGAAACTGTAGTTACACACGGTTTTATAAACGATGAGCAAGGAAGAAAAATGAGTAAATCAGCGGGGAATGTTGTTGATACTCAGGAAATTAACGAAAAATATGGTGCAGAAATACTTCGAATGTGGGCAGCCAGCTCAAATTATCAGGAAGATATTAGAATTTCCAATAAGATAATCAGACAACAGGTTGAAAACTATAGAAAAATCAGAAATACTATTCGTTATTTAATCGGCAACCTTTCAGTTTTTGAGCAATCCGATAGTCTGCCATACGAAGAACTTACTGAACTTGATAGGTGGGCACTGATGAAATTACACCAGCTAATAAAAGATGTCACAAAAAGCTATGAAGAACATGAGTTTTATAAGGCTAATCATTTAATCATGAGATTTTTAATAAATGATATGAGTTCATTTTATCTTGACATAGTTAAAGATAGATTATACGTTGAAGGAAAAGATTCGGTTACAAGGAGATCCGTTCAGACTGTTATGATGCAAATTTTACTGAATCTTACCAAGTTACTATCGCCTGTCTTAACGTTTACCGCAGAAGAAGTTTATGTATTTTTACCTGACGATTTCAGAAAATATAAAACAATTCAGGTTGAAAATTGGCCTGAGTATAATGAATCTTATTTTGATGAAGAGCTTGATATGAAATGGAAAAGACTGAGAACTATCAGAGAAGATGTCTTGAAAGCTCTGGAAACAGAAAGAAATCAAAAGAATATCGGGAATGCTCTTGATGCAAAGGTTATTTTAAGTCCTGTTAAGAAAAGTATTGTTAACCTCTTGAAGGATTATTCAAACAGATTTCTGGAAGATCTATTTATTGTTTCTCAAGTAGAAATTAATAGTACAATTGAAACAGATAATGTTCATAAAGGCCAATCTGTTGATGTTGTTGTGAAAAAAGCTGAAGGGAAAAAATGTGAGAGATGCTGGAAATACTCAACCGACGTTGGAAAAGACGATCAGTATAAAGATATCTGCGGTAGATGCGCAAATGTTTTAAGAAAATATTTTTGATTGCATAACCGTCTTATAAATCCGGGTTAGGAGGGGTTTTATGCGCTTAAAAGTGTTACTAATGATTTTTGTTTTATTGGTTTTCACTGTTACAATTTTCTCATCTTATGCTATAAGAAATGGCGATATGTTAGCTATTAGCGTTTATGGCCGTAATGAGTTAAATAGTGAAGTATTTGTAGGTCCTGATGGCTATATATCAGTATCACCGATAGGCCAGGTTTATGCAAAAGATAAAACTCTTCCAGAGCTGGAACAGATTCTAGCTGAGAGATATTCGGAAGTTCTTGCTAGCAAACCACAATTGACTGTATCTGTTTCAGAATACGCACCTTTTATATTCTCAGTACTGGGCGAGGCAAAACATCCTGGTTCATTTAAACTTGAACGTGAGAATGTAACAATATCAAGGATGTTATCTGAAGCAGGTGGACTTACTGATTATGCTGATGCTGCGAATGCGTTTATCATAAAAGAGAACAATGAAAGAATATCAATAGATCTTTCAAAGGTGGAGAATACTGGAGATAATGCTGATTTTATTCTAAAAACAGGTTCAACTCTTTTTATACCAAGTGCCTATGAAAAATCAATTAGAGCGATAGGAGAATTCAGTAATCCAAAAGTAATTAGATTTTACGAAGGTATAACTCTTACTCAGGTAATAGCTGAGGCAGGCGGATTGAAGGAAACAGCTGATCTTGAAGAAATAGTAGTGCTTACAAGGAAAAATGGTTCAGTACAAAGACGAAATTACGATTTAAATAGAATATTTGAAGGTATGATTCCTGATCCTTTACTAGAAAAAGGTTCAAGCGTAATTGCAGGAGACATTTCAAATAAATCTGTTCGTGTGCTGGGTGAACTTGTTAATCCGGGTATTGTTTTATATAAAAAAGGGTTAACGCTTATGAAAGCCATTGGTAATTGCGATGGTCTAACGCCAAATAACTCCGGAGAAGCAATAGTAATTAACGAAGACAACACCCAATACTCAATAAATATTGATAAATTGTTCTCTGGAGAAATTGAAGACCCAGAATTAAGAGCAGGTGACACTGTTGTCGTACCAAGACAGGAAGAGAAATATGTATATTTGGTTTCTCCTGAAGAAACAATGAGAATGGATTTTAGCCTTGATGAGAAGATAACGCTAAAAAATGTTTTGATAAAGGCAAAAACATATGATCCTGAAATGAATTTCAAGATAACAGTCAGAAACGGAACAGGTAAACAAGTTGTTAATTCCAAGGATCTGATTGAAGACGATATTCCATTAAGTTCTGGTGTCATTGTTCAGTTACCTTTAACAAGCAAGTTCATTTATATGCTTGGAGAAGTAGAAAAACCAGGAACAATAAATTTTGAAAACTTTGAGTCTGCTGAATTGGGAATAGCTCTAGCAAAAGCTGGAGGATTGAAAGAAACAGCTGGGGAAGTGGAAATCGTTTCTAGCGGGGAAACGTATCGTTTTGCTCCTGATGATGCAGTAAAATCTGAGCATCTGTTAAAACCGGGTGATATAGTTTTTGTCTCACGAATGGAAGAAAAATTTGTTTATATTATCTCAAAAAATGAGGGTGGCAGAATAGAGTTTACAAAAGATGAAAAACTTACTTTGAGAAATGCTCTTTCCAAACGTAACCTTCTGTTAGCTGAATCAACAGAGATAGTTGAAGTATTGATGCCTGATGATTCTCGATTAAGAACAGAACTGAGAAAAATACTGGAAGATGATATTTTACTTAAACCTGGTTCAGTGATCATTTATCCGGAGGTTTTCAAGGATTTTTACGTTACTGGTGCAGTTAAATCTCCGGGACTGATAGAAATCGATTCTAATCAGGATATTACACTTTCGAAAATTTTGAGTTTGGCCGGTGGATTACAGGAGAACGCTGATAATGTCTTGTATGTAACCGGGCAGGAAAAAGCGGATAATTTTGAAATGAATAATCTTCCAGAAAAAGACATTATTAAAGAACTTGGTTTTAGTGAAAGATCTGTTATTTATGTGCCTGAAGTGCCGGAACGTTTTGTATATGTAATAACTGGCAATGAAGGAGGTAAAGTATCCTTCAGCAAAGGAGAAAAGCTGACATTAAAAACGACACTTGCAAAACTGAATCTTCTGGATGTTAGTGATTCTTCGATAGTAACTGTAATAGATTCAAATGGTGAGAAAGAAGCTATATCAGGAAAGAAGTTAAGAGAAGAAGATATTGAAATAGCAAACGGTTCGATAGTTAGGTATCCTGATGGTTTTTCAGAACTGCACGTTTTGGGAGAGGTAAATCAGCCTGGAACAATATCATTTTCAAACAGAACTCCTACATTGTTAACAGCGATATCTCGTGCGGGAGGATTAAAAATTGACGCCAACGAGACCGAAGTTTTATTAATAAACAGCATTACTGGAGATTCTTCGACAACTGATTTGAGTGAACTTATTGATAAAAAAGATGATATCGAATTATTTGATGGGACTACAATATATATACCAAGAGAAGGAGAGAAGTATGTTTATCTAATCTCACCAGAATCTGGAGGTAAAATTACCTTCGAACCAGATGAAAAGTTAACGTTGAAAAACACGTTAGCACGATTCAATTTGTTAAATCTAAATTCTGAAAGAAGCGTGACCATTCAGCAACCTGACGGTGAAAAAAAGGAAATACCGGTAAAGGAACTTCATAATAAAGACGAAAAGCTTGTTCCTGGAACCACTGTAGTAGTCCCTGAATTAAGAATAAAAGTGAATGTACTTGGGGCAGTTCAAAAACCTGGTACAGTTTACTTTGAACAGAGTGAAAAGCTTTCAGTAGTTAAAGCTATAAGCAAAGTTGGAGGTCTTTTAGAAAATGCTAGCGGAATACTTGAACTTATTAAAGATGATACAAAAACAACTGTTCAGTTAAGTGACATCATTAATGAAAAAGCAGAGATCTCAATCAGTGATGAGATGATAATTTATGCCCAGAGTGCCGAAGGCAGATATGTTTATATGATTACACCAGAAAGTGGTAGAAGGATTAGCTTTGGTCCCGATGAGCAGCTTACGCTTAGAAATGCTCTTTCCAAAGTAAGTTTACTAACATTTGCTTCTGATGAAATAATTGAGCTCTTACTACCAAACGGGAAACGAACCTCGGTTAAATTTAGTGCTTTAAGAGAGAAAGATCTTGAACTTGAACCTGGAACGGTAATAGTTTGTCCTGATACAAAATCGAAAATTTATGTGCTTGGAGCAGTAGTATCCCCGGGTGTCAAGCTCTTTCCTGCAGCTAATGATCCAACATTGCTTGAAGCAATTTCTGAAAGCAATGGCACGTTACCCGAAGCGCTTGAAAACAGGGTCAAAATAATAAATTCAGAAGGCATAATGAAAGAGGTAAACCTTGAAAGAATATACAACGGGCTTGAAGTGAACCCGTTGCTTACAAATGAAACAATGATTTATGTTCCTGAATATGAACCTATTAGAGTAAGCGTTCTGGGACAAGTAAATAATCCCAGTGTGGTTACCTTTGAAAAGGAAGAAAATCCAACCATTCTAAAAGCGATCGCTAAATGTGGTGGTTTGAGTGAAAAAGCAGGTGAGCTTGTAAGAATTTCTGGATCAGAATCCGAATACAACTGGATGAATCTTGTTTCAGTTAATGATGTAGATCTGAAAGATGGAATGATTTTATATATACCACGAGTTGAAGAAAGTTTTATTTATGTCACAGGAGAAGTTAGTAGACCTGGAATAATAAACTTTGATAGATTTGAAAGACTCACTCTGGCAGCTGCTCTCGCTAAAGCCGGAGATCCACTTGAATCAGCTGG
The DNA here is from genome assembly GCA_046483075.1 of Kosmotogaceae bacterium. Lineage (GTDB taxonomy): Bacteria > Thermotogota > Thermotogae > Petrotogales > Kosmotogaceae > JASMTM01. The sequence continues at coordinate 60,752 of JAWODV010000042.1, read as the reverse complement.
TAATTTTGTAAAGACTGTGGGTCCTGATGGTGTTATGAATGAATATGAATTATTGGATGTGATGCAGGGAAAAATAGTTACAATAGAACCTGGAACCACTGTAATAGTCAATAAAGGAATAGAAAAAATTACTGTACTGGGTGAGGTTAAATCACCTGGTATGCTGACATTTACAGCTGAGGAGAGTACTTCACCCATGCATGTACTGGGTAAAGCTGGAGGAATTGTCGATGAAAGCAAGGTAAATCGAATACTTGTAAAAAGCAGTAATGGAAGCACAGAAAGCTATGATGTAAATGAATTTCTGTCGGCAGATATAGTCTTGGAAGATGGAGATATTGTATATGCGGAATCGGCAAAAGAATTCAGTTTTTCTGTGCTTGGCGAGGTAAAAAATCCTGGTTCATTCAGTTATCAATCAAAAATGCAACCTACGCTTGGAAATATTATCTCAAGAGCAGGTGGACTTCTGGAAACCGCCAAGACAATAAAGATATTCAGTGGAAATGATGTAATTGAGGAGTATTCACCAGACATACTGCAATCAAGAGAACAGGTTGAATTAAATAGAGATAGTTTCATATACGTGGTTTCATCTGATGAAAAAAGAGTAGCTATACTTGGAGATGTAAATAACCCCGGACTTTTCGAATCAATAGCTTTTGGAAGAACGAAAACTCTTTCTGAATTGTTGTCTGAAGCTGGAGGGCTAAAGACAACATCGGGAGCCTGGATTTCAATAATTAGTTTAAACAATGAAGTAGTAAATACCAATTTTTCTGCACAGGATACGGAAATTCTTTCACGGGAGATAAATCCCGGTTCAACAATTTATGTAAGATCCGCTCCATTAAAGGTTTATGTCTTTGGGGCTGTTAAGAATCCAGGAGCTATTGAATTTACACCAGATATGACCGTAATTGAAGCTATTTTAGGTGCAGGTGGATTTACACCTAATGCAAAAAGTTCAAATACATTGATATTTAAAGGAAACTACACAGAGGAAAAGCCTGATTTTACCACAGTTGATTTATCGGTGAAACCTCTTTTGAAGTTAAAAGTAGATACAAATATTTATTTAGAACCAAATTATGTTGTATATGTTCCGCAGACTTTGTATGTAAACATTAAGGAAATCGTGAGCTTTTTAGGTGATGTACTAAGCGTTGTAAGCTCGGGAATTAGTATAGGAGTAAATACTGGAATCATTAATGGCGAGTGATGGATTTGTGAAACGAAAAATAGTTGGAGTTGATATGCACTGTCATTTACTTCCCGGTGTGGATGATGGATGTAGGGATATTAAAGAGAGTATCAAGATAATTAATATGATGAAAAAGAAAGGAATTAATAATCTATTCTTGACTCCGCACTTGTATTCTCCAAATGTTAATTCTGAAGGTGATTTGTTTGATGAAAAACTGGAAGAGCTAAGAATTAATATTGATAATGATGTTAATCTTAAATTGGGATCAGAAGTTTATATTTTACCTGGTGTTTCAAAAAAAAGAGTAATTCCACTGGGAAATAGTAATTATCTACTTGTTGAATTCCCAGTGGAGATGTTTCCGATTTCTGGAATGAAAGAATTGTATGAATTTCAAAAAAAGGGTTATAAAATTATTTTAGCTCATATTGAAAGATATAGTTATTTGTATAGGGATAACATGATAAATGTTTTTAAAGGTACTGTCGAACCTACGGACTTATTAATTCAAATGAAAAATATGGGCATTTTTTTTCAGGTTAACTGGAATACGTTGATCAATCCTACATTGAAACAGAAAAGGATTTTAAGATTATTAAACAGATTTAACTGGATAGATTTCACTGGAAGTGATAAACATAATTTAAGGGATAAAAGAGAATTAATTGATAAAAAAAACAATATTTACACTTCCTTGAGAAATGAAGAGTTATTAACCTGAAGAGTTTGGGGGTATAGTGATGGAAGAGAATTCACAGGATTACAGAGAACTTACATTGGAAGATATTCTCCGTATGTTTAGAAAGAGATGGAAGATCTTTCTAGCTGTGGTCATTGTAGTTGTAGTCATTACAGGTATCTACTTACTTGTTACAACACCAATTTATGAGGCTTCTGTAACTGTCAAAGTTGAAAGCAGTTCTAAATCATCTCTTAATACTATTTTTATGGATAGTGTTTCAGGTGGCTATTCAAGCCAGAATATTTCAACTGAAATTGAACTCATTAAAAGCAGGAGTAATCTTGAAAAGGTAGTTGAGGAATTAAATCTCGTTGATAGAATGATAGAACAACAAAGAATAAATGAGATGCTTCAGCAGGGAAGTTCGATGGAGGATATACGTTCTTCTCTTGTAAAATCTTTGAGTAATATAATCACGGTGTCTCCGGTGAAGGATACAACTATAGTTCGTATTTCAGTACAACATAAGAACCCTCCTCTTGCAAAGGATATAGCTAACACTCTTGCGGTTGTTTATAATGAAAAACTTGCTGAGCTGGCAAAAAGAGATGTTTCAATGAGAAAGGGATTTATTGAATCACAGATTCCCAATCTTGAAGAGGATTTGAAAGAGGCCACAAATGAGCTCAGAGCGTATAAAGAAGAAACAGGCATTTACGTTCTTCAAGAACAGGCTCGATGGATATTGGAGATGTTATCTCAATATGATGGACAATATAATTCATTACAGGTACAACTGGAAGAAACTCTTGCAGAAAAAGAATCTTATGAAAAGTTGCTTGATGAATTTGATTCTCCTGAAGCAGAAAGACTTAAACAAAAATGGGTAAAAACATCGGAAACCTTAAGTAGAAATCCTATATTATCACAATTAAAAAGCAAACTGGTTGACTTAAAAATAGAACTGGCTTCTTTAAGACAGCAATATTCGGAATCCGATCCAAAAGTTATAGCAAAGAAAACGGAAATCGCAGAAACAGAAAACTTGATAAAAGAACAGACAGAAGAATTCATTCTTACTGGAGAAAGTCAAACACTAAATCCTGTGTATCAAGAAATTTTAACAGGTATTATTAGTAGCGAATCAAAAGTCCATGTTTTTGAGGCGAGAATAGCTGCGGTAAATGAATTAAGGAAAGAATATGAAGGGCAGCTTTCTAAGTTACCTAAAATTGAACAAAGATTACTGGAGTTAGAAAGAAAAATCACAGTAAAAGAGAACCTTTACACATTGCTCCTTGAAAAACTGGAAGAAGCAAAGATTGAAGAAGCTGCGGTAGTTGGAAATGCAGCGGTTGTAGATTCAGCTATAATACCACAGTCACCTGTAAAGCCAAACAAAAAGTTGTCATTGGCTATTGGTGGAGTGCTTGGTATCTTTTTAGGTATGCTCGCTGTTTTCTTAATGGAATATCTTGATAAAACTTTAAAGACAGAAGAAGAAATTGAACGTTATGGCAGAAAAAATGTAATAGGAAGAGTTCCTCTAATTCCAGAAGAAGAACTGGGAAATGAATTATTTGTAAAGAACAAACCGGTTTCACCCCAATCAGAGGCAATTAAGCTTACTGCAAGCAATATTGAGTTTATGATGCATGATGACAAAGTACTTGGGGTTACATCAGTAACTCCAAAAGAAGGGAAAACATTTATCAGTGTGAATCTTGCTTATGCTTTTGCTTCCAAAGGTAAAAAAGTGTTGATCCTTGATTTTGACATGCGAAGACCTCGTATTGAAAAAATACTGGGTTTGAAAGCCACAAAAGATAATAAAGAATTATTAGGTATTGCTGATCTTTTAACTGGAAATATTCCTCTAAATGAGGTAATTAATCATTATGACGCTAATATAGATGTTATAACACATGGAAATATACCACCCAATCCTACTATATTACTCTCTTCTAAGAAAATGGATGAGGTATTAAAGAATGTAAAAGAAATGTATGATGTGATTATTGTAGATACGCCACCAGCATTGGTTACATCAGATGTATCGTTATTGGGTAATAAACTTGATGGGGTGGTGATGGTTGTAAGACCCGGAATGGCTCCAAGAGATGGATTACAGATATCAATTCAAAATTTGTCTAATACAGGAGTCAATGTATACGGTTTTATTGTAAATGGTGTTGAAAGACATACTTCGAATTACTACTATTATTACTATTATTACAGTAATAAAGGTAAAAAGAAGCGACGAAAAAAGTCAAAGAATATCCTTGATTATTTCAGAGGCAAGAAATAGTGTTTACTAGCGAAACTTTAACAGGAATAGTATACAGCGCAATTGCAGGAACAGCAACATCTATTGGTGCATTTCCCTTTTTGTTCTTTAAAAAGGGAGTCAGCAGAAAGATGCTTGATATATTTCTTGGATTCGCTGCTGGAGTTATGCTTGCCGCTACGGCCTTTAGTCTTGTAATGCCGTCCATAGAGATTGGTGGACCTTTTAAGTTTGTAATAGGCTTTTTACTTGGTGGAATTTTCATTGATCTAATGGATAAGTTTTCACCTCATGAACATCTTATCAAAGGGTATGAAGGCCCCTTAGAAAAAGTGAAAATTAGCAAGATATGGTTGTTCGTTATTGCAATAACACTGCATAATTTTCCTGAAGGGATGGCGGTTGGTGTAGGAGCTTTCACACCTGAAGCTGTTACAATTGCTATTGCTATAGGTTTGCAAAATATACCTGAAGGTGCGGCGGTAACAGCAAGCTTGATTGGTGCAGGGTACAAGCCTGGAAAATCTTTTCTGGTATCTTTTGGTACTGGAATGGTAGAGCTGGTTGGTGGTATTATTGGGGCAGTGCTTATAACAGTTTCAAGACCATTACTTCCTTATGCAATGGCCTTTGCAGGAGGAGCGATGTTGTATGTTATTAGTGATGAGGTTATTCCAGAAACTCATAGTGGCGGTTTTGAAAGGTTATCCACCTATTCTATAGTTGCTGGGTTTGTCTTAATGACACTTTTTGATGTTTTATTGGGGTAAGGAGAGATAAATTATGGTTAAAGAGAAAAAATTAAATCTTAATTTTGAAACGATCATTTACCTTGCAATGATACTGGTTATTCCATTATTCATAGTAAGGGGTTTTACTCACGAACCTTCAACAGGAAAACATTTAATTTACACTTTTGGATTCGCTGTTCTTTTAATCATTGGTTTGTTAAAAAAACGGGAGAATTCATTAAGGATTTACTATAACAAAGTACATATTGCTGCTCTGGGATTTGGTGTGGCTGCTATACTGTCAATATTTCCTTTGTTGCAGGACAATCCTCACTATTTCAGGTATACCCTTGATATTGCTATTTATGCTTTGATTGTTGTAATTACTGGTATTTATATTTCCAATACGTTTAAAACCAGACCAAAAATTGAACTGGCTATGCTTTTTTTCGTAATTACCGCAGCGATTGTATCCTTTAATGGACTGCTAAATTATTATATTGGTTACGATTTATTTATGGGTAAGACTGGCGATAGTTTGACCCGTGCAGCAATGAGATCAACAATTGGAAATCCAAATTTTGTCTCCGATTATATGGGTCTTACCATTCCTATGGTAATTTATTTCCTTGTTAATCCAAAGCCACTTAAGGAACTTTTCAAGAGTAAGCTCTCAGTTACGATTTTAAAGTCTGTTTTACTTGCATTTTTAGTTCCCATGCTTGCAGCGATTTTTGTGGCTGAAACGAGAACAGTGATGGTAGGTATCCTGGTTGGGAATCTTTTGTTTATAGTTTTTTATCTTTTACTTTCTAGAAAAATAGAATCATTTAAAAAAGATGATTTCGTAAGAATAGGCAAAATATTTGTGGTTCTAGCGTTGATTTTGGTTGTCGTCACATCTTATTTATATTTGACGCCTACTCCGGTTTCTGGAGGGGGACAGATAAATGTTACAAGTAGAATAGGTTCAGCAATATCGTCCAGCAGGTCATGGAATGAAAGATTTTCAGCCTGGAAAAATTCTATTTATCAATGGGTGGATGATTCCAACAGAATGCACCTTGTTTTTGGAACAGGAATAGGTACTTTCCAGCTATATCATCTGTTGTATTCACCTGATGTACTTCAATCAAATCCAGGTTACATGACCGTATGGAACAATTTTAAAAGAACACATAATGATTATTTACAGGTGTTGGGTGAGACTGGTTTAATTGGATTCATATTTATCATACTTTTTATGCTGTTTCTTGTGATCAGATACTTTAGGGTGATTTTTAAGTTGCATAACCGTATTGACCTGTTGATGTATGGAGCTCTGGGAGCTGGGATTTTTTCACTCACGGTTCATACTTTGTTTGAATTTCCGCTTCATATGCAACCCAATCTTATGGCTGGTGTATTTATAATAGCCATTGCAACTGGTTCATATTTCAATAAGGATTTAAAACCAATTAATATCAAGAGATCGATTTTATTAATAGTTTTTCTTGTTCTTTTCATACCATCGATTTTTCTTAAATTTACTGCATATCTTGGAGAAGGTTATTTTAGAAAAGCTCAGGAAGCGCAGCAGTATTATTATGCTTACTATCAGGAAAGCATGAAAGTTGATTCTGATCAGATAAAGCAACTTCAGTCAAATCTAGAAAATTTCGAAGGTCAGTTCGATTATCTAAAGAATTTAACGAATTACATGGCAGCTAAAGGTCAAACGTTAAAACAAAAATACTCAAATCTTTCAGAACGAGATTTTATTGCTGCCGCAGAGAAAGAGAGACAGGAAGAAATTCAGGAGATTTCGGAAAAGCTTGAGAACAACCTTAAACAGTATAACTATTTACTGGAGAAATCCGAAGAATATTTTAATGATGCAGTTACTTTATTTAAAACCTCAACGGCGGTAAACCCTGTTTTTGGAAAGCCATTATGGTATCTTGGTGGACTTGGAACGAAACCTCAAATACTTAACAGGAATCTTACTTCAGATGAGATTATCAATATATTGACTGCGGATGATAAACAGAGTAACTTTACTTCATTTATACAAAAAGAATTTGATGGAAATCTGGAAATTGTTCCACTTCCTGAAAAGTCTGTAAGGACAGCTCCATATAATGAATTCATTAATGAAAACAGAGAAACTATTGATGAACAGATAATTAATGTTCTTTATCTAAGATATTTAGCTCAAATCCAGATGTTGCAAAACGCTGTTGATTACTATGAATCTTCTATGATCCATTTTAGTGAAAGACAAACACCAAGGTTGGTGGGAAGGATTTTTAGTTCAATAACTCCAAAAATTGATCAATACATTAGTTACCTTAATCAAAGAAAGAGTGCAATAGAACAGCAGTTTGATAAATTTGAACAATTTTTAGTAGTTACAAAGAGTTACAGAGAATATTGTAAAGAACAGGCTCTATACTGGTACGATCTTGGGATAACGTTGTTGCCAGGTTCCTGGAACAGATATAACGATTGGAAAGATGTTTATAAGGAATATATGCAATCAATAGTACAGGTAGTAAAACAAACGGAAGAAAAAGCAATGTTAATTCTTGATGTTGCGCAAAAACACGTTTGGGCAGTCAAGGGAATGGCAGAAGGAAATATCATAGGTGTACCTTTAGATACCCTAACGTATTGTTACGACTTTGCAAATTCCAGCTATTCGGATTCCCTCCCCAGAAGAACGGAGTTTCTTGGGCAGGTGATTGATATTTACCGTCCTGCCTATTTGTTAATGGTTGAAAGCCTACAAGCATATCAAGGAAAAGACATAGCAAATGATATGAAAGCATTTATATCAAAATATGAAGAAATTGAAACAGAATTGAAAAAATAATTGGCATTACTTCGGAATACTTCTGTATAACCAACAGCTAAAAAATGGTATAATATAATTTGGATAATGAGCGAATCATTACACATTATGATTCGCTCGATTTAACTATTCATTTTATTTCTTAATTTTAACAAGATTAGATAACAACAGAAAATATATTTAGAATTTGTTCACGGAGGTTCTAACATGGATTCATATTACGTTACTACCCCGATATACTATATTAATTCAGAGCCACACATAGGTTCAGCCTACACAACAATTGTGGCAGATGTTATAGCCAGATATAAAAGAATGGCAGGATACGATGTTTTTTTTCTGACAGGAACTGATGAACACGGTCAAAAGGTGCTTCAAGCTGCCAGAGAAAACAATGAAGATCCTAAGACTTTTACAAATAGGCTTGCAAAAAAGTTTGAAGAGTTATGGAAGGATCTTAAGCTAACAAATGACGGTTTTATAAGAACAACTGACGAAAGACATATGGAGACCGTAAAATATTTCATTTCAAAAATGAAAGAAAACGGTGATTTATACAAAGGTAAATATGAAGGCTGGTACTGCGTTCCCTGTGAAACCTTTTGGTCTGAAGAAGATCTGGTTGAGAGCAAAAAATGTCCTGACTGTGGGAGAGAAGTTAAATGGATAAGTGAAGAGAATTATTTCTTCAGGCTTTCAAAATACAATGATAGACTTTTGAAGCATTTCAAAGAGTATCCCGAGTTCGTTCAACCTGATTTTAGAAGAAATGAAATGTTAAGAATACTAGAAGAAGGATTAAGGGATTTAAGCATTACAAGAACTTCCTTTAGTTGGGGAGTTGAAATGCCAGATGATCCAGAACATGTGGTTTATGTCTGGGTGGATGCATTGATTAACTATATAAGCGCGCTTAATTACCCAAAAGATATGGAAAAATTCAATCGCTACTGGCCAGCTGAACTTCATTTAATTGGTAAAGAAATTAATAGATTTCATTCACTTATATGGCCTGCAATGCTTATGTCCGTGGGATTACCTTTGCCCAAACAAGTCTATGCACATGGATGGTTAACAGTGAATGGTCAAAAAATATCTAAATCTCTTGGAAATGCAGTTGATCCTCGCACTTTTGTCAAAGCGTATGGTAATGACGCAATAAGATATTATCTTTTAAAAGATATTCAATTTGGTAGAGATGGTGATTTTTCAGAAAAAAAGCTTGTTGGTAGAATCAATGCTGACCTTGCTAATGATCTGGGAAATCTTTTGCACAGAACGGTTGCGATGATTTTCAAATTCAATGATGGAGTGATTCCAGAATCCGATAATCAACTATTTGAGCCGGATAAAAAGCTTCTTGACTTAAATGAAAAAACAATAAAAACCTACATAGAAAAAATGGACAATCTTGTATTTACCGGTTCGCTGGAAATGATATGGGAGCTTATAAAATTTGGAAACAAATATATTGATCTGACAGAACCCTGGAAATTAGGGAAAGATCCTTTAAAGAAAAATCGATTAAACACGGTTTTATATAGACTATCTGACACTTTGAGGCTTGTAGCAATAATGATTGCGCCGATCATGCCGGATACCGCTAAGAGTATCTTCGAAAGACTGGGACTTGATTTTGTGGAAAATTTTGATTATTTGGCAGTTAATAAACTGGAGAGCGGGATAAAGGCAAGAAGTGGTAAACCTTTGTTCCCAAGAATAGATATTTCAAAACACAAATGGGTAGGTCCATCGATATCAGAGGAGGAGATAGAAATGAATTCAGCTAATAAAAAAGAAGAAGAGAACAAACCGAACGGTGAAATAGATATTGATGATTTTTCAAAAATTGAGCTTGTTGTTGGAGAGGTTCTTGAAGCAGAAAGAATTGAAAAATCGAATAAGCTGGTAAAGCTTTTTGTTGATCTTGGAGAAAAAGGTAAAAGACAGGTAATCGCAGGTATCGCAAAGCATTATGATGAAGACGAATTGAAGGGTAAAAAGGTTGTCGTAGTTACCAATCTGAAGCCCGTTAAATTAATGGGTGAAGAGTCACAAGGAATGGTACTTGCTGCAAGGTATGATTCACAGCTTTCACTTTTAACTCTTGACAAAGATGCATTACCAGGTTCAAAGATTTCTTAGCATATAGATTTTCTAGTATGAGGAGGTTCAGTTTTGGCTGAAGAAATTATTTCGAGATCAATTAATGATGAAATGATAGATTCTTATATGCTCTATTCAATGAGTGTTATTGTTGGTAGAGCAATTCCAGATGTAAGAGATGGTTTGAAACCGGTTCAGAGAAGGATCCTTTATGGAATGCTTCAACTTGGTTTAAGGCACAACACAGCTTACAAAAAAAGTGCAAGAATCGTTGGAGAGGTAATGGGTAAATATCATCCTCATGGAGATCTTGCGATTTATGACACGATTGTAAGAATGGCTCAACCATTTACTATGAGATATCCACTAGTTCAGGGACAGGGTAATTTTGGGTCGATTGATAGAGATCCTCCAGCAGCAATGCGTTATACAGAGGCGAGGATGCATAGTCTTGCTGAAGAGATGCTTGAGGATATTGATAAAAATACAGTTAGGTTTGCACCCAATTTTGACGGTTCGCTTGATGAACCTGAAGTACTTCCGTCGAAAGTACCCAATCTGTTGATGAATGGTGCATCAGGTATTGCTGTGGGAATGATGACAAGCATTCCGCCGCATAACCTGACCGAATTACTAGAAGCCACGATATGTTTAATCGATAACCCTGAAACAGATAACAACGAGTTAATGAAATACGTAAAAGGTCCAGACTTCCCTACAGGTGGAACGATAATTGGCAGGGATGGAATAAGGGATGCCTATACCACTGGAAAGGGAAGAATTACTGTTCGTGGTGAAGCAGAGATTAAAGAAGAAAAGGGTCAGACAAAAATAGTGATAACAGAGATACCCTATGCAGTTTCAAAGACAGATCTGATTCAACAAATTGCTCATGCTGCGCAGAATGTTAGGGATGTTCAGATCAGAAATATAAGAGATGAATCTGATAAAAAGGGACTTAGGGTTGTTTTAGAATTAAAGAGAGACGCAAATCCAAATGTTGTTTTGAATCTGCTTTACAAGCATACATATCTTCAGAATGTTTTCGGGGTTCAGATGCTTGTCATTGATGAGAAAAAACGACCACGTATGATGACACTGAAAGAGGTTTTGAAATCATTTATAAGTCATAGATATGGAATTATAACGAAGAGAACAGAAACCTATCTTGAAGAGGCATCAAAGAGAGCTCATATAGTAGAAGGGTTAACGCGTGCGAATCGCTCAATAGATACGGTAGTTGATATTATTAGAAATGCCAAGGATACAAAAGAAGCCGCCAAAAATTTAATTGAGACCCTCGAGGTATCTGAAGAGCAGGCGAAGGCAATTCTTGATATGAGACTGGGCAGATTAACGTCGATGGAAGTAGAAAAATTGCTTGCTGAATACAAAGATCTGGTTAGTAAGATTAATGAATATAGAAAGATTCTTTCAGATCCTAAAGAGATCTATAGGGTTATAAAGGAAGAACTTAATGGAATTGAGAAAAAGTATGGAGACGAAAGACTTACCCGAATAAGTGATGATGATGACTCTGATTTTAATGTGGCAGATGTCATTCCAGATGATGAAATACTTGTAGCAGTTACCAATAAAGGTTATATAAAAGCAACGCCACTTGACGGATACAAAATGCAAAATAGAGGTGGTAAAGGTGTTAGAGGGATAAAAACGTCTCAGGATGATTTTGTCACAAATATTTTAAGTTCTACACGGTTAAGCAAAACTGTAATCATTACCTCAAAAGGTAAGGCTTACCAGATAAATAATTACGAGCTTAACTATACCTCGAGAGATACCAAGGGAAAGCTACTTTACAATCACGTAAAAATGGAATCCGATGAGGAAGTACAGGCAGTTCTTTCCGCAAGAAGCGAAGAAATTGAGGACAAATTCCTTGTTATTACCACTCGATTTGGAAAGATTAAACGTACAGGTTTTGATCAGTTTGTCAATTCAAGAATCTCGGGAATTAAGGCAATTGAATTACAGGAAGGTGATCGGGTGGTTGATGCAGAGATTTCTTCGTCTGAAGATGATACAGCAATAATTTCAACAAAAAAAGGTATGGTAATAAGATTTCCAATGTCTCAGGTAAGACCTATGGGACGAACTGCCATGGGTGTTATTGGAATAAAATTAAGAGAGGGAGACGAAGTAGTAGCCGCAAGCTTTGTTTCACCTGATGATGATAGAACACTTCTCACTGCGACAGAAAAAGGCATCGGAAAGCGAACATATTTAAGTGAATACAGAATACAGAATAGATCTGGTTACGGTTTAAAGAATTTATATGGGACAGATAGCATTGGTGAGGTTGTAAGAGCCCTGGTTGTCGATGACGATGATGAAGTAATTTTGATGACACATTCATCACAGTCAATAAGGATACCCGTTAAAAGTATTAGAATTACTGGAAGGATTACAAAAGGAGTAAAAGTAGTAAATTTATCAAAAGAAGACGTGGTAACCAGTGTGGCCAGGGTAGAAGAGGAATGAATCTTAAAGAATTCCCATGGAGGTGACCCATGAAATTAACAGATAGACAGAAAGAAATTCTTAATTATGTGGAGAATTATATTAAGCTAAATGCTTATCCTCCCAGCATACGCGACATAGGAGAGCATTTCAATATTTCGTCACCCCGGGGAGTTGCAAAACATCTTGAAGCTCTTGAAAAGAAAGGATATATAGAAAGAACCGGTGTGTCTCGCGGTATAAGGATAATAAAAAATTCCGATGGATCAGAGTACGATCCAGCCCAGGATGTAATAATGGTACCTCTCGCGGGTGTTATTGCAGCAGGAGAAGCAATACAGGCAATTGAGAATCATGAAGAAAATGTTCCTGTGCCTACAATCATGATAAGAAAAGGGTTTGATTATTTTGTATTGAAAGTTAAAGGAAACAGCATGGTAGATTCTCATATTCTCAATGGTGATCTTGTTGTTTTGAGAAAACAGGAGTGGGCCAATAATGGAGATATTGTGGCTGCACTAATTGATAATGAAAATGCCACTCTAAAAAAATTCGAAAATCAGGGTCCAAAAATACGACTCATACCGTCCAATCCTGATATGCTTCCTATACTTGTTGAAGCAGACAGATTGAAGGTTCAGGGAAAAATGGTAGGTTTGTTGAGATGGTATAAATAAAATATCGGAGGGAATTATGAAAATAGCCATAGGTTCTGACCATGCAGGATTTGATTTAAAAGAACATGTGAAAGAATATTTCAAGAAAAAAGAAATAGATATTATTGATTATGGTACAGACAATGATCGTTCAGTTGATTATCCAGATTATGGAAAAAAGGTAGCAAAGGCTGTTCAAAGTGGAGAAGTTGATCGTGGAATAGTTATTTGTGGAACGGGTATTGGTATGTCAATGGTAACTAATAAATATAGAAACATTAGAGCAGCGTTATGCCTGTACCCCAAAATGGCTGAAATGGCAAGACGACATAACAATGCTAATGTCTTAGCTATGGGTGGTAGATTGGTAGCTCATCAACTGGCGTTGGATATCGTGGAGGTATTTCTAAATACTGATTTTGATGGGGGAAAGCATAAACGAAGAGTTGAAAAAATAGATGATGATTAAAAAGAGCGCTCAACTGAGCGCTCTTTTTTGTTTATTCACTTAGTCAATAATTTTAAAGGTCTTCTTCAGTTATAAGCTTCAACGGTACTATAACCAAAGGTTCAACATCGGCACCATTAAGAATTCTTTGAGCAGCAACAACAGCCATTTGCATTTGAAGATATGGTTGCTGTTGAACTGTTGCCACCATTTCGTCACTTTTGATTGCTTCTATTGCATCGTCAATTGCATCGATTCCAAATATTGAAATCTCATCAATTCTACCTGCGCCTACTGCTGCTCTTACTGCACCAAGAGCCATCTCATCATTATGAGCATAAATGGCATCAAGTTCCGGAAAGCCCTGTAGTAAATCTTCTGTTACGTCATAACCCTGTTCTCTTGAATAATTAGCCGTTAAACTGGTAACAACTTCGATATCCGGATAATTTTCTACAACATTGAGAAAGCCTTCCTGCCTGTCTCTCGCAGAAGGAGCACCAGGGATTCCTTCGAGTATTGCAACTTTTCCTTTACCATCAAGTTCTTCAACAAGTGCTTTACCGATCAGTTCTCCTGCTTCTTTATTATCGATGTCAAGGTGTTGTTCAACTTTTCCACCATTTGAGGGTCTGGTGACAGTAATTACAGGAATTCCTGCTCTATTTGCTTCCAGTACAGCTGTAACGATTGCATCAGAATCCACAGGATTAATAATCAGTACATCAACATTTCTTGTTATTAAATCCTGTACCTGTGAATATTGTTTTGATGAAGAGTCCTGAGCATCGAGTACAATGTAATCAAGCCCCAGTTCATTACACTTGTCTTCTCCGCCTTCTTTCATGGTTACAAAGAATGGATTGGCAAGTGTGGAAACTGCAAAACCTATTGTTTTTGCTGCCATTCCACTGAATGCAAAAACAGCTAATAACAAAACCACTAACAATGATCTTTTCATTTCACAAACCTCCTTTAAGTTTTTGCTTTTTATGGTGTCATTCTCCACGTTTAGCAAGAACTGCCACAAGAATAATTACTCCTCTGACTATTTCCTGGAAAAACGAGGAAACACCAATTAAGTTCATTCCGTTATTTATAACACCAATTACTACTGCTCCAAGCAATGTGCCAAGCGCAGTTCCAACTCCACCAGATAATGAAGCGCCACCAAGAATAACTGCAGCTATCACATTAAGTTCCATACCTTCAGCCGCTGTTGGTGAACCGGAGAGAAGCTTGGAAGCAATTAAAATGCCTCCAAATGCACTCATTAAACCTGAAATTACGAAGACAACGACTCTATATTTTTTTACCGGAATTGCAGAAAGCTTTGCTGCCTCTCTATTTGCTCCAATGGAACGTGTATATAGACCATGTTTAGTTTTTCTTAGAAAATAAAAAGCTATTAGGAAGATTACAGCAGCTATTATTGTAGAAACCGGAATATTTCCCACATAGCCGGCTCCTATTTCTCCAAATTTTAAAGGTAATCCAGAAATTGGTTTCCCATCTGACCAAACCAGGGCAGCTCCTCTGGCAATCCCAAGCATTGCGAGAGTGACAATAAAAGACTGTACTTTTCCAAAGACAACCAGAACACCGTTGATTAGTCCTACTAGAAGTCCTACCCCCGCACCAGCTAGGATACCGTAGACTATTGATCCTGAAGTTATTATAGTGAAGGCAGTTGCTACGCCTACAAGAGCAGCTATTGAGCCAACTGAAAGATCAATTTCTCCTATCAATATCACAAAGGTCATACCAACAGCTATTATTAAAGTTACAGAAACCTGTCTAGAAATATTTAGTAAATTTCTCATATTTAAAAAATAGGGGGACATCATGGTAAAGAAAACTAATAAGGCAACTAGAATAATAACTAAACCTAATTCGCCTTTCAAAAGCGCTTTAAAATCTAGTTTCAACTTTGGTGCCTTTATTTTAGAGGAGTTATTTTTGTTGGTCATGATTTACCTCCTAAAGCATAACTCATAATATCTTCTGTATGAATTTCATAAGAGTCCATTTCTTTAATAACTCTTCCTTTTCTTAAAATTAGTACCCTGTCACAAATACCACCTATTTCCTTGAATTCTGATGAAATAAGAATAATTGAAGTTCCAGAATCAGCCATTTCGTTGATTAAGTTATAAATCTCAGTTTTGGCCCCAACATCGATTCCTCTTGTGGGTTCATCCAGTATCACAATATCTGGTTTTCCGCTTAACCACTTTCCAACAACAATTTTTTGCTGATTTCCACCAGAAAAATTATGAGCTTTCATTTGTAAATTCAATGGAGTGACTTTTAACTTTTTTGCAGTACTAAATGCAAGTTGTCTTTTTGCTTTATTTAAGATTAACGTTAGTCTGGTCACAAGATCTATGTTTGGTAGTATTATATTGTCTTCAAGTGAAAAATTTGGAAAAAGGCCTTGCTCTTTTCTATCTTCGGGTATAAAAGCAATTCCATTTATTTTTGCATTTTTAGGATTATTCCTTGTTATGGTTGAGTTATTAATTTTTATACTCCCTTGAATACTTTTTGTAGCACCAAAAAGGCCAAGGGCCAATTCACTTTTACCCGAACCAATAATGCCGGTGATTCCTAGTATTTCTCCTTTTTTCAAGCTAAAAGAAATTGGTTCCTGCATTTGCTCGGCTTTGAAGTTATCAACGCTCATAATAATTTCACCATCGTATTGTTTTTTTCTTTTTGGGAATTCGTCTTTAATAGTGTGACCAAGCATTGCATTTACAAGGGTTCCGGTATTAACTTCATTTACAGTAAAGGTTCCAGCATTCTCTCCATCTCTTAACACCGTTGCTCGATCGCATATTCTAAAAACTTCATCCAGATAATGCGAAATATAAATCATGTTTACTTCTTTTTTCTTCAGATCCTCAAGTATCTTGAAAAAAATCTCAATTTCCGCGCTGCTCATTCCAGTAGTCGGTTCATCGAGTAGTAAGATTTTTGCATTTATTGATAGAGCTTTAATTATTTCTATGATCCTTTTTTCCCCCATACCAAGTTGAGATACCTTTGTTTTTGGATCAATTTCAATATTAAAGCTCTTAAGATAATCGACTGAACTATTTATTAATTCTTTTTTGCGTATTGTACCAAGGATTTTTCCTGATGGTTCATGTCCTAAATATATGTTTTCCGCTACAGAAAGATTTTCTATTAGACTAAGTTCTTGATAAATAGCTGCGATACCTTTGTATCTGGCATCTAACGGGTTTAGGATTACATTTTCTTTTCCATCTATAAAGATTTGTCCATCGTCTTTTTTGTAGACTCCTGTTAGTATCTTTACCAGTGTTGATTTGCCAGCACCGTTTTCTCCTAAAAGTGCATGTACTTCACCTTCATTAAGTAGGAAGTCTACTTCCTTTAAAGCGCGGATACCGCCAAAGCTCTTACTTATGTTTTTCATCTCAAGAACTGTGCTGGACACAAAAATCATCCTCCATTACTCAGGTAATGACTAATTTCAGATAAATCGGGTATTGATGTTTGAGCACCCGCTTTTGTTGTACTTAATGCTGCAGCAATATTTGAGAATTCTATAGATTTTCTTAAAGGTTTATTTTTTGAAAGTGAAGCGGCAAGAGCACCGGAAAAAACATCACCTGCTGCTGTAGAATCTATGGTTTTTACTTGAAGCGCGCTAAAGTGGATTAACTCATCTTCACAAAGTGCATAGACACCATTTTCTCCCATAGTAATTATTGGGATTTTGAACCCCAGTTCTCTTAACTTTTTGAGTCCTTTCTTGACTGTTTCTTCGCTGTTGATTTTGAAACCACATATTGAACTCGCTTCAGTCTCATTTGGTTTAATTACATCAACTAACTCTGGAATATCTTCTGGGAATGACACGTCAGGAACTGGTGCAGGATCGAGAACAACAAATAAACCATGTTTTTTTGCTCTTCTTATGGCAGCGTATACTGTTTCTTCATTTATTTCCATAGTGCTTAAAAGTATCGTCCCTGATTCGAAAAGTTTTGTTTGTTTTTTTATATCATCAGGACTAAATTCGGCATTACTTCCCGGAGTAAATGATATAGAGTTTTGTCCTTTAGAATCCACCCTAATCATGGCAATACCAGCAGTACCTTGCTCGTCAGTTAGTATCTCGTTTATATCAACTCCGCTTTTTTTCATGGAACTTTTGAGTTGTTTGCTGAAAGAGTCGCCACCGAGTTTTGTAAGCATGGTAACTTTTGCTCCGAGCAATGATGAAGTTACCGCCTGATTACCACCTTTTCCACCTGGATATCGTTTAAAATTGTCTGTAACAACAGTTTCACCAGGTTCAGGCAAGTGTTCCATAACCATCACTAAATCCATGTTAACGCTCCCGGTGCATAATACTTTTCCAGTGAAATTAAATCCTGTGTTATTCATTTTCAAACTCCTTACGAAAACTTCTTATTACATTCATGAATTCTACTGCTCTTGAAGATTGAACTTTCTTTTTCCAGACTCCATCTTTTTTGAAGTAGCTACCAACAATTGCTCCATCTGCGTGTTTTAAGAGACTGACTGCATTATCTTTGGTGATTCCACTTCCTATAAGAACAGGTAATTTAGTGGCAGAACAGAATACACTTACATCTTCAATGGAAGGAGGCTCTCCTGTTTTGAATCCGGTTACAATAAGGGTCTCAGCTCCCTCAGATTCAGCATCATGTGCCTGTTCGATTATTGTTCTGTCCGAAATTATGAAGTGACTACCGTGTTTAACATTAACATCACAAAGGAATTTGATATCATTTGATTTAAGAAATGAACGATATCTGGCCAGTTTCCCACCGATGCCCTCCGTTATTCCTGCATGAGAAACATATGCATTTACCCATTCAAATACTCTGATCCATTTTGCTTTAGCTGCAACCGCAGCTGCAAGAGCTGCAAAACCACCATTTAAGTGACAGTTGACGCCTACCGGTATTTCAACACTGTTATTAATTTCATGTGTAGTTACTGAAAGTGAAGAAACTGTTTCGTAAGGTATGTCTTTGTTTTTCAAGTAGGGATAATCCCATATATTCTCTACCTGTAAGCCATCAAGTCCAGCTTCTTCAAGTATCTTTGCTTCTTCAATTGCTGTTTTTATAATTTTTGACATGGGCATTAATTCAGGATCATATAGTGGAGAACCTGGTAACGGTTTTAGATGAATCATTCCAATTATTGGTTTTTCAACGTTGAATATTTCCTTCAAAAAACTGTCTTTATTTTTCATTAAAAACACCTCTGATTCATAGTAAATCGTTTAACTAATATTTAAACGATTAACTTTTAAAACCTAAAAATCTACTCCTGAAATTAAAATTATGTTGGCGTAAGGAGTGAATTCTCCGGATTTAACGAAAACTTTTACTTCTTTTCGCTCCAAACTGCCATTTAAAACCATGTCTTTGAACTCAGGATGAGGGATGTTTTCTTCCTCAATTTTGTTACCTTTATTTCTTATTGGATCAACTACTTCCTTGAACTTTTTATAGATTTCTGGGCTAATCGTTTTTGTTTCATCTGCGATGATAACTTTTTCAATCTCAAGCTCTTCAAGCACAGTTTTTAGAACATCAACCACTCCCGGTATTCCTTTCCCAACTGAAACGTCAATGCATTTCGTCATATCATGTCTTGGAAAAGGAAACCCTCTGTCAGTAATAACAATCATATCGCCATGACCAACTTTAGCTACTGCTTTAGCTAATTCATTGTGTAATATTCCCTTTGTTTTCATCATTATTCCTCCCTTTTAGGGTTTTTATTGACTGAAGACTTTCGTATAATTAGAGTTGAGTTTAGTTCAAGTTTCTTTGCCTCCAGTTGTTTTTTTGCCAATTTAGCTTCAATTTTTTCAAGTAGTATATTCATCGCCAGTTGTCCAGCTTCAAATTTTGGTTGATGGACAGTGGTTAGTGCAGGAACGACAAATTGTGAAAAATACACATTATCGAATCCTGCAATGCCGATATCCTGAGGAATCCTTAAATTTGCTTCTTTTGCAGCTTCCAATGCTCCCCAAGCCATCATGTCGTTTCCTGCAAATACAGCTGTTGGTCTGGGTTTAAGAGATAGAATTTTAATCATCTTTTCATATCCATCATTGAATTTAAAGGAACCGAAAAAAATATGATTTCTTGATGCTGGTATACCACATTTAATTAATTCCTTTTTAAATCCTTCCAACCTTCTAACAGCAGTTGGCACATTTTTAGGACCAGCTATGCATGCAAATAAATTGTGACCATTCTTCAAAAAATGTTTTGCCAGCTCAGCAGATCCTTTGGAGTTGTTTGTATAAATGACATCAATTAGTGGATTTGTAAAACTCAAGTGTCTATCTAGAATAACCATAGGTCTATTATCTGCAGCTTCAAGGATTTTTTTATCATCTAATCTTGGAGCGACATTTATTATTCCATCTACATGTTGTTCGATAAAAGAATGGATAATAGAAAGTTCTCTAGATTCTTCACCATCTGTATTGCAAAGAAACATTTGATATCCATTTTGCAAAGCTATGCTTTCTACTCCTCTGGCAACTTCTGCGAAATATGGATTGGTTATATCGGGTATTAGCAGACCTAACTGAAATGTTCTCTTTAGTTTTAGACTTCTTGCTAATTTGCTTGGTCGAAAATTGAGTTCTTTAATGGCTTTAGTTACTCTTTTTTTCAATTTGGGACTCACATATTTATTCCCACTGAGAACGTTAGAAACTGTTGCTACGGAAACGTCTGCACGTTTTGCCACCTCTTTCATAGTTGCCATAGACAAACCTCCACTGCTAGTAAAACGATTAACTAATCGATTAACTACATAATAACATTTTTACTTTTTTCAACAAAAAATTATCTAAGTAGATTAGCTGGTTTTATAGTAAATGAAAAATGATTAATTGGAAAATGCTTTTGAAAATGTAAGAATTGATTATGGTATGGATAATAATGATGAAGGGATAACCAACGATAATAAAATGTCCATGTTAAGTAGAATTGATTATAATTTATTTTTGGGTTTTGTTAGTGATTAATTTTATGATAGTTTATTCTAATAAATTTCAAATAATTATGAAGAAGAAAAAAGGGGCGTGATGACCCCTTTTTATTAATTTGGTTATTGTTTAGAAAACAGGGCCCATTCCGAAGAAGAATGTTCCCCAGTAGGGTTTTCCTGATTCGGTTTTTAACCTATGATACAGAGAATTATAACCCCATCCTACTCTTATAAGACCCAGCATGGGAACACTGAAGTCAAGGCTAATACCAGCGTCAAAAAGATAGTCAGTGCCAATAATATCTGAAATATCTCTTGTTTCCCTGTAAAATACTATGTCACCAAAGAGCATTATGTCTGCAGGTATTGTTTTGCTCCAAACGGGTAATCGGAGTTGTAAAGAACCTGTGGTTATACCATGGGCTTTGACTCCTGTAACTTCCTGATATTTTACACGGGTATAAATATCGGGAATCAATTTATATGACCCGTATATGCTTGAATCCTCAAAGGGATAAAGTTGTTCGATTTTCAACCTTGCACCGAAAACTGGTGCGTCATCTCCTGATAATAACGCTCTCGAACCAAGTTGAATAAACTGTTTGTAATCAATGCTTCCGCCAATAAAAGAACTATAATTGCTTCCAGAACTGAATAAACCATGAGAATAAAGGTTCACTGAGAATTCATTACCCTGAGTGGGCCTTTGCAGGTCATCTTTAGTTGAGTACAAATAGTTAGTTCTAACAAAAAGACCATTAAAATTCTTATTTGTTGGTGTTCCTGAGATGGTTGGTTCTCCAGTTGTTTCTGTAGCAATGCTGGAGATTTCACTAATATATTCATAACCCGCAGTTGTTTTAAATCTTGAAGCAGGTGAAAATCTATATGTGGGAGACAGCGATATCTTAATATTTGAGTGCGTGCTTTCTTCGGTTATAGTGCTTAGTGATGTTTCTGTTTGTGTTGCAAGGACAGTTCTTTGAGCATCGTATTGATAGGAGGCGCTTGTACCCAGATCCCAGTTTGAACCTGCAATCATGGGAATATTGTATGAAAAATTCACATCGTAGGTGGGTAGATTAAAGGTGGTTTTTGTACCTTCCTCAGAAAAACTTATTTTTCTGGATATTTTTAAAGGTATGAGTGCGTTTACGTTAGTTGAAAAATCCTGACCGTATCCAAAGGGATTGACAAAACCAAGATCAAGGTTGAGAGAAATACCGTCAGACCAGCCTCCTCCTCCCATAATTTTCCCGTTTTTCTCCTTTTCGTCGAGTTCAATTATTACGTTTATTTCATCGTTATCTGTAGGGACAGGATTCAGTGATACTGAATCATAATAACCTGTGGAATTAAGGAAAGAATATGTGTTTCTGAACTTTTTCATCGTCAGTATTTCGCCTTCATTAAAGGAGATATTTTTATCCACAAGATAATCCTGCGTTTTATGGTCTCCTTTGAAATTTACTTCGATTTTATTTATCTTCATCTCTTTTACAACCAGAGTAAGAAATCCCTGTTGTTCATTGGTTTTAAGAGAAATTTTTGTAAAGGGATATCCTCTATCTGAGTATAGTTCATAGACATTCTCCAGTGCATTAGCAACGTCTTCGTTTTTGATTGTGGTACCTTCTTCAAGTTGCAGTGAATCTACAATAAGCAGTTCGGGAACATTTATATTCCCCTCGACAAAGATTGCATTTAGTTTAAATGGTTCGGTAATATACTGTGCAGGTTTAAAACTTAAAGTCATTACCTTTGCCTGTCCCTTTTCTCCTTCAGGTAATGTTACCTTGGAAAGTGTATTCAGAGAATTACTCAGGGTAAAGGACATTGCCTGGTAAGCATTCTTTAAACCCCAGGGTCCTTCTTTGTTAGCATAGTATGTAGAATAAAGGGTCCTTACTGTGTTAACCAAAACTTCGTTTGTGGGTATATAATCAGTTTTCTTTTTAAAAATATTTAAAATATCAGCGGTATTCACGTATTTCAGATACAGCTTTAATTCAAGTTTTTCTTTAAGGTTCTTAATGATCTTTTCAGAAAGAGGTGCTTCAATTTCAATATCCCAGAGATAATATACTTTAATGTTAAATGTGATTTCAATATCCTCAGTTACATTTCCTGAAAACAATTTGCTTCTATCAACTGACAGATCCCAGGATACTTCAAAAAATTGTTCAGCGTATCCTTTACTCTGTATAGTTGCATAAATTTTCTCCTCTGTTTTCGGAATTTCATATATTAGTTTTTTAGGATCCAGGGGATAATTGTTCTTTATGTTTAGTGAACTGGCAATCAACGTTTCTTTTTTAATTATTTCTGGGCCATCATAATTTAAAGAAACATCTACAACAGGGTATTCTTTGACATTTACTGTTAGTTTGCCTGTCTCTTTCTCCAGATGAAAATTTACTTCACTAAAATAACCCGTGTTTCTTAGTTTTTCAATAGATGATTCTAATGTATTTTCTTCTATTGGTTTTGTGGTTGAAACAGACAACATGTTAAGAATTTCTTTGTCAGAAATTGTTTCATTACCTTCAACGATGATCTGATTAATTGTTATTGCTGAAAATATTGAAACAACAGCCATAACAAAAACAAAAATTAGAATAAGCTTTCTATGCATATTCACTACCTCCCATTGATTCTTCAGCGGAAACAAGAATATCGTATAATAATTTCATTTTTGAAGGATTACAGGTGTAATCATTCCCCAGCTTATTGGTCAATTCTTCTGAAGAAAAACAGTAACCATTATCCCCAAAGATTCTATTGATGAACCATGAAGTATTTTCCGACATTGTAAGAATGGTAAAAAGAGCCTGTGCAAGATTACCTAAGGGTTGACAATCAATACTTGATAGTCTAAAAAATGCTTTAACAGTAGTTCCATTATCTTTTTTTGATTTTATTGAAAAAGTTCCTCCTGTACTTTCAGCCGCAAATTTCAACATCGGTAAACCAAGACCGAATTTAACCTTTTTGTTTTTCTCAGTATAAAAAGGATCAATGATTTCGGGAAGTTTTTCTTTATCAATCCCTCTACCGTCATCTTTGATCTCGATGCTTAATGTTTCATTAGGTACTTCATTTATAATTAATTTTATCTTTTTTGCTCCTGATTCGACTGCGTTCTGACAAATATCAACGATATGGTCAGATATTGTTCTTAATCCCAAATTATTTTCACCCTATTTTCTGGATTGTTATTAATAATGCTATTTTTAAAATTGTTATAGTTTCTGCTACTGGTAGAAATTTTCATAGTTGGCTTTAACATATCAATATTGTGTGCATCGCTGGAGTGAATAATTGGATAGTTTCTTACAAAATCATGTTCTGATAAGGTGTTCTTAAAGGATATTTCGATAACGGGTTTTGCTTTCATCTCCGGAATAAAACCCATTTGATACCATACACCCATTTTTCTTTCTATATGAGCAAAGGCAGCGATACCATTAAAAGCCTGAATAGAACTAAAAACATCGTTAATATTCAAATTAACAGGTTGACCAAGCCAGATTTCTTGTATTGAATAGAACTCATCATTTTCATTTACATAAAGCTGATAACCAAATTTGTCTGGGTCTAGAGTAACTTTCTTCATCTTATTTTCAAGCCATTTTGAATATTCTTCTGCAATGTCAACTGAATTAAAGTAACCCAGTATATGTACATCTTCAAGAGATTGAACTTCAATACCCGGGATTACATTGATTCCTTTTTTGTTAAGGGCATTTTGAAAAACCCTTACATTACCGCATGTATTATGGTCGGTAATTGCGACCCAATCTATGCCAAGTTCGGATAATCTTTCTCCAACTGTTCCAGGTACCATGGTAATATCTGCGCATGGAGATAAACATGTATGTATATGAAAATCACAATCATAGTATTTTTTAGCTATCACTTGTTTCAAAACCCGCTTTAAATAAACTGAATATTGTTTCGAACGCATTGTATTTAGACGAAAGTAATGAAATATTGTTCTCTTTAGCTTTTTTAATTGTTTCTTTGTCAAATTCAAGGTTGTTACAGAGAATAATCGCCTTTATATCTCTAATACTTGCAACTGCAATTATGTTCACGTGAGACTGAATAGTTATCCATATAGAGTTTTCAGGTGCATTTCCCATAACGTCGCTTAACAAATCTCCTGTGTATCCATTCAAAATGTCAACATTTTTATTATGACAATAAATTTCTTCTAAACCTGTCTTTTGAATAATTTCCTTGAGCTTCACGATTCAGTCCCCCTTATTTTGATAAAATATCATTTCTACAACAACGCCTTTTCCTGCTTCAGACATAACAACCATTTTATCAGAGTATCTACGCATATTTGGAAGTCCCATACCTGCACCAAATCCAAGTTCTCGTATATGATCGGGAGCTGTGGTATAACCTTCCTTTAAAGCGAGCTCTACATTTTCAATGCCTTTGCCATGGTCCTCAATACGTACTCTTATTGCATCCTCGTCTATCCAACAATAGATAAAGCCTTCGCTACCACTATGAATTACAACATTAACCTCTGCCTCGTATGCGGTTATCGATATCCTTCTTGCAAGTTTTTCATTCCCGATTTTTTTCTTCAGAAAACTCTTTAATTTAGCAGCTCCCATGCCAGCCATATCTACATCAGTATAGTTTATGTGAAATGCAAAATCAGCATTACCTTTCTTAACATATTCACCTGTAATTAAAGATTTTTCTTTAATTTCGCTAAACTGTTTTAGAGTTTTGGTTCTTCTTTCGTCATGAACGTAAATTAATCTAAAACGTTCCAGAATTGATCTTAGGACATCCTTTTTTGTTACTATCCCGATCAGCTTTTTATCTTCAGATACAACGGGAAACCTACCATAACGATATCTCTCAAATTTCGTAATTACTGACTCAAGGTTTTCTTTTGGGGAAAGCGTTACAACATTTTTTGTCATGTGTTTTTCAATCTTGTCCTTTATTGTATTGTTTTCCAGAGCTACAATGATATCTTCTATACTAACTAGTCCTATCAATACACCATTATCATCTACAATAGGAACACCAGAGATTTTTCTAATTCTCATTAGTTCTTTTGTTTGCCACAATGTTCGTCCTTTTCTCAAGCTATATACATTTTGATTCATAATCTCTGAGACATTTATGTAGGAAAAGTATTTGCGTAATTTATTAATTAGTTCATCGAGACTGTCGCTAAACAAATTTTATTCCTCCTCAAGGACATCCTTCAAACTAAGCTTATAAAGTTCTCCACAGGCTTTGTATAATGAAATCTCTGAGTATATTAGAGGGATATCCAGTTCGTTGGCGAGGAAGATAGTTTTTTCAGGTATTTCTTTTTTTCTAACTAATAGTACTGCAGAAGCACCTATTAAGGAAGCTGTTCTCACAGATTGTGGAGTATTTAATCCTGTGACTAAAAGCATGTTTTGTTGGCCAAAGGCCAGGACATCACTCATCATGTCAGCAGCACCCACACTTTCTATTACAATGTCTTCAAAGCCTTCAGTTTCATTTAAAATTTTGCAATTCAGTGAGTCAATAATTTTCTTCAATTTCATTATTATTCCTCCTGTTTAGGATGTCACCGCTGTATTCAAATTTCAAAAATGCGTTATATACATTTGGATAATGCTTTTCAAATATTTTTGCTATTGCAATAGCATATTGTTGAATTTCATATTGGGCATGGGAATCAGCCCTTAAGTTCAAAAAATTCATCAAACTACGACAATTTATGGTCCAGTAACATTCTGTATACATTGAAGTGGGTAATATTATTCTGGCTAGTTCTTTTGCCACACCCATTGACAATAATTCCTGATATTTCATGTAAATATGCTCTAATTCTTTAGTGATAATGTTTAGTGCTTTTGAGTTGAGATTCTCATCATCAGTTTTTACTGATCCCTGTTTGTTTTTACTATTTGAAACTCTTATTCTTTCAGGAATGTACCATTCGGTTTCGAATTCAGTATACCTTCCACTTCTTTCATTTATTGAAGCGATTCTGTGACGGACCAGCTGCCTCATAACAAATATCGGTAATTTAAGATGAAACTTAAATACTATATGTTCGAAGGGAGTGTGATGTTTATTTTCCATTAAATAATTAAGTAACTTTATATCTCTTTCTTTAATTGTTAGACCTTTTCCAAAACTAACTCTAGCTGATTGAACCGGTGAAAAATCATTACCCATTTTCTCAACCAAACGCACAAATCCTTTATTAAGCACTTCAAACTTCAATAGAAAAACCTCCTGTTAAGCACAATTAAAAAATACTGGAACCTTTATTCTTTATCTTTCTCCAAAGCTTCTTTTTCTTCCCTGTTTCTTTTTCGTTTGAAAAAATATTCAAGTAAGATAAGCGATATAATAATAACTGCTGCTATAGGCAGTAGACGTTTGAAAATTACTGTTAAAACAAGCTCTCTTCTTAAATGATTAAGTGTTTCCTTTACATCAGTTCTATACTCTTCCATCTTGCTTATTTCAAGATAGTATCGTGCCAATGTTTTTTTGTTGTCGACATCTGACTCAAGATAAGCAAATCCTAAATGAATCATTGCATCTGTATTGCTTGAATTTCTTTCCAGTGATTTATGATAATAAAATATTGCGGAATCAATATTGCCTTCTTTTTCTGCAATTTGTCCCAGTGCATCGTAAGCCTGACTGGCATATCTTCCTGGTATTTCTGAGAGGTTTGTGTCCTTTAGTTTTAATTCAGCAGTGCCATATTCCCCTATTGTGTAGTATGAATAAGCCAGAAAAAATTTACTAAGTTCGTTAGGATTTTCTAACATTTTGAAATCGCTGATTACTTTTTCATATTCACCCAATCGATAATCTCCTTGTATTATTTCATTAAGTACATCCGAGCAGAGATTAAGTTCTAATGCTTTTTCTCTATATTCCATGAAAGTCTCAGGCTTTCTAAAACTTGATGTGGAATGATATTCCAGTAACACGTAATATATATAATAAGCTTTTGGGAAGTATTCTTCTAGATATTGTGCAAGTTTTAAGGCTTTTTTTGCTGATGAGGGGTCTTTTGTTTCTTCCCAGTCATTAAAGAAAATCCTTAAAGCTACAGCATCTGAAAAAATACCGGGAGTATTTTTGCTAATTTTTTTTAGTGTTGCAACTGTAGAGGTAGATACAAGTGTATTTGCTACATCGAGCGAGAATGACAAATCTTCAGGTAATTCATCAACACTAATTTGTTCCAAGTATTCGTAAAATTTATTTTTATTTATTCTTGAATAAGTTTCAATATATTTTAAAGCTTCAAAAACAGCAGCAACTGCATTTTCAAAGTTTCCCTTGATGTCCTGATCAAGTGTTTCCAAGTAATTTTTTGAAAGTGAATCTCTCGCTTTTTCTTTTAGGTCTTTTTCAATATCACTTTGAGCAAAGCAAAAACTGGTAAACACAAAGAGTAATAATATTAAAAGTGTCTTTTTCATAACCAATCCTTCTTTCCCATTTTTATCCATAAAAAGTCGTTGCCTAGAGAGATTCTATCATTTAATACAACATACAACTGGGGTTTATTTTCAAGCGTTACGGCAATTCCTGTACCTGATGCTGTGCTTGTCTTTTTGACTGTAAAATAATTGAAATTAGCCGAAGAAAAATCTTGAATAATTTTGGCACTTTTAGAGAAATTAATAACTTTTTTAGCTTTTTCTATATGAAGTTCTCTTCCTCTATTCCAGTCATATATTCTGTAGGTGGCATCTGAGGCCTGTTGTATTTCTATAAGTTTTGATCCCGGGCCCAGAGTATGAACAACGCCTGGTTCAATAAAAACTAGGTCTCCTTTATTTGTATCGAGTATTTGAAGTTTATTCATGTTGATCTTTTCAAGATCTGATGGTTGGTTTCTAAACCCTGC
Source organism: Kosmotogaceae bacterium (assembly GCA_046483075.1). Classification (GTDB taxonomy): domain Bacteria; phylum Thermotogota; class Thermotogae; order Petrotogales; family Kosmotogaceae; genus JASMTM01. Next base: position 32,374 of record JAWODV010000042.1, on the reverse strand, counting down.
TGCAATTTTACCTTTTGTTAAGAAATACCAGCACTCGGTTTTACCCCAGGGTTCTTCTTCAAGCTTTCTGGCTTTGTTATCATCAGGATGGACCTGTACAGATAGCCAATCTTTTGCTGATATAAGTTTGATTAGTAAAGGAAATCTTGGTACTTCGAAACCAGCAAATTCTTTTTTGATATTATCAGGGTATGTTGTAGAATCATTTTTATCTTTTAACATGGTTCTCATTTCTTGAAAATCTGACAGCAACCATATTTCTCCAACTGGTTGTTTGCTTTTATAGTTATATAAAGCATTAAGTTCTCTATCACCCCAGGGTCTTTGCGAAAAAATTGGCCTGGATGTAAATATCATAGCTGAACCTCCGAAATAAATTTTTTCAGACTATTTAGCGCTTTATTAGACTGAATTTCACGTTTTTTTCTTTTATCCATTTTTCTATTTACAGGTGGTAGCAGGCCGAAATTTGCATAGTAAGGATTTAGAGGAACTCGTGCTTTTTCTGTTATATGATCTATTAGTGAACCCAGCATTGTATCTTCAGGTAGTTTGATCATGCTTTCATTTTTTAGCAATCTTAAGATATTTAATGATACATAAGATCCGCTACCTATTGATTCGACATAACCTTCCATACCGGTAATTTGTCCAGCAAAAAAAAGATTGGGATGTTTCTTTGATTGTAAATACTGATTTAAAATTACCGGAGAATTCAAATATGTATTTCTATGCATCACTCCGTATCTGACGAATTCAGCATTATTTAATGCTGGGATTTTCTGGAATACCTTTTTCTGTTCCTTCCACATTAACCTGGTCTGACAACCAACTAAATTATATAATGTATTGTTCTTATTTTCACTTCTCAACTGTAAAACAGCGTATGGCTCTCTTTTGGTTTTTGGATTTCTTAACCCTACCGGTTTTAATGGTCCGAATCTTAGTGAATCTTTACCTTTTTTGGCGATTTCTTCAATAGGCTGACATCGTTCAAAGAGTAATTTATCAGAAAAATTTTCTGTTGGTGCTAGCTCAGCAGAAATCAATTCTTCAATAAAACTCTCATAGTGGTCCTTTTCTAGCGGACAATTTATGTAATCACCCGTTCCTATGTCATATCTGTCAGCTATAAACGCATTTTCCATATTTAACGAATCCGCGGTTATAACTGGTGCGACCGCATCAAAGAAAAAAAGGTTTTCTTCAAAAAGATTTGACAACCAATTTTCAAGGCTTTTTGAAGTAACGGGTCCAGTTGCAATTATCCAGATATTACTATCAGAAAGATCAATGCAATCTATTTCATCAATGATGAGATTTACGTATCTTGAAGAGAGAATTTTTTGTGTAATCTCTTTAGAGAATTTATTTCTGTCGACAGCAAATGCTTTTCCCGCAGGAATTTTGTTATTTTCTGCTATACTAAGAAGAACAGAATTTAAGAGGCTTAACTCTGCTTTTAACAATCCTGAAGCATTAGAAAGGAGTTCTGATTTAAATGAATTACTGCAAACCAGCTCCCCAAGATTGCCAGTTTTGTGTACTTCCGTCATCTTTTTGGGACGCATTTCATATAAAGTCGTTCTGACTTTGTGATTTGCAAGTTTCAGAGCAATTTCTGAACCTGCAAGTCCTCCCCCGACAATATTTATTTTCATATCGTTATTATTCCCTTTCTGGTTCTAATATATCTAAAAAGCATTTCCTGGTAGTAACCTGCATAGGGGCTAAAATTTTGCATACCAAACTCCATAATATTTTTTGTAGAACCGGTGATATTGTAAAGCTTTTCCATGATCCTTTTAACCCAAATATCAACAGGGAAAGCGTTTAATTCCCCGTATCCAAAAAGTGCAACGCAACTTGCAACTTTAAGTCCAATGCCTTTATGAAGCATTAATTTTTCTAGTTTTTTGTTTAGACTGAGATTTTTAAGTTCTTTGAAATAATCTTCTGATTCAATTCCTTTTAGTAGTTCAAATAACCATGATGATCTAAAGGCAAGTTTCAATTCTCTGAAGTCTTTAATTGACAGCTTTTTTAACTGTTTAAGTGTTGGGAAAGTATAGAAAGTTTCTTCATTTAAGGTCACACGATTTTCAGGGAAAAAAGCAGATAAATTATCAGAGATTCTCTTGATATTTGGGATGCTGTTGCGTGTTGAAATTATATATTCCACAACCATTTCGAAGGGGTCCTGCCTTAGTATTCTTAATCCTTTTGCTTCTTCTAAAGCTTCTATGGAAACGGTTCTGGGAAATCCGTTGTGGGTCTCAATGCGTCCGATCAATGAATTCGTGATGCTTTGCAAGTCGTGATCAAGCGAAAAATAATATTTAATGCCATTGATTAAATCCCTTCCAAGAAGAGTGCTGGAAGTAGAATACACCTCTAACTCATTTCCGTTTTGTTTTATAAAAAGCACAGTGTTTCTTACTATCCCTTTCCAGTAACCATTAGTCTTTTCCCATCTGAATGTCTGACCACAATCCAGTGTTAAGTCAAGATTAAAAGGAACATCAAGCTTCAATTCGACTTCATTCATCTTTGACAAGAAATGCTGGGAGCTGGGTTAGAAGTTTAAAGAATGTATCTTGAGTGATTTCGCCTACTACGAATAGACCGTAACGTTTATCCTCTATATCGATAGGAATAACTGTTAAGACAACTAGTCCTTGAGTTTTTGAGCTGCGGGTGCCGGTATTCATTGCAAGAGTAAGTGAAAGTTCTGGAATCTCATATGGTAAACTGCTTCCGACGGTTTCTCCCTTTTTATCAATTAGTCGAATTTCAATTCCAATTGATTCTCCTAAATCTTCAAGCCTTTTTGCGAGTTTCTTGATTTTCTCTTCTTTCATAATTCAATTCATTCTCCCTTCTGATTTTGCAGTTATAACCGGAGCATTTCAACCAGCTGGATGTAATGTTGTAATACGTTATAAAATTATCATTTACAACCAGACTGGATGGTTTGATCTGTGAAACTAATTGCTTAATCTTATTCAAATCATCAGAAACAAATTTTCTCAGTGTATTTATGTGCAATTCATGAGATCGATAATTCCATAGTTCTTTTGCTTCAGGGAATGATTTTAACAGTTCTAGCAGGTCAGATTCATCTTTTTCAATTTCTTTAATTCTCTGATTAACAAGTCCATATATGCAGCCACAATAATCCTGGAAATAAGTACCATCAAGTAATTCACGTGCTTTTATAAGTGTACTACCACGCCTTAAGTTTTCACCTATGAAACTAAGTGAAAATGTTTCTGATATATCATTTCCAATCTCTATTATTTTCTTCTGACTTTTTTTTGGACTAACCATTAACGTGGTTGTGAATGTATCATAATCCTTAGATTTCGCCAGTTGCGCAGTCTTTAGTAATCTCAGTCTGATGCAAAATTCACAGCGCCTTCCACCCTCTTCTTCTTGAGCGAACCTGGCGAAAACCTTTCTAAACGGATACGGATCATAATCCCCAATCATCGGCATTGTTTCATACATTTTCGCGGCCTTAACAAAAGCATTTAATCTTTTAACATATTCCTCGTAGGGAAAGATATTGGGATTGTAGAAATATGGTGTAATTTCAAAATCATGATTATTCTTCTTGAAGTATTCCATGGTTGCCACATAATCAGAAGCGCAACAAACATGCAACATCACTTTTCTTAAAATGTTATCAACTCCCTGATTGATTCATATGTTTTTTCTCCTATGCCAGATACATTCATAATTTCTTCACTGCTGGAAAATTGTCCAAACTGTTTTCTGTAATCCAGTATCCTTTGTGCTAGTACATCACCTATGCCTGGCAATTCTTTTAGTTCATCTTTGCCTGCAATATTTATATTAATCTTCTCATTCAGTTTGTCATTAATTGTACTCTGTGTTTCTGAATTTTCTACATAAATTAAGGTTTTGATATTTTCAAATATTGCAACACCAATACCTTTCACCCTCATCAATTCGTCAGGATGCGTAAAAGTTCCAATATTTTCTCTGTAATCAATAATCGCTTTTGATTTTTCGATTCCTATGCCCGGTAAAGTTCGTAATTGGTCTATGGTGGCCTTGTTTATATCAATAAGATCGTTTTGATTTTTGTCAAGGGTTTCTTCATTGTCAATATAACATATAATAAGGGCCCTGATATTATCCAGCGTTGCTTCTCCAATACCCCTGACATTAGTTAATTCTTCAGGATCTTTAAATAAGCCCTTCTCACTTCGATATTCAACAATTGCATGTGCTTTTGTGGGACCGATTCCAGGGAGTAAAGTGAGCATATCTGCAGAGGCAGTGTTAATATCTATTGGATACACAGCTTTACCAGCAAGCTTGTGATCAATATCCTTATTCTCGACGGGTGTTTCGCCTCCAATTAAAAATACCACCAGTCCCACTAAAAGTACTGCGACTGCAGTTCCTGCAATTTGAAGTTCTTTAGGAGATATACGTTTCATTGGATTTTTCTTATGTACCTTCCTCCAATATTCCAGCCAGTAAACTCCTCAATTCTGCTTACATCTAGTTTGGTAGAATGTTCACTGGCTAGAGTTGAATCGGGATAAATTCCAAGAATCGCACCGTAGTATAAATTTCCTTCGGAGGTTTCCCAGCTATAAATCAAAGCAGGATAACCATTTTCCCTCAATTTAGAAACTTCTCCAGATATACCGCTATACGAACTATGAGTAACCAGCTGAATGCCGTATGCTACTTTTGATGAAAACAAGCCTTCTAAAGGGTTATCCTTTGTCAATAGAACACCATAAAAATTTTCAGATAATTTTGTAATAAAATAATTTTCTTTCCCCAATTCCGTGCAAAGCTTAAATGCGGTTCTTCTATCGACAGCTGAGTAACTAAACTCTGCTCCTCTAACAAAGTGTTTAAAAGACTCGTCAATAAGTTTACTATAATTAAATGTTTGAAATGCAAATAGATTTGTATCATTTTGGTCTTCTGTTTCCTTTGTTGTGGGAACTTCCTGTGTGTTTACTCCATTATTAGTGGTTGTATCAATATCTTGTTTGCCATAGGCTGAAGTTATTTCTTCATTACGTATCCTTATTTCTTCGATCATTAATCTATATCTTTCATTTTCAATCTTTAGTTTGTACGTGTAACCGCCAACAATGAATAGAATGGTTATTAAACCAACTATAAATATTGAAAACATTTTTGTTGAGCCATTTATGTTCATCTAAAAAACTCCAGTCCCTTTCCATATCTTCTAAATATTCTCAAAAGCTCATCAACCGTTAAAGTTTCTTTAAAAGGCTTATCTTTATACATTGTGGAGATTACAATATTATCAGTTTGATATAACTCCTCAGTAATTGAACTCATATCCAATCTCCTTGGCCAGCTTCTATCCCATAAAAAGTTTAAAGCATTCAGGAACATCTTATAGTCATCTTCATCGAAATAACCATAAATAACAGCAAGCCATGCTTCAAGCACACTGGAGAATATCAATGATGTTTGATAACTGAAGGTTAATCTAAAGGCATTTTGAATTATTTTTGAGAAACTCTTACCCTGGATTTCCAAACCAGATTCAAGAGTTTCTGAAAAATTTGTAATTGCAGACCAAACAAGATCTTCCCATTCTTCAAGTGAAAGGGTTTTTGATTTTTGCAACAGGTTTCGCAGATATTTAAACATGCGATGGTCCTTTGTATGAGAAATAAGGATTATCGGCAAAAACTCTGTTACACCATGACTGTTCAATTTTTTATAACTGAGTTCAGGGTCTATGATAATTTTATCCGGTACACCTGTCACCGTTAAGAGGTCTTTCTTGTATTCAAAATTAATTGAGAACTTTGATTTAACTGGTAAAAATGTTTGTGATAATGTTGTGCTGGGAAATAAATACACATGTTTCACATAATCATGAGTAAATCCAGCAAAACCTCCCAGATCAATTATTGACCCTCCACCAATTACTGATAATGTGTTTTGACCTGAGAACTTTATTGTATGATAGATCTCAAAAACTTTGTCAATAGTTTTTGAGTATTCACCGCCCCTGATTTTATGTGCATTTTTGGATGGTTTAAAATCAGGAATACCGGAATCCCAGATTATTTGTGATTCCGGTATTTCTTTTGATAATTCAATGCCATAATTTATGTTAAGACTGAAGTCGTGTTTATCTTTGTAAAATAATTTTTTCATTATACTCCTTCTTTAGCTACACTCTTTAACAATTTTACCGAGTTCAAAACGTCATCATAATCTACCATTTCATGAGGGGAATGAACGTATCTGCAGGGAATGGAAATTGTTCCGCTTGGAATTCCTGCACCGGTTGTCTGATAACCTCTGGCATTGGTTCCTCCAAAGATAAGGATTTCGTATTGGTAGGGGATTTTGTTTTTTTCAGCGACTTTCTTTAGCATTGATACAACACTTGAAGCACTTATAGATGCCATATCTTTTATCTTAATTGTCGGTCCGTCACCAAGCTTAAATCCCATTCGTTTGAGTCCCTTAGGGGTATCCGGACCCGCAGTTACATCTAGAGCTATGGCCATGTCAGGTTTAATGTCAAAACCAGCAACACTGGCTCCTACAATACCTACCTCTTCCTGAACTGTAAAAGCAAGGTAAATATCGTCCTTTGGTTTTTCAGTTTCTTTTATTGCCTGTATCATTATTGCACAGGCTATTCTATCGTCCATTGCTTTCGAGACCAACCTTTTTCCAAGATCATAAAACTGTGAATTGTAAGTTCCAAAGGTCCCAATTGAAATCCTTTTCTCTGCATCTTCTTTACTCACAGCGCCAATATCAACATAAAGTAAATCATAGTTGAGATCTTTAACATTTTTGCGTGCATCATTTATAGTTTCATATTCAAATCCAACTACGCCAACAACACCGTTTTCAAATATTAGATGTGAACCAAGCAAATTATATGGTGAAACTCCACCCACGGTCTCAACCCTCAAAAATCCTTTGTCATCAATGTTGGTAACTACCAGTCCAATTTCATCCATATGTCCATCAAATAATATTTTTTTACCCGAGGATCCTTTTTTTAAAGCAATAACACTGCCTAGATTATCTACTTTATATTCGTCTACATGGTCTTTGATCTCAGAAATGATAGTTTCTCTAATAAGTTCTTCTCTTCCGCTGGGTGAAGAGATTTCGGTTAGTTTTTTAATGAGTTCCTTCATTTGTTAAACACCTTCCCTTCAGTTATGAGAGTTTTGCCCAGTTTAATTGTATTTTCAAAATCCTTTAGACTCATCAAACACATGGGTGAATGAATATACCTTGCTGAAGTAGATATAACACCAGCAGGAATACCTCTCAAGGTTCTTGCCAATCTCGCTGCATCAGTGCCGCCTGCTGTTCTGCCTTTGAACTGATGAGGAATATTGTGTTGTTTTGCGGTTTCTTTGATCACATCAAAGATTTTTTTGTTTAATACAAGAAAGCCATGAGCGTAAGTTAAAACTGGACCCTTACCAATTTGTGCTGCCCATCTACTTTCAGCAAGTTCAGGATTATCACCTGCTGTTGTACCCTCAAATATAATGGCAGAATCAGGCTCTATTTGTGAAGCAGCAACACCACTTCCTCTAAGTCCTACTTCTTCCTGAACTACCCAGGAAAAATATACATCATAATCTACAGGATTTTCCTGAAGATATTCCAGTATTTTTATGAGTACCTCACAACCATTCCTATCATCAAAGGCTTTCCCAACAGCATATTCACCAATTTCCTTGTATTTAGTATCGAAGAAAACAGGATCTCCTATATTGAACTCGGATTTTGCTTCTTCATCCTTTTCATATCCTGCATAAACACATAAATCACTGTATTTTGGGCTTTTAAGAATCTCTTCTCTTTTTTGTTCATGTATTGCTTTAAAACCAATTATTCCATCCTTTAGATCTTCACCAACTTTTACTTTTTTTCCCATTACAACACGGGGATCAACGCCACCAATATTGGTTAATGCAAGGGTTCCGTCCTTATTTATTTTTTTTACCATAAGGCCAACTTCATCCATATGGGCAAGAAGCATTAATCTGCGTTTACTTTTTTTCTTACCCTTTTTCAGAGCAATTAGATTCCCTACATTATCCTTCCAGTATTCATCAGCAATATCCTTTATTTCATTTTCAATAAATTCAACTACAGGTTCTTCAAATCCCGAAATACCATATAATTCAGTGAGTTTTTTTAATCTTCTAAACTTCATTGTTTTCACCTTCTTTAAATGATACTGAAAATGCTTCAAGTAATCGAACAGCTTCTTCAATATCTTTAGGTTCTATGACTTCAACCGGAGAATGCATATGTTTTTGAGGAATGGAGAGTAATAGCGTTGGCACACCTTTACCTGCTATTTGAACATTATCAGCATCTGTTCCGGATCGTCCTGGTGTGCATTCGTATTGTATCTGAACATTTTTTTCTTTTGCAGTTCTTTTTAAGTCTTTATAATATGCTTTGTTGACAATTGGTCCTCCAACACCAAGAACAGGCCCTTTTCCTATGGAAATGCCTGTTTCTTTGTTGTCCTGGGTTACATCCATAACCACTGCCAGATCAGGTTGAATAATCTGTGAAGCAACCTGTGCTCCAAGTCCCCCGACTTCTTCTCTTGTTGTGAATACGAAGTAAAGGTCAGGAACTGAAGAAAATTTGTCGAGTTGACTGGCCAAAAGTATGGATATTGCACAGCAAGCACGATCATCAAGTGCTTTTCCGATTACTTTGTTATTAACCTGATATGATTTAATATCAACAACTGCAAGATCACCAACGTTTACTTTTTCATGGTCAGAATTCATAGAAACGTCAATGAACAAATCATCGTAATGTGGAACATCCTTTCTGGTTTCTCTTTTTTGAAGATGAGGGGCAAGCATTCCTATTATTCCTGTTCTTATTTTGCCATCGCGGGATTTGATTTTTACTCTTTGTGCAATTAGGATTTTTGGGTCAATTCCGCCCATGGTATCAAATCTTGCATAACCTTTGTCATCAATTGAAGAGATAACAAGAGCGATCTCATCCATATGGGTGAAAAAGGCAAGCTTTTTTCCCGAACCTTTTTTATGGGCAATCAAATTTCCAATGTTATCAACATAGATTTCATTTACGAAGGGGTTAATACTCTTCTTAATGACATCGATTGCCTCTTCTTCATACCCAACAGGGCCGAAAGCATTTGAAAGTTGCATTAGTAAATCAGAAGTCTTCAAAACGTTCCCTCCTTTGTTTCAAATCTTACATTTTCGTATTCTTCAACAACTATACGTCCTGTCCTTATATGTGCAACAGCAGGAACATTAAAAAAGTCACTTCCCTGTGAAATATTTCCAGCGATTTGTATTAATGAAGGTTTGAGATCAAGGGCAGCTATTATAGCGCCTTCACCAACAGAGTAACCGGCTCTTAATACTCCACGGGCACTACCAAAGATTATGACACTACCACCTGCGATAATCTCTGCACCAGGATTCATGTTACCAATTAGAAAAACATCGTAATTATGGACAACAATCTGACCTGAGCGGAGATTTCTTTTTATAACCTGTGCACCCCTAACTTCAGTTACTTTCTCTTTAACCAGATCGTATCTTTGTCCAACATTCACTTCGGTTTGATCCAGATCACCAACGAGAATGTCTTTTACACGTAAGCCCATACTGTTGAGCAATGATACGATTCTAACGATATCATCAGGTTTGCTCGTGTCCTGGGTAAGCATTAGTGATATTTCATCACCTTCAGAAAAGAAATCACTAGCGTCACTGAATTTCCGCATTATTTCTTGCTTTAAAGAATCAATTGAATTATACGATTCAATAAGCAAAATAAGTCCTTTTTTGGTCATCCTAAAGTCTATGGGCAATGAGATCACTCCCTTCAAAGAAATTCTATCACGAACAACAAATTTCATCTAAGCCCTGTATTCATCTGATGGTTAAAAAGTGCAAATAAAGCAAAACCTCTTGACCGTGATCTTATTTTAGTGTATGATAATTATCAGTGCCTTTTGGCTCCCATCGTCTAGCGGTCTAGGACACTGGCCTTTCAAGCCGGCGGCAGGGGTTCAAATCCCCTTGGGAGCGCCAAAGGGTGGAAGCGTAGCTCAGCGGGAGAGCGCTTGCCTTACAAGCAAGAGGTCACAGGTTCGAACCCTGTCGCTTCCACCAGTTCAGTTGGCGAGGTAGCTCAGCCGGTAGAGCAGCGGACTGAAAATCCGTGTGTCGACAGTTCGATTCTGTCCCTCGCCACCATTAAGAGAATATCATTTCCATCCCCAACTTAGCCTCGCTTAGCGAGGCTTTTATTATAGTGGTTTATACAAAGATTCATCAACTGATGAGATTTAAATTTCTCCTGAATTTTTTAACTATGATATAATTCTGAAAAGGTCATATGTTCAAGGCAGTAGCTCGTTGAGGAGGATGTTTATGTACGATTTCAAGAGAGTTGAACGAAAATGGATTGATAGATATGAGAAAAATGATTACTTCAAAGTAAATTTAGATAAATCAAATAAACCCTTTTATAATTTGATGATGTTTCCATATCCTTCAGCGTCTGGTTTGCATATAGGAAATATGTATTCGTTTATTGGATCAGATGTTTTCGGTAGATACATGAAACTTCAAGGATATGACGTGTATGAGCCAATAGGTTTTGATGCCTTTGGCATTCACAGCGAGAATTATGCATTAAAGGTTGGTAAAAATCCCTTTGAACTGACTCCAGAAAGTATAGAATATTTCAGAGATGAACAGCTGAAAAAGATAGGGAATATCTTTGATTGGTCTAGCGAGGTAATAACTTCTTCTCCGGAATATTACAAATGGACACAATGGATATTTGTAAAATTATTTGAAGCAGGACTTGCTGAAAAAATAAGTTCCAGGGTTAACTGGTGTCCGTCATGTAAGACTGTTTTGGCAGATGAACAGGTAATCGATGGAAAATGTGAACGATGTGATACTGAAATACAGAAAAAGGAAATGAGTCAGTGGTTTTTTAAGATAACAAAATATGCGGATAAATTGCTTGATAATTTAGAAAAGCTTGATTGGACTGAGGTAACAAAGAATATTCAAAAAAGCTGGATTGGTAGATCTGAAGGTGCAACTGTTGTTTTTCACCTGGAGAACCGGAATTTTGAAATAGAAACCTTTACAACAAGACCGGATACAATATATGGAGTTACCTATCTTGTGCTTGCTCCTGAGTATAGATACACGAAGGAAATTATTGCTGAAGACAGAAGAAAAGAATTTAATGAATTTATTGAACGGGTGAACAAGATGGATGAAGCTGAACGAACATCGATTACACGTTCAAAGAAGGGTATGTTTACTGGAAGTTTTGCAATTCATCCACTAACCGGTAAAAAGCTTCCCATATGGATTGGTGATTATGTACTGGCAGAATATGGTACTGGTGCTGTTATGGCTGTTCCCGCTCATGATGAAAGGGACTATGATTTTGCGAATAAATATGGACTTGAAATAAAACAGGTTATTGACTGTGATGAGGAAAGCCTTCCATATACAGAAAAGGGAATCATGATAAACAGTGAAGAGTATTCTGGATGGAAGAGTGAAGATTTTATTGAAAAAGTAGATGAAGTTAGTGAATACATGAAAAAAACAGTAAATTACCATTTGCATGATTGGTGCGTTTCAAGGCAGCGTTACTGGGGACCTCCCATACCAGTAGTGTACTGTGAAAAATGTGGTACAGTACCGGTTCCGGAGGAGGAATTGCCTGTTAGACTTCCCGAAACTGAAGATTTCATACCTGACGGAAGTGGGTTGGCACCTCTTGCACGAAATGAAGATTTTGTGAACACCACCTGTCCCAAATGCAGAGGACCTGCCAAAAGGGAAACGGATGTTAGTGATAATTTCCTGGATTCTGCATGGTATTTTCTTAGATATGTTTCACCAAGAAATTCTGAAAAACCCTTTGATCCAGAGCTGATAAAAAAATGGCTGCCTGTTGATATGTATATCGGAGGCAATGAACATGCAAATCTACATCTTATGTATTCTAGATTTATTACGATGGCACTTAATGATTTAGGATACTTACCCTTTGAAGAACCTTTTAAATCATTTAGAGGTCACGGTTTGATCATAAAAGATGGTCAGAAAATGAGTAAATCAAAGGGCAATACGGTTAATCCTAATGACTATTTTGATACACATGGTGTTGATGTTTTGAGGACATATTTGATGTTTATGGGGAATTTTTTAGAAGGTGGCGATTTTAGAGATAGTGGAATGGACGCCACAAAAAGATTCTTAAATAGGGTCTGGGAAGTGGCAAATATGCCGGAAAGTGAAAGTTCAGTTGAGCTAAAAATAAAAATGGCTGAAACTGTAGATAAAGTAAGGTATTCATTAGAAAACATAAAATATAATACTGCTGTAGCAGCAATTATGGAATTCATAAATGAAGCCACAAAAGAAAAGTGCATTGAAAGAAAAATAATTCTGGATCTTGCGAAATTGCTTTCTCCCTTTGCGCCATTTATCAGCGAGGAAATTCATGAAATGAAAGGTGGAAGAGGCACGATACTTGATTCTGGATTTCCCAAAGGATATGATAAATATAAGGAGATTGCTACAATTGAAGTGCCCGTTCAATTAAATGGAAAGCTGAGAGGTAAGGTAGAAGTAAACAAAGATGCCGAACAGGAAGAAATACTTGAGAAAGCTCAAAAAGACCAGAGGTTGAGAAAGTACATTGAAGGGAAAAATATTATTAAGGTGATTTATATAAAAGATAAGATAATGAATATCATTGTGAAATAACATTATAAAAGTAAAAAAACAGGCGATTAGTTGCCTGTTTTTTTTGAAAGGACTTTAATTATTCAATAGCTTTGTCCATTGTCTCAATTCCAAATTTAGAAAAGAAGAAGGCAGTAAGTAACATAACAAACATTATTGTGAGTGTTATTGTGGTTATTCCAAATACATTCCCGAGGACCATTAAGCTAGCAGTGAAATAAGGTGCGATTATTCCCGATATACGGGCCATTACTCCCGAGGTCCCATTTGCGCTGGATCTCATTTCAGTAGGGTATAATTCTGGAGTATAGGCGTAAACTAATCCCCAGGCTCCCATGTTGAATATTGACATTACGACAGCGAAAATAAATAAAAGTGACTGGGTATTAACAAATAGTAGTAAGAGAATCGCAATTCCCGTACCAGCAAAGAAAAAGATTCCTGTTTTCTTTCTGCCGACTTTATCGATGAGGTATGTAGCAAAAAGATAACCGGGTAGCTGCATTATCAACATGAAAAATGTATACCATGAAGCTGATACTGCTGAGAGACCTTTCGCTTCAAATAACTTTGGTGCCCAGGTAAAAATCCCATAGTAAGAAAAACTCACGCTAAACCACGCTAACCAGATCATTATTGTTCTTGTCAGATATTTGCCCTTTAACAACTGCAATAAAGGTGTCTTTCTTGGTTCATGCATCTCAATATTTTCTTCAATATTTTTATTAAGTACTTTTTCAAGTGCCTGTTTCCCGCCTTTTATGTAGGCAAACTTGGGACTTTCAGGAAGCATAAAAGCTATAAAAAGCAGTAGCAAACTGTAACCAGCAAGTACAAAATATGAAGGTCTCCATCCAATAGAATCAACAGTTAATACAGAAAATAAACCTATCATAATACTTCCTATTGCCCAGCTTGATTCAAGAAGGGTAAGGTATCTTCCGCGATTTTTTATAGGACTGAATTCTGACATATAAGCATTGACAACAGGTAATAGTCCACCAAAGCCTATTCCAGAAAGCAATCTGTAAACTGCAAATTGAGTTGCACTTCCAGACATGCCGCTCAAGAATGTAAAAACTATTGCATTTAGTAAAAAAGCTATGTTTGTAATTTTTCTTCCAAACCTGTCAGAAAAGATACCGGAAATCAGAGCGCCAATTAGCATTCCCATGAATACAGAACTTGCCACTGTGCCCTGCATTTCTGATCCACCTGGAATATCGGATATTATCGATGGTAGAGTGAGAGGCAGGATCATAACGCCTGCTGCTACTGCCATCCACTGTAAAGACGTTAACAACAATAATTTCCTTTGCTGCTTTTTAGTAAGGTATTTGCTTATTACTTCATCAATTATCACTGTATCACCTCATAATTATGAGTTGTATATTATTTGACTAAAAAGCCAGCTTCATCCAGCTTTTTTAGGATAAGGTCAAAATGATCCTCATTGTCCACTTCAATTGTATGCATATGTATTCCTTCAGATGATAATTTCAACAATGGAAATGCGTTGCTTCCCCTTAAACGAGCCAAAAATCGCGAAACATCTTCTACCGATGCAACATCAATTCTACCCTTAAGTTCTCCATAAACTGGGTGTTCGACAATTACATCAAGAACTCTTCCATGGTTATTTACTATTAGTCTGAGTTCTTCTCCTATTCTTTCCGGTGCATGGCTAACCACAACCATCTTTCTTAATTTTTTCCTTGAGTAATAGATATAACCTCGAGAGGTTGAGCGTATTTCATAACCTCTAGTTCTAAGTAAACTAATGTCCTTCACAATCATTTGACGACTCACATTAAGCTTTTCAGTGAGTTTATTTCCACTTACCGGTGTTCGACTATTGTTCAAGATATCAATAATTTTTTGAAGGCGCTGTTCTCTGTTCAAATAATCACCTGCTATTTACTGTTAATTAACAGTAATTATTATAACATCCTTTATAAGAAAGAAAGTTCTCTGTTCAATTTAATAAACGTATAATATATATATAAGAGGTGAGATTATGAGTAAAATTACAATTAGTATTATTGGTGCCGGTAATAGAGGCTATGAAGCTTACGGGAGCTTTCTAAATGAAAGGGAAGACACCGAGATCATTGCGGTTGCAGAACCGGATGAAAAGAAACGCGATCGTTTTTCAGATCGATACGGGATAGACCGCAAAATGTGTTTTAAGGACTGGAAAGAACTTTTAGCAAAAGGTAAGATTAGTGATGGAGTTATTATTGCTACACCCGACAGACTTCATGTAGAACCTTTGATAGAAACAGTAAAACAGGGTTACAAGGTTCTTCTGGAAAAACCAATAGCACAAACTGTTGAAGATGTTTTTAGAGTACTGAACTGCGATGAAACAAAAGGAAAGGTAATTATAGCTCATGTACTGCGCTATACACCTTTTTACAAAATGGTGAAATCACTGATTGATGAAGGAAAGATCGGAAAGTTAGTTGGTATAGAGCAAACGGAAAAAGTTGGTTATTTTCATTTCGCACATAGTTATGTAAGAGGTAACTGGAGAAAGGAACGGGAGTCTGGACCAACAATTTTAACCAAAAGTTGTCATGATGCGGATATCCTTCACTGGTTAACTGGGGGAAAATGCAAAAAGGTTATCTCACAGGGAAAGCTATATTATTTTAAAGAAGAAAACAAACCTGAAGGCGCTTCAGAAAGATGTTTAGACTGCTCTGTTGAAGAATTCTGCCCATACTCTGCTTTAAAAATATATCTTGAAGGTGGTACAGGATGGCCAGTATCTGTAATTTCTACAGAGTCTTCGGTTAAGGCAAGAAAAAAAGCACTGAAATATGGTCCTTATGGTAGATGTGTATACAGTTCGGATAATGATGTTGTAGATCATCAAACAAGTTTTTTTAAATTCGAAGATGATGTTATTGCCAATTTTACATTGACTGCATTCACGGAAAAAATGTCAAGGACTTTAAATATTCATGGCTCTCATGGAGAAATTATTGGAGACCTTGAATCGGGCAATGTTGAGCTATCTGTATTTGGGAAAGAAAAAATGCATTATCCAGTTGGAGAAGTCCTTGGAGGACATAGTGGCGGAGATTATGGATTAATAGAGGAGTTTATTTCCTGGCTAAAAGGTGAAAGAAATCTTCCCAAAACGACCCTTGAAAATTCTGTGCACAGTCATATGATGGCCTTTGCCGCGGAACACTCTAGAAAATTAAATGGAGCCCCTGTATCTCCGGAATACTTTGCTAATTTGATAAATTCTGATCTTTGAATGAACCTAAAAAGTTGTTATGATGCCTGTCTTGTATATTATTCAAATAATGAACAAAATATATTATAATAGTTATAAAAGGTGGTGTTCTCATGAAGTCAGTACAAATAAGTACAAAGCGAATTGATGATTATCTGGAGTTTATGGATAAAGAGAAGAAAGAAGAGTTATTTGGCTTAATGGATAAAGTGAAGGGGATTAAAGTGCTTAATATAAATGCTACAGCCTTTGGTGGAGGAGTAGCAGAGATTCTTCAGACCCTTGTGCCATTAATGAAAGATGCAGGAATTAATGTTGAATGGAAGGTAATCGAAGCGGAAAAAGAATTTTATGAATTTACAAAGAGGATGCATAATGCGCTTCAGGGCAAAGAGGATGTTATCGAAAATCATGTGAAAGACCTTTACCTTGAAACAGCAAAGAAAAACGCTGAAGAATTGGATGCAAGAAATTATGATGTTGTAATTATTCATGATCCACAACCTTTTGCACTGCCTGAATTTTACAATTTTGGTAATGCAAAGATCGTATGGAGATGTCATATCGACACGTCAACACCTAATAAACAATATCAAGATTTTTTAAGACAGTTCGCTTCTAAATATACATGTGCTATTTTTACCCTTAAATCTTATGCTGGAGAGTTCGGTTTTCCTGAAATAAGAGAAATCGCACCTTCTATTGATCCGCTAAGCGATAAAAACAGAGAATTAACTAAAGAGGAACTAAAAAAAGCGTGTACTAAGCTAAAAATAGATGCCGAAAAACCTTTGATAACTCAGGTTTCAAGATTCGATCCATGGAAAGATCCACTGGGTGTCGTGGATGTATATAGAGAACTTAAAAAAACATATAATGATCTTCAGTTATTGATGATAGGTTCTATGGCTTCAGATGACCCTGAAGGATGGCAGATTTATGAAGATATTTTGAGATACATTGGCAGGGATTATGACGTTGGCGTGTATACGAACTTTCACGATGTAGGAAATATTGAAGTGAATGCTGCCCAGAAGGTAAGTGATGTTGTCATTCAGAAATCATTAAGAGAGGGTTTTGCTCTTACAGTCAGTGAAGCTTTGTGGAAGAAAACGCCCGTAGTTGGAGGTGACGTTGGAGGTATCCCGCTGCAGATAAAGGACAATTATAATGGATATCTAATAAAAAGCACTGATGAGGCAATTGAGGCAACAAGAAAAATCCTTTCCAGTGAAGACCTGAAAAAGAAATTGGGAGAAAATGGAAAAGAAACAGTCCGCAAGAACTTCTTAATAACAAGGCAACTTGTAGATTATCTTAAGTTGTTCAGTGACATTATTTAATTAGTTCTTTAATGCACTTCTAACATATTTTCTGAGTGCCAGAAAGGCAGCTCCTCTTTCCCAGATATCCGTGAGCGTAATCTGATTTATCTCCGGGTTGAGCTTCCAATAACTGGCACTCAGATATTTGTTAATCCCATCTTTAATTTTGAGGAATATCCATTTATTTACCACGCCTTCCCCGCCAATCCAGATTATATCTGGACGAAGTAAGAGGGATAGACTTGTGACATGGTAAGACAATCTGTCCAATATTTCATCATATTTGTTATTAGCAGAATTTTGTTTTGCTGACTTGCGAATTTCGTTCAGTCTATCTTTGAACTGTTCGAAATTTTGAACAAAATTAATTATGTTTTTTGCTTTGTCCTTTACGAGGCAATATTCTGAAGCGACTGTTTCAAGGCATCCTGTTCCACCACAATAGCATTTTTCACCATTGTAATCGACTTTGCTATGACCAAATTCAAGGGCGGATTTCCCATCACTACCAAGAAGTATATCCACACTATCATAATAGGATGCTCCAATACCTATTCCAAAGGTTATGGTTAGTGACGATTGTTCGATTCTTCCTGTTTTTACTAACTGTCCTATATTTAGTGCATCTACATCATTACAAAGAACAACATTGCAATTGTGTTCTTTAATAATTTCTTCAAGATTACTTTCATTAGTACCAAGTATGGGGGATGTTGTTATAGAACAATTATTAATATCTACGGTTCCTGATATTGCAATTCCCATTGAGAGAGGCTTATATTTTATTATTAGATCTTTTAGCACATTTCTTATTTTTCTTATATTTTCTATGAAAGGATATCCCAGTTCAATAACAAATTCCTTGATTTTCTTAAGTGAAAAAGTAAATATACCTATCTTTACAGATTCCCTGCCTATTTTTACACCAAAAAAATTTCCATAGTTATCATTCAGCGAAATATAATGTCTTGGTCTACCTCGTCCCAAAACTTCTCTTTCTATTCTAACCATGTTATGCTTATTTAGTTCTCCTGCCAGATATGTCAATGTTGAATTACGTATTTTGAGTGTTTTTACAATAGAATGCCTTGATACGCGCTTCTTGATTAGAAGCAATTCAAGTAACTTTGTTAAATTGTCCCAGCGAATTTCTTCAATTCTCATAAATAATCGCTTCCTGAAAAATTATTTTATTGTCCAGCCCACCATTCCTCTCACATAATAACGCTGCAGAAGAATATATATCATAATTGGAACAATCATAACCAGAATTGAGGCAGCTGACAAAAGACCCCAGTCGACCTGATACTGTCCTTTCATTAAAGGTATTCGTTGTGTTGCAAGTATTTTATTCGGGGAATAAATGAGTATCAGTGCCAGAAAAAAGTCACTCCATACCCATGTAAATTGTAGTGCTGCAGCTGATGCTATAGCTGGAAAAGCATTTGGCAAAACAACTCTGAAAAAGATTTGAGAATCTGAAGCTCCATCTATTCTTGCAGCTTCTTCCATGGTTACCGGTAGGGTTTTGAAATAATTTCTCATAAAGAATGTTGTCCATGGAATACCCCATGCAGTGTGCACGAGGATCAAACCCCAATAACTGTCTACCAGCCCTAAACCACTCATAATCTGGAATATTGGGACTGCAATCATTTGCTGTGGTAAAGCGAGAGTCATAACAACGGTTATAATAAAGGTCTTTCTTAAAGGAAATCGATATCTAGCTATTCCATAACCTGCCATTGTAGCCAATACCAAGGGGATTGCTGTTGCTGGTAAAGCTACAATTAACGAATTCTTAATGCCATTTATAAGAGGAACAGATTCATGAAAAAGCGATCCTGTAAAATTTGAGAAAGTTGGATTGAATTCTTCAAAATTCCACCATCCATCAATAACTTCACTGTAAGGTCGTACTGCAGTCATGAAAATGCCCAATATTGGTAAAATCCATACAAGTGCGATTACCCATCCTAATGAGCTTTTTAATATGGTTCCAGTAACTTTTTTCTTTCTCATTGGACATTCTCCTCTCCGGCAGATCTTATGAGTGGAATAGCTGCAAATATTGTTAACCCAGTAATGAGAACTGCAACTACAGCAGCTTTATTGAAATCCCAGGCTCTGAATCCATATAGATACATTTGTAGAGCGAGAACATTGGAGGAACCACCTGGCCCTCCCATTGTTGCAATATAAACGATATCAAAAATCTTCAATTCCCAGAGAAGGGTCATGGTTACAACAACTACTGTTATGGGTTTTAGCATTGGTATTGTTATACTAAAAAATATTCTTAGTTTTGACGCTCCATCGATTTCAGCAGCCTCATAGTATGTTTTTGGAATAGTTTCTAGCCCTGCAGAGTAAATAATCATGCTGAAGCCTGTCCAGAGCCACACTGATCCAAAGATCAATGCAAAAAGTGATGTTTCAGGATAGGCCGTCCAGGTTTGTGTTGGAAGTCCAAATACTCTAAAAAATAGGTTTACTATTCCAATATTTCCATCAAACATAAAACGTATCATTATTCCCCCAACTACTAGGGGCATTACCATGCCAAGAAAAATTACGGATTTAATTATTGCTCCGCCTTTTACATCCCTTAGCAGAGCGGCCAAAAATAGACCAAGAAATGTGGTAACTGGAAGATGAATAGCAATCCATAAAGCATTATGAACTAACGTTCCAAAGGGAAATCGTCCCTGTTTAATATTACCAAAATTAATGATATCACCACTTGCAAAAACACTCTGATAATTTTGAAGTGTTAATTCTCCTTCAGAGCCTACAAAACTCATGAATATGGTTCTAAAGGTGGGATAAAGAACAAAAACAGCCAATAAAAACAATGCAGGTAGTACAAATAAAACGAAATTGCTAATGCGGGCTTTTCTCAGCTCCATCTAATCTCCCCCTCCAATTAAAACGGGACCGCAAGGGTCCCGCCAATATCAATAATCTACTTAATTATGGCATTTTTGACTGCAGGGTTTCAAGCACAGATTCTATTCTCTCAGGTCTTACCCAGAGAAGTTTTAGCTGATCCCAGAAAGTAGTCTGCCACATGCCGCCAATTGAGTCATCCAGGTCATTAACGTTAGCTTTTCCTTCAAGGAGAGCAGCAACTTCTCTGTCAACAGCTGGATATGCGTCAAGAGGCACACCTTCAACTGATGCGATGTGTCCACCCTGTGCTACCTGGGCAGTTTGTCCTTCTACTCCACCTAAGAACTTTATTAATTTCTTTGCGGCTTCGATATTGTCCGAGTACTTTGGTATAAAAGCATAGTCAAGGGCAAATACAACTGCTTCATTTCCAGGAAGAGCAATAACACCGAGATCTGTTGGATCATCAACCATACCTGTTAGCCAGCTTCCCATAAAGTAGAGGCCATAACTTCCATTCCACCACTGTTCTAAAACAGTAGTCCATTCTACGGGTTCGCCAAAATAACCTTCTTTTAATAGGCTATTTAGCTTGTTCATGGGTTTCTTTACAGTTTCGCCTGTCCACTTTACGTTACCTGCAATAAGGTCTTTTTGAAGTTCAGGGCCTCCAAAGGTAAGGATAAAGTGTTCAGTAACATCAGAAAGTGGCCATCCAACGCCGTTACCACTGGCTATTGGTGCGGTTATTCCTTCGATTTCTGAGATTTCTTCAAGAAGTACAACAAATTCATCCCAGGTTTCAGGAATTGATAAACCGTGTTCTTCAAAGAAAGATTTTCTGTACCAGAATCCTGGTTTAACTTTACCTGTATAAGAAATTCCGTACAGTTTTTCATCTACAGTTACGTTATCAAGCGCGCCTGGTCTAAAACTTTCTTTATCAATAACATCAGAGAGCTCTGCGATGTGTTCCGTATTACTCTGCATAAAAGAAGTCCACATGAATACCACATCACCAGGCGTTCTTTTGGTAGCAAATTGTGCAGGTAAGAGATTCGCGAGGTCTTCAGCTCTGTAAATCTGATATTGTACTTCGATACCTGTCTGTTCTTCAAATTCTTCGATAACAGGCATAAAAGCATCTTTTTCAGCTCCAGACCATGGACCAATAACGGTTATTTGCTGGCCCATAAAGATTGTAGCAGCCAAAATAAATACTACAAGTAGTAATTTTTTCATAAAAATCACCCCTTTTCTTAGAGTCATTTTAACTATACAACATTCTTTGTATTAAATTCAAAGTGTGAAAAAAGTCATTAACTTGAATTAAGTTCGATTATTAGTGGTGATAGGCTATTAAAAGTGTCATTCTCTGTAGAGCTCTCAATATTGTATAGATATTTTAAATTAGCTTTTATAAGTAAATTATCTACATAATTTTCTAGTAAAATCATTTAAGTGAAATTCCTTTCGTGACTTGATTATGGTCATTCATTTTATTCTGGGTTATAATATTCTAGATAAGAGTAGCGCTATTGGAGGTTTTTTATGCTTAAGCGCATCTTTTTTTTACTGCTGATATGTTTGATTTTTATGATGACTAAAGGGATAAATTTTAATACTCTAGAACTTATTGAACTAGAAGGTTCAGCGACACCAGGCAGAAAAAATATAAGTACTGTGTTTGTGACTTCTCCTGCAGCACTTCCAGATTATTTCGCTTTAAGAAATGGAGTTAATAATCTTGAAAGTTATGGGTTGAATATTATTAGTGGTAGAAGTTGTAACGCTTATCTATCGGCACGGGAAAAGGCAAATGAATTAATGCAAGCATTTGAAGACCCGGAAGTAGATTTAATACTTACTTCAAGAGGCGGATTTGGTTCTTTTGAGTTACTGGATTACCTGGACTGGGAGAGAATAAGGGAGAATCCAAAACCACTGGTTGGTTACAGTGATATAACCGCTTTACTTCTTGCACTGCATTTTAAGAGTGGACTTGTTACCTATCATGGGCCTATGGTTTCAGTTGAAATAGACGATGACCAAAGCCTAATAAAACAAATGCTTTCAGTAGTTGAAGGAAGCAAGGTAATTAAGTTCGATTATCCATCAGAGGCTATAGTTCCAGGTGATATGGTAGGTAAGCTTATCGTTGGGAATTTAACACTTTTCAAAACACTTCAAGGTACAGAATATATTGGTTCTTTAAAAAATTGCATTCTGGTGTTTGAAGATGTAGGGGAAACCCTACATTCCTTTGAGAGAATGCTGTGGAATATTGCTCATCTGGAAGAATACAATGAACTAAGGGGTATTGTGTTTGCAGGATTTAGTAGTATAAGAAATGGTGACCTAAATGAACTTAAACAAACAATTAGAAGATACTTTGCTTCTTCAAGTATCCCTGTATGGTTGGGATTACCAATTTATCACGACAGTTTAGATAAGATAACCCTTCCTGTTGGAAGCTGGGTAAAAATGGAACTCGATGAGGGTAAAATCACCATCATCGAGTCCTATAAATAATCACGTTAGTTCAAAAGATTTTAAGTTTTAAATTTTTGATTCATTTAAAAAATCTTTTTGATGCATCCAGTAATGCTATTGCTCCATCAGCTGTTGCTGTAACAATTTGTCTTACTTCCTTTTCTCTTACATCGCCAATTGCGTAAATACCCTCGATATTGGTTTCACAGTGATCATTGGTTACTACATATCCATAATCATTTAGTTTAATTTTTTCCTTAAGGAAAACTGTGTTTGGATTCATACCAATAAATACAAATACTCCATCAACATCAAGTTCTCTTTCTTCACCGGTCTTGATGTTCTTAAGCAAAAGTTTGTTGAGTTTTTCATTACCTTTTGTTTCTTTTACAACGGTGTTGTAAATAAAATCAACTATCCCAGTTTCTTTAATTCTTTTTTGCAGCATTCTATCTGCTGTGAGATCTGGTAAATTTTGAACAACGGTAATCCTCTTCACAATTTTTGCCAGATAAAGAGCTTCATCAAGAGCACTGTTTCCTCCACCAATAACCGCAATGTGTTTATCCTTAAAAAAATGACCGTCACAGGTAGCGCAATAGGATATTCCCTTACCAGAAAGTTTTTCCTCTCCTGGAACACCTAACTTCTTTGGATTTGAACCTGTTGCAATAATCACAACGCGAGATTTAATCTTTTTTCCGTTATCAAGATGGACTGTTTTCATTTCACCTGGCTCTATATCAAGAACTTCACTATTTGTGACCTGTACATTATGTTCCTGCGCGTGTTCGGTCATTTTTTCCGCTAAATCAACACCTGATATTGAAGAAAAACCTGGCCAATTTTCCACTTTGTCTGTATTATTTATTTGGCCACCTTCAAGGGCTTTTTCAATTACCAGTGGTTCAAGACCTGCCTGAACAGCATAAATAGCGGCTGTAAGGCCTCCAGGTCCACCACCGATTATAGCTACATCGTATTCATCTTTTAGATCTGTTGTATTTTTTGCGCTACTAACATCGAAAAACGCCATCGCAAAGCCTCCCTAAACAGCTTTTAGTACTTCATTAACAAACTGCTCTTCAGGATAAGCTCCTACAAACTCAACACTATCATTTATCACAGTATGAGGAACTGAGCTTACACCATGTTTCTTAGAAAGTTCTTCGAATTCGTTGGCTTCAATCATAGAAGCCGTTATATTGTCATTAAGCATGGCAATATTGTGAGCAGTTATGACTGCCTTTGGACAGTACGGACATGTAGGTGTTATAAACACTTTGATATCAATGTTACTGTCAATGTTTTTTAATTTGTTCTGAGAGTCTTCCGAAATAGTTGATATTGCTCCTTTTGAAAAACTTACTATGTCCTGAAGTAAAGTTCCGAACTCGTGTCCTGAAGGCATGCCATAAAATCTAATACCTTTGTCCTTACCATCAGGAGTAAGAAGAACTATTGCTGGAGCGTCATTTATGTTGTATTTATTTGCTGCTTCGGAATCAATATTATGTTTTTCAAAGGATACCTTCTCTGCCACCTCTGTTAATTCGTTTAGTAGAGAAACCACTGTATCGCAGAAATCGCAATCTTTATCTTTAACAAACAACAACAGCTTTACTTCACCATCCATGTTTTCCAGTATTTCTTTTACCTGTTTTCTCACATCTTTGTTTAGTAACTGTTCTGCCATAAAAAAATACCTCCTTATTTATACCTACTAGGGGTATAATAACATACATTTAACCGGATAGTTTTGAACTATTCTTTACAATATCTTTCTTTAGCCAGTTTATTATACAGAGAATTACCAGGAGCGCAATAAAAAACAAGGTTATTGTGTTATAGCAATTATATGTAACAAATAAGGATAACTCATGAAATATATCTGCAACGGTAGAAATCAGTATAAAAGTTATAAAAGACTTAACAAAAAAAAGCTTGCTTTCAGCGAGGAGAAGATTTCTTAGATATTCGTTTCTTGTGAAACCCATGGATAAATAAATAATCCTAAAAGAGACATCAAAACTCATTATCCTTATGTTAAATTCACGCATGAAATAGAGATAGCCAATAAACAGTAACATTGAGAAAAGCAATATATTATTGGCGTCAAGAAAATGATAAATTACATATATAGATAAGGCAACTGCTGGTAAGTTGAGTAAGTTAAACCAAATAGGCCTTTTTTTTTCGTAACGGTAAGTTATCAGCACAGTAATAAGAGAAAGTACAAAGGCAAATATTGAAACAAGGAAGTGTGCCAAAATTACCGGAAAAAATTCACAAAGTTGCACACCTAAAACCCCGTTTATTCTTTTTCTTCTTTTTTGTTTTCTTTATTCTCTTTGAACAATTCTGCTATTGATGCAACACTACTCAACAGGCTAGAAGATTCGAAGGGCAAAAAGATTTTGCTAGCTTTTCCATCAGCAATATCTTTTAAGGCATCAAGATATCTTATTGCGATAAGATCGTTTGTCGGATTACCTTCGTGTATTCCCTTGAACACCTTCATAATGGCAGCTGCTTGCCCTTCAGCTTCAGCTGTGAGCTTATATTTATTAGCGTCGGCAACTCTCTTTATGGCTTCAGCTTCACCTTCAGCCTTCAAAATTGCCGATCTCTTATCACCTTCAGCTCTGGTAATTTCCGATTGACGGTAACCTTCAGCTTCCAGTATAACTGCTCTTTTTGTCCTTTCTGCTTTCATCTGCTTGGACATGGCTTCCATGATATCCTGTGGTGGGTCAATTTTCTTTATTTCGACACGGGTAACCTTTACACCCCATTTGTCCGTAGCATCATCAAGGACTTCTCTTAATTTTACGTTTATTCTTTCTCTTGAGGTCAATGTTTGATCCAGTTCGATCTCACCAATTACATTTCTTAGGTTTGTTTGCGCAAGTTTAACTGCAGCATTTTCGAAATTCGATACATTGTAAACAACACGATATGCATCGGTTACCTCATAATATATAACAGCATCTACTGTTACAACTACATTATCCGTAGTAATAACTTCTTGGGGTGGAACATCTATTACCATTTCTCTAAGGTCTACTTTAACTATTCTTTCAATGAACGGTATAATGAAATTTAGTCCGGGTTCAGCTTGACGTTTAAAGCTTCCAAGACGTTCAACCAACCCTTTTTGAAATGGTCTAACTATTTTAATTCCAGTAGCTGCGATGATAACTATAATTACTGCAAGTATTATCCAAAGAATCATTATTATTCCCCCTCTCCTTCGATTTTCCCCTCATTTTCAGTGGGAGTTACATACACTATGGTACCTCTAACATGCTCAATCATTACGTATCGATTTTTTTCAATAACAGGATATTTTTCCTCTTCAACTGGTTTTGCTCTCCAATCTTCTCCAGCAGCTCTTACCAATCCAGTGCCTTTATTTGTGTTTATCTCCGCTATTACTCGGGCTCTTGTGCCTTTAAGTTCGTCAACATAGATTTTTCTGGGAGATTCTCCAGAGAGTTTTTTGGCAATAGGTCTGGTGAAAAGAACCAGCAACGTGCTGACAATAGCAAAAGAAGACACCTGCCATCCTAGATCTAAATTGAAAACTGCTAATATACCTGCGATAAAAGACCCAACAGAAAACCACAGAAAGAAAAAAGTTGGAGTAACTATTTCCATAACCAAAAGTACGACTGCAAAAATCATCCAGCCGATATACTCCATAATCTACCTCCTATATATGCTGTCAAAGTGTGAATAACTTCTGAGGATGTACTATGTAGATTTCTACTTTTGAATCTTTCATTTGTTCTTCAATATATTTTTTCCACTTTGACCATTTACCAGTGTACCTGCTAGATATATGATACATTATTAGCCTCTTTAATCCTTTTACTTTAGAAACATTTTTCAGTATTTCTTCAAGTGATGAGTGATTCTCGCCTCTTCTGTCTTCAGTTTTCAAAAAAGTACATTCGTGTAACAATGTTTCACTATCCTCTATAACATTTACTGGTAGGGCATATGTATCTCCACTTATTGTGATGATATTCTTATTATATGAATAAGTTACTTCGTCTTTACCCATTTTTTTTGAGATTCTTGCAATTTCTTTAGAACTTTTATTTCTGTATTTTATTTTTAATTTGTGCCTTTCTTCAACAATATTATAACCCAGACTTATCTCTCCAGGTGTATGCTTTACCTTGAAAGGCACAACGGTTCTTTTAAAATTTCCAGCGTATCTTAAAAAAACTACTTCTCCCTCTTCTACCGGGTTCATCAGTATATCGTATTTTAGATGAGGATTCATTTGTTTTATGAATTGTACATAAGATTCTATTGCACGGTTATTTCTTGGATATGTTATTCGTAAAGGCTTTGTTTTATCACCCATTGCATTATTTCTTGTATTTATGATACCCCATAAACCAGATATGTGATCAATATGACCATGAGTTAAGAAAATATCCCTGATGGCGTAAATTTCGTTACCCATATTTGTTGAAATGCCTTCTCCAGCATCAAAGAGAAGGCGTTCCGGTCTATAATATATCCATGTCGAATAAAGTGCTTTTGAAAAGATCTTAAACTCCAAACTCAGTCCCCTTCTATTCCTTCAACAGTAAGGTTAATTACGCCCTTAACGTTTCCAGGTAATTCCAGTTCAACCTCATGGTCTCCCGTTTCACGAATGTTCTCTGGCAGATTTATGTATTTTTTATCTATTTTTGTTCCAGTGTCTTTTTCAATTTTATCTGCAATGTCTGCTGAAGTAACTGAACCAAAAAGCTTTCCACTACTACCAGCTTTTACCTTTATTGTGAAATGTCTAGATGAGACCTTTTTTAGTAATTCTTCGCTTTTTTCACGTATACGTTCTTCTTTCATTTCACGATGTTCTTTTTTAGCATTTAATTTGGACATTTCACTCTTTGTGGCTTCTACAGCCAATCCTTTGGGTATTAAATAGTTTCTGGCGTATCCATCAGAAACCTCTTTGATCTCGCCTTCGTTACCCAGTTTTGGAACATCCTTTTTTAAAATAATTTTCATTGAACATACCTCCAATAACGATTCGGATAGATCACTATAATTGTTATTTGGTATAAAAAACAAGGAGGCTCTCTGAGCCCCCCTTCGCTTTACTCCTTCACGTAGGGAAGAAGTGCCATATGTCTTGCTCTTTTGATGGCAATTTTAACCATTCTTTGATGTTTAGAACAGTTTCCTGTAATTCTTTTTGGTATTATTTTACCTTTTTCAGTCATAAAATCTCTAAGTAAAGTTGTATTTTTAAAATCTATGTAGTCAATATCTGTTGAACAAAATCTACAGCGTTTGTTAGTTTTTCTTCTTTTTCTTCGCTCTCTCATGGAAATCCTCCTCATTACCAATTTGTTTAAAAGGGTGGTTGATCATCACTTTTATCGTTTTGTTCGCTACCAAAAAATGTTATATCTTCACTGGCATCAACATCATTTTCTTCATCTGAAGATTCATCAGTATCTTTGTTGAATTTTGAATTATCAGTAATGCCAGCCTGCGATTTAGTTTCCATAAATCTGATGGTATTGGCAAGCACCTCTGTTGTACTTCTCTTATCACCATCCTGGGTTGTCCACTTTCTTATACGTAACGAACCTTCAACCAGAATCAATCTTCCTTTTACCAGATAGTTTCCCACAAATTCGGCAGTTTTTCCGAAGGTTACTACCCTTATGAAATCAGTATTATCATTGTCATCCATCCCTGAACGAGTTGGACGGTCTACAGCAACCGTGAAGACAGACACCTGGGTACCACTGGTTGTAAATCTTATATCAGGGTCTCTGACCAATCTACCCACCAGAATAATTTTGTTATAACTGATTGACATAATTTCATTCCTCCGATTTTTCTGTTTCTTCAGTTACAGATTCATCTGAGTTATCTTCAGCAGCTTCTTTCTTTTTTGGTGATTCTTCTACTGTTTCTTCAGGTTCTTCCTCCTGCAACATATCTTTTGGCAAACCGCTTTTTTCAAAGTCTTCTCTTCTGAAGGTTTGCCAGCGAAAGACTTCAGGTGTTATTTTGTAATATTTTTCAAGAAGATCAACATTTTCCGGGTCAGCTTCAAAGATGATTACTGTGTAATCACCCTCAGTGAAACCTCTCCCAAGGCGATAAGCAAGCTTTCTTACGCCCCAGCGGTCAAATTTCCTGACTATACCCTGAACTCTTTCTTCGATTTGTTGCTTGATTTTTTCTGGAACTACTTCTCTTGAATCGTCTTCCAGATTTGGGTCAACGATAAACATAGTTTCATAAATCCTTTGCTTTTCCATACATTACCTCCTCCCATGGACATATGGCCTTGCCCTCGGGCAAAGCGGGTTTTCCAAACCAAGAGTCATTATATCATAATGCGTAAAACTCTGCTTGAGATTCAAAGGTATTTATAACACAATTTTGAGTAGTATATTTATTTAAGAAATTTTTGTTAAAATCTATTAAACGGGGGTGCGAGAATGAATATAAAAAAAATATATGTTGGAATACATAAAAAAGAAAAATTGAATGAATTCTTAAACTTCATTGCGAAAAAAGGTGCTGATATATATATAGAACCTGAGCTTACCTCAACAATGGAGAAGTACGATGTTCCTTATAGAACGCTCCTGGAAGAAGATACAAAAGGATTTTCTGAAAATTATCAACTTGATTTATTAAAGAAAGGAATAATTAACACAATAATTAGTGAACCGGAGGAATATCTAAAGGAACAAGATAGACCTTTTCCTTTTTTTGATATGTTGATATTGGATCCAAGATCAATCACAGAAGAAAAAAGGAAGAAACTTAGCGAAAAAGAACTAACTAGAGAAATGGACTATTTTTCCATAGCTGTTATGGTAGCAGCTGCAAGAAACCACAGAAATGTGGTTGTTTTAACCGACCCTTCAGATTATGATGATGTGATGAGTGACATAGAATATTGTGGAGATGTTATTTTAAGAAGAAGAAGAAAGCTGGCATTAAAGGCGTTGTATAAGGTGGCCATTTATAGCTCTCAGATGCATATAGATTTCTCACAATATTTTGCTGCCGAGAAGTATGATCATTTGACACTAGAATATGTAATGCAATTGATATCCAATGACGGCATTCAAGAAGAGTCAACTCTATATAAACTCGAAGATGTTTCAGGTTTGCTTGAGAATGTACATATCGGTAACCCCACAAAGGGTATTACTTTAGCGGATCTAAACAACATTAGATTGTTTATGACCCTATATTACTACACTGGAGATACTTCATCATTCATAGTAGATGGAAAAATTTTGGAGATTAGAATGGATGGAGAAGTAAGAGATGTACCACTAGGAAGGAATACTATGTACGCATCAACACATATTGACTATTCAACGATAAAGAAACTGTATTCTTTGGGAGTTAAGTCCTTTTGCGGTGTATTTGATAGAGATGCCGTTAATTTTGCTTATCAAAACGATATCTCAATACTTACCGTACCGGATAGAGAATCTGTTCAAATATCATCTATGGAATTATCAGGATTTGAAGAATATGTGGCGAAGAAAAATAGAAGACCACTTAATCTTAATTCTATGGATTTAGAGGATAAACTTGCGTTACTGCCAGCGTTGTTAAATCCACCTATGTGTATCTCATATGCTTCAAATGATGAAAGCAAGCAGAAGATAGTATCCACACAATATGAACTCAAACAGGTAATCAAAGATAATTACTTTGCACATCCGGTATTTGCTTGCAATGCTGACATTGACGATGAAATGGTTGATACTCTTCTCAAAAATAACTTCAAAAGGATTTATTTGCCAGGAAAGAATAGAGGATACACCGGTAACAAAATAATCACATTCAACGAATTGTTTAAATAAGATCTGTCAGTATCGATTCTTATTTCTGTTTTTAAGATAACCATCAAGTTGACCTTTAGTTAGTTACATAATATAATTCTATTGACCATGCTAGGCGGGGAGCTGGCGGTTCCCTGTACCCGAAATCCGCCATATGCGGGGCTGAAGACTTCCCGAGGCAGCATTTGGTTGTTTCACGGAGTGCAGGAAGGTGTTGATGGTCGGGTCCCACGCAACAGAACCTTGCGAATCTGGTCAGGTCCGGAAGGAAGCAGCCATAAGCAAGTTATTCTGTGTGCCGTGGGAGTGCTCGGCCTGAGCTGGAATGCACCACCGGAGCGGTCAATGTTGTCGACGGAAGGAGCATGGTTTTTTATTTGATTCTCAAAAAAACATTTTCTGTTATAAAAAAAGGACTTTTAGATTTGTTCTTAACAAAAAATGTTCACATGAAACAATTTCTGATTGTGTGTATTGATAATTATATCTTTACGATGTTAAAGGGAAAGATTATCATATGTATTTAACTATCGCTTTATAAGCCTCATTGAATAAGGCATACAGAGGATATCTATAATTAATAATAATCGATATTTCCAGATAAAATTAACCTACATCTTATGCATACCGGTGTTAAGAGATGTAGATAGTTGAAATGATAGGCCATAAAGTGTTAGAATATTGGAGACATCATGATTTCAATAGTAGGGGGTGCTCATGTGAACAAAAAAGAACTTGTTGCGGAAATTGCTGAAAAGGCTGATGTAACAAAGAAGCTAGCTGGCGAGGTACTTGATAACTTTATTGAAACTGTTGAAGAACAGCTTTCAAAAGGTAAAGAGGTTAAGCTGGTTGGTTTTGGTACATTTGAAGTTGCCAAGAGAAAACCAAGAAAAGGTGTTAACCCAAGAACAAAAGAACCCATTAAGATTCCCGGTGGAAAAGTACCAAAATTCAGAGCCGGTAAAGAACTAAAGGAAAAGGTGAAGTAAGGGCTATTTTAAGGAAAGTGGTGGATGATAATCATCCACCACTTTGTTTTTTTATCCAGTAAAGGAGATTAAGAACAACTGTTCTGTCTTTAATTACTTTGTTAAGTTCTTCTTTATCCGCTTTTTTAATTTCTGAAATACTACCAAAGGCTTTCAGTAATCGTTTTTTTCTTTTTGGACCGATTCCAGGAATATCGTCAAGCTTTGAACGTCTTAATCGTTTTTCTCTCAAGATTCTATGATAATAGACAGCAAATCTATGGGCTTCGTTTCTAACTGCTATCAAAAGTCTCTTTACGGGGTTATCATCGGGTAGTACTAACTTCCCTCTTTCGTCAGGAAAAACAATTTCCTCCTTTTCTTTTGCTATTCCCACCAATTCACAGTCAAGATTCATATCTTCAAGGGCCTTATCTGCTGCGACAAGTTGAGGTTTGCCACCATCAATGAACAACAGATCAGGTAACCTGTGCTTTGAATAACGTCGTTTGATAACAATTTCTATTGCTTGAAAATCATCAGGTTTTTCCAGCTGTGTTATTCTATAACGTCTATAACCATCCTTGTAGGGTCTTCCTTTATCAAATACAACCACAGAAGCCACGGTATATTGACCCTGGGTATGTGAAATATCTATACCATCAATTGTTTCAGGTATTTTTCTTAATCCCAGTAACTCTTTTGCCTGCTTTATGGTTTTGGCTGCGTTAAGTCGAAACCCAATTTCATCTTCAATATT
>JAWODV010000051.1:0-27081 GCA_046483075.1 Kosmotogaceae bacterium | reverse complement strand
GATATGCGAGCTACGCTCGGATTTGTGCTTTCAGCGGCCAGTTCTTTAGAAACGGGTTTAGAGCTTTTAGTGCCCTCTTGAGAGGGCTGCCGGAGGCTGGGTGTGTGAATTTCGGCGCTTCGCTTTGTAATTCGCGATCCGAGATCAAAGAGCCGATTAAAATGCTTGAAAAACGAGATAAAAAACCAAGTGCACACCTTCCCCCTGCTTCGCAGGTACCTTCCTCAAGGAAGGAATCTTTAAAAGCCGAGAATCCTAGTCTAAATCACGTCCATCGTCCAACACTTCGCTTCGTCCATCGAATAAAACATCGAGATCCAAGCTCGGAGATTTGACGAAACCTTTCTAAACACGAGATTCGAAATCAGAGCACAAAACCGAAAAAACAGAAATTAAATACCAAGTAGAGTATTTTAGTTAAATTAACACAATAATACGGAATATCGCAAAGCTATTCTTTATCCTTTAGCGATTTTATTAACTTATAAAGCATCATATTTATTGATTTGCACTTTTCTTTAAGCTCATTATTCGTTTCTTCTTTTAGAAAACCAAGCCTGTATGATATTTCAATCAGCGTTATCAGTTCCATCAAAGAACCTCTAGCCAGATATAAATACTGAATAAACTCTTTGCTATGCCCTCTTCCATTACCTTCCGCAATGTTGGAAGGTACTGAAATGGCTGCTCTTCTTATTTGAGAAGTTAACCCATATAGTTCGTTTTGTGGAAAATCTTCCGTTATTTCGTAAATCCGGGCCACTAGATTCATGCTTTTTTCCCAAACCTGCAAATCTTTATATGACATACTCTTTTAACCCTTTCCAAAAATATTGTCTGTATTTGATTTATATTAATGGTCTGCCATATTTCGATTACTGTTCTTAATAGTTTATCAGAACTATGTTTTTTATGATTTTTTCAGATCTCTGTTCTCTGTCTTTTGCAATTTTTCTATGATCTCTGCTTTTTATAGTCTATCTAATCACTAATCACAATGTTTAATCGGTTCACGTTATTTGGTTTTTCTTGTTGTTAGGTATATGCTCTGTCCGAGCCTAATTGAGCGAAAGTATCATCAAGCGACTCCAAGCGTCATTTAACGAACGTAGTGAGTGGCTTCAAGTGTCATTTTCTGATTGTCAATTATGCTCCAGTTGGTTCACGGTAAACGGTACACGTTTTTTTGTGCTTCAGTGGTTCTCTGATCTCTGTTTTTTATTTTTATCCGATCTCCGCCTTTAATCTTTTTTCTCGGGTTCTCGGACTCTCGGCTTCTCGTCTTTTGTGGTTTTCCGATCTCTGTTCTCGGTTTTTTTAACAATAAAACTTCCTTTTTCAACACCCAGATAGTTTGCTATGACATTGCATTTTGCCATAAGCAGAAAATAAATGGGTGTATCAAAGCCACTCATGCTCTCAAAATTGCCCTGTCCCTTTGCTATGACCACATCAGAATCTTGCAACAACTGCCTAAACCTGTCACTCATCAAATCCTCAATTACGCCGGGGGCATCGCTACCACTATCAATTATTGTCGCACAATTATTAAGCCCAGATCTGACAGCAGTTTCATAAGTCACATCATTAAGGACCGGTTTGCTCCTAACCGCGTAAAATACATTTTCTACATTTGCTGTTTCTATAAGCAATTTGTCAAGAACAGTCTCTCCACAATTATCGCCTACATACAATAATGTTTTTGCTTCCTTAAGGTCATTGGAAAGCCTTGTTATATTATCAATATCAAAGGACGCATTGAGTACCCTCTCAACGGTCTTTTCAATATTAATACTATGCCCCGGTGCTATATCAATTATATTACCAGCAACAGCAAGTCTAATTGCGGACTCAAGAGGTTCTTTAGAATCTTTCACAATATTTTCAAAGAAGCTGTATTTCTTTAACATATAATCAATAGCGAATTCATTTTTTTCTCTGTTTATGTTGTCTTTGAGATATTCCCTTAATAAATCGCCTGCTTCTTTTCCAAGATGCACAGGTGTAATATCTGTTAATTCCAGTTTTTGTAATTTATTGAGAAGTCTATTCAGGATTCTCAATTGCAATGAATCATCCATTTTTACATCTTTCATTATTCTTATAGCTGTGTTTATATTGCATGGTATACATTCTGGTGCGTTAATAATAATTCATCACCTCAATTTCAGTTCGTTTGTTTTTGCTGAAAAAAGAAAAACATCCTCAGGTTTTTCACGATATTCAAAGCCATTTTCAATAAATGGCTTAAAATTAATATAATTAGCAAGCATCAAATGTATCTCTATGTAACCTTTTTTTACAGCGTAACTAACTACTTCTTTAACTGTATCATAATTAAGCGCAACTATCTTTACAGGGGATATTTCAAGTGTTTCTCTTTCTTTGTGATCCTCAGATAACAAAAATTCATTCCCATTAACCAGCATTCTTGCAATTTTTGGAAATCTGTCTTCTACCAGGACTTTCCCTTTAGGAATAGCAAACCAATCGTTCCAGACCGTTCTTTCGTGAACTTTCCTATTAGAAGGTAATATTGTGAAATTATCTTTATCATTTTCCATATTGAGTTTTTCTAAATCAAGATACAGATTGGTAAATGTTGCACATTTTTTGAATCCAAGCTTCTCATTCAGGTTAATGGAAGCTTTGTTCCGATAATAGGTTGAGAAAAACAGCTCTTCAAGTTCTTTTTCAATGGCATGACGACACATATTTTCAACCATCATTTTGCCCCATCCCATCCCTGTGAGCTCGGGGTCTACACGTAGTGCTTCCAGCCAACCTGTACTTTCGTCAATTAAATATAAATTGGCAAAGGCAATTAATACTCCCTGCTTTTCTATACCCAGTAGATTGGACCTGTTATCTTTAACCAGTTCTTTAAACACTCCTGGAATGTAATCATTACCTCTCCAGATATTCTTTGTCATTTCAAAAATTCTTTCTTTGTCTTGATATTCAACCTTTCGAAGCTTAATATCCGACAATATAAACCCTCCTGGTTAGATTGTTAATAAATATAGTAATGCATTTAGGCAGCATCTTTTAATTATTCACTTCCTTATTGATTATTTCCTAAATCATTGACAACCTTAATAAAATTAGCATATTTATGTTTCTCAAAAGAGCTTGCCTGCTTATTCATTTATGATAAATGCTGTAGTGTCTTTTATCGTTCCAAAGAACTTTCATTATTACAGTTTTTTCATATATTTGCCTCTATTTAGTCAGTAATACGTTTTAACTGAATGGCAGATCTTTTTCCCAAACTTAGACGTTTAGTCATATTGTACATCAAAGACCAAAATTTCAAGTAAACACAGTTTATTTTTAAAAATTATAAGAACCGTACTGCCATTTACAGATAATCAACTATGACCGAAGCTAGTTTTGTTTAAGTTGCTTTCATAGCATTTGGTAAAATTCCCATCTGAGATTATCATCTAAATGTATTGATTTTTTTGTTGTCAATGTTACTGAACCGGTTAAGTAAAAGGTGTGTATGATTATGTCAGTAAAACAAACCTCTCAAAAATTAACGATAGCAGACATAGCAAGAATGGCAAACGTTTCAAAGGCCACTGTTTCTTACGTTATTAACAATAAAAAGGGAGTAAGTCTCGATGTAAGAAAGAAGATCAAACAAATCATC
The DNA here is from genome assembly GCA_046483075.1 of Kosmotogaceae bacterium. GTDB lineage: Bacteria > Thermotogota > Thermotogae > Petrotogales > Kosmotogaceae > JASMTM01. The sequence goes on along the minus strand of JAWODV010000051.1, from coordinate 23,426 downwards.
AAAGAATCGAACTACAAACCAAATACTATGGCAAGAGCTCTTGCAGGTAAACGTACAAATTCTGTTGGACTTATAATCCCGGATATAAGTGATATGTTTTATGCAAATATAATCAGAGGTGTTGAAAAGGCATCGGGGAAATTCGGTTATTTTTTGAACCTGTTTACCACTCACGCTGATCCTGAGAAAGAACATGAAGTATTTGATTTTTTTACTTCATCAATGGCGGACGGCGTTATTGTAATGACCTATTTTGTGGGGAAAGAGGTAACAAAGAAATTAAAGCAGAGAAAGATACCCTGCGTTTTTTTGGATTTTCCTTATGATAATTATATTTATAGTGTTTCAGTAGATAACTTTGAAGGAGGATATAAAGCTACTAATTACTTAATTTCTCTAGGTCATAAGAAAATTGCATTTATCCTTGGCCCTGAAGCAGCAAGAGACAGTAAAGCCAGATATCATGGTTACCTCAGAGCATTAGAAGAACATAATATTCACTTTGATAAGGATTTTGTACTAAAAGGTGATTTTCTCACAAAAAGTGGTTACAAAGCTGCAAAAAGGCTTTTAGAGACCCAAAAAATACCTACAGCATTATTTGCTGCCAATGATCAGATGGCGCTTGGTGCAATGAGTGCATTTAAAAAAGAAGGTTACAGAATACCTGAAGATATTTCTATAATAGGCTTTGACAATACTGAAGCCAGCTCTTTTTCAAGACCCGCACTAACTACAATAATGCAGCCCATATTTGAAATGGGTTCACTCGCAGCAAAAACACTGATCAGTCTAATTAACGGCAAAACTCCTGGAAAAAAACGTTATTTGCTTGAAACCAGATTAATTGAAAGACAATCCTGTGGCTACTGCAACAAAAGATAATGAATAAATTTATTTCAGTAATTTTTGTGAGTTTCAATTAACTGAACCGGTTAAGCAAGGAGGAAAAACAACGTGTTTGAGAACGAATTTGGGAAATTCAGCGAAAATGGCAAAGAATATATGGTCAAAACTCCCAAAACTCCTAGACCCTGGATTAACGTGATTTCTAACGGAGATTACGGCATGGTAATTTCCAATACAGGATCTGGTTACAGCTGGAGAACTCACGCATCAATGAACAGAATCACACGCTGGGAACAGGATCTTATAAAAGACGAGTGGGGTAAGTATCTTTTTATCAAAGACAATGAAACAGGCAAATTTTGGTCTCCGACATGGAAACCCGTTTGTGCAGACTTCGATTCATTTCAAGTTGTTCACGGAACAGGTTATACAATCTTCAAAACAGAATACAATGGGATTCAGTTCACTACAACCTATCTAGTAGCAAAAGCACAACCAGTAGAGTTGTGGAAACTAACTATCAAAAACAAAACTGGAAAAACACGAAAGCTATCAATTTTTTCCTATCTTGAATGGAATCTGGGTGTCGCGCCAGATTGGCATAGAGAATTCCACAAATGCTTTTTGGAAACAGAATTTATTGATAACAAAAACTGTATTAAGGCAAATAAACGATTGTGGGAAGTCCCTGGTAAAGAAGGGGTTCACTGGAATCGCAATTGGGAGTACACTGCGTTTCATTGGGTCAATCAGAAAACAGCTGGTGCAACTGCATCTAAAGAAGACTTTCTGGGCATGTATAGAAATCTTAGCAATCCATTAGCTCTTGAAGAAAATAGGCTAAATAATAGATTTGGCAAGTGGGAAGATGCAATTGCTTCCTTGAAAGTCGACGTAGAGCTTTCGCCTTATAAAGAAAAAACTATTGTATTTGGTCTTGGAGCAACAAAGAATATTGAAGAGAAAGGATTCATGGATAAACTCATTACACATTACAGTAATCCAGAGAACGTTGATAATGAATTAAAAGACATAAAGAAAATGTGGACAGAGTTATTTGATAAAACCTGGATAGATACTCCAGATAAAGGTTTTAATACAATTGCCAACATCTGGCTTAAATATCAAGCCATATCTGGAAGAATCTGGGGAAGAACAGCATATTATCAAACAGGTGGAGCTTATGGCTTCAGAGATCAATTGCAGGACAGTCAGATTTTTCTTTATCTTGATCCTGAAAAGACAAAGGAACAAATAAAACTTCATGCCAGACATCAATTTTCTAATGGAAGAGTTTTACACTGGTGGCATCCTCTTACCGAAGAAGGTCTTAAAAATGAAATCTCGGACAATTTGCTCTGGCTACCATACATCACGATTGAATATCTAAAAAACACCGAAGACTTTGACTTTCTTAGTGAAGAAATAGAGTATTATGACAAAGACAAAGAAAGTTTGTATATACATTGTTGCAGAGCTATTGACTCCGTTCTAGAAAGATTGAGCTCACGTTCATTACCACTTATCGGTGCAGGCGATTGGAACGATGGTATGAACGCAGTAGGGATCAAAGGTAAAGGAGAAAGTGTCTGGCTGGCACATTTTTTAGCAGGGATACTTAAAGATTTCACCCATATAACAGATTTTATAAATGACACCAAACATACAAGCTTTTATAAAGAAACCTTGCAGAAATTAAGGGAATCGATTAACGAACATGCCTGGGATGGAGAATGGTATATCCGTGCTTTTAAGGATAACGGTGACCCTATAGGTAGCTCACAATGTAAAGATGGGAAAATCTTTTTAAATGCTCAGACCTGGTCAATACTAAATGAGACAGCTACTGAGGAAAGAATGAAGATTGCCTACGTTTCGGCTAAAAAACATTTATTCAAAAAATTTGGTCCAATTCTTTTCTCGCCAGCATATAGCAAGCCTGATCCTGAAATTGGTTATCTTACAAGGTATGCACCTGGTACCAGAGAAAATGGAGGACTTTATACACATGCTGGAACCTGGGCAGTAATTGCAGCTTCAAAGATGAAAGATGAAGATGCCTACGAGATTTACAAGAGCTTTATGCCAGTATATCGAGGCTATAAACCTAAAGAATATAAAGCAGAACCCTATGTCACTCCAGGAAATGTTGATGGACCTGATTCAAAATATTTTGGTAGAGGTGGCTGGACATGGTATACGGGATCTGCTACCTGGTATTTTGTTGCTGGCATCATGGGAATACTTGGAATAAAACCAACCTGGGATGGACTATTAATTGATCCAGACATCCCAGATTCATGGAAAATAGTTAACGTAAAACGCTTATTCAGAAACCGAATCTACGATATCACCATTAACAATAAAGGGAAAAGTTATCAGCTATTTGTAAATGGCAAAGAAAGAAAAGGCAAAGAAATAATTCATGAACGGGGAGAAGAACCCGTTATCGTGGAGGTAAATATTTAATTGGAGGTGAAAAGTATGAAGCGTTATGCATTTATGATTACTCTGTTATTGCTTTTTGCACTAAGCCTGTTTGGGCAAGCAGTAATACGTGACATGGAAATTACTGAAGGGATCAATAACGATAACACCGGAGCAAAATTTGAATTGAACGAGAATTATGTTTATTCTGGAAGACACTCAATCAAAATAATCCCTTCAGGAGAAGCTCCAGAAACAAAAATGGCTTTTGAGCTTTCAGGTGAAGCTTTACTTAACTGGAAAGCTAACGATACTCTGGAATTGAGTATTTATATTGAAGAAAACGTAGAAACAGCCCCAAATAGTTTCTTTTTGGGAATGGCTGACATAACCGATGGATGGCAATGGGTAGATGGTGTTTTTACCAGGAAAGAAATTGAAAGTGGTTGGAACATCATAGATTACAAACTTTCACCCAACATGATCAATGTAGACAAAAATGGAAAATACATGCTGTATTTCTCTTTCTTTTTAGAAGAGGAAGAAAAAATTCCACTCAAAGACCCTTTTTACGTAGATCATTGCGTTGTTACTACCCCGGGCGAATCTAAAGTTAGGCAATATGTCTGGACAATGGGTACACAGGAAGAAATCAACACATTTGATAACGACAACACTGGCGCAACCTTTGAACTAAGTAAAAAATATGTAGGAAGCAGCACTGGTTCTATGAAAGTCATTCCATCAGGAGAAGCGGTGGAAACAAAAATAGCTGCGGAAATACCAGCAGAAAAATACGAATTATGGGAAAAATCCAACCAGCTAATCATGAAAGTTTACCTTCCTGAAAATATGGAGAAACTACCAACTCAATTCTTCTTTGGTATGGCTGATCTAACAGATGGTTGGGAATGGGTTGGTGGAGTATTTAGTGAAACAGAAAACATTAAACCCGGCTGGAATGATATCCACTTCAAACTTCTGGGAGATATGCAGAAAGTAAAGTCTGAAGGAACTTACAAGGTTTATATAGCGTTTATAGGAAATGAAGGTGGAGACAAAGTTCCTTTAACTGATTCATTCTATGTTGACGGTATATATGCAATAACCACAGAAGAAATTACCAGAGAAGAAAAAATTGCCATGGTACCGGCTCAAATTAAAGAAGAGGTTGAAAAATTGACCAAGCTGAGTGATGACGAACTTTTGGAAGAATTACAGAGAAAAACCTTCAATTATTTTTGGAATGAAGCTAATCCAGAAAATGGGCTTATTAAAGACAGAAGCACCGATGACTCTCCGTGTAGCATCGCCTCGGTTGGCTTTGGACTTTCTGCAATTCCTGTGGCTATAGAAAATGGATGGATAGATAAAGAAGAAGGATATGATCGTGCATTACTCACACTTAAGACTTTTGCTGATGGAGAAGTTGAAGGTAAAAACGGATTTTTCTACCATTTCGTTAATATGAATACGGGAAAAAGAGCTCTTGACAGTGAGATTTCATCCATTGACACATCTTTGTTTATTGCAGGAGCATTAACTGTCGGAGAATATTTTAAAGGTACCGAGATAGAAGAACTTGCCACCGAGCTTTATGAAGAAGTGGACTGGGAATGGATGCTTGCTGGAGGAGACACCCTTTCTATGGGCTGGAAACCTGAAGCAGGATTCCTGGGTGCCAGATGGGATTCCTTTAATGAAGGTATTCTAGCCTATGTACTGGCAATAGGTTCTCCTAAACATCCCATTTCATCATCAACCTGGGATAATATTTATCGTCCGGTAAAAGATACGTACATAAATTTACCCCAGGAGACATTGTTTGTTTATCAGTATCCCAATATATGGGTCGATTTCAGAAACAAGGTAGACCACTATGCAAATTACTTCATCAATGCACAAGTTGCATCACGTTATAACTGGCTTTTCACATTTACAAATAGATTTCAGTATGAAACCTATACAAAGGATATTTGGGGCCTAAGTGCATGTGACGGACCAAATGGTTACAAAGCATATGGTGCAACAGAAGGGAATCATGATGGAACAATTGCACCTTACGCTTCCATTGCATCTATCCTGTTCACACCTGATTTATCTATGAATTCATTAAGAGCTATGCTTAAAGATCATGGCCCATTAATCTGGAACGAATACGGGTTAGTAAGCGGTTTCAATGTTGATGTTAACTGGTACTCGGAAGAGAACATCGGAATCGATCAGGGAGACATCATCTTGATGATTGAAAATTACAAAACGGGATTGATTTGGGAATATTTCATGAATAATCCTCATATTCAAGAATCAATGGACAAAATTGGTTTCGAAGAAAAAGAAGTCGACTATGCAGTCACTCCTGAATACACAGAGGAATTTGAAGAACTAAAAATGGCACCTTCCTTGAAAGAAGCCCTTGCTAAAAAACCAGAAAAAACAATCAAAATTGACGGAGTTCTTGACGAATGGGAAGATACAGAAGCATATGTGGTTGATGAAGACATGAATGTACCTGCTGGTGGAATTCAGGTTGTGAACAAGAGAGAACAGATATTGCATAGTAATTTCTTTATTAAATGGGATAATGAAAATCTGTATATAGCAGCTGAAGTATATGATGAATACCTTGTTGTCAACTTTGGACCCGATGCAAAGGGTGGATTCTATCAAACTGATTCTGTGGAGTTTTATATAGATCCATCAAAGGCAGGATCTAACGCAGGTGTAATGAAACTTGCTATACTTCCTTTCGACACTGAGGGTAACCCGCATGCAGCAAGACATGAAGATGCAAATCCCGGACCAGTTGAAGAAGTAGCTCCAGACATCGAGATTGCAACAGTAAAAACAGATTATGGTTATGATCTCGAAGTTAAAATTCCATTCAAATATCTAAAAGTAAATCCAAGATCTGGAACCGAGTTAGGTTTTAGCTATACCATACACAATTCAAATAAGAAAGACGCACAACCCGGACAGTATGTTAGAGAGAATATAATCTCTTGGACAAATGTTCCTGAAGTCTGGGCTTCTCCGGATAAATGGGGAACACTTATTCTTGAATAAGGAGGTGCACTCATGAACAAAAAGGTTCTTTTATTTGTAGCAATCCTTATAATTTTTTCCATTACAATTTATAGCTCAACAATAAAGATCTGGGCAATGGGTGAAGAGGCAAAACAACTTGGAAAGATTGCCAGTGTTTTTGAAGAACAAAATCCAGGTATAACAATAGATGTACAGGCAATTCCCTGGGATAATGCTTATGATAAGCTGCTAACAGGAATTGCTGCCAGAAGACTTCCTGATATTGCTCAAATGGGTACTACCTGGATGGCTGGATTCGGAGCCATGGGTGTTTTTGAAGAACTTACTCCATATATAAAGGAATCTGACATAATCAGTGAAGATCACTTCTTTGAAGCCTCATGGCAAACCGTATCGATGCAAGACGGAATTTATGGAATACCATGGTATGTAGACGTGAGAGTTATGTTCTATAGAACTGATATACTCAAAGAAACTGGCTGTGATACTCCCCCTGATAACTGGGAAGAACTCTACGAAATTACAAAGAAATTTGCAGAAAGAGAAGGTAACTATGGGATTTCACTTATGACGAACGAAGTACAACAGTTCTTTCCCTTTGTATGGCAAAATGGCGGAAAAATTTTGGATGACGAAGGAAATGTTGTTGTTGATTCGCCTGAATTCATTAAGGCTATAGAATATTATGCGAGGTTCTTCAAAGAAGACATTTCTCCAAAAGGTGGAGGAGGCAACATCATTCACGAGTTTGCATCAGGTTATACACCAATATATTTCTCTGGACCATGGATGGTAAGTCTAACAAAGCAACAAACACCTCAGATTGATGGAAAATGGGATGTTGCACTTATGCCAAAAAAAGAATCAAGAACTTCATTCGTTGGTGGCAGCAATTGGGTTTTATTCAACACATCCAAAAACAAAGAGGATGCATGGAAATTTATAGAATTCATGTCCTCTCACAAAACACAGCTTGAGTGGTACAACATTCTGGCATCTCTACCAGCCGTAAAATCAGTTTGGGAAGAACCGGAACTTGCCGAAAAACCCATGATTAGACTTTTTGGAGAACAATTAAAGGATGCCAGAGCCCCGTTAACTATTCCTGAATATGAAGAGATAGCAAAGGCCATATCCAGAAGACTTGAAGAAGCCTGCTATGGAGTAAAAACACCTGAAGAAGCTGCTGCAGCAATGAAAAGAGACATTGAAAAGATTTTTAGGTAAACAAAAATCACCCCTTCTTCTGGAAGGGGTGCTTATTTACTTTAATAAGGGAAGATAGCCAATGAAAACTCGTTTATTATCCATAATTATATTTATCGGACCATCGATGGCACTGATGTTCACATTTCTCTTAATACCAATATTTGTATCTTTTTTCTTAAGCCTAACCAACTTTGATGCCTTTGCAATGTACGATTGGAGTAAGGCTAATTTTATTGGTTTTGAGAATTTCACCGAACTTTTTCAAGATGAATTGTTCTGGAAAGCTTTATTTAACACTCTTTATTGTCTGATCGTAGCATTACCTGTGACTGTGATACTGGCACTCGGATCAGCTATTCTACTCAATAGGGAGCAAACTTACTTCAAAAGCTTTTTTAAAGTAAGTTACTATCTGACTTTTGTAACAAATACCGTTGCCATAGCCATTGTATGGAGATGGATATTAAACTCACAATATGGAATAATGAATTATCTTCTTGGCTTATTTGGTATTGAAGGGCAAAACTGGTTAGGAGACCCTGTTTGGGCAATGCCATCAGTAATAATGCTCGTGGTCTGGCGAGCTATAGGTTACAATATGATTCTTTTTTTAGCAGGACTACAAAATATTCCAGAATATTTATACGAGGTTGCTGAACTGGATGGTGCTTCAAGATGGCAAAAATTCTTTTATATAACGTTGCCAATGCTAAGACCCACAATGCTTTTTGTCACAGTAATGATGATGATAGGTTATCTACAGCTTTTCCAGGAACCCTATATGTTGACTGGTGGAGGTCCTTTAAATTCAACGTTATCAATTGTCCTATATCTCTATGAGCAGGGATTCCAGTACTTTAATCTTGGATATGCTTCAACCATAGCTGTCGTTCTCTTCTTAATAATAATGGGAATGACATTGCTGCGGATGAGAGCAACAAAATCAACATAAGGGGGGTGGTGCTTGTATGAGAAAGAAAAAAACATCGCTTTTTGGCCAAATAGGCATCCATGCTGTTCTGCTTTTTGGATCCTTGGTAATGATTGTACCCTTTGCATGGATGGTTTCAACATCTTTTAAACTTCCAAAAGAAGTCTACCTTATCCCCCCACGTTGGATACCCAATAACCCTACATTAAAAAATTACACTGACCTTTTCGACGCAATGAATTTTGGTAGACCATTTATGAATACTATTATTGTTGCATTATCTATTACGTTCCTATCCGTTCTTTTATCATCAATGGCTGGATATGGCTTCGCAAAATTCAGATTTAGAGGAAGAGAAAAACTCTTTCTTATAGTTCTTGGAACTTTAATGGTACCCGGACAAATAACAATGATCCCCGTTTTTCTCATGCTGAATCAGATGGGTCTGGTAAACACTTATGCGGGATTAATTTTCCCTCCAATTGCAAATGCATTCAATATATTTTTCATGAGACAGTTTATTATGTCACTTCCTGATGAATTAATCGACGCGGCAAAAATGGATGGTGCAAATGAAGGTTTCATTTTTTTCAAAATTATACTGCCCTTAACCAAACCAGCACTGGCAGCAATAACAATTTTCACTTTTACGGGGTCATGGAATTCTTTCCTCTGGCCTTTGATTATCGCGCAGGATGAAAGCATGTATACTTTGCCTGTAGCTGTTTCAGTCTTAGGAGGACAGTATACGGAAAGAATCGCACTGCAAATGGCTGGTGCCTGTATCGTTATAACGCCTTTAATAATAGTCTTCCTGGTAGCTCAAAAATATTTCATAAAAGGAATTGCATTGACCGGCTTAAAGGGTTAATTTTCTGTAAAGAAACAAAAAGTCAGGCTTTGCCTGGCTTTTTTTATCTTTTTTCATCAGTTATTTGGGAACAGAATAATCTGTAACCAGTTCAACTGAATCCTTCGCTTTTATCTTTAATTCAAACCTAAATTCTCCTGCTGGATTTACTGAAATATCAACTGATTTATCATTTAAGAGTACGTTGTTAATCTTTGCATTAACCGGTAAAGAATCCTCTATAAAAACTGTTTGTTCTTTATCAGAAAGGTTGGTAACGCTATAATGATTTTCATATTCCCTCATATCATGATATACTCCGTCATATTTTCTGACAAAGCGACCTTTAATCTCAATGGAACGTGCAGCCCCTTCTAAAACCAAATCTTCTCCTGAGATTGTTTTGTCTATTACACTGTAACCAGCATAACGATTATCTTCAAAAATCTGAACTATTCCACCGGGTAACTCGTGTTCAAAATCCTCTGAAATATAATCAATAAAGACTCCTTCTAATTGTCCTGAATATGTTGGCCTAAAAACATACTCTTTTCGCAAGTCTATATCTTTTGAGAAGAATGTGTATTCTACTTTAGAATCTTTCAACGGAGTTTTTACTGAATAAACCCGAATATCCGGAGTACTTTCGACCATACCAAATGCCTCAGCAGCAAAAGCTTTTACCTGATTATCCATTCCTCTACCTGCTACGTTTTCAACAATTTGGGGAGCTTGAACGTTTCCTGCCACCAGATATAATTCTCTATCTTCAGTAAGAATACCAAGATTTATGATGTAGATGCCAGTTAACTTTGAGTTTTCTTCATCAATATCAAGTCTGTAGTTTGTATTCCATTGCGTTCCTCTCAATAAATACGAATACGTTAGCTCACCTTTAAACACAGATGGGAAATTGAGTTCAACTGCGTAATTATCCCTGTAGTCTGTATTCTTGAAAATGGGATATCCATCCGGTCTGTAATACAGTTTTCCATACTGATCCTTCAATACAGGGAGACTTGAGACCACAGTTAAATTCAGTTTTTTGCCACCATCAAAAACAAATTCAATTTCTCTGTCAAGATTTTTTTCATATAAAGAAGTAAGACTATCAGGACGATTAAAACTAATTTGAGTATGAGCGGGAGCATTATTTAGCATAAAACTGTTTTCATCAAATGATGCACCTTTTGGTATTTCTATTGTGCGTTGCTCTGAATCAATCTCAATTTCACCTACTACAAAAGAGAAGTTGTTAAAAACAAATATTGTTTCCATAGAAAATCCCAAAAAACCAACTAACATAACAAAAATGCTCAGTATAAGTAGAAACCTTCTCACTAAAATCACCACCTTATAGTAAATTAGTAACAATTTTAGACGCTTCAAAACTCGTTACAGTTCCCAAAAGGAAAAATAATTAGGAAAGCTAACCTTGACATTATTATTATTACGTTTTATGATTGATTCAGGTAAAAAAACTTCATCATTACGCACCAAAATACGGAGGAAATTATGCTAATAAAGAGATTTATGTCTTATTATAAACCTCATCTTAAGCTTTTCATTATTGATATGACATGTGCCTTCCTGATAGCTGGAATTGACCTTGTTTTTCCAGTTTTTACCCGGAGAGTTCTTGATGTTCATATACCGGATGGAAATATGAGAGCATTAGTTATTATGTCAATTACACTGCTGGGGCTTTACATTTTAAGGGCTGCTTTTCAATATATCGTTAATTATTGGGGACATGTTGTTGGTGTCAGAATGGAATATGATATGAGAAACGACATATTTTCACATCTCCAGACATTATCTTTCAGCTATTTTGATAATGTGAGAACAGGAAAAATAATGTCGAGGATTGTTAATGACTTGAGAAATGTAACCGAATTGGCTCATCATGGCCCTGAAGATTTATTTATTTCCTCAGTCACATTAATTGGTGCATTCATTATCCTTATGTTCACCAACGTCTTATTAACACTAATCATTTTTGCTTTTGTACCTTTTATGTTGTGGTTTGGCATGATGAAAAGGAAAAAAATGTCCAGTGCTTTTAGATATGTTAGGAGAAAAATCGCAAATGTAAATGCACGACTTGAAAACAGTATATCAGGAATAAGAGTAGCTCAGTCTTACACTAACGAAGATTATGAAATGGAAAAATTTGATCAGGGTAATCAAGAATTCAAAGAATCAAGAGAGCATGCTTTCAAAGCAATGGCAGAGTTTTCTACAGGCATTAATTTCTTTTCAAACATGCTAAAGCTATCAGTGCTGGCTTTTGGTGGTTTTTTCTATTTTAAAGGATTAATCACCTTTGGTTCTCTAGTGGCTTACTTTTTATATATTGAAATATTTCTTCAACCAATAAGACGGTTAATGCAGTTTACCCAGCAGTTTGAAGAAGGCATGGCTGGATTTGAAAGATTCGTAGAAATTCTTGAAACAAAACCGGAAATAAAAGATAAGGAAGATGCTATTGAATTGAAAAACATAGACGGTAACATCGAAATAAAAAATGTCACATTTTCCTACAATGGTGGTGGAAATGTTCTTGAAAAAATCAATCTTTCTATACCGGCTGGCCAAACACTGGCACTGGTTGGACCATCTGGAGGCGGAAAGACCACGCTATGTCATTTGATTCCAAGGTTTTATGAAATAGACGAGGGACGGATAACCATTGATAACATAGACATCAGGAACATAAAACTTAGATCGTTAAGAAAGAATATTGGAATTGTCCAGCAGGACGTTTTTCTTTTTGCTGGGTCCATTAAGGATAATATCGCATATGGAAGAGGCGATGCAACATACGATGAGGTTATTGAGGCTGCAAAAAAAGCCAATATACACGATTTCATAATGTCGCTTAATAATGGATACGAAACATATATTGGTGAAAGAGGTGTCCTTCTATCCGGAGGTCAAAAACAGAGAGTTTCTATAGCGAGAGTATTTTTAAAGGACCCAAAAATCCTTATTCTGGATGAAGCAACTTCGTCTCTTGATAACGAAACTGAAATGAAAATTCAAGCTTCGCTACTAGAACTTTCAAAGGGAAGAACCACTCTGGTAATAGCACATAGACTTTCTACTATAAAGCATGCTGATGAGATTGTTGTTATCACACAAAAAGGTATAATTGAACGGGGTAGTCACGAAGTGCTACTTAATAAAGGCGGTCATTATTCAAGACTTTACAAGGCACAGTTCAAAGGCTATATCCCTGATATGTAATGGAAAGGGAGGACAAAAAATGGATAACCCCATAAAAATAGTTCCTTATAATCCACATTGGCCAGAGGTTTTTCATAAAGAATACTTGAAATTAAGAATTGAGTACAGTGATGACAGTATCAACATTGAGCATATTGGAAGCACGTCTGTTCCTTACCTGTGCGCGAAACCTATAATCGATATAATGATAGGAACAGAAAAAATTGAGGATTTTGAAAAACTCATAAAACCCCTTAATATTTTGGGTTATGTATATAAACCGGATGTTGAAGACGCAATACCTGAAAGACGCTATTTTGAAAAGCCCGGTTTTCATATTCATATGGTAGAAAAAAGCTCCGATTTTTGGAACACACATATTTTTTTCAGAGATTATCTAAGAAATCACCCCGATGTACGTGATGAATACTGCAAATTAAAGTTAGAACTCGCAAGAAAATATCAATTTCAGAGAAAAGAATACACAAAATCAAAGGAACCTTTTATAAAAAGAATTCTAAGAAAAATGGAAATTCAAAAATGAAAAAAGAAACGGAAACATATAGAGTTAGATATCATGAAGTAGATAAAAATTGGAAACTTACACTCAAATCGATTCTAAATTATTTCAATGATGTTGTTACACTCGAAAACTATTATAATCCCGAAAGAAGAAAATATCTTCAAGATAAATGTTTAAATTGGTTGCTACTAAAATGGCACATAAAATTAAATGGACAGTACCCTGGTTTTGGAGATACAGTTACTGCAAGAACCTGGCCTCATGCAATGGACAGATACTATGCCTATAGAAAATTTGATCTTACCTTTAATAATGAAACAATTGTTCATGCCAATTCTTTATGGTTACTCATTGATATTGAAAAGAAAAAACCTGTTAGGATTAACAACGAACTCACAAGGTTCTACCAGTTGTCCGGTAAGGAAAAGCCTATATCTTTTGCTTCCGACAAAATCAATAAATCAAATAAAATCTCCCATAACGAATTCATCGCGCTTGATTCTGATATTGACACAAATCAACATGTGAACAATACTGTTTATTTACGATGGATATTTGATAGCCTTCCAGAAAAAATATTCAGAGATTATACACTTGATGAAATTTCTATTTCATACAAGAGAGAAGTCCTTAAAAATGAACCTGTTTTGGTATCAAATTATCATGAAAACGAAACCATGCATCTTAAACTTTTTCATGAGATTCAAAAAAACAACCGGACAGTGTTAACTGCCAGTACTTCGTGGAATAAGCTGTGAAGCATTTTTGAAAGAAGTAAGTTCAAAAAAACTAATAATTTATTTTATTTAGATACTTCAGCGTTCTCAAAGCTCTCAATGTATTCCATCTGCTTGCTTTACCAGGTTTTTCCATATCAAAATGAACTCTTCCCCTATGTTTTTGTTGTAAAGGCCATGTCCCATCTTTTCTTCTTTTCTTTAAAATCAACTTGATGGAGTCGTTCATTCTTTCATCGTAAGGTGCATTAGCATTTCTAAAATATTCCAGTGCTCTTAAAATGTCGTAATACCAGCGAGTAGGGAAAGAAAGTCTTGTCATTTTTATATTCATTATTTCGCCTGTTCTATGAGATTTGAACAATCTATGCTCAAGTAAAAACTCTCTTGCTCTTTTTTCAACTAGCATTATTTCTTCTTTTCTGTAATTATGCCCGGATTTTCTGAACTCCAGCAACCCTTCAAGAATATTGATGGTAGTATGTACAGAGCTATGTGTAGCCCCTTCTTTATAACGACAGTTCCAGCCACCATCTTCAAATTGTTTATCAAGAATGTAATCGACATATGGCTTATATTTATCATCCAGTACCCGAAAATATGAATAAAAACCGAGTGACATTCCGGTAATACAAAGATCACCGCGTTTTCCATGTCCTCTATTAATCAATAATTCTGCAGTTTCACTGGACTCTTTGTTATTAGGATTTATGCAAAGACTTTTGAGATCCATCAACGTATAATGAGTAGAAATCCATTTTGGGCTGTAAACCCCATTTCCCCATAAACCGTTTTCTCCTCTTTTTTCTAGATAGGTTTTTCCCCAGCCTTCTTTTTCGATCCTTTTTCTAAGCCCAGTCAGTACTTTGTTGTTTGCATTCAAAAGATCTCTTCTAGTTTGATACTGAATCGATACATCACCTTTTATAAGCCATTCAATAATTCCCTTGTAAGTCACTTCATAACCTTCTTTATTTTTTTTAAACATTTCATTCAAAAAATCAACCATAACCAAATTTTATACCATTTACCTGGAACTCTTTTCCTACATTCACTCTTTCAAATTAATCAACAGTTTCTTTGCCTCTTCCAGCTTCGGTATCTTTCCGCTGATAATCACTTTTCCATCAACTGACACTGCAGGCGTAGCTACCACACCTCTTTCCATTATCTCCGATATATCTGTCACTTTCAAAACTTCTGCGTCAAAATCCAATTCCTCTACAGCCTTTTTCATGATTTTCTCAGTTTGTTTGCATTTAGGACAACCAGAACCTAAAACCTCGATTTTCACAGTTGTTCCTCCTTTTTATTTGAATAAATTGCCATACATGAAATCTCATAAAATTGACAAAAAATGGGAAAATTATTTCAAAATAGTTACTTTTTCTCCAAACGGAAGAACAGCTTTCCTCCGATGAATAGAAGTAAAAAGCCACATAAAGCAAAAACCAGATTGATGATTACAAACCTTGAAATAAACATTCCTTCGATTCCCAGTGAATATCTAAAGCCTTCTGCGAAATAGGTAATTGGGAACAAATGGCTCAACACACGCATATAATTGGGCATTATTGAAAATGGATAATAAACATTTGAAAAGAGCATCATTATTACCAGAATAACCGTTGTAAAACTCATTGTTGTCCACAAATCTTTGAAAGCTAAAGACAATATTGTTCCTATGCCAAAAGCAAGAATTAAACCGGTTGTAATTATTATAATAAATGGGATCCATCTTACATCATAAGATGTTGAGAATATCCATCCTGATACATATAAAGTAAGAAAAGTCGAAATTAATGAAGGCCAATATCTGTTTATTGCAATAGAAATCACATACTCGCTACCTTTAAGGGGGGTGACGATAAATCTTTTGATAACTTCACTTTCTTTATCTGTGGCCAATGTTATGGCCATTCCATATACACCTACCATTATAATTGCAACAGCAACAACACCCGGTACAATGAAACTAATTACGGTCAATGAAGCTCCTGTTTCTACTTTTATGGGTTCAATCCCAACAAATCTTGGAATACCGGAAAGCCTCTCACTTATGTCATCTGCCATTAATGATTGTAAAATCATAAGGTAATTATTGTACTGTCCGAAGGATTGATCATAATAAAAAGTAATTTCTGATTCAGAAGCCGAAACTCCAATTTGTATTTCTCCATCTACAATCATTTTTCTAATTTCGTCCGGTCTGTTAACCAGTATAGGATTGATCCCTGTGTTTTTTGCTGCTCTTTCAATTACATCACCATACTTACTTGAAAGGTTTTCAGGTATGTGAACACCCATCTTCACTCTTACTGCACTGGTTCCTCCTGATAGACCGGCAATAACAAAACCCAGGATAATCACTATAACTATTGGTAACGTCATTATTGAAATTAATGACTGTTTATTGCGAAGCAATATAAAGAAATTCTTTTTCGTGAGTTCAATCACTCTTCGAAAACTAATAATACTCATCACTAACCCCTCTCACTCAACCGTCGTGTAAGAGAAAACAAAGTACAAATTGCCAGCCAGATACCCGGTACCAAATAGTTTGACCACATTGGTGTAACTGAATATGCTACACCCATATACTCTCTCAAGGCATTCGCTGAATAATAAAGAGGATTGGAGTAAACAAAAACATTGATATACCAGGGCAAATTGAACAAAGGAAAATAGATCCCTGAAAGAAACTGAAGGGGTAAGGTCAAAAAACCCGAAATTGCTCCCTGTGCAACAGGACTGGTTGAAATAAAACCAAGAGCAAAACCAATAGCCGTATACACCACACATAGATAAAGATAATAGATTATTGCATTAGTCGAAAACAATGAGACAGTGGCTCTCAATAAATATATTCCAAATAAACCTAAACCAATATACTGAACAAACATTATAAAGATCCTTGATAAAGTGAATCCAAAATAGAAAGAAGATAATGGGACAGGAGTTGTTGCATATTTCTTTAGTATATGGAATCTTCTCATAATCGCTATCTTTGGCCCAACAAGAAATGTTCCCGACATAAAAACTGCAATTACAATTATGCCTGGAGCCACAAAATTTGTGTAGGATGGTGAATCCATTATTGCTCCAATGGTTTCGCTATTAATTTTTACCTGATCAATATCATAATTGAAATCCTTTGCCAGTTGAGAATTAACACTACTTAAAACAGCTTCGATTGTTCCTCTGGCAAGATTTGAAGAAGCTCTACTTGGTACAAAATATATCTTAAGATTGGTCTGTGAAAAAGGCAATCCCAGACTGCTTGAAACTGCCAGTCCTGCAAATTTGGTGTTGAAGTCTTTTGGTACAACGATCAATATATCCGCCTTAGAGTATCTCAATAGCTGCAGAGCATATTCCTTATCTTCAATACTTAATTCTTCTAGAGTGAACAATGCTTCTTCATTTGGATAAGACAGTTTTTTTAATGCATTAATAACTCGCTCTGAATATCTAACAGTAGCATTTCCGTGTGTTTCATCAATCAATAAAGCCTTGAAATCTATAGATCCTCTTAACCCCATATTGGTGAAAGTAAGAACCAATATGGTAAAAAGTAACATAGGAAATATAATAACCCAGAATATCGACCTTCTGTTTCTAAGGTCAGCAAAAAGATGGAACATAAAAAACTTCCAAAAAGATTTCATTCTCTAAGTTCTCTTCCTGTTAGAGTCAAAAACACGTTCTCCAGATTAGGTTCAACGAGAAAGATATTTGCAAGCTTTATTTCGAACTTTTCAGACCATTTAACTAGCTTTTCGAGTGTTTTTGTTAAATCTGACGTTTTTATTCTGTAATGATCATCTACTTTAGAAATCGTTTCATCCAGTTTCTCAATAATTTTTTCTCCTGGTTCTGTGGCACACTCAAAGTCAATCTGACTATTCCCACCATATTTATTTATTAACTCTCTTGGTGAACCCTCTTCAATTATTTTTCCTCTATCTATAATAGCGACTCTATCACATAGTCTCTGAGCTTCTTCCATGTAATGAGTTGTAAGGAAAATTGTTTTCCCTTCTTTTCTTAGATTTTCAATCAAAACCCATATGGACTCTCTAGATTGAGGATCGAGACCCGTAGTTGGTTCATCAAGAAAGATCAGTTCAGGATCATTAATCATTGATACGCCTATTGTCAATCGCTTTTTTTGCCCACCAGAAAGATTTTCTATAAATGTTTCCGACTTTTCTTTAAGCTGTGACATTTCTAATATTCTTTCGACAGTAACCGAACGTTCAAAAAAGGAAGCAAAAAGTTCCAGGATTTCCCTGACTTTAAGATGATCGATAAATGAGCTCTCTTGAAGTATTACTCCCATTTTTTCCTTTATTGTTCGAGGTAATTTGTTTTCTATCTTTTGGTTAAAAAGCCAAAATTCACCACCTGAATGCTTTCTTAAACCCTCTAGTATTTCTAAAGTTGTAGTCTTACCCGCTCCATTCGGACCAAGAAAACCAAATAT
Source organism: Kosmotogaceae bacterium (assembly GCA_046483075.1). Taxonomy (GTDB): domain Bacteria; phylum Thermotogota; class Thermotogae; order Petrotogales; family Kosmotogaceae; genus JASMTM01. The sequence goes on along the minus strand of JAWODV010000051.1, from coordinate 5,138 downwards.
TTCACCACTTTTCACCTGAATATCTATTCCCTTAAGTGCCTGAAACTTTCCATAAAATTTTTTAAGTTTTTTAACTTCGATTATTTGATTCAAGTTAACACCCCCGCATTTAACTCAAATGTAACCAGTAATCTGCAAAAGAATATTAATGGCTATTCAGCGTTTAAATTTTTAAAGTTAAAGACTCTGATTAACCAGGATTAACTAAATAACCGTAATATATAAAATAATGACATCTCGTTTTTTTAAAAAGTTCATATTAAAATTCTACACTGTTTACTGCTAATCATTACTTAGAAAGCTGTCATTATCTAAACAAGAGACACACTAATTATTAACAAGTAGTAGAGATGTCCTTGCAATAAACCTAAAACCTAATTTTTTGTATATCTTCAAAGCGGGATTTTTAAGCGTAACTGCCAGAAGTGCCTTAGAATAACCTTCTTTTTTGCTTCTATTAAGTACTTCTTTTATTAAAGCTTTTCCAAGACCCTTATTTCTATACTCTGGTAAAACTAAAAGGTCACCAATTAAAAAATTGTCATTGTTGTTTGTCAAATCAATTGATATAACAAAACCCCGGAAAGGATTTATTAATTCAAATGAAAGATCTTGATTCACAGAACCAAATTCTTCTTCTAAAACAGCTCTTTCATACACTTTATAAAATTCCTCAGGACTTTTCACACCCGTATAAGTTCTATCAAATTCAGGTGTTGCTTTATAAATCTTATCAATATATTTTTTCATATCTGTAAGTTCAAAAGACTTGAAATCACCTAATATTTCTAAGGCTTGATTATCCGTTGAATATTTATGTAAATTCAACTGCATCATGCCTCTGTTGCAAATAACAATATCCTCAATTCTCTGATCGTCAAGATGATACTTGCCCAAATTCAACTCAAGTTTTTTCAGTGAAAATTCTTCTTCTATTATTTCTTTTAAAGCCTTCAAAGCTTCAATTAAAAATTCCTCGTCACCGGAATACTTCTCAACTTTTCCGGTACCCTTCTTCTTGTCCCTTTGCCATTGTGAAACCTTAAATAGTTCTTTGTAGCTTTCATAAACAAATAGCTTCCCGTTTTTTTCGGTTAGTTTCAAAAATCCCGCCCCCAAACAGTCAACAAGCCTTACTAAGTTGCTTTTATCATTTGCTAATTTTGTTAATTACCTAACAACTATAAGCCACTATCTTACAACATTTTTTAGTTCTTAACCGCGAAACGCAAGCCCGAGCTGTATTTACACTCACAATCAATGGTTTTTAAGAGCTTTCTCGGGTTCTCAGACTCTCGTCTTTTTGGTCTTTCTCGTGTTATAAAGCGCTTGCTCTCTCTGAGCGGCTTTAGCGGCCCAAGGCCGCGGCTCCAAGCGTCAAATGGGTTTCCCAACACCACTTCAAATCTGTAATTGTTGATTCCGCCCTTGAGGGCGGGGGTGGGTGTGCATTTTTTCTCAAATCTCTTTTTTTATTGTTTTTCTCGGATTCTCGTCTTAGTAGTTTTTCTCGATTCTCGCTTTCTTATGATTTTTATCTGATCTCTAATTTCGATGGTTTATTCGTTTCACGGTTTACGTGTTTTTCTTGCCTTCTTGCTGTAAATTCTCCTCTCGAGAGGAGTCCCGCGAAGCGGGGAGGTGTGTTCCGCCGTAGGCGCAAATCCGAGCGCTGCTCGCGTATCCTGAGCTCTGCTCAGCATATCCGCCTGTAAGGCGCATATCAGTGTTTATGCACCAGTCGATGGACGTGTTTTATACGCACAACGTACTACCAACTAACGCACAACGTGTTTTATCAATCTTTTCGTCGAATCTCGGATCTCTGATATCGGATCTCGTCATTTTAAAAGGTTTTACCTGATCTCTGGGTTTAGTCGATTGACGAAACGGAGTGTTGGACGTGGTTTTTGTACCTATCGGTTCACAGTTCACGTGTTTTTCTCTCGGATTCTCGGAGTCTCGGTTTCTCGTTTTTTAATCATTCTCGTACTGCTCAAATATCTCTTCAACAACCCTTTTCGCCTGATCGAAAGACTTTGTTCTCCTGTCTCTTACAAGTATTTCAGTGATTAACGAAGGGTCCTTCTTAAGGAATGCTTCAAGTGCCCATTCCATTCTGAGTATCCTTGGTCTAAGATACCAGTTTACAACTCTTTCAGGGAGTTCAGGTTCAATTTCAACATGATGAATTCCCTTACTGTCAACAACTGCAGGAAATTCAGTTGCAATATTATCGGGTAGTTCTTTGATTACACCATTATTCATTGTGTTTACAATAAATGTACCGGAATTGTTATTTACGATTGCATCAATAAAAGGTATGTGCTGTTCTCCACTCAGTTCTTCAGGATCGTAAAATTTTCTGACTTCTTCAGCAAAGGACTCCGGTATATTTTCATCTGACATAAATCTTGAGAGCATATCTTTTAGCTTTATGGCTGGTTCAGATTTTACTACCTTAGCAAGTTCGTTCATTGCCGTTGTTATCATATTGAGTTTTTCTTCATACCATTTCCATCCGGGATTTGAGTCAACGCCTCCCCAGGGTTCGCCATACCATTTCTTTTTTGTTTCCAGATCATAATGATATTTCCAGGTACTGTTTCTTGTTGTATCGCCTATGGGCATAATTCCATAAAATCTGTACATATCTAAAGCAACAGGTGAAAGCTGATCATCAAAAGGATCTCGTGGTTTCCAGTTTTCTCTTGATGAAAAATATTCATCTATTAATTTATATCCGTCTTTTCCCTTATATCTAAAGCGATTGAGCCATATGCCATGGTTTACACCTGTTACCTGCCAATCAACATCTTCTTCATTCAATTTCAGAGTGTCAATGATCTCGTTAACACCATAATGACCATGACAAAAACCAACCATATTAATTTTCGTTTCTCTCTGTATTAAAGTTGTTCCTTCAAAAACAGGATTGGCTGCTTGCAATAACCATGCTTTTGGTGTACGGTCTTCCATTATTTTTGCAATCTTTAAGAAAAATGAAAGTTGATTCCAGTTTGTTAACGTATAATAATCAGAGACCATATTGAATTCCTGTGAATCAATCCCTCTATAGTACCCATGTTTTTCTCCAATTTCTTTCATTTTCAAAAGGAAATTATGTCCGCCTATCAATGCAGTATTTATAACAAAATCAGAATCTTGGATTGCGTCTTCAAGTTTTTCAGTTTTCTCAAATTTTATATTAGCTCCCGTTTCTTTAGCATATTTCTTTGCCAGTATAAAAACTACATCCAACCTATTTTTGTCAATATCCATTAACGTGACGGTACTGCCATGTAAACTTTTTGTCTTGCAAATATCACTTACAAGTCTTAGCGAAAAAACTGCACTGCCTGCACCAATTATGCTCACTTTTACAGAACTCATTCTATTACCTCCAACCATTTTTTTGGTATACTTTATAAAATTCTATCAGGAATGGAAATAAACACAAAGTTAGAAGGTTATTTTCAATAAAATGTTATTATTGTTTTATACATAAAATTGAGGTGATTTCATGAAAAAAGTACTCATTATTGCAATAGCTGCTATTTTACTTGTTTCAGTTTCATTTTCAGAGCGAATTCTTCCTTATTTTGATTTGGAAGGGCATAGAGGTTGCAGAGGTCTGAGACCGGAAAACACTCTGGAGGCATTCGAACATGCCCTGGAAATTGGTGTTACCACGCTGGAAATGGATACAGTCATTACAGCAGATAGAGTTATCGTTATTTCTCATGATAGATCTTTGAATCCGCAAAAAACAAGAATAGATGGTTCTTTCATAAATGAAAAAATACTTATAAAAGATCTTACATATGAAGAGCTTTCTAAATATGATGTAGGTGTTATGAGAAGCGACTATGATTGGCCCAGGCAAAAAGAAATACCTGGTACGAAAATTCCCCGTTTGGAAGATGTCTTTATTTTAGTAAAAGAGTATGAGGAAGTGTATGATAGAAAAATAATGTTAAATATTGAAACGAAGATTTCTCCAAGTGTTCCTGAAGAAAGCTACCCACCAGAAGAATTTGTTGATATGTTACTTGAACTCATTGAGGAGTATGAAATGGAAGATAGGGTAATTATACAATCATTCTATTGGAAAACAATAATGCTTGCAAAAGAAAAAAATCCTTCAATAAAAACTGCTGCTTTACTCAGCTCCAATACAATGCTTAGCACTAAGTGGTTAAATGGTTTAAGATTTGCAAGTTTTGGCTTTGATGTAGGAAAACTTGTAAAAGCAAGCGGCGCGGATTATTTCTCTCCAAGATACACTGATTGCAGTGATGTATGGATTGAAAGATCCCATGAGCAGGGTATCCCTGTTATTCCCTGGACAATAAATGATAAAGAAACCATGCAGAGATTTATTGAAAAAGGTGTTGACGGAATAATTACAGATTATCCGGATGTTCTTAAAAATCTACTTGAAGAACTTGCCATTAATTACATACCTGAATAATGACTATTTCACATACCCAGTTTCAATTTTGGACCTAACAATTTTTAGTTTTCTGGGAATATCAATACCATAAGGGCAACGGTCAGTACAAATGTTGCACTCAGTGCATTTGTCAACACCAGGTTTAAGCGAATGATATTCTTTTTTTGCGACATCTTCATTTTCAAACCAGTGGGATAGCCTTCCTTTCAATGCATAATCAGCAGCGTTTTTTATTACACCATCGTGCATCTGTCTATCATATCTTCCCTCTGCAAGGAAGAATCTGGGTATATTTATACCCTCAGGACAGGGAAGGCATTTCATGCACTGTCTACACACATATTTTCCAAGTTCTGGAGCTTTTTTAAATAAGTCTTCAAGTCCTTCCTCATCATAAGGCTCAATATCCAGTAAAGATAGATCTTGCTCTAACTGTTCCATAGAGTTTATACCTGCTACTATGCAGTCAACCGGAAGTGTTTTAGCATATCTGAAAGCATCCTCTACATTTTTATATAAATAACCATCTGCAAGGAATTTCATAGCCAGCATTCCAATCTTTTCAGTTACTGCATAAGGGATTACCTTCGTTTCGATTTCAGGAAAATTGAATCTATCAAAATAATTCATTTGAGTCATAAAAACATCAAAATCATATTCTCTAAGTGCCTTCAATAATGTT
>JAWODV010000065.1:0-6497 GCA_046483075.1 Kosmotogaceae bacterium | reverse complement strand
CAAATTAAGGAAAAACTGCGCAGAAAAATCCTGGTGCTAAAAGAATTACTTGAGTAACCGAAGAATACTCGACCCGCTCCGCTACCGAAATTATATCATATGTATAAGTCTTATGACAAATTTTAACTTTATTTCTTTTTGATATTGAAATTTCGCATGGTTTCTGTGGTAAATTAAATTGGAATTCAATTTGATATCGAGGGATTTTTTATGGAAGAAGGTACTTTACAGGTATTATCATTAAACGATTTTTTTATTGTCTTTATAATCATGTTTTTTATTGTTATAGCTGGAATATTTGCCCTCTGGCTGTACAAACGTTATCGATGGGCAATAGCAGGCTTGAAGGAAGTAAGAAAAATGTCACGGAAAGAATTTATTAATTTTGTTAATTTTCATTTCATGCGTCTGGGTTACACTACAGAAAAAACAAGGCAGGCAGTAGAAACATCTGCTGATTTCATCATCAAAAAAAACAATATTAAGACAGCGGTACTTGTTGTTAAAAGTGATAAAAAGATTGGTGTAAGAATTGTTGAAGGTGTTTTGGGCGCTTACAGATATTTAGATTGTTCAAGATCTATTGTGGTAACAGATAGTTTTTTTTCTGACGAAGTTAAGGAATTAGCAGAAGAAAATAATATTGAACTTTGGGATAAGAATAAACTTGCTTCGTCAATAATAGCTGTGAAGAAGGGAAAGACATTTTGGTCTACTGTGAAAAATTTAATTACCTTTAACAGGTACGTAAACAGTTTTTTTGGAAATGCAGAGAAGAATTACAACACGGAAAATGTAGAACCTGTCTGTGCAGTATGCGGTGACGAAGTTTCTGAGGAAACGAAAAACTATTGTTTGCAGCATAAGGAGATTTTTTTTGGAAAAGTTTATTGTGATAAGCATCAGAAGCCTTTGATAGATGTTTTTAACGAAAAGAAAAGAAGACTTTCCAAATAAGGATCGTTACAACGGAGGAATGTTATGTATAAACCAAGGATAGCTTTAATAGCACATGATAAGAAAAAAATTGACCTTATTATGTTTGTTAAAGAACATGTCGATATTTTCAAACAGAGTGAAATTTACGCCACTGGAAATACAGGATCGTTGATTGAAGAAAAGATCAAATTAAAAGTTAACAAGGTCAGGTCCGGGCCTGATGGTGGAGATTTACAAATTGGTGGTATGTTAGCAAGTGAAAAAATTGATTTTGTGATATTTCTACGTGACCCTCTTACAGCTCAACCTCATGAACCGGATGTTTCTGCTCTTTTGAGGGTTTGTGATGTCCATAATATTCCGCTGGCTACCAATCTTGCTTCTGCAGAAGCTCTGGTCATAGAGATTGAAAAACAGCTGAAAAATTCATTAAATGCTGGCAACGGAGAGAATGGAAGCGGGGAAGAGTGAATATTTTCCAAAGTGGTCCTGAAGTTTGATAACGATCTCAGTTGTGTCCTTTTCTTTTTTAAACAAATTCTCCTGATAGACGTTTTTGTTTACAGGATTGAGTTTATAAAGGGAAACACCGATTGCCCTTACAGGCTCTCCGTTCCAAATTTCTCTTGAAAGCCAGTAAAGAACATTGTTAAGGTGCTCTGTGCGCGAAATATAAAAGGAAAGTCTTCTCGTGGTTCGGAGTACGTGAAAATCATCATTTTTTAGGAATAGGCTTATTCCTCTGGCCTTGAATCCATATTTCCGCATTCTATAAATAACCTTTGCTCCCAGGAAGCTTGCTACTCTTTCTATTAACTCTATGTTATCTACATTATGACTCAATGTCATAGAGTGGCCAACAGATTTCGGTGGTTCTTTTTTGAAAAACAGCTCTTTTCGATAATTTTTTACACCTAACGATTTTATTAAACCCAGGAAAGAATTGCCGAAGTTATTGTAAAGGTAAAAATCGTCGGCTTCCAACAATTCCGATGTTTTTACATAACCGCGGTTTTTAAGTTTCATCAATGTGTGTGGTCCAATTCCGGGCACTTCAGATATATTGACATTCTTTAAAAAATCTTTCTCCGATCCGTTTTCAACAACAACAAAACCACGGGGTTTATTGTAATCGCTTGCGATCTTTGCAATCAAGGGATTAACAGAAACACCAATTGAAAAAATAATCGCAAAATCTTTTTCAACGGAATTTCTAAAAAGTTTTAAAGCTTTCAGTGAATCCGAAAGGCTATTATAAACCGATAGATCAATAAATGCTTCGTCAATGCTGGCTACAGAATATCTTGGGGAAATGAATTCGAGACGTTTCATGATTTCCTCAGACACATACGTATATTTGCTACCATCAACGGGAACAGATATTGCATCAGGACATAACTGCAGGGCTTTGAAAGCCGGCATACCTGCCTTGATGCCATGTTTTTTGGCTTCATAGCTTGCCGAAGTAACTACAGAATGCCTGGTATCCTTACCCGTTACAATTATCGGTTTACCTTTAAGATAGGGATTGGCAGCCTGTTCTACACTTGCAAAGAAAGCATCCATATCTATATGGGCAATATATGAAAAAGATTTTCGGATTTTACCAGTACTGGCTTTCGTGATAATACCATTGTTTGTCAAATTCTTTATATTCGAGAATGTGGATATCCCTCGAAGTTCTAACTGAGAATTTATAGACAAGATAATCCCCCCTGTGTTCTTTCCATACATACACAATCTTATGAATCCGCATACTTCTTTCATTTAGCACAAAACGAACAGGAAAGAAAAAACCTTTCTCGAAACAGACAATAACTTTTATTGGTTTGCCCCTGGAATACATTCTTCCACCTGCTTCAATAACAAGGTATAAATAAGTATATCATATTTGTTTTGAGCTAACAAAGTTCGACATAATGGTTTTCTGTAACTAATTAAGTGGGAGTATGTGCCAATATTTAACAGGACAGCAAAAAGAAGTTAAATTATGATAGATTATATATAGAATACATTTTAATACCATAAATAAGGAGGATGCAATGAAGATTAAAGAGATTCGTGAAGAGATGGGTATTACACAGGAAGAGTTGGCTAATGTAGCCGGTATAAGCAGAACAACACTGTCAAAAATCGAAAGGGGAAAAATGAAGGTTACAGACTTCTTTCTTGCAGATGCCATGGCGGCTTATCTTGATCTACCTGTTGAAGAAGCTTTTCCGGCGTTCAGGAAAGATAGGAAATCTCCTTTAGTGGTTGAAGGTGATTACAAATGAATCTTATCAGAAGCACGCGTGTATCTTCAAAATATACCCAGAAGCAATTATCTGAAGCCATAGGAAAGGATCAGAAATATATCTCAGCAGTTGAAAACAAAAGAATTATGCCTCCTTTTAATATTGCGGATAATATTTCCAGAGTTCTTGACGTACCGGTGGAGTTACTTTTCCCAAAATACGTTAGAACTTCTCCATTTCCCAGATGGGTTGATCTTATGTATTTAAAGACGCTTGGGCTTGATATGTGTATCTATTTTGAGTTAATAAAGCACCATGATTAAGGAATTCATTCGGTTTGCATTTTATGATAGACTTATTATATTCTTTAAGAAATCAGATAAAAGATGGGATGATTAGTTTGGGAACAACAATAATTACAATTTTCATGGGAATACTTTTATTTCTTACAGTAGTTTTTGGGATATGGTTAAGCAGTATAGGAAGACCGCTTAATTCTGCTCTTTTTAATGTTCATAAATTAATTGCAATAGGCTTTGTAATCTTCGGTTTTTTTGGATTTCGATATCTATTAAAAAATATTGTAGATGTAGAAAGTATCATAACTCTTTTCATTATTATAGCTGTGGTTTCTGTTGTTATATTGTTTGTTACAGGTGGGTTATTGAGTTTTGATAAATTTATCAATAAACTAACATTGATAATTCATGCTTTAACTCCTATAGCAACAGCTTTCTCTACGATAATGGTAATGTACCTTTTAATTAGACAACAACAATAAATATATATGCTTGCTTATTTTATTGGTTTGTGGATTTACTATTGGACAGACAGCTTTCTAATAAAACCCATGTAGCTTCCGCCAATAGTCCATCTGTCTCCCGATGAAAGATCATCAATAACCAAGCCTGTTCCTCTAACAATAGTCGCCAGAAATAGTCTCCCGGTATTTTCATCTTTTAGAAGTTCAACCGCCGCTGGTTGGTTTGGGAAAAATATTTCTTTTGATTTTGTTCGATTTGACGTTAGAAAGAGAGAAACACGATTTTTCATTGGCTCAGCTGCTGCTATATATGTTCCATTTACAGCTACATCCAGGCAAACTTCATCGCTAATTTGGAGTTCATTATGAAATTTATTGTTAGATATCCGAATCAAACGAAGGCTATCGTTTGTAGCAATATAAATTGTTCTAACAAAAACCTCAAGTGAATTTATCATTAAAGGCTCTTTCAAAGGATCAAGATAGTCCGGGCCAATGAAATCGAGTGGTATGAAATAATCCGAGCATTCTCTCAACAGGTAGATGCCGTTGAGTTGAGATGCAACTACTATGTAATTATCGATAAGCTCTATCTGGCTGATCCATCCCTTCAAATTGATCTTACCTCTAAACCAGATTCTGGAAGGCCTTTCAATAAAATAAACACCAAGACCTACCCCGTCAGCCACATAAATTTTTAGTTTGTTTATGTCTATTGCAATATCTTCAGCATGGAAGGTGTCAATCTGTGCAATTACACTCATATGTTCTTTATCGATTACACAAAAACCATGATCTCTAAGGTAGGTGTATATGTAACTCGTTGTTTCAACTCCGGATGTGCTTATGGGCGGACAAAAATGTTGGGTTTTGGTCCATTTATTACCGTCAAACGTTATTTTAGAAATACCGTTATAGCCTGTGCCCAGATAAAGCGTTGTAGAAAAAATCAAAGAAAATGAAAATAAAACGACAATTAGAAGTAGAAGTTTCCTCATATAATCACCTCCAATTTTGTTATGATAATAACCCAAAATAAGAAAATTATTGGTTTCATTTTAAAGTAGTAAAGTTTTATTTTGCTTTATATTTCATAGATTAAAAACAACCAGAAAACAAAATAAAAATGACAGCTTAAGAAATAATTTGGAGGGTTTTTCTGATTAAGTCTAAGGCGTGTATTGTAGTGAGGGTTCGTATCCTGTTTCTATCACCTTTGAAATGGAAAAGAGACGCATTATCCTCTTCTCCATAACTCAATCCAATATACACAGTTCCAACGGGTTTTTCAGGAGTACCACCGGAAGGTCCGGCAATACCCGTAGTTGATAAACCTATGTCACTTCCGAAAGATTTTCTAATATCTCTTGCCATTTCTTTTGCGGTTTCTTCACTCACCGCACCATACTTTCTTAAGGTTTTCTTTGGGGTATTGAGCTCACGAATTTTTATTTCATTGCTGTAAGCCACTACTGTGCCGAGAAAAGCTTTTGAAGCTCCGGGAACACCAACTATTTTTGCAGAAATCATTCCACCGGTACAGGATTCTGCAAATGAAATCGTTTTGTTATTTTTAATTAGAGCATTTAGAACCACACTTTCCAGGGTTTCGTTATCTTTACTGTAGATGTATTGTCCCAATCTTTCTTGAATTCTTTTTTCTATATTATTTATCATTATATTGGCATATGATTTGTTTTTTGTGTTTGCAGTTATTCTTAACGATACCTGATATCCATCAGCGTAAGGTGCAATTGTTGGATTGTCTTGCTCTTCAATAATATCTTCGATTTTTTTAACAACATCACTTTCACCAATACCAAATAATCTGAGAAATCTGGAGTGAATAATCTGCTCGCTCTTTTTTCTGAGGTAATTGAATACATTTTGCTCGAACATTTCTATCATTTCATGAGGAGGACCAGGGAGTAGAATAATTATCTTTCCTTTATCCTCAACTATACAGCCTGGAGCAGTTCCTACAGTGTTTTCAAGAATTTTTGAACCTTCGGGAAAATAAGCCTGTTTTTTGTTGTATTCGTTCATGCTCTTATTTCGATTTTTGAAAAAGCATTCTATATGTTTTAAGGATTCATTGTCTAAAATCAGCTTTTTATCGAGACACTTTGCCACCGCTTCTTTGGTAATATCATCCTGTGTCGGTCCCAGACCACCTGTAGTTATAACAATGTCTACGCGACTCAGTGCATCATTTATAGAATCTGTAAGCCTTTCCATGTTATCACCGACAACTGTGTGTTTGTATAGATTTATACCAAGCTCAGCCAGTTTTCTGGATAAATATGTACTGTTTGTATTTATAATATTACCCAGCAGGATTTCAGTTCCTACGTTTATTATTTCAGCGTTCATTCTATCCCTCCGATTTCATTATAAGCCTACCAAGAAGGATTATATAATAGTTATGTAAAAGATACCTTGTAATATAATATAAATAAGGAGTGATTTCTTGAAATCAGCATCGATAGTTGTTCCATTGATACTTTTGACCATAGAATATCATATAGTTTTGACGCGACGTTCAAGAAAACTCAGAT
>JAWODV010000127.1:0-4130 GCA_046483075.1 Kosmotogaceae bacterium | reverse complement strand
AAAAAAATGCTCAAAAACAGTTTTGCATCATCACGAACGGTTTGATGGTAGCGGTTATCCTGAAGGATTGAAGGGAGAGAAAATTCCAAAATTTTCCCGATTACTGTCTATTGTTGATTCCTATGATGCTATGAATTCAGACCGTCCTTATCGGAAAAAATTATCAGCACAGGATATACTAAAAGAATTAGAAAATGAAAGCGGCAAACAATTTGATCCGGATATGGTAAAAATATTTATTTCCCTGTTAAAAGAAAAGGGGGTTCAGTAATGCTGTATTTGATGATTATTATTCTTGCTGTTATTATTGGACTTATAAGAGGAGGCGAATTAGAAAAATTGTATCATATTTCAATAGAAGGAGTCTACTTATTTGCAGCTGCTCTATTGTTAAGAGGATTGATCTGGTTTTTTACAGTAATTGATTTTTCGTTTTTTCTCAATTATAGTCCTGTTTTTTTAATTACATCTTATTTTTTATTAATTGCTGCATCACTACAGAATATGAAGGTACCCGGCTTTAAATATATAACTCTGGGTGTATTGATGAATGCCTTTGTTATACTGGTTAATGGTGGTAAAATGCCTGTATTAATAAACCAACAAATGATTCAGGAAATAAATGGAAACACTTTACTGGGAGTAGGTCAAAATGCAATCCATTCACTAAAAAGCAATGAAACTCTTTTTGCTTTTTTAGGAGATGTAGTTTCGTTACCAAAACCCTTCCCGGGTGCTTCTATTGTAAGTGTTGGAGATATTATGATTTTTATCGGTCTATTTATTTTAATTCAGAAAATGATGATGAAAGAGGATGCTTTATCATAAAAACACTGAAAAGTATATAAAAGTGCAAATTATTATACAAAAATTGAAACTTATAAAATAGAAGGCAAAAAGATTATAAACGAAATTGAGAGGACTAATCTTTGTGATGATTAATATAGTTAAAAAAATATTTGGTGATTCCAATACGAAAGAATTGAATAAAGTAAAACCCCTGGTAGAAAAAGTTAATCAATTTGAAACAGAAATAGCAAAACTGAAAGACGATGAGTTGAAGAAAAAGACAGAATATTTTAGAAAAAAGATAAAAAATGGGGCAACTCTTGATGAAATATTACCGGAAACATTCGCTGTAGTTCGGGAAGCCGCCAGAAGAACGATTAATATGCGGCACTTTGATGTTCAACTGATTGGAGGCATTGTTTTACATCAGGGTAAAATTGCCGAGATGGCCACCGGTGAAGGAAAAACACTGGTTGCTACCCTGCCTGCTTATTTGAATGCCCTATCGGGGGATAGTGTTCATATTGTCACGGTTAATGACTATTTAGCCAAGAGAGATCGATACTGGATGGGGCCTGTTTATGAATTTTTGGAATTAAAAGTTGGTTTAATTCAGCATGATATGAATACTGAGCAAAAAAAAGAGGCTTATCAGTCAGATGTTGTCTATGGAACTAATAATGAATTTGGATTTGATTATCTAAGAGATAATATGAGTATTCGTCCGGAGGATATCGTACAAAGTCAGCATGGTTTTGCTATTATAGATGAAGTGGATAGCATATTGATAGATGAAGCCAGAACACCACTTATTATTTCAGGGCCCACCGAAGAATCTACAAAAAAATATTTCCAGATTGATAAACTGGTTTACCAATTGAAGGAAGAAACGGATTACAAAATCAATGAAAAAGAAAAAGCTGCATTTCTAACTGAACAAGGTGTAACAAAAATGGAAAAATTGCTTGGTGTAGGAAATCTATATGCACAAAATAATATGAGTTTACAACATCATATTATCCAGGCTTTGCGTGCTCATAAACTTTTTAAAAGAGATGTTGATTATGTGGTCAAAAACGGGGAAGTGATTATTGTTGATGAATTCACCGGTCGTTTAATGTTTGGCAGGAGATATAGTGACGGTTTACACCAGGCTATTGAAGCAAAGGAGAGTGTAGCGATTGCTCGTGAAAGCCAAACACTGGCTACTATCACATTTCAAAATTTTTTTCGATTATATAACAAATTAGCAGGAATGACCGGAACAGCAAAAACGGAAGAAGATGAGTTTATAGAGATTTATAATCTGCCGGTTACAATCATACCTCCCAATAAAAAATTAATCAGGTATAGTTATCCGGATGTTATTTATCGGACTGAAAAAGAAAAATTCAATTCGGTTGTTGAGGAAATCAAAGAATTGCATCTGCAGGGCAGACCTATACTGGTTGGCACAGTCTCTATTGATAAATCTGAAAGAATTAGCAACTTGCTTAAAAAGGAAAAAATTGAACATAGTGTGCTGAATGCGAAAAATCATGAGAAAGAAGCTGAAATTGTTGCCGATGCTGGTCAAAAGGGGAAAGTAACCATTTCTACCAATATGGCCGGACGGGGAACTGATATTGTTCTTGGTCCTGGAGTAGCAAATTTGGGGGGTCTGCATGTTCTCGGAACTGAAAGGCATGAAAGTAGAAGGATTGATAATCAATTAAGAGGAAGATCCGGACGTCAAGGAGACCCGGGATCCTCGCGTTTTTTCCTATCGCTACAGGATGATCTGATGCGCTTGTTTGGCTCAGATCGTATTTCTGGTTTTATGGAAAAATTGGGAGTAGAAGAAGGAACACCCATTGAACATCCATTTATTAGCCGTTCAATAGAGGGAGCTCAAAAAAGAGTTGAAACGAGAAACTTTGAAATCAGGAAACAGTTATTAGAATTCGATAATGAAATGGAATATCAGCGAAAAATTATTTATGATCAGAGAAAAACAGTCTTATTAAGCGATAATATTAAAGATATTATTATAGATATGCTTGAAGATACTATTGGGAATATGCTTCAACGTTATACTAACAAAGAAATTTATCCGGAAGAATGGAACTTGACTGCATTAAAGGACCATTTCTACGATACTTTTGGCATTGCTTTGCAGTTTCCCAAAGATGTATCAAATTTAACAGTTGAGAAATTAAAGGATGATTTGTTAGAAAAAACCCGTGAAGGATATCAAAATAAAGAGAAAGAGCTTACCCCTTCTTTGATGAGGCAGATAGAAAAAATGATTCTGCTCCGCACTGTTGACAGGGAATGGAAGGATCACTTAAAAAGACTTGATGATTTAAAACAGGGAATTGGTTTAAGAGCATATGGACAAAAAGATCCTCTGACAGAATACCACTTTGAAGCACATAATATGTTTCAAAATATGGTAGAAAATATTAAGGAAGATAGTATTAAATTTCTCTATCGGGTTAAAATTAAACAGAAACCTCAGGAAGCTGAACAATACCAGCAAACACCGATGGGGAGGGGAGTATATACGGAGAATACTTCAACACAAGAGCAGCAAAACCAAACGCTTAAAAAAGGAAATAAAAAAAAGAGTGATAAGAAAAAAAAGATTGGCAGAAATGACCCCTGCCCATGTGGTAGCGGATTAAAATACAAATATTGTTGTGGAAAAAAATAAATAATAAAAAGTAAGGAGTGACTGGAATGGTAGATACTTCTAATATTGACTTAAATGCCAGGATTAATGATCTAAAGAAGAAGATTGAAGAACTCAGGAGACATCTTTGAATTAAGCAAAAAAGAGGAACGTATCAAAGAAATTTCTCAGGAGATGAGCTCTAATTCATTTTGGGAGAATCAAACAAAGGCTAATCAACTATCAAAAGAATTAAAAGACCTACAAAATATAGTAGAAGACTTTCAGGTGCTAACTAGCGGATTAGAGGAGCTGGAAATTCTCTATGAATTGAATTATCAAGAGAACAGCAAGGAGGTGTGGGAAGAAATATTACAAAAAACTGAAAAACTTGAAAAAGAAATAAACAGGCTATTCAATGTAATTCTATTGTTACTCGTTTGAACGCTAAATTGTTGAAGTGAAGGTGGTTGGTTTGTGTCGGGTTCATTCGTATTTCCTCGCCTAATAATAAATCCACTTCTAAGGTTATTTCTTTGTCGTAACCTACTACTTAATATGTTTAATGCAATATTTCTTGGTCTCGGATTTCTGTTTACTTTAACTGTCCTTCCATTCTCACTCACAAATATGTCAAATCCTTGTTTAACTTGCCTTGATTGTGTACCCATATTAAGTGCCAACGCTT
>JAWODV010000014.1:0-5695 GCA_046483075.1 Kosmotogaceae bacterium | reverse complement strand
GTCTCCCATCCCTGGAAATTCCAATCCTCTGTCAGATCGTTCAGATTCTCGATATTGGGCTCAGAGTTCGTGTCCATGGTTTCGTTGAAAATGACCTTGACGTTTCTATCTAGAGTTATCCATCAAACACATCGTTAAATATGAGTCTGTCATCCCCATTCAAGGCCATCTCTTTAAAAGCTTCATCCCAGTTTTTTCTGGGAATTGAAATTGGCTTAATTATAATTTGATCCTCATCAAGAATCAAATCCACTTTATCTCTGAGATTGTACTTTTCCAGAATTGTTTTGCTAAAGCGAATTCCTTTTGAGTTTCCTATTTTAATAATCGAGACCTCCATAATCTGAATACTTAATGTAATTACAATGTTAATACACTTTTCTTCGTTTTCAAAATATAAATTAATCTGGAATTATAGATGGCAAGATAGAATGTGGTTCTTGCCATAATAAATAAAAAAGCTGCCATAGAAGGCAGCAGAACTTTACCTGACGGTAAAGCGGAGCGTTGGTACAACAAATAAAGATGATTTATCTAGAAATTCAAAATGTTTTCTTATTCTGTTGTGATGGACTTTGGCAACCGGATCCATTCAGTTTTTGTTTTACCATACTCCTTTTGTGCCGCTCATTTCAATCTAATCCCTTCATTATTTTCTCTGGCCTGGGAACCATACAAATACACTTCTGAATCAGGGGCGTTTTTATCAACCACCTTGATGATCTTTTGTAATATCTTTTCTTTTTTACCCATATAACAAAGTTAGGCTGCATTAAAAACAATTAACAAATAAATTTGGATACTTAAAGCAAAGTATTTACTTTTGACGTTAGTATCGTTACTCGTTATTATGATAGTAAACTTTGGCGATAAGAATACTGAAAAAATTTGGAGAGGAGAAACTGTAAAAAAGATTCCACTCGAAATTCAAAACACAGGAAGGAGAAAATTGAGAATGATAAACAACTCACAAGATGTTGTTGACCTTCGAATACCTCCTTCAAACAAGCTTGAAAAACTGAAAGGGAAGTTGAAAGATTTTCACAGTATTAGAATTAATATCCGATGGAGAATAATCTTCATCTGGAAAAACAACAATGCAGAACAGGTACAAATAATTGACTATCACAAATAGTAAGGATATGGCACAATTACCAAACATACACCCTGGAGAGATATTACGTGAAGAATTCTTGATCCCGCTTGAGATATCAGCTTACAAGTTGTCGAAAGATCTGGATATTCCACAAACCAGAATTTCTCAGATTCTAAAGGGGAAAAGAAGAATTACTGCTGATACAGCTCTTAGGCTTAGTCAATATTTTGGAAATTCTCCAAAATTCTGGCTGGGGTTACAAAATGACTATGACATTGAGGAAGAAAGAAGTTCAAAAAGTGAAGCCTTTCTAAATATCAAAAGAACAAAAAAAACGCAGCCCAACCAGGTATAAAATCATTAGTGACTTTTTTTTATTTAAAAATCATATTTTCTTTTCTCAATCGGAATAGATTTTACCTTCTCGATATTTCTCAATATTTTATTTAATGTATAAGCTAATCTTTCTTTATCCGGGGGATTTCCCCAAAATATATCATCCAACTCATAGTCCTTAACTTCCATTATTCTCCTGGTAAGATTTTCAGCTTTCTCAATGTATTCTGTCTCATTTTTACAATCATAAGATAGCAATCCATAATGCAAAGTCAAATCGTGAGTCAGTTTCTCAGCCTCGATTAAAATGCCACCATATGCTTCTCTAGATAAATCGTCTGTATCCATAATAAATGTCTCTGTTTTGCTTGCTGCCAACGAAATGATAAACCACAATTGAAACGCTGAAAATTATTGCCTTCGGTCGGCGGTTCGTATATTATTTATGCTCAACTTGACAAGTGAACCTGATTCCCAATACCCTGGACAAATATCTGGTGAATAATATTTTTGCCAGGCCTGAATTAAAACATTTGCATCTAAACAGTATTTCACTTGACTTACATCCATCTATACATTTGAGATTCCAGCTTTGGAAAATTATTCACTTTAACATTTAATAAATTGCTGGCGAATGTTGGTTCAATATCACCACCGCGATATGCATCAAGTACAGTTTGTGTAAACAAACGTCCGTTCCTATTAATAATTAATGGATAATAAACAGGACTATCTTTTACCTTTCCTTTTTGTTTTTCTTTTCTTTCTTCTTGTTCTTTCAAAAATTCTTTAAACTCAATATCAGCCTGGACTTTTAATCTTTTGTAAGAATCAACAGAAATTAAATTAAGATTTAATGCTCGCACAATCAATGCGAATGAACTAACTCCAAATTCTTTAGCTACCTTAAATACTTTTGTGGCATCAGTAAAATTACTCTTGTCAATTTCGTTAATATATTCCGGTGGCATCAGAGCATTTGCTGCAATTTCATTACAAAATAATTCAATTGGATTATATTTCTCTTTATCCCTTAAAACAGGTTCAATCTCATTTGAAATCCCGGTTTCATTAATCCAGATATGTGCGAGTTCATGCACAAGAGTAAATAATTGGGGCGCATTCCAGTCGTCGGAGTTAATAAATATAAATGGAGCAAATTTGTCTGCAATGGCAAATCCTTGTAATTCCCCTGAATCCAGTTTTAATTTTGGGTGAATGAAGCTAGTCCTGGAGATAAAGATTCCTGCGGATTCGGCTTTTTCTATCCATTCTAAAATAGGATTGTTGGATTTGTAGTTCCGAGGTTCTATTCCCAGGGTCTCCAGAATATTTTTTGCAATTTCAGAAGGATCATTACGTCGTGAATACCTGCCGATAAAGGGTAATATCTCTTCATTATTTTCTTCATTTACTTCACTTATCCATGATTGCTTCTGTTGTATTTCCCTGATGATAAAAACAGAAGATGTACTTAGTTCTTTGGATCCTTTTTTCCTGAAGTCTTGTAATGGTTGAAAATCACTTGGTATATCCGGAAGAAAAAATAACGCAAATGGCCTACGATAAGCTTTAGCCAAAGTTTGAGCCTGTCGTATCGTTGGTTGGCTCTCTCCTTTTTCCCATGATTTAAACTTCTCAACAGAAACAGCAGCCTTATTTGCAGCAACCTTCTCAGTCATTTTAGCTGATTCCCTTGCCCATTTAAAAACTTTTGGTGTTATGAATGCTTTTTCTGCCATAAATACAAAAATACAATTTATAAAATCCTGGTCAATATTTTTTCAGCAATGTGCCAGCATGCCGGGATTGAAGCAGCTGGTTTATTTTTGATGCCGTATTTGTACTCATAGTACTAATTTACACATATTTTTAAAATTGGTGTTCCCCCCGATGTGTTGAAAGAATAAATTCAATATGCCCGGGAACCGGGACAAAGGTGGGTCCACCTCAATCCTCAGCGGCAATGAAAATTTTTGAAAAATCAGGATGGTCCGGGTTGAGAATATAATTCGAGTCCCCGGGGATAATGGCAGAAGGCACTTTAAGGACTGCTGATTCTAATCCTCTATACCAGATATCTCCGAATGGTCTGCACTTTCTGTACGCTTCCTCTCCACCTTCATTCCACCCATGTGGTAAGGCAGTCAATTCCTGTTCGATAATATTCAGATCGTCGGGTATCTCAATTTCCATAGTAACGAAGGGTAGATTAAACAGATCAGAATCACCTCTGTGGACTACGTTCTCAAGACATGCCAATGCTCTTGAAGCTGCACAGCAGATCATTTTTATCCCTGCAGAATTCCATCTTGCCGGCATTCCGGAAGCAATAAGCTTGTTTGACCATTTTTTATGTGTGACTCTGTATACTCTCATTTAAGCAGTGGCGCCAAACTCAATCCTTATTAGCTCTTCATATACAAGTTCAATTCCTGTAATTGAGTTAATTATGCTAATTGGCTTTATGTTACCCAAACCATATGATTTAGCTTTAAGCCAGGTGTTAAATCTTTTCGAGGTCCCGAAAAGTTCTATGCCTTTTTCGTATAGCTTCTCTAGCTTAAGAACCTGTTCATTTAGTCTTATTGGAAGTGATTTTCCTGGTTTGCAGTAATTGGCAAGAGTTTTGGGACTCATTTCTAAAACCTCTTCAGCCAGTAACTTCTTTGGCATTCCGGAGATTTTCAGGAACCTTTCAATAACTTCATTTGATTTCCTGCCTGACTGAAGTTCATTTATAATATTTAGCCTCGTTTCTCCCCAGTATTGGCAGACTATATCCTGAAAGTTTTCCGTTGGAGGTGGATATAGTTCATCATCATCAGAAATATACCAGCTCGCAGCACTCGGGATCTCCATGTGTTTGACTGATCCATAAGGGGCTTTCCGATCTCTTAGAATGACATAACCGAAGCCAGGCACCACTGTAGTCTTATTGCTTTTTGCAGCAGTTCGAAGAGTTCTGACAAATTCAGTAATGATTTTTTCAATATCACTCTCTGATGAACCAGTTTTCTTCGAAATCGATGAAACGATATTAGTTTTTGTCTTTGTCATTGTCTAAATAGTGGTAATTATTCTACTGTGCCTACGTAAATTTACCTAATTTGTTGCAGACAACCAAATTATTTTACCGATATCGCCGGAATAAACCCTTGTTTATGAAAAAAGCTATGGTATAATGTAAAAAGAATATGCACCAGGTTATTTATATGTATATTTTCCCATATCATGAGAAAATTTACAGCTTTTTTATAAACCAAGCAAATCTGTGTTTAAAAACTGATGCTCGTTGTAAGTCGGTTATGTCATGCTCTAAACCTGTTGAAGACTATCCCCTTCGTCCCACGGTTACGCCGAAGGCAGCGCGGCAAAGGGTGCGAGCCCGTCTATTTGACCCCGGTCACAACTTATCTATACGTAATTTATGGAGTTGCTATCCAATATTTAGCGTAAAATATGGAATTTCAATCCAATATGTAGCGTAAATATTGGAATTGTTCAGGGTGTTCTCCAGAAACGTGGCGGGTTAACCGGGAATGAACATGAAAGTCTAACCCCTCCTCCCGGACGCCAAAGGCGGTGCTAGGTGACAGAAATGAACCCGGTTATTAGCCTGTATCAGGAAATCAACTTCGCACTTTTTATTATTTTCCGAATTGCTTTTATTACATATTTACATTTATTCAAACGTATTTATGTATGTTTTAACATTTTTTCAAACGAATAACTGTATATGTGATCATTTATTATAAGAAGTTATTGACTCTCCTCGCAGCAAGCTGCGAGGAACCTTTAGCTCGGTGATGCAAGCTACTACGGGCAACGCGAGCTCGACTTAAACGCAAAGTTCCTTATTGCCTCCCCACGATCTGACCCCTCTTATCATTTCATTGAGTAATTTTACTCATTGTATTGAGTAATTTGCAAATTGTGTTTGTGAGCCCTGATATACAAACATTTAAAACACGGTACGAAAAAATTCGGTTTCGGAATTCTGGTTTACAGTCCTTTACAGCGACTTATTCAAAAAGGTATACTGATAAAAGATAAACGGTCATATATTATGGATGATCCCTTCTTTAAAAGATGGATAATTATGCGCAGAAACTTAAAATAATCTCTCAGTCTCTTAATCTCAAATAATATCTCCATCCCACAATTTATCAAGGAAATGCCGCCATGGCATTATCTCAATATTCCCTGTCTTTCTGGGTTGTGGGTCATTGGAAACAAGTATTAGTTTCTTAGTCTTATATT
>JAWODV010000098.1:0-15419 GCA_046483075.1 Kosmotogaceae bacterium | reverse complement strand
ACTTGGTTTTTTATCTCGTTTTTCAAGCATTTTAATCGGCTCTTTGATCTCGGATCGCGAATTACAAAGCGAAGCGCCGAAATTCACACACCCAGCCTCCGGCAGCCCTCTCAAGAGGGCACTAAAAGCTCTAAACCCGTTTCTAAAGAACTGGCCGCTGAAAGCACAAATCCGAGCGTAGCTCGCATATCAAAGGTTTTTAGTAACCTCGGTGGACCAAGCTTCAGCGTTGGACGTAATTTTTTACCAGTTGGGACTCGGATCTCTGATCTTGATGGTTAAAGATTTGCTCTCTTTGAGCGCCTTTGAGTGAAGCGAAGCGTAACGACTGCAAGCGTCATTGAACGAGCGTAGCGAGTGACTCCAAGCGTCACTCTCCGAGCGCCAGATGGTTTAAAGGAAGGGACGGTGTATAAATGGATTCTGAAAATATTCACAGAATACAGTTAAATGAAAAAGAAATTGTACTTATTGGTACAGCTCATATCTCGAAAAGCAGCACTGAAGAGGTAAAAAATGTTATTGAAGAAGAGCAGCCTGATTCGGTATGTGTAGAATTGTGCGAATCCCGTTATCGTTCGATTCAGAACAAAGACAAATGGAAAAATACAAATATTTTTAAAATTGTGAAAGAAAAAAAGGCGTTTCTTTTGTTGACAAATATGATATTATCTTCCTTTCAGAAAAGAATGGCAAAACAACTTGGAATCAATCCAGGTCAAGAAATGCTTCAGGGAATTCAGTCGGCAAAGGATACCGGTGCAGAGCTTGTTCTTGCAGATAGGGATATACAGATCACTTTTAGAAGGATATGGCACAGTTTGGGTTTTTTTGGCAAATTCAAGTTGTTCTTTTTGATTTTGATGAGTGCCCTAAGTAACGAAAAAATAACCGAAGAGGAACTGGAAAAACTGAAATCGCAAGATGTGCTTACATCTGCCTTGAATGAATTGTCTAAAGCGTTTCCCCAGTTAAAGGAATTATTAATTGACGAAAGAGATATGTATCTTTCTCAAAAGATAAAAGAGGCTCCGGGCAAAAAGGTTGTTGCTGTTGTTGGAGCGGGCCATGTTCCTGGTATAAAAGAGAATGTTGAAAAAGAACTGGATCTTGATAGGCTTACTAATATACCACCAAAATCAAATGTTGGTAAAATAATTGGCTGGAGTATACCCGTAATAATAATTGCGTTGATTTTATCAACAATTATTGTGAATAGAGATGCAGGAATTAATCAAATCTTAAGCTGGATATTATGGAACGGATCTTTGTCAGCTCTGGGAACACTTGTTGCTTTAGGACATCCTTTTTCGATACTAACAGCCTTTGCTGTAGCTCCCATTAGCTCACTAAACCCTGTTCTTGCAGCGGGCTGGTTTGCAGGGTTAGTTGAAGCGCTTGTTAGAAAACCTACCGTAGAGGATATGGAGAATCTTTCAGAAGATATTTATACGTTTAAAGGGTTCTGGAAAAACAAGGCAACCAGGGTTTTACTGGTTGTTGTTCTTGCAAATGTTGGTAGTGTAATAGGAACAATAATTGGTGGAGCTGAGGTAGTCAGGGGATTTTTGAATACATTTTTTGGATAGATTACGTTCTGTTATCAATAAGACTTTCAGCAAACGCAATATCATCCTTTGTGGTTATCTTTGGATTTGGAAAAGTTGAAGGTATAATGTTTACTTCTCCGATGTATTCTTTATAGAGTTGTACCTCATCTGTAACGTTCTTAGATGCTTCCATACCAAGTCTGTGAGCTTTTAGTATCTCATTGTAAACAAATCCTTGAGGAGTTTCAGCCAACCAAAATTTTTCTCTCGGTGGTGAATCGAATACCCTTTTGTTTTCCACTATATAGAGAGTTTCATTTACAGCTCTTGCAAAAACGGCACCATATCCTGTTCTGATTTTACTTAATATGAGATTTATATATTTTCCGGGGAAAAGAGGTCTGACAGCGTCATGTATCAGAACTTTATCGGGTGGTTCATTATTAAGATACTCAAGACCTTTAAAAACAGAATGTTGTCTTGATCTACCGCCTTCGACCATCTCAATATTATCCAGGTTATGTTTTATAAGCAGTTCTTTTGCGAGCTCTGCCCATTTCTTGTTAACCACAAGAATAACTCTGTTTATATAAGAAGATCTGTGGAATATCTCCACAGATCTAATAATAATTTCTTTTCCTTTTAACGAAAAAAATTGCTTTGGAAGGGAACCTCCAAATCGGGTACCGGATCCACCTGCTACTACAATTGCTACGGTATTCATTTTAACAGGTGAACAAAAAGTCCACTTCTAAGTTTGGGTTCAAACCATGTGGATTTTGGAGGCATTACCATACTTTCGTCGGCAACCTTCATCAATTCTTCAATGGATGTTGGATACATTGAAAAGGCTACTGCCCATCCATTCTCTACTCTGGTTTCGAGTTCTTTAAGTCCCCTTATGCCACCTATAAAATCAATTCTGGAATCACTTCTGGGATTTTTAATACCGAGAACAGGTTCAAGTAAATTGTTTTGAAGAATTGCAACATCGAGACTTTTCACAGGGTCGTTATTATCAAAGGTTCCTTTTTTTGGTTTTAGCACATACCAATTATTATCGAGAAACATTCCAAATTCGTGCCTGTTTTTTGGCTCATAAGGAACTTCATCTGCTTCTTTAATAATGAAGTTATCTCCTATGTATTTTAGAAACTCATTTTTTGAAAAACCGTTTAGATCTTTAACCACTCTATTATAATCAAGTACGTTTAAGTGGGTGTGAGGAAAAATAACACTAAGGAAATAGTTATATTCTTCGTCTACCGAGTGGTTTTTGGTTTCTTCTTTCATTTTTTCTCTCACTCTTGAAGCTGAAGCCGCTCTGTGATGACCATCAGCAATATATAATTCTGATACATTTTTGAAAGTATCGTTAATCTCCTTTATCATTTCTCCGGAGTTTACCAAATATACGGTGTGTTGTACGCTGTTTTCATCTACAAAATCATAAACCGGTTCCAGCTTATTAATCAATTTTTGAAACAGTGCTTCAATATCATCCTTAGATTTAAAAGTAAGGAAAACAGGTCCTGTGTTCGCGCCTACTGTATATACATGATTTGTCCTGTCGTCCTCTTTTTCTTTTCTGGTTAGTTCGTGTTTCTTTATTTTATTTTGCTGATATTCATCAATTGAAGCACATGCGACAAGGCCAATTTGTTCATGATCATTCATTTTTTGTTTGTATAGATAATATGATGGTTTTTCATCCTTAATCAGGATATTATCATTAATCAGACTTTCCAGATTCTCTCTTGCTTTTTCGTAAACTGCTTTTCCATAGTGAGGAGTGTTTTCGGGCAAGTCAATTTCTGCCCTGATAACATGCATGAAGCTTTCAAGGTGTTTACAATAGTGTTTTGCTTCATCGTAAGAAACTACATCGTAAGGTGGACACTGCACTTTTTTTACTAGTTCTTTTTTAGGTCTGACTGCTTTAAAAGGCTTCAATAATGCCATAGCTTATCCCTCCTCAATATATTTATTGGAATAATAGTTTTGTTTATCAAACATTACTTTTGCATCATTTTCATTATTTTCGTGATCAAAGCCCAGCAGGTGTAGTAATCCATGAATTATCATTAAATAAAGTTCTTTTTGAACCGAGTTATTATATTCAGGCGCCTGACTCGCAACTGTTTCATAGGAAATAACAATATCTCCTATTGTTTCTTCATCAAGCCCATACTCGAATGAAAGAACATCTGTGGGACCATCTTTGTTTCTGAATTTTCGATTATATTTTGTAATTTCTTCATCGTTGGTGATAACAATATTTACATAAGAATTTCTTTCTGAAAGATTTTCTTCAGATAAAATACTGTTGGATAATTCAACTATCTTGTTTATATCAATTTTTGTTTTTGTCCTGTTTATCACCTGAATCTTCATTGGAAGAGACCACCTTGTCAATCTTTTCTTTTGGGTATTCAATGCGTCCTCGATTCATGTTGGTTAGGACATAAGTAAAAGCCTCAATAATTTTTTCAAGATCGCTGAGAGTTAAGCCACATTCGTCCAACTGGCGTTCATTGTAAACACCATTTACAATATCTTCTACCAGTTCGTGTATCTTACCCGGTGTAGGTTCTTTTATACTCTTAGATGCTGCTTCCGTTGAATCAGCAAGCATGATGATACCTGATTCAGGGAACTGCGGTTTTGGCCCGGGATATCGATATTCATCTTTACTATCTTCTCTTTCTTCTTTTGCCTTATGATAAAAATATTTTTTTATCCTTGTTCCATGGTGTTCTCTTATTACATCTTCTATCAATTTAGGCAATCGGTGTTTTCTTGCCAGCTCTACCCCTCTTTTTACGTGTTCATTTATTACAATATTTGACATTGATGGAGTAATAGAATTGTGCGGGTTATTACCGCTCTGGTTTTCTGTGAAATACTGAGGCCTTTTCAATTTTCCAATATCATGAAAATAGGCTGCAACTCTTGCAAGAATAGGGTTGGCACCTATTTTCTCAGCGGCTGCTTCAGACAAATTTGCCAATGTAATGCTGTGATAATAAGTACCTGGCGCGTTAAGAGACAGACTTTTTAGCAACGGATGAGAAAGACTCCCGAGTTCCAGTAATCCTACATCTGAATAGATCCTGCTTACTGATTCAATATATGGAATAATTCCTATAGTAACAATGGAAGAAATTATCGGATTTATCAAACCTATGCCAATTAGAATCAAATCCAGATTCATATCTATTAATCCTCTGGTAAGCAATACTGCTGAAAACATTATCCCAACAATAAATCCTGCTTTTGCTATATTGATACGTCTCAGCAATTTTCTAGTTGTCAAAACCGTGAAAAATACCATTGCCGAGTTCAAAAGAAAATGCTCGAAGGAAAAATTCATACTGACCGAAGCTAGATATGAAAGAAACAGTCCAGTTCCAAGTCCTACCTCAAAACCAGCAAGAACGGTTATTATAGATACACTCAAGAAAATCGGGACTATTGCAAGAGCATATTCATTACCAACAATTGCAGGAAGGAAAGAATTTAACAATGCTCCAAATAGCACCACAGAAAAAACAGTATACCTATATGCTCTATGCAACGAAAAATGTGTACTTCTGCTTAATGATAACTCTCCGAAGATAATCCAGTACAATACAGCACCAAAAAAGAAACTAAACGGATAGTGTGGAATTTTCATATAAGCAATTCTGCTTAGCAGCGCAGCAAGTACAGGAAAAAGAACAAAGTTAGTTATATTCTTTAATGTAAAGAATTTGAAAGCATAATTTTTTGTGGCACCATTATTACTTTTTTCTGCCACCATTAATATTTTCCTCACTTTCAAATTCTTCATAAGCTCTAATTATTCTTTTCACTATTCTATTTCTAACAACATCGTGTTCGCTAAGATATACAAAGGAAATTTCTTCAATATCCTTTAATATTTTTTGAATAATCACAAGACCCGAGCTTTCATTCATCTCCAGATCTATCTGTGTGATATCTCCCGTTACAATTGTCTTGGACCCAAATCCAATCCTTGTAAGGAACATCTTCATCTGTTGATATGTTGTATTTTGGGCTTCATCCAGTATTATAAAGGAGTTGTTAAGCGTTCTTCCTCTCATATAAGCAAGAGGTACTACCTCAATTATTCCCTGCTCACGAAAATAGCTTAATTTTTCAATGGGCAACATATCGATTAATGAATCATAGAGAGGTCTAAGATAAGGATCTACTTTTTCTGTCAGGGTACCTGGAAGAAAACCTAGTTTTTCGCCAGCTTCAACAGCCGGTCTTGTAAGAATAATTCGTTGTACATTTCCTGATTTCAGGCTATCTACCGCCATAGCAACCGCAAGATACGTTTTCCCTGTACCAGCAGGACCGATTGAAAACACAATATCCTTATCTCTGATAGCATCCAGATATTGCTTTTGACCTGCAGTCTTTGGTTTTATTCTATTCAAGATGGCTACAGAATTTTTGACTGTATTATAATATCCCTCAAATTTTTCATTATTTTCAGTAGATATTTGGTGCTGATCAACCATGTATTCAAATTCTCTCCAATCCAGTAAGTGGCCATTCTTATTGACACTTATAAGATCTCCCATAATTCTTTCTACGGTTTCGATTTCCTCTTTTGTTTCTCCTTTAATCCAGATTTCATTTCCAATTATCGATAGTTTTACTCCAAATTTATTCTGAAGATATCTAGCTTTCTTATCATAATTTCCGAAAATCTCTATTGCTTCAGCATTTTCAGGAAGTTTTATCTTCCTTATAGACAAATAATCGCCTCCTCCATAAGATTATACAACATTATAAGACAGTGTCCAGTGTATAGTAATTTAGTTGTTAATTTTAACTGAAATAGAGTTTTCCATTAATTTTTTTCTCTGATTCATATTACAAAGATTTAATGTATTAGGACTTTCGTTAATGCTTAAGTTTTTGTCAATTGTTCTATATAATGAAGTAATAAAGAGTTTTTGAGGTGATTGTATGAATATAGGCATAATTACTGATAGCACCAGTGGATTAAAAAAGGCAGAACAGGATAGTTTGGGCGTTGATCTGGTTTCTTTATATGTAAATAAGGAAGAAAAATATTTCAAAGCCACTGAACTGTCAAGAGAAGAATATTACAGGGAACTTGAAACTGCGAAGAAAACACCTACAACTTCACAACCAAATCCTCAGGATTTTCAGGAAATCTATGAAAAGAGAGCAGCGGAATTTGACAAATTAATTGTTCCTGTAATTTCACAGGCTCTTAGCGGAACGTTTGATTCAGCTGTGCTGGCAGCTGATGCCGTGGATATTGACATCGATGTAATTGATACAAAACTAATTAATTTTGGACTGGAATTCCTTGTAAGAAACCTGCGTGACAGAATTGATAAGGGAGAAGATATTGATTCGCTTGTTTCTTACGCTACCAATTTTTATAAGAAGGTAAAGGTTATGTTTTCTGTAGATTCTCTAAATTATCTTTATAAAGGTGGACGTATCGGAAGGGCAAAAGCTTTAATGGGTGGATTACTTAATATGAAACCTGTTATCAGTCTTGTTGAGGGAGAATTACATCCTGTGGCCAGTGTTAGAGGTAACAAAAAACTTATAAAGAAGATTATAGAGCTCTCTATTCAGTCAGAAAATCGAGAATTAAAACGTGCAGGAATAGTTCATGCTAACCGGGAAGAAGATGCAGAAAATATCAAAAAACAAATAAAGGAGGAATTCCCCAATTTAGAAGTATTTATTAAGTCAGCTGAGCCAGTTGTCGTAACGCATCTTGGACCTTCCGCAATAGGATTATTTACCGAATGGATTTAACAGATCTTATTGGTTATTTGTTTTTTTGATGCCATGTTTATTAAGTAAATCCCGAATTCTTCTTGGAGTAAGCCCGAATTCTTCCGAAAGTTTTTTAATATTGTATTCAAGCTCAGTGAATCTTTCTCTTAGAAGTTCCTTTGTGATATGACCATGAATATTTTCCAGAAAACTTTTGTATGTTATCTTTTCTGTGACAAAAGAGGTTATAGCCTCATTGGCGAGAGCTTTGATTTGTTGATCCAGACTCTTTGTATCTTTGAGGTACATTATGTTATTTACAGCCAGGTACTCTTCAATCATATTTTTTAGCTCTCTTACATTTCCAGGATAGGAATAATTGAGAAGTTGTTTTTTGATATTTTCCGGAAGACTTTCAAAGCGAAGCAAATAACCTTTGTTTTTGAGAATATTATCTACGATAACAGGTATGTCAGATTTTCGTTCTCTCAAAGGAGGTATGGTTATCTGAATTGCTGATAAACGATATCTTAGATCATTCCTTAAAATAGTGTCTTCGGTTCGATTTGTAGCAGTCAGGAAACGCACATTAACCTTTCTTGATTCTGTAGAACCAATTTTAAAAAATTCTCTATTTTCAGTGACACTAAGAATTTTTGCTTGAAGGTTTTGGGGCATATCTCCAATTTCATCAAGAAAAAGGGTACCTTCGTGTGCCTGCTCTATCAGACCAAATTTTTCTGTAGCGGCACCCGTAAAAGCACCTTTTTTATAACCAAAAAGTTCGCTTTCGAGCAGGTTGTCAGGAATAGCGGCACAGTTCAATGAATAAAAAGGTTTATCCCAGCGTGGTGAAAGTTTAACCATTAACTCAGCTATAAGGTTCTTTCCTGTCCCTGTTTCACCAAGAAATAAAACACTGCCTTCATAAAACATTGAAAGTATTAGCATTTTTTTAAGTTCAGTGATGATACTACTTTTTCCGGAGAGACTTGATAGTTCTTTGTCAATATCATTCTTTAGTTTACGGGCGATTGCTTCAGGAGGCTTTTTGTCTCCGATTATTCTGTAATAGCCTTTAAATGTATTTTCTTTCTCAGAATTCCCCTTTAATAAAAACGCTCTTATTGGGCTGTTATTGATTAGTATTATATTTGTGAAAGCGTATAACCAATCATCAAGGGTGATTTTTTCGCTTTGAGCACTGTCGATGAACAAAAGGGTAGGTTCGTCCTTCGCAAGTTTCACGAGATAATCAAAATCTACTTCATCGAGTTTGGAAAAGTATTTATGGGACTCAATACTTTTTAAAGATTCACCTACGGTTATTGTTTTATAAAACATATACTTCCCCCTTTTTAAATTATACACTCAGTTTTTTTCACCTATAGTAAATTCCTGATATTATTAAAATAGTCGGGAGGGATAACAGGTGAACAACAGGATTATATCCAAAAAGAGATTATCATCAAAGATTTATGATTTTCATATAGAACACGACACCATACCGAAATATTATCAGGCTGGACAGTTTGCAATTCTAAGAATATCAGAAAATGGTGAAAGAATTCCGCTGACAATTGTGGAAGCAAAGAATAACTATTCAAGGTTTATCGTTAAGTGTATTGGAAAGACCACTTATGAACTTGCAATGATGAAAGAAGGTTCTAATTTGCTTGAAGTTGTGGGTCCACTGGGTAATCCCACAGAAGTCGATAATTTTGGTAACGTTGTTGTTATTGGAGGCGGTATAGGAATAGCACCAATATTACCAATAACCAGAGCGCTCAAGGAAAAAGGTAATAATCTGACAGTTATTATAGGGGCTGTAACTTCAGAACAACTTATCTTAGAAAATGAGTTAAGTAAGTTTACTGAAAATTTAGTTGTCACAACGGACAATGGAACAGCAGGAAAAAAAGGACTGGTGACAGAACGGCTTGAAGAACTGGTTGATAATAATTACAAAATAGATAGAATTTGGGCTATTGGTCCTACTGTAATGATGAAATTTGTTTCAACCATAGCAAAAAGAGAAAATATCCCGTGTATGGTTTCACTGAATCCTATTATGGTTGACGGTACCGGAATGTGCGGGGCATGTAGGGTGGAAGTTAATGGAGAAATGAAGTTTACCTGTGTAGATGGCCCCGAGTTTGATGGAAGAATTGTTAACTGGAATGAACTGATAAAGCGTCAACATCAGTACAAGCAGGAGGAAAAAGAAGCTCTGGAGAATTTTAAGAAAGAAGTTGGTGATCTTTCGTGGCTTTGAACGATGATAGAACAGAGATGCGTGAACAAGTTCCTCAGGAAAGAATAAAGAATTTTGATGAAGTTGCTCTGGGGTACACGGAAGAGGAAGCTATTAAGGAAGCAAAACGTTGTATGCAGTGTAAAACCAGCAACTGTATGAATGGTTGTCCCGTTGGAATAGATATCCCCGCAATGATCAGAGAGATAAGTAGAGAAAATTTCAAAGAAGCCTTAAGAATCTTGAAAAGTCAGAATAATTTACCAGCTATCAGTGGAAGAGTTTGTCCTCAGGAGACCCAGTGTGAAAAGACCTGTTTATTGAACAATATTAAAGGTAAAAAACCTGTAGCTATTGGCAGGCTGGAACGTTTCCTTGGTGATCTTGATATTGATGAGGATGAACCTGAGTTAAAAGAAAAGAAGGATAAGAAAATTGCAGTTATTGGTGCCGGACCGGCAGGATTGACTGTTTCGGGTGACCTTGCAAAAATGGGATATGAAGTGACGGTTTATGAAGCCTTTAATAAATCTGGTGGCGTTCTCATATACGGAATTCCTAACTTCAGACTTCCCAAAAAAGTCGTAGAAAAAGAGGTCAGTTATGTTGAAAGCTTTGGAGTGAAATTTGTATACAATCAAATAATAGGTAGAACAATACCCTTTGATTATCTAAAAGAAAAGTACGATGCCATTTTCATTGGTATAGGAGCTGGGGCTCCCCGCTTTTTAGGAATTGAAGGTTCTAATTGCAACAATATTTATTCTGCAAGTGAATTTCTTACTAGAGTGAATTTGTTAAAAGCTAATGAGTTTCCCAGATATGATACACCAATAAAGATATTTGACAGGGTTGCAGTTATTGGAGCGGGAAATGTTTCAATGGATTCTGCGCGAGTTGCAAAAAGGCTTGGGGCGAAAAAGGTTATGATAGTTTATCGAAGAAGTGAAGAGCAAATGCCTGCACGTTATGAGGAATATCAACATGCAATAGAAGAAGGTGTTGAGTTTCACTGGCTCACGCAACCATTAAAATATGAAGGTGACATAAATAATAATGTGAAGTCCATGAAATGTATGAAAATGGGGCTGGGAGAACCGGACGATTCAGGAAGAAGAAGACCTATACCCGTGGAAGGTTCGGAGTTCACTCTTGCGGTTGATATGGTAATCGAAGCTATAGGACAAAAGGCAAATTCAGTTTTGAAAACAGGATTTGAGGGACTAAAACTCAATCGCTGGTCATGTATTGAAGTGGATAAAGATACCACAAAAACAAATCTTGAAGGTGTTTACGCTGGTGGTGACATTGTCACTGGTTCCGCAACTGTTATCGAAGCTATGGGAGCAGGTAAGATAGCAGCAAAGGCTATAGATGAATATTTAAACAACTAACATTAACTCGATAATTCAGAAAAATATTAACAATCACTTTCTCCAATAAAGTGCAAATCCTGCCGTTCCAGGACCAACATGAGTGGAGATAACCTTGCCCATAAATGTTTCTTCGACAAATTCAACGTGATAATTATCGGTTAGAAGCTCATTAAGTCTTTCAATACCTTTTTTATTGTCAGCGTGTACCATTATTAAATCAACGGTAGACCCTTTGGGGACTGATTCCAGTGTCTTGGTTATAAGAGATTTTTGCGCTTTCTTTTCTCCACGTACCTTTTTGAAGGGGATCATTTCTCCTGTTTTTTCATTAATATAGAGTCCGACGTTTATGTTAAGCAGGTTTCCTACAAAGCCCTGAAATTTCGAGACCCTACCGCCTTTTATAAGAAAGTCGAAGCTAGATACATAGAAAATTGCTTTGAATTTTCCTGCATCAATTTCTTTTTCTATATGTTTTATTGCTTCATCTGTATTTTTCCCTTTATTGATAAGCTCTTTGAACCTTTTTGTTATTAGAGGGATTACGGCACTTGCCATTCTGGTATTGACAACGTGTATAGGAATATCAACTTCCTGTTTTACCATGAATGCACTGTTGTATGTACCCGACATGGCAGTTGACAAACAGAAAACAACTATCTCATCATAACCATCATCGATGGCTTTTTTGTATTTTTCAAGGAACATTGCTGGGGATGGCTGGGATGATTTTGGTAATTCTTCTGACGCTGAAATTCTTTGCCAGTATTCTTTTAGTTTTTTTTCACTTCTTTCATTATCATCTTCCGTGTCACCATCTGGCCAATTAATATGTAGTGGAACCAGCTCTATTTCTTCCTCTTTTAACCAGTTTTCAGGAACATCACTGGTACTGTCAATCAATATCTTTATTTTTTTGTTCATCTCAAAAATACTCCCATTCTAATAAAACGATCAGTGTTATGCTATTTGATTCAATTTCTGTCAGAATTGGTAAAAATATTTATGTTTTTTATCTTACTACAAGAGCTCTAAAAGAAAAAAATATTTTCATCACACTGATGAGTTTCAAGTTATAAGTCGGTAATCTACTTCAACATACCCCTTACTATTAACTGAGTGGCTTCCTCTTCAGTTAATCCTTTTGCCATTAATGTTTCAAGCTGTTTTACATTAACACGTCCGATCGAAGCTTCATGGGTTAATTCAGCTTTCTCATTTTTTACATAAAGCTCAGGCATAGTGCCAACGTTAACACCATCGCCTCTAACGATTTCGTTGCATTCTATGTGGCCTCTTGAATATGGAGCATTTCCAAATGCTCTATTAACAATATTTGCCTTACTTTTTTCAGTAGCAAAAACCGTTGTTTTGGCGATTCCTGACGATCCTTCTCCGTTTAGGTTGAGTTCTTCAAGTATATCGAGAGAATCATCCGATTTTTCATACACTTTTGTCTCAATATTGGCGGAAGCTCGTTCACCAAGATCTACCTTCATTTCAACCTTCATTTTACCTACGCGGGTCTTTGTTAGATGAAAGCTGTTATCATAGCGGGCATTCTTCTCCAATGTGGCATTATATATTGCTTCTACAGTAACACCACCATCTTTGCTATGATAATGAACATCCTTATAACCTATCTCTGCTCCTTCTTCCAGAAGGGAATCAGATATCATTCTGTGGGTAAATTTTTTGCCATTGGGAAAAACACAATGGGATAGAAAATTTACTTTAGAATGCTTTCCAGCTTTTACATGGATTAATACTTCCTGTGTTCCTTCGGGTTTCAAGTATCCTGTACATAAATGCACTGGATTTTCAACAACAACATCATCAGCAATGTTGAGCCACATTTCTATGCCATTTTCAATTTTTTCTACCTTTAGATCCACACCTTCAACTGTATTTCTACCAATAACTTCATTGCCGCTTATAATAACGGATACAATATCTTTTTTTAGTAGGTTGGAAGCATCTCCGCCACTTTTATTATAGTATTCAGCAATTCGTTTGTATTCTTCATCATATCTACGTTCTATCATTTGTTTAGTTCACCGCCCTGATTTGGTTCATTGATGTGGGAGCAGCCATCGCACATATCCCGATAAAAAGTAACAATTTCGTCTACCTGTCCTCTTGCAATTATCTTTCCTCCACACATAAGGTAGGCTTCATCTGCCATATATGAAATTTCTTCTCTATGCGTAATTAAAATAACCGTTGTACCTGAGTTTTTCAGATGATTTAGCACTCTTTCGATCATGTTTGTTGACATTAGATCAATTCCCGAATCTGGCTCATCCAGAATTACAACCTTTGGATTTAGCAAAATTGTCGAGGCCAGTTCTATCCTTTTTCTTTCACCTCCGCTGAGAGAGGAATCGACAGGTCTGTTCAAATAGCCTTCAGATAAACCAACTATTTCAAGAGTTTTTTTCAATTCTTTTTCTGTTGCCTTGATTTTTCCTCCAAGGTTGAGATATTCTCTGGTAGTAAGGCCATCATATCTAGCTGGTTCCTGCCAGCCCAAAGTAATACCAAGTTTAGCTCTTTCAAAGATGTCTTTATCATCAATAGGTTTTTCGTTGAATTTTATCGTTCCTTTATAATTTCGATAATCCTCAAGTCCCATAATTATATAAGCTAGAGAAGATTTACCAACCCCGTTGTTTCCAAGTACTGCATAAACCCTGTCTTTTTCGAATTTTGCTGATAACTCTTCAAGGATAGTATTTTTATCCCGAATTAGTGTGATGTTTTCTAATTCAATCATTCATATTACCTCCAAAAAGATTATAACTTATCTATATGATACTCTTTATTTATAGATGTGTCATTAAATCGAGTTTTTAGGTGAATCGATTGTTTCATAGATGAAAAACAGAATACTGAGTTTTTATAAACTGATTTATATATTTCTACAAATTTATTAGGTATCAGTAGTTGTAAGTTTAGTACTAATTTTGCTTAAAGAAAGCCATAGTTCAGATATTACAAAAGGTATTGAATAAGCAATTACGGGTAGAAAGAGTCTTACTTCAACTGTTTTTGCCAGTAGAAAGTTCATAAAAATAAAGGGAATTATCCAGTACCAGGTTTTTCTAAAAAAGTAGTATGAATTAATCCCTTTAAAAAATAAAATTGGAAGAGCAAGAAAAATGAGAGGATAAATCCATGACCATATATAAGTCAAATTATATTTCAACTGGAATATATCAGTAACATAGTCAGCTTGCGGGAAGATGAATACACTAATAATAAAAATAGAAATAACAGGAATTAAGAGCAATAGTGAAGTATTAATAAAGAATTTCATTACTGATTTTCGTTCGGTGGTTGATTTAAAATAGTACAGAAAATATATTATGGAAATAAATACCATATGATCTGGTCTAACAGTAGAACCTAGAATGACCAATAATGTCAGTAGTACAAAAGTTCTCTTCTCGATGATACAAATGAGTCCACTTAAAAAGAGAGTTGTTCCGATAAATGTTTCCCAACCAAAATACAAAGTTGTGAAGGGCAAAAGTGACTGGAAAACAAAAATAGAAATAACCGCGAGTTTTGCTGATACAAAGTGTCTGCTAAATCTATATAGAATTATCATTGTAAGGAAACAGAAGAAAAATCTGGATGTTATATGGCCATTTATAATTCTGTTATTTTCACTATCCAATTTAACTGCAGTTTCAACCTCTTCAGGTAAAACATTTCCAATAAATAAAAGTGTAGTTGATGGTTCTGAGATATATACCTCCCAATTTGTAGATTCAAAATAATTTAATATCAAATTTTTTAAAAATGGGTTTTCTCCAGAAAGAGTACTGGCAATTTGATTCATAGTTTGGGTAAGATTATTCTTTAACATTTCTCTTTCATTTTCAGGAAAGTAAGCATCAACAAGTTCTTTCTTTTCTTCAGTCCAATAATCTTCATTTAAAAGCATGTTTTCTATTTCTGCAGAATATTCATCAAGCCACCTTATGGGAATATGCTTAAAAAAGTGTTCTACAAGATAATAGCTTCCAAATCGGTATTGATCTGGCGCAAAATTCTCACCATTCAAAATCCTTTTATGCTGATTTATTCTTAGATACCTCGATAGAAAAAGGTATTTTCCATCGGTAGTCCATACTGTCATTGATGTAAAGATGTATGAAAAAATCAGAGATAAAAAAACGATTAAAAACATTCTCTTTGTTACTGGTGTAATTTTCATTGTTTAGAACCTCGATCACTACCAGTATTTACTGGATGAAATGTATTATTGATTTTGAAAATATTTTCAACTATTCCATTGATTACAAAAGGAATTGAATAAGCTAAAAGGGGTAAAAAGAGTCTTACTTCAGAAGTTCTGGCCACTAGAAAGTTCACTAAAATGAATGGAATTATCCATAACCAGGTTTTTTTGTAGAAAACAATTTGTTTTATTTTGTAGGAAAATAATAT
>JAWODV010000071.1:0-5068 GCA_046483075.1 Kosmotogaceae bacterium | reverse complement strand
TGAAAAACATTATTATGTTACCAGAAATGTATCAAGAATCTTATGCAAACTTTCGAGGTTGCGTTATAAGAAGATTTCCCTTCACAATATTTTATACTATTGAAAAGGAAGGCCTTATAGTTCATTCAGTTTTTAATAACAGGCAAGATCCCAGCAAGAGGCCAAAGTAATACTAGGGCTGTATATAAATTATTCTATCGAATGGCCAGAATGGCCAATTGTACATACTTCTTTTTTGTGCCCACTGTAATCCTAACCTTTGTTTTTTAATGGCTAAGCTGATTTGTCTACTGCCACATATTTTTCGACAGCTGGAGCATGAGGATATTCAGGCGGTGCTATTTTATAGCTGCAGAACGGGTTGGGGAAGTAACATCTTTTAATAATAGTACAACTATACATTTGTCACCTGACGAAGTTCGTAGATTTTACCGTATTTTGAAGCAGCTCCGAGATCACCCTGGCGCAGGGCGTCCCTTACTTCGTCGAGTTTATAGGCAGTTGCCTTGGTTTTAATGAAACTGAAAAACTCCCTGAAGTCGTCCACACTATTCGTGCAGTTTGGAGCTTTGCTGAAGTTCAATCAGTTGCATCTTTAGCTTTGGCAAATCATCAGTCATCGTAACCCAAACATCGCTCATTTTTAGGGTCTGATATTTATGTGCTGTGACATCACGCATTCCGGCTATTGCTTTCCAAGAGATAGAATCATACTGTGTTTTAAATGTATCGGTTAAACTCTTCGATAGTTCCCCTATATTGATTAAGGTCATGCACGAAGCACGCTTTGTGCGTTCATCAGCTTGAAATTTTCCCAAATCAAATCCGGCAATTATGTCCTCAATTACCTTTATTTCTTCGAGAATTTTATTTATTATCTGCATATCTCTACTGTTCATAAATATCAACAACCTCATCAATTTCAAGTAGTGATCCCTCTTCAACAGGTGCATGAATCAGATCAACGTCAGCATGTAACTTAGATTCAAGTTCAATCTTTATTTCTGAGAGTAAGAATAAAGAAACATTTGGTGATGAAAACTCAACTAATAAGTCTACATCGCTACTTTCGGTAGCATTGCTATCAGCAAAAGAACCAAACAAGGATATCCTTTTTACCGGATATTTCAACGCTATTTCTTCAGCCGAATTTTTGATCTGTTCTAATGTAAGCACTATGAAAAAGCCTCCAAATCAATACATGGTTACCGTTTATATTATACCACCCACCAGAATATTAACCAAGATTTCGCGATTTAACAATAATTATCACTGTGTCCCGAAATTATACCCTTATATTATTTTTACCGAATAACCCGGACTCTTTCGTCGAATGGTTGAGTTCACCTTTAAATGCCGAACAGCGTGGGTATTTTTCAGCTTGCTGTCTGGCTAATTCTTAAAGCAGCAAAAGGTTGAAGATGGTCCGTCATTTTAAGGCACCCAGATGGCTAACGAGGAGGGGAAGAGCACGGAAGAACTGATTGGTTCAATTTATATGAAGATATGTGAGCTAAAAATAAATTATCTGCACAATAGGGATAATCCGAAATACAGGTGGAACGTGCGGGTTAAGAATATTTTCAAGCTGATCTGGCTGCTGCTTAAAGATGTGCAGGAATAAAGGAGAAGGCAGAAACTTTAATGATGGGCTGGCGGAATGCATTAGCCCACGCTGTGCCTGATGGAGTCTAGGGGACCGTGACTGTTGACAACAAATTTGTGCTTCTAAAACAATAACATCTTGACAGAAAAGGGCCTCACGTATTACAATATGTAATACAAGCGTTGGAGGTGCGAAGATGTTTAGTGTCAGGCTTGATGATGAACTGGAGGAAAAAGTCCGGTCCATGGCGGAAAAAGCAAAGGTGAGTAAATCAGAAATAGTCCGTGAGGCTTTAACCGAGTATTTAGAAGCCAGGGAAACAGAAGAAAGGCCCTATGAGCTGGGCCAGGATCTTTTTGGACGTTTCGGCAGCGGTGTAGGTGATCTTTCAACAACTTACAAAGCACGGATTAAGGAGAAGTTACATGAAAAAAGCCTTGATTGATACCGGTCCGTGTATTGCCTTATTTGACCGAGATGATCGTTTCCATACAGAAATTAAAAACTTTATGAAAAACTTCAGGGGGCGTCTCATTACTTCATGGGCGGTTGTGACTGAAGCCCTGCACATGCTTGACTTTGATCACCGGGTTCAAATAGATTTTCTCAGGTGGATAGACAGGGGTGCAATTGAGGTAACCGGGCCGGCCATGGAAGATTTGATTAGAATCATTGAGCTAACTGAAAAGTACAAAGACCTGCCGATTGATTTCGCCGATGCCTCTTTACTTGCTATTGCTGAGCGCAAAGAGTTAAATGCAGTTATATCTATAGATAGTGATTTTCAAATTTACCGGACTGCGCAGGGTAAGCCTCTCGAAATGTTATTCCATAAATAGCGCCAGCTACTTAAACTCTCCTTTCTAAAATTTAATGATAGTCAACAATGGTTACGCCATATGCATCTCCGGCATGAAACTTAAAAATAATGCACCAATTATTTTCGCTTTCGGCAGCATTAAAGTACAGGGTATGAAGGCTGTTATTGCAGGATTATTCACTCGGGAAGCAGAAGAACAAAAATGATTGTATCAGGTTTAAATTCTTAAGTAAAGCGATAGAGAGAAGAATAGAATCCTCAGCGGCGGTGATCTTAATGGCAACCATCATTTTTAACTCTAAATGGAGAATTTACTATGAAAATCGATTTGCTAAGTAAGGCGGATTTTTCCATAATTAACTAAGAACTTTTAGAATATGTTTTGCAAGCAGTTCATCTATTTCTCGGTGTCTTGGAATTGGTTGTTGCTTTCCGGTTTTCGGATTTCTGTAAAGGTCGTGCCTGCTTCCATGCCTAACAAACATACAACCCGATTTTTCTAATGTAAGGACTAGTTCTTTACGTTTCAAATATTCATTTCCAGTTCTTTGATTTGATGTTCCGAAGGGACATCTTCCATGGCCATAAGTAAATAGGCGTCCCTGATATTTTCTTCCAATTCAGTAATTGTTTCACCTTGTGTCATTATTTCGGGATATTCAAGAAGCTTACCAACCCAATATTTTTCACCTTTCCAATATACCAAATTGAGTTTTTGATTCATTTAAGAACCCCCATCGTATTTAAAGATAGGTACTTGCTTTTCTGTTGTGAATATACTACTACACTATCCAGATGAGCGTCAAGGTAACCCGGCCTAAAAAAGACTTCCTTGGACCAAAGAACCACGTAAAATGGGTAAAACGCCAGGAAAAAAGTGATCCACTGTGTTTGGCAAGATAAGAATACATAGAAGGCATTGCCATCACCAGCTTGAATAATACCCTCTAAGTCGACAAAACAAGGAGGGAAAACAAGAGGTGCTAACAATGCCCCAACAAGAGTATATCAAATACCTGTACGAGAAGGAAGAATTAAGCATCAACCAAATCAGTCAAAGAGTCGACATCAACTGGCGCACAGCAGACAAATATGCCAAAAATGAAGACTGGAATGAAATTGTAAAGCCCAAGCAGAAACGCAGAAGACCGGTTACAGAAGTGTGGCATATGTTATATAGAGATGGTTATAATGAGGGTTAAAATCGGATCTAAAGTTGTTAATTACTCTTTTGCCCATTTAAGTATTTTTGAATGTGTTGATGAATTCTTTTCTGGAAATACCGACCTGGGTACATATGGACCGGAGTGTTGATACTTTTATTGTCGTATGGTTTGGCATCGTTAGGGAACTTGTCCATATCGTTAGACTCCGGTTTCTGCAACGAAAGCTTCTAGTATAGTAAATTCATCATTGATAGAATCATCACCAAATGTTTCGATATGAAATTTGATTGCTGATTTAACATCAGAGAGAGCTTCTTCATAAGAATCACCTTGGCCCAAAACTGCACCTTTTAAGCCCAAGGGATAAGCAATATAGCCATCTTCATGTTTTTCTACAATCACTTTGAAGTTTTGCATATAAGTTTATATTTCATGATTTTAGTCCTCAGTTTCTGCTACATGTAAGTCGCTCCATAACTCTTCGACTGAACCATATTCGCTGAGTTTCCCCTTTTTTGCTTCTTGCTTACCTTTTTCTATGGCGCTGCGTATTTTAGGGGACCATGCCCACAATTCATCTTTGGGGATAATAGCAACCGGGGTAATTATTACTTTTCCTTTATCAACCTTGATGGAAAGGTTATCGCCTTCTTTTAAATTAAGCTCTTTTACAGCTTCTTTAGGTAAGGTGATCTGTGCTCTGTTTCTTAGTTTAACCAGCGATGACATATTCCGAACACTTCCATTGTAAGAAATTCGTAAAATCAGCATAGCACATTAAATCTGTATCGGCAAGTATGAGTAAATTCGGGTACCTGACCATGGCTGAAATCACTTCACGGATAGATTGGGTAATTGTGGAGGGCTACCTGAAGATAGCCTACAGTTACTGCCTGTCGGTATTGCTCTACACCAATGCAGGGTGGGAGATCGAGCTGTATTTTTCAATCAAATCAACGCCTTTTTGTTCTTCTCCCATGTTGGCCATCGTTTCGGCTATTGCCACCAGTAGATTGGCAGCTTTATAATAACTATTGCGGTATTGATTGCTGATGATTGCGCTTTGGACA
Source organism: Kosmotogaceae bacterium (assembly GCA_046483075.1). Taxonomy (GTDB): domain Bacteria; phylum Thermotogota; class Thermotogae; order Petrotogales; family Kosmotogaceae; genus JASMTM01. The sequence goes on along the minus strand of JAWODV010000071.1, from coordinate 406 downwards.
TTTTATTCAAACGGTTTTTTACTTGTTTTATAAATTCTTTATAAGACATGGTCTGCATTATTGAAAGTCCCCCCTCAGCATCCTAATCAACCACTATAGGTTCTAAACATCGCTGGTTGGATCTAACTTGTGTCACAGCTTAAATATTTTCTCCAGCAAAGGTCTCAGGTCGGCAGGAACAGTAGCAATCTTGACCTGCCGGTTATTATGGATTGCTTTACCGACCATGACCAGGCCTTTACCCCAGAGTCTGCCTGTCGTCGACTGCGGTTCTTCTTCTTCCCAGTAAAAGCCATCGCCTTCCATTTTACCGAACTTGCGGCTGACAGAGCTTAAAAGCGCCCAACCACCCTTGCTGAGAAGGTAAAGTAACAGTTCCTGCTCATCCGGGGCGAGTTATTGCACT
>JAWODV010000113.1:0-11062 GCA_046483075.1 Kosmotogaceae bacterium | reverse complement strand
GACCCTAAAGCAGGGTTTGCTGTTTTCTTAGGAAAGGGGGTGATAGGGGTCAGCACAGAACTAAATCTCAGGATCTTTACCGGTGGAAGGGACGGTGTGATGGAACTAGTTGCTCAGGGAGCGCGTTCTGCTAATGGCGAGGTTATTGGTATCCTTCCTTTTGAAGAACAGGGAAATAAACACAACTCGCTAAACATATTAACAGGTATGGATTACCTAACACGCTCATTACTTATTGTTCGATCATGCGATTACGTTCTTTCAATTGGTGGAGAAATTGGCACATTATATGAAATAGTGTCAGCTTATGCTTGCGGAAAAACGGTTATTCTAATGCGCGGAACCGGTGGATGGACCGATCGGATTACATCTATATTGATTGATGGCAAATACCTTGACAATAGAAAAATTGTGCCACTGGAGCAAGTAAGTTCTTTGGAAGAACTTGAAAACTTTTTGACCTGAGAAAGGAGAAAAAACCATGATAAGATGCAGGTTTGCTCCGAGTCCAACCGGTCACCTTCATGTAGGGGGCGTAAGAACAGCGCTATTCAACTGGCTGTTTGCAAGAAGCAACAATGGCAAATTTATTCTGAGGATAGAGGACACTGATGTCGAGCGTTCTACCAGGGATTTTGAGGAACAAATTTTTATGTCCCTTAGATGGTGTGGACTGGGTTGGGATGAAGGGCCTGACATTAAAGGACTTGATTCTTATTATAGACAGAGTGAAAGAAACAAACAGGGTATATATCTTCATTATGCAGAAAAGCTTATAGACGAAGGCTATGCGTATTACGCTTTATACGATCACAATGACAGAAGCAAAATTGTAAAAAAATCATCTGCAATTTCAGACGATGAGTACAATAATCATAATTATACAATTAATTTAAAATGTGAAAAATCCGGTGAAATATCATTTAATGACCTTTTAAAAGGCGAAATGTCCTTTAGAAAAGATACTTTCAACGATTTTGTAATTATGAAGTCTAACGGTTTCCCAACATACAACTTTGCGGTCGTTATAGATGATTATTTGATGGAAATAACTCACGTTATTCGTGGGGAAGACCATTTATCAAATACACCAAGGCAACTGATGATATACCAGGTGCTTGGCTGGAAACCACCTGAATTTATGCATATACCACTGATTCTTGGACATGACAGATCACCACTTTCAAAAAGACACGGTCACACAAGCGTTGAATTTTTTAGAAAAGAAGGTTACCTGAGCAACGGACTTATGAATTATCTAGCTCTTCTGGGCTGGACTGTGGACGAAGAGATTTTTGATTTTAAGAACAAAATCGAACAATTTTCACTTAATTCCATTTCAAATAAACCAGTAATTTTTGATTACGAAAAGCTTGAATGGGTAAATGGAAAACAATTAAGAGATACAAATATAGACAATTTACTAATTGAATATGGAAGCTGGCTAAAATATATTGGCGACACGGAGATGTACAATGAAATAACAGATAACCAATCCTACACAAAAGATGTTGTAGAAATTTGCAAACCAAAGGTAAACACGTTAATGCAACTGTACGAATTTTCAGCACCTTTTTTCATTGATGAACTCGATTTTGAACAAAGGTTCATTGAAAAATTTTTGAAAAAGGAATGGATTATACCACTCTTAGAAAGAGCTATCGAGCGATTCGATAACAACAGAGACTGGACTATTGAAGGTACCGAAAAGGTTGTTAGAGATCTGGCTGAAGAAAAAATTACATCAAAGAAAAACACATTTCAGAGTATAAGAGGCGCTTCTACAGGTCGTCTTGTAACACCAGGTTTATTTGAAACGCTAGCTGTACTGGGAAAATCAAGGGTACTGGATAGATTGAATAATACGCTTGATATGGCTGAACAAATACAGGAAGATGAGAAATAAAGGTTTTACAATCATAGAAGTGCTGGTAGGACTTGCCGTTACTTCCATTGTTCTAGTTGGACTTATTGATATATTTGGTAAATTTAGCCTTGGAAACCTGCAGTTTTGCAATTCAACTCAAAATGTTCTTGCTGTTAGCAGAGCTTTTGATCTTTTTGAACGTGATATGGACAGATTTGTTAGTGTAAGGGGTAAAATAAATAGTAAACGTTTTTCTTATGACACTTCTGATGGCAAGAGCAATTCCTGGATCACATATGAAGTCCAAAAGAATACCATAAGAAGAGTGGCAAAGGAGCCAAATAATAGACAGGGAACCAATATCCTGCTTACATTCGATGAAAATGCATCTTTTAACCATGAAGACAGTGTAGTTACCTTCGAAATTGATGGCTTTGTCAGATCGATTAGAATAGATTGGAGTGACAAAATTGGCAAACGTGAGACAGATTATTAATTCCCTCGAAGATGAGATAATTGGCAGAAAAGAAGTAATATTGAGAGAAATGATTAACTCTAAATCATCAGCAGTGCGTTCTCGCGCAATAAGAGAGATAGCTTCGTCAGGGTTACTTGTAAATGAAATCAATTGGGACGAATTCTTTGAAGAACCCGCTCCAGACGTTAGAAAAGCCTTTGTGCGTTTATTATCCGAAATGGGTAAAACAACAGAGCTGGCTGAGATTGCGCTGAAAGACCCTGTCGAGAGCGTAAGAGCTGCTGCTGCCAAAGCATATTCTGAGAACGAACAGGTTGAAGAATCGGAGTTAAAAAAGATATTTGAAGATCCATCCCAAAAGGTACGCAAAGCATTTTTACAGTCTTTGATAAAAAATGAAACAGATCCAGACGAAATGGCGTTTATTGCTTCGGATCCCAGTAAAGAGATACAAAACATCTACAACGCTTACAAAGGTGAATTGGAGCTGGATGAGAATATTGTTTCCATATTACCTAAAACCGTTCAAAGACTCTTACTGGAAAAACATTTCAAAACCAAAAACGAAGAATCATGCAATAGAGTCATTGAATTGATTAATAACTCAAAATTTCCCGGATTTAAAACACTACTTGTGGAATTTATAGGCACATTCCCCGAGGATATTGCGAAGCGAAATCTAGAGAAATTAATGAAGAACGAAGACACAAATGTGATGCAAACTGCAATAAAAACATATATGAAAAATTTTGATTATGGGACTGAATTATTACCACTAGCGGAAACCTTGATGGAAGAAAATGATGAAGAAAAACGATATCTTGCTGCAAAAATTTTAAAAAAACTGAAAGAACCTTCAACGGTTGAAATTCTGAGAGGAAGCCTTGATGATCCTTCGGATAGAGTTAGAGCAGTGATAATTGAAACCCTTGGCAGTATGATGGACTACACACTGGAAAATGAGATAAAATTTGCACTTCACTCAACATCTTCAAAATTGAAAAAGGCTGCTTTAAAAGCTACCAAAAAATTAAAACTAACTGATGTAGCAGAAGATGTAGCTCAGATAATAGAGAATAGAAAAGAGTCAATTTCAGTGCAAAAACTGGCAGTATCTGTTGCTGGATTTCTGAGGATCAATGAAGCACTCCCGGCACTGGAAAAAATATTGCTCGACCAATTCGCTGATGCAGGACTCAGACTTTCATGTGCAAAATCAGTAGCGAGAATTTCACCTTCAAGGCTTGAAGAACTATTGGGTTTTGTTAGATAATTAATTTAGAAGAATTGAAATAAAAATTAGAAAGTTCATTACCAGGAACATTCCACCACTGAAATTAACATTAATGGTGCGCCTGTTAACAGGATTATTGGGATTGTAGCCCCTTACTTCCATTGCCACAGCCAGATCTTCAGCTTTTCTTAGAGAAAGGATAATTAACGGAATAATCACCGCAGTCATATCGTACAATTTTTTATAGAATTTTTCTGATCTAAATCCCCCTCGAGCTTTTTGAGAAAGGATAATCTGTCTAGACTCTTCTGAAAGTATTGAAATAAATCTCAATGCTATTGAAAGTACAAGACCCGTCTGTCTTGCAACATGTGAAGGAAACCTTACCCTGTTCATCAAACTCTCCACAGAATCGGCGATTTCAAGAGGTTTTGTTGTATATGATAAAACTGTACTGAATAATATCGCAGCTATCAATCTAAGAGAATAAACAGACGCATTGATTAAACCTTCTCTTGTTATAATTACAGATCCAACTTTGAATAATACAAATCCAGGTGTAAAAAAGATATTGAAAATAAATATCATAACGATGAGAATCCAAATCGTTTTTATACCTTTAATGTATAGAGGTAATTTTATGTTTGTCAAATACGCAATAATAAAGAAATAGATGTAAATAAGTAAAAAATCAAATAAAGAAGTGCATAAAAAAGATAATATTGCAAGAACTAAAAAACCTATAAGCTTGGATTGTCCATCCATATTATGTATGGGAGAACTCTTTGCAATATATCTTCCAAGGGTTATATTCACCTATTTTCACCTGTATAACGCACAAAACTAGTTGGTGTCTCCCAAAGAGATATTTCAAGCAGTTTTCTTCGTCTATTGCTTATTGAAGGTTTCAGTCTGTCATATATCCACTTTGATATGTTTTCTGCACTTGGTTGGTTTATGTACTCATTAATATATGAATGATCCAATATACTCAACACTTTTTCTTTTACAATTTTTTTTAGCTCATTGAAATCAATTACCATACCCTCTTCATCAGGTTCTCCACAAACAGTTACCCTGAGTTTGTAGGTATGCCCATGCAGATTTTCACATTTTCCATGATAGGACACAAGCTTGTGGGCTGCATCAAAGGTAAACTCTTTAGTCACATAAAACACATCGCATCACCTCAAACACATTATATTATGAATAAACTGTTCATACATGAAATTATTTTTTATTAGGTAACAAAAATTATGTTACCCGATCTTTACATAGTGCTTTACAACGAACTTTGACGAAGAAAAGTAGTCTAATTTAATGATATAATTTTAAAGGAGGTGGCTGAACAATGTTTCTGGATCCAACATTTATTTTACTAATACCTGCCATAATTTTGGCTATCTGGGCACAAAACAAAGTAAATAGTAGCTTTTCCAGATACTCTAAGGTTAAATCATCCTTTGGTATGACAGGTAGTGAACTTGCAAGACACCTTCTTGATAACGTAGGACTTTACAATATCAAAATAGAATCGATTAAAGGGAAACTTACGGATCATTACGACCCAAAGAAAAAGGTGGTTAGACTATCTGAAGCTACAAGTAATAATTCCTCCATTGCTGCTATTGGAGTTGTTGCACATGAGATCGGTCATGTTATTCAGGATAAGAAAAATTATACCCCTTTTGTGATAAGAAATGCATTTGCGCCGGTAGCAAATATTGGTTCAGGTTTTAGCTGGATTATATTTATTATAGGCTTCCTTTTTTGGTCACCGCTTTTAATTAGACTTGGTATTATTTTATTCTCACTGGTAGTCCTGTTTACTCTAATAACGCTGCCTGTAGAATACAATGCAAGCAATCTTGCAAAGAGAATGCTAACCAGATTGGGCATGCCAAAAAAAGAAGTAACAGCTGTTAACAATGTACTTTCAGCAGCAGCGTTGACCTATGTAGCATCGACCCTTATGGCTGCACTACAGTTGATGAGAATGATATTCCTGGCTGGCTTTATTGGTGGAGATTCGTGACTGATCCAAGAACACTTGCAGTTGAAACGTTAACGTATGTTGAAAAAAATGGAAAATTTCCCACAAAAAAGATCGAACTTGCTTTAAAAACTCTCGATTATGAAAATAAAAAATTCTGTACTTTTTTAATCATGGAGACGCTTAGAAAACGTCTCCTTATTGATCATATATTGTCTATATTTATGAGAAAACCCGGTAATATTCCAGAATTTATCAAAAATGTTTTAAGAGCAGGGGCAACGCAGCTGTTATTTATGGATACGATCCCCAGATATGCTGCAGTAAGCGAAATGGTAGAACTGGTGAAAGTAAAAAAGTTCAGAGGACTTGTAAACGCAGTACTGAGAAGACTCAATAGAAAAGATATTAAATTTGAAGATTTTCCAGAGTATTTGCAGTATTCACATCCAAAATGGCTTTATGAATATTTTTTCAAACATCCCTACATAGAAGATGTAGAATCCCTTTTATTATACAACCAGAATCCGCCATTACATACGGTTTCTCCTCAATCGAAAGATATTCTTGATGCTGAAGGTTATATTTATAGCAAAAGCGCTTATTCAGATTGTTTGCAAATAATAGAAAAACCTTCAGATGCAGGAAAAATAGCTCATGTTGATGAGCTCAGATATATTTTAGGACAGATTTTTGATGTTCCTGTCATCAACCCTCAGTCATCTGAACTGGGACGAATTAATGAAAAGCCATGGCTGAAGTATTCATTACAGGAAAGCGATTTCATTAAATATAAGGAACACATACTCTCCTTCATAAGAAGAAAAGTGTTACATGAGCGTTTCGTTTTTCTAGGTGACAGCCTGTCCATTGAAGAAAACACTGATGTAATTAAAGAACTAAATGGCTATAAAAGTGTTAATCTTGAAGATAGATTAAAGGAAAGAAATATTGAATCGCCTTACGATGGTTATGGGAACTGGCTCGTTTTACCCGAAACACCCAGACCAGCTTATGTTTCTTATTTAAAAAGGAGTGTCTAACCATTGTCACATAAGATACTTTCGTATAGTTTTGATGAACTCCAGGAACTGGTGGAAGAATTTGGCCTGAAGCGTTATCGTGCCGAACAGCTTTTTGACTGGATATATCTAAAACGGGTAACATCCTTTTCTGAAATGACCAATATATCACTTGCAGAAAGGGAACAGTTTGAAAAAATATTTTCTTTTCCAAAAATAAATATTATGCACAGACAGTATTCAAAAGATGGAACAGAGAAGCTTCTCTGGAAATTGCATGACGGGGAATTTATTGAATCTGTCATTATAAAGCATCCCAACCACAACACCTTTTGTATTTCAAGTCAAGTTGGTTGTCCAATTGGCTGCAAATTTTGTCAGACCGGTTTATCCGGATATGTTAGAAACCTGAGCATAGAGGAAATAGTCGGTCAGATACTCTATATGGAAATAGAACTTGGTAAAATGGTTGATAATATTGTTTTCATGGGCATGGGAGAACCATTTCTTAACACTGAAAGTGTTTTGCAATCTATTCGGATATACAACGATGAACGCGGTCGCAATCTTGGTTTAAGGCATTTTACCATTTCCACCGTTGGCATACCCAATGAGATTATGAAATTTACCAATGTAGGTCCTGAGGTGAAACTTTCTGTTTCCCTACATGCAGCAAATGATGAGAAAAGGAACAAAATAGTTCCAATAAACAAAAAACATGGTATCGATGATCTTTTTGAGTCAATATACTACTATCAAACAATAACGGATAAACGTGTTACCTTTGAATATGTTTTGATAAGTCATTTCAACGATTATAAAGAAGATGCTGTAAAGCTTTCTCAAATATTAAAGGGTTTAAGTTATTATGTAAATGTTATTCCTTTGAATCCGGTAAGCAGTGATTTAAAAAGACCCACAGAAAAAAGGATCACTGAATTCATGAATGTATTGAATTCACTTGGAGTAAAGGCAGAGCTGCGAACTGAAAAAGGTACCGATATAAATGCAGCATGTGGACAATTAAAAACTCAATATAATTCTGGAGGTAAAAGATAGTGAGTAACAGATTTCGTGGTATTGTAGTAAGTTTTCACGGAAAAACTCTGCTAGTAAAGGAAGAATCAGAAGGCAATCATTATGAGTGTGATATGCCAGGCAGGTTCAAAAGAATTGGAGTAAAACCACTCGTAGGTGACATCGTTGAATTTACAATAGAAAGAAGTGATAAAGGTTGGGTTCAAAATGTTCTCAACAGAAGAAATGAACTTTCAAGACCAAAGATTGCCAATGTCGACCAGGTTATCCTTGTGACAACACTTGCAAAACCTGAAGTATCCTACTATATAGTTGATAAATTCCTGGTTTTGGCTGAATTCAGTGGACTCCCAACCATTATTGTTTTAAACAAACTGGACCTGCTTGTCTCAAAGGACCAGCTTGAAGAATTTACCGATACTTATTCTGATTATTATACTGTAATTCCTACCTCTGCCAAAACAGGGGAGAATCTTAATCTTCTTATTGAGGCCTTCAGGAATAAAGTGAGCACTATGGCTGGAGTTACCGGTGTGGGTAAAAGCAGCCTTTTAAATGGGCTTAATCCTGGACTGAAATTAAAAACAACAGAAATATCTCAAAAACTTGGAAGAGGAAAGCATACGACTACCCGAAGTGAACTGCTAGAATTTAACTTTGGTGGATATATAGCGGATACACCGGGTTTTTCAACGCTCGAGCTCCCGGATATTGAACCCGACGACCTACAGGAGTACTTTGTTGAAATCAATGCTGCATCAGAGGGATGCGCGTTTTCCGATTGTTCTCATATTAATGAACCGGGATGTCATGTGAAAGAGTTATTGAAAGATCATTTAATCAATCATTCTCGATATGATAGTTATGTAAAAATATATAATGAATTAAAGCAGAAAAGTCGAAAGAAGAGGTGAACTTCAATGGCAAAAATCTCTCCTTCAATACTGGCTTGTGATCTTTCAAGGTTGTACGAGCAGGTATCAGTTGTTAAAAATGCAGATTTGCTGCATATCGATGTTATGGATGGTCATTTTGTTCCAAATATTACCTTTGGAATACCTATAATGGAAGCGTTAAAGCCGATTGATTTTTGTCCACCTCTCGATGTTCATCTGATGATAACCAACCCCTCAGATTATGTTGAAGCGTTTGCCAGAACTGGTGCCCATACGCTCGCTGTTCATGTTGAAGTAGAACCTCATCTCCATGGTTTGATAACAAGAATAAAAGATCTTGGTGTAAAGGCTTTTGTTTCACTCAATCCCCACACTCCTATTTCAGCGCTTGAAGAAATTATTAATTTTGTCGATGGTGTACTTGTAATGACAGTCAATCCAGGATATTCAGGACAGAGCTTTATACCCAGGGCTGCCAAAAAAATAAAGAAACTTGATAATATAAGAAAAGAAAGAAACCTAGATTTTGAGATTTCGGTTGACGGTGGCGTTGATTTGAATAATGCAGTCGAGCTTGTTGATGATGGTGTAGACATCCTGATAATGGGAACAACAGTTTTTCAGTCAGAACATCCCGATGAAATAATTAGAAAGGGGCAGAGGATTCTGCGATGATTTTGTACCTTGTGACAACCAATCCTAACAAACTTAAGGAAATAAATGATATTTTACCTGATAATTTTGAGATAAAGAGCATAAACGAAATTGTTTCTAAAAACGAAGTCGAAGAAAATGGTGATACCTTCCTTCAAAATGCCATAAAAAAGGTTGAGGCCTTTAAAGAACAGTCTGTTTATTTGCTCTCCGATGATTCAGGACTTGAAATTGAATGTTTGAAAGGCTTTCCAGGAGTAAAATCAGCAAGATACCTTGAAGATGCTTCTTACCACGAAAAAATGGAATCCATTCTTAAGAAGCTTAAAAATTGTGAAAATAGAACTGCCAGGTTTAGGTGCTCGGCAATCTTTTATGATCCCTTTAATGAAAACTATTTTGCTTCCGAAGGTTATGTAAAAGGCACAATTTCACGTACAATTAAGGGCAAAAAGGGATTTGGATACGACCCTATTTTTGTGCCTGATGGATATAATAAGACCTTTGGTGAACTTGGTCATGACGTAAAATCAAAAATCAGTCACCGTGTAAATGCCTTTAAGAAACTCTTTTCACTGATTGACCTTTACTTCGAGCAAGAATGAAAATCGTTAAACCTGCAATAATAAGTATCACAGAAACTACCTGTGCAGTCCTGAGTTCTCCAATATACAAACTATCAAGTCTTAAACCCTCTATGAAAAATCTACCAATGGAGTAAATAATCATATATAGACCGGTTACTTCTCCATAGTTCTTTCTGCCCTTCATGAAGAACCACAACAATACGCCAAATACCATAAAATCCCATAAACTCTCGTATAAAAATGTGGGATGAAAGTATTCATATTGTGAATAACCTGGCATCCTATTTGCAAGAGGCACAAACATCTTCCATGGAAGCTCCGTTGGTTTACCATAAGCCTCGTAATTCATAAAATTTCCCCAGCGACCAAGAGCCTGGGCAAAGGGCAACATTGCTGTAAATATGTCTGTCATCTGGAGAAACTTCATATTCGCTTTTTTCCTTAGCCTTACGTAAACGAAGCCAACAAGAAGTGCAAAGAAAATAGCTCCATGTATTGCCAGCCCACCACTCCATATCTTCATAATCTCTAGAGGATTTTTTAAGTAATAAGAAAGGTTAAATAAAACATAGTATAATCTTGCGCCAATAATTCCAAAAACTATTCCAAGGAAAACCAGTTCGATAATGTGATCCTCATCAATCCCTTCTCTTATCGCAAACTTTCTTCCTATAAGGTATGAAATTACAATACCCAGGGCGATAAATACACCGTACCATCTAATTTCAAAAGGGCCAAACGCAAAGATTATTGGACTGACGATAAATTCTCCAGCGAATACAGTTCTCAAAAAGAAGAATAACGAAATTGCTACAGCAATAATTATTGCAATCAATATTATACTTTTGGATTTCACGTTAGCACCTCCACCGGACATTTAGAAAATGGTGTTAATGAAAATAAATAACGTAAATCATAGATATACAAAAGTCAGGGGAAAACTCTGCAGTTTTTCCCCTGACTATCTTATTAACAAAACTCATTCTTTTTTATCTTTTTCGTTTTCCTGTTCATCCTTTTCTTCCGATTCCTTTTTTTCGTCACTTTCTTCTTCATCTTCATATTCCTTAATATTTGCTTTTTCTTTGACTGCATCAAAGACTTTAGTACGTCTAATGCTCTCTTCGAGTTCCTCTTTCATTCGTTTTTTCTCTTTAATGACTCCCAGAGCCTGTTCTTCAGATATGCCCCAGTATGGAGCCAGTTCCTTTATTTTGTTTTCGATTTCTTCGTCGGTAACTTCAATCTTTTCTTTATCAGAGATCTCCTCTACCGCTCTTTCCTTTTTCAATT
>JAWODV010000121.1:0-5109 GCA_046483075.1 Kosmotogaceae bacterium | reverse complement strand
AACAACGATGTACTATATCCTTATAATCAGCCAATTTCACTTATTTCACCTCCCAATTCCCTGGATTCATGATATGATTTGGATCTAGACTCTCCTTAATATGTTTAAAGAGCATCTTGTAAGTGGGATCCATTTTTTCCATGATCAATTGCTGTCCTGCTAATTCAGCTTTCCAGGGAATTCCTCCTAATCTTAGGACCATTTTATCTGTTTCATGTAAGGCATTTCTTGCGTTATCTATATCTTCAGGATCTGCTCTATTAAAGGAATAAGAAAAGAAGACTACTATTGTATGTGTACCGCTTATTAGTCTTGAGCCGATGGTGGGAGGAATACCATGCTTTTTGGATATCTCAGCTCCTTTCTCATAAGCTTCAGGGACTTTTTCAAGAGGCATAAATGCTCCTACATATTCAAATCCCCCTCCCTTCCTAAAATCCGCCGCACCTGCTGCGAATATTGGCTTTTCCATATAAAGATTATGCAATTTCGGAGGTGCTTTCATATATCTGGCTTTTGAATTACGGTATACTTTCTTAAGTATTTTGGTTTTACGTTTTATTTCATCTTCAGTATCTCCATCAACATATGACATAATAAATACATAACCTTTCATCCAAGATGGTTTATCCTGCATACCTAAGAGTAGGTCTTCAACAAATCCTTGTTTCGTAATTTCATATAATAGTTGAGGTATATTTTTCTTATTTTTCATTAGCCCAAAGACGACATCTCGCTTCTTGGGTTTGGGAAACAATTGAACTGAAAGCTTTGTAATAATTCCCATAGTTCCAAAAGAACTAATGAACATTCCAATGAAATCTGGGATCGGACCTCTTCCGAACCAATAATCAGATAACGCACAAGATCCCAACTTACAAACCTCTCCATTGGGGAGTACAACTTCAATTCCATTTATCATAGCGCCATGGTCTCCATATCTTTGAGAAAGATAGCCCGAGCCATGAATTAATAAATTACCCGCTACTGTTGCTGAAGGAGGTGCATCTGGAATAGGAGGCTCTAAATCATCATGATGGTTATTTAAATATGAAAGGAGTTTTCCTGTGGTTACACCTGCTTCTATTAATGCATACCTACTTAATTCATTAATTTCTATAATCTTTTCCATACGCTTCATATCTATTATGATTCCCCCATTGATAGGGATAGTTAAACCACTTAAAGTTAACCCTCCGCCCATCGGAGTTAGGGGAATCATTTTTTCGTTAGCTAATTTAACTATAGCTTGAACTTTTTCCGTTGAATTTGGTAAAACCACATAATCAACGGGTCTTGGCTTCGAAGCGCCGGGATCTCTTGAGTATATAAAAAGATCTTCCTTAGCATTTGATACAAACTGCTCTCCTACAATCTCACATAATTTTTGAAATATTTCATCATTTTCCAATTGAAACACCTCATAATGGTGTTAAAAAGAAAACTGTGGACTTGATCAAGTTTTCAATTTTAATAAGGAATTTCCTTGCATTATAATTTTCTGACCTTACATAAATATCTTTATTCATGAATCAATTTTATTTAAATAGGTAAAAACAAATTTATCGATTTATTCCTTTCTAAAATATAAATAAGAGAATAGTAAATCTTGATAAGAGGAAAAAAATTAAATACGGTTCGATATTTTGGAAGTTTTTTATTATTATTTGCCTTTACCCTAAATTTAATCTATGATTTCCTCCTCTTGAAAGGGTTTCTTTCCTTAATTTTTATGCTTCTGATAATTATACCTTGGATATGTGTAGTTATCATGTTGAAGATGGAGATTGATATAATTAAGAATAATAAAAAGATAACAATCTCTTCATTCATTGGCTTCTCCTCCCTTTTATCTATAGTATTTTCTCTATTTTTAACTAATAATGAATTTATCTTTACTCTATTACTCATTATACCCGATATTTTCCTCATTTTTGCTTGGCACTATTCTATATCCATCTATAAGAAAGAAAAAATAATCTTTATTATCTTAGATATATTGTTTATCATTTTATCTTTATTTAATAAAATTCAGAGCTACATTAATCGCTATAATATTATATTTGGATTATTACCATATGCTTTAACACTTTTTGGTACAAGTGCTATTTTATTGGCTGAACTATATTTGAAAAAAAGTGGATTATTGGTATATATTGATTTTTGAAGAATAAATTAAAAACAGGAAGTCAATAAGATCTTTTAGTATTGAGTTAAAAAGGTTCTCAATCATTAAAAAATGCACAGAAAAAGAAAAAATGAAGAAAAAATACTTATTGCTCCAATCTATTCCAGAATTCCTTTAGATCCTTTTCACGGAATGTAAATTTCAACCCAGTAGGTTCTGATGGTTCTTTTTTAAAGAATTCGGGTACGTCATTAGTCTCTTTGGTGATTCCCGCTTTATTGTTAAATTGAATTTCGGTTCTGAGAATATGTTTTCCGAGATCTATGACATCTTCTCTAGTTAACTTAAGTCCATACATCGCATTTAGAACATTTGCGATTAATTCCATATTTTCATAGCTCGGACCGACAAAATAACAACATCCCATGGAGTCTAATACGGTGGTGTATACTTGTAATTCATATGAAAGTTCCAATTTATGGTCATTTTCCTTAAGCTCTCCATATTCCTTGTCTTGTCTGGCTTTTCTCCCAGCAATAGCAGCACCAGCAGTATGATCTGCGCCCATCGGTGAGGTTGCGAATGTTATACTCATTCCTTTGAAGACTCGTGGGTCATATCCTGAAATTCCTTGTCCTTTTATCGCAGGGACTCTATCAGTACCTAAATTTTGCGCTAAGTGTCGAACACCGTTTCCATAAAGATTTCCCTTTTCGGTTCCTTTTCTGATTTCTTCAATGATCTCAAAGACTTGTTCTGCATTCCCCCATTCTATCTCACCGCTGTCGCCGGGACCCTCTTTGATCTTCTTGAAAACAGCGCTGCATCGATTGTGATGTTTCGCTATCCGGCCGAAACAGCTGTGGTAGCCAACCTGGCGCCGCTTTTCACCTTTCTGAAATGGCTTTTCATCGCCCTCAGCTTTGCAGCCCTGGTATCAGGCGTTGTCTTACAATGCAAAAATTTAAATGTGTGTGGGAAAAAGTAATATTTCAAGACCGGACCCATTAAATGCTTAAATGTAGCTTATAAAAAAATAAAGTAACAGTTTTCGAAAGGATATCTTCTAAGAATAGCTGAGGGTCATGTTTCTTACTCATAAAACCGGCACCCTTTCTTTCATTATGCGGTTACGAATTCGCGGATGAAGACTGTTAGGAGTAAATACATCAACTTCCAAACCAAGCGTTTCTTTTAACTCCCGTTCCAATCGAATCAGATCAAAAAGGGATCTTCCTGATTCTAATTCAACAAGGACATCAATGTCGCTTGATTCTTGTGCATCACCTCGAGCGTATGAGCCAAAAAGAGACACTTTTGTTGCTCCATATTTCTTAGCGATCTTAATGATTTTTTTTGTATCACCTTCTGAAAGTTGCATCTCAATACCTCCAATTAATCACTAAGGTTCGTTAAGGATCTAAATATACTATTACCCAGTTAAGAGAACCAATATTTATTATATCTGAAAACAAACATTCCATTACTAATGCAAGCTTTCATCATTATACAACATGCTGCTATAAAATCACATTTTACATGCTAACTTTCTTAATTTTGCAGTTCTTGCAAGTCTGTTTCGTATTGGGGCTTTAAGAATAAACTTTCCTTACAGCTTGTATCCAATTGTATGATATCCTTTTAAACGGCGCTCCTTCATTTTTGCCAGAACAGGAACATTGCTATCAACATAATCATATATAATTACTTCGCTTTTCGAGGAATGATGACGATGGAGGCGGCCGGCATACTGGGCCAGGGTGCCCCGCCACGATATGGGTAGCGTCAGGAAGAGCGTGTCCAATCTCCGGTCATCAAATCCCTCGCCAAGATATTTGCCGGTAGCGATAATTACTCTTTCTTCATCATCTGCTAAACTTCTTATTTTTTCGAGCGCTTCTTTTTTCTTTTTAGCTGTCATGCCGCCTTGAAGCACGATAACATTATTTGTTAATTTAGATATTTGCTCGGTTAAATATATTAAATGCTTCTTTCTTTCAGTGAGAATTATTGGGGAGCGCTTATCGTCAAGTGCTGATTTAACATCTTTGACGATTAAATCATTCCTTCTTTTATCAGCAACCAATGCATCATATATCTGGTAAAAGGAAAGATCATTATCAATTAGCATTTCTCTTGGTAAATTAAACCCAGTTTCTCGGAAAACAACCTTATGGACAAAGGGACTTTTACTTGCTTGCTGTCTAGCGGCAACATTGTAACGCACCGGACCGCATTGCATGAAAATTATGGGG
This sequence comes from Kosmotogaceae bacterium, assembly GCA_046483075.1. GTDB lineage: Bacteria > Thermotogota > Thermotogae > Petrotogales > Kosmotogaceae > JASMTM01. The sequence continues at coordinate 726 of JAWODV010000121.1, read as the reverse complement.
TGATGGCCATCTTTACGAATAACAGTTGCAGAGAGGCCGGTAATATATTTTGCTTTACATTGACGGGCGACATTTTCAAAGCTTTTGGCTGAAATGTGATGACATTCATCCACTACGACATGTCCGTATTCGGCTACAATATCATCTACTATTCCTTTCCGGTTCAAGCTTTGAATCATGGCTACATCGATAAAACCTGATGGCTTATATTTGCCGGAACCGATTGTCCCAATATGGTTGGGCTCAATTTCTAGAAAATTAGTTAAAGCGGATAACCATTGGGTTTGTAACTGGCGCCTGTGGACTAATACCAAAGTATTTACAGCCCGTTTGGCTATGAGGTTTATTGCGATCACCGTTTTTCCGAATGCTGTAGCCGCGGCAAGCACTCCTATATCGTTTGCCATCATCTGCAAAAGGGCTTTCTCTTGGTCTTCGCTTAGAGCACCTGTAAAGCTGGCCCTGATGGGGGTTCCAGTATTGCGCTCATCTTCAATTGAAGAATCAATGCCTAACCCAGCAAACAATTGAATAATATCATCCAAACATCCCGTGGGAATTCCTAAGTGCTTGGTAAAATCTTCAGCACAACCGATGATCCGGGGGATGCGGAAAACAAGCAGACGCATCGCCTGAGCCTTATAAAATTCAGGATTCTGAAAAGCAGCGATACGAATCAGTTCATTAATTAAAAAAGGCGGTAACCCTTCTTTGGCTATGTAAATC
>JAWODV010000081.1:0-4221 GCA_046483075.1 Kosmotogaceae bacterium | reverse complement strand
TCTGGACGCAGGACGGTACGCCTCTGGATTGATTACCGGCTGGATATTGCCTCGCGTGGCACGCTACGCCATAATGAGCGAAAGCGGGGGATAGTGGAGTTGTTGAAAAAGCCCTTGAATCAGTTGAACTAAGCGAAAAACAGGGACTGACCACGCGGTTTGCGCGGCAAACCGGGGCGTGTCGCGCCGTCGAAGTCGAAGCAGTCGATGGATTTGTTGGAAACTATAATGTCAAAATTAGAAAGAAAGCAAGATATGTAAACGACGATTGTAATGGCTGTGGATCATGTTTTGATGTTTGCCCAGCTTATGGATACAATGAATTTAACGAAGGGATGGATCCCAGAAAGGCAATATATATTTCTTTTGCTCAAGCGGTTCCTTCCATGGCTCAGATAGATATGGATAGATGTATAAAATGTGGTCTATGTCAAGGAGCGTGCGAACTTGATGCTATAAATTTCGATCAAGAAGATGAGATCGTTGATCTAAAAGTTGGTTCAATTATCGTTGCAACTGGTTGGGACGAGTATGAACCAGAGGATGGGTATCTTGGATATAACAAATATCCAAATGTAATCACCCAAATGAAGCTTGAGCGAATGTTAGCACCAAATGGACCAACTGTGGGACATTTAGTTCGACCTTCTGATGGAAAGCGCCCAAAAAAGATCTTATTCATACAATGTGTTGGCTCAAGAGATTTGACGAGGAACAATTACTGTAGTTCTGGAGTATGTTGCATGATAGCTATAAAGAATTCGAAACTAATCAAACAACATTACCCCGATTCAGAAATAACTGTCGCCTATATGGATATTCGAGCTGCTGGAAAAGATTACGAACAATACTTTACGCAATCCCGAGAAGAAGGAATCAAGTATGTTAGGACAAACATTTCCAGAATAAAAGAAGACCCAGAGACCCATAACCTACAGGTTCTGATGCAGAATACATTAAGAGATTCCCTCGGATTAAAAGAGCATGAATTTGATATGATTGTGCTTTCGGCTGCTATGGTACCTCCAAACGATAGTGAAAAGCTTAAAGATATTTTAAAGCTTGAAACGAGTCAAGATGGATTCTTCAAAGAATTTCATTCAAGATTGAATCCAATTGATACGAAAATACCCGGAGTTGTACTGGCAGGTGTTTCACAAGGACCGAAATCAATCGCAGAATCTATCTCCCAAGGGAGAGGCGCAGCTTCTTCACTTTCAAGGCTGATGAGTAAAGATAAATTCAGAATTTCGCTTATCAGAGCAAAAGTTGATAAAGAAGATTGTGCAAACTGCGGATTATGTGAATTAAACTGTCCTTATGGAGCTATTTCCTTAGTAGAGGATGGCGCTGAAGTAGAGGAGATATTATGTCGAGGTTGCGGTACGTGCCTCGCGAACTGTCCATCAGAAGCGATCACGCTGCGCTATTACAAGGAACATCAATATGAAAAACAAATAGACGCTCTTTTAGAGGAATTATAAAGAGGTGTAAATTATGGCAGCTAAAACGGATGTTAAAATTTTGGCATTCTTATGTTGGAAATGAGGATATGGAGCAGGAGATATGGCTGGAACGATACGAGCAGAATATCCCGCTACGATACGACCAATCAGAATTAATTGTACCGGACGAGTCACACCAAATTTAATCATGCGAGCCATCGGAAAAGGAGCTGATGGTGTTATCCTTTCAGGATGATACCCGGGCGAATGTGATTATGAAACGGGCAATCTCGTAGCAAAAAAGAATGTAGAATATGTTAAGCACATATTAGAAACCACAGGAGTTTCTCCGGAACGCGTTCAAATGTTTTATTGTAGCGCGGCAGAAGGACAGAGATTTCAAGAAGAGGTGACCAGAATTTCCGAAAAAATCGAAAAATTAGGTTCAAATCCCCTTAAAGAAAAGCTAGATACTGAAAAAGAATCCAAAACTTCTAACAAGGGGAAGAAGAAAAAAGCCGAATAGAATGACTCTTACGAACAAATATTAGTCGTGAGAAGACTAAGCTTATGCGAGCTAATTTCGGTATATTATTATTATTATTTTCTCTCTTTTTTTACTACTTATTCTGTAATTCATTCTTTAATATGAGATATATCATTTTTCATTTCTAAATCAACTTAATTTAAATTATAAGGATAATTTAGAATAGTGTGATCTAACATGGGAAGTGATGCTAGAGAGACGGCTGAGCAAACGCTGGAAAAAGCATTCCAGCTGTATGAGGCAAATCAGTTTAAAAAAGCGGGAAAATATTTTAATCGAGCAAGCGAAAGATATTTTGAATTAGGAAAGGATGATTATAGAACTGTAATCAAATGTTATTTTAATGCTGCAAAGGCATTTAATCAAGATGAAAGATTTGATGATGTATTAGAAAATTTAAGAATGGCTGGAGATACAGCACTCTATTTATACGATTTTGAAGAGGCAAATAAATACTTCAAAAATTCACTAGAGTATGTATCTCAGTTAAGAAAACAAAAATATCAAAACCATTATTATGTTTTATTTGCCACTTTATCGTACTTATGTTCTTTTATGCAAGATAAAAGAGAAAAGGGACTTATCGTATTGAAAAAAGTGAAACCAAATGTCGAGGATGAATATTTCAAGGAAAGTCCTTTAATTCATTTAGTTACGGATTTAACTGTAGGTTTGCGAGATAAACAAATCCAGTATATTAAAAAGATAAAGGAAGATTTTGAAACCTATGAGCTTAACCCTATTGAGCTAAAACTTGTTAAATTTGCCAGTTTTTTAAGTGAAATTAGACTTTCCCTCAATCCGAAATTATCGATTGACAAAAATGAATATACTACAAGAGAATTAATTGATTTTCATTTTACCTTTGATTTGGGAATATTGGAAAAAATAAGCAATGATAAGTTCTATCAGTATGAGCCGAAAAAATTATTGATAAAAAATATACTCATCGATCTTTCTGATAATTTAGCGATCACAGAAAAACCGGAAATACCGAATGAATTTAAATCAGGAGAAAAAGTTAAATTTGAATATGTTTTGAAACCTCACTTTCAATTAGATGAGCCATTTATTGGACCAGTTAACTTATATTGTGAACTTGATGACATATTTATGCTCACAATAACAAATGAGAAGCAATTAAAACCTCTCATCTTATCTCCACCTCCAAGCTTGGAAATAAGTGTTGAAAACCTAAAGCCTCCTTTAATTGGAAAGACATTTCCATATGAAATATTGATTGAAAATAAAAGTGAAGGAGAGGCCTTGGATTTAACAATTGAAGCAGAATTTCCAGAGGAACTTAAGGTAATTCGAGGTACAGTGAAGAAACAGTTATACGCTTTAAAACCTAATGATAGTTTAAATTGGGAAATCAGTTTGAAACCCCAAGAAGCAGGTGATTTTATCGTTAAAATTCACTCCAAATTTGAGGACCCTGATGGGAACGTTATAGAAAACATTGATGAATTTCCATTTTCTATAAACTTATAACACAAAATATATCAAAAATAATTTTCACTACTCAATTATTGCAATTAGGTATCTCTATTCGGGGTTTATTTCGAATACTATTTTTATGTTTTTTTCCTTATTGAAAGCAGCTTCAAAAGCCTTTTGACCTTCCTCTAATGGAAAGATTCGGCTAATAAATTTTTCAGTGGGGAACTCATTTCGAGCTAACATTTCGACAGCCTCAGTAAAATCCCTTCTTATATACATCAAGGAACCAAGGATTTCAAGTTCCCTATCTTGGACGTAAGCCATCTGTACCTTGGTTTCCTCCCCAAATACACCCACAACAATAATCTTCCCCCCTTTACGAACAATTTCTATAGCATCTCTTATTGTTTTCTCGATTCCTACGCATTCAAAAACAACATCGATTCCTTCATATGGGGCAACCTCTTTTATTTTTTCTTTAATATTTATTTCATTTGTTTTAAGTATTTTGGTGGCTCCTAATTCTTTGGCCATATCTAATCTTTCTGGGATAAGGTCAATAACTATTATATTTTTTGCTCCAGCTTTTACCGCATTTACGAGAATAGAAAGACCAATCATTCCAGCACCTAATATTACAATATTTTTATTTAAGAGAACATCTGCTCTTTTCACACCACGTACTCCAACAGCCACAGGTTCTGAAAGTCTGGCATCTCGTAACGAAAGACCCTTAGGAATGGGAATCCCTTTTTCTGCTGGGACGACCATATAATCAGCCATGGC
>JAWODV010000079.1:0-3824 GCA_046483075.1 Kosmotogaceae bacterium | reverse complement strand
ACATACTTCCATCCATGCAAGCTGTAGCGTATACATATAAACCATGGTATCAAACAGCAGGTGGTGTAGGTATAGAGTCTACCGATAAGGAATTTAGAGGATTTAGGTTGTCGTGTATACATGAATCGAACAGTGGTGGGGATGTTAACCAAGCCTCGAATAGTGGGAACGATCAATTCTCATGGGTTAATAAGGATAGTCCATTGATTGAAGGTAGTGGAAGCACACTGAGAGGAGTTGGTGGAGAAGTAGGGTTCGATGTTTTGGGTGAAAGACTAATGGTAGGTGTTCATATTTACACCAATGAATACAAATCTGCATATAATGGAGCATGGATACATACTCATGAAAAGTATTCAGGTTTTAATCTCGCATTTGGTCCTTTCAAACTACAACTAAGATATAATTGGACCAATGGCTATTTTGAGAATGGTTTTGGTTTATCCCTTGTAAATATCCAGCAGAATTCAAGGCCAACCTTAAGTGGCATTTCTGGAACAGCATATCTCTTTGGTGGGATTTCAGGAGGAATTAATTTCGATGCAGGGTCATTAATGCAAACTGCAACAGAAGTATCTAATTGGTACTATAAGAATACCGGAACACCTTGGATGGTCAGTTTCCACTAAATCAAGTGAAATGAATGGAATTGAGATACTACTTTTCGTAATAATGGCTATTGAGGTAATCTTATATGCTATTTGGTTGGCTTTCTTCTGCAAAGCGAAGGAAGTTAGCTCACTTAGAGATGTAATTATTCACAAGTGCTACTATCCTCCACATTGGATTATATCAGAATCAAATCGTCATAAAGAGAGAAGAATAGCAAATCTATTAAGTGTAGTAATCTGGACCATTTTGGTTTGTGCGGTTATTGCCGGATTTATATTTGCATAGACAGTGCTTCGGGAATTCTGTGAAGCATTATGATTGATTATTAATTTGCCTCGAATGGTGGGGTCGGATTATTGGTCAAACCAACTGAGCTTGGAATTAGAAATGATGAAGGTAGATCAGAATATTATGTATGGAAACCCTCATGGAAAATAGAACTCACAAATGAAATCATTAAGACAAATTCCATGTAAAGGGTGAATTCCTGGCAGTACAGAGCGTTACCGGATGGATGGTATCGCGGATCTGCAGAAAAAGCTCATACGCTACCATCCGCTGGACCGGTTGAAAGGTACAGGCGAGGATCACCGGTAATGATGTCAGGGAGAAAACATAAATGGATAATAATCGTTAAATTTGCAAAAAACAAGGGCTATGGGAACAGCGGAATTAAGGAAAGAGGTTCAAAGCTACATCGAGAAGGCCGATGACAGGTTCCTGCGAATGGTGGATGCATTGAAAAGGGAATATGAGGAGTCTGATATTGTAGGATATGAGGTAGATGGCACTCCCATTACTCAGGAAGACTTGATACAGGAAGCCAGAGAAGCTTCGGCACAAGTTAAGGCCGGGAATTACTTCACCCAGGAGGATCTGGAAAAGGAGATGGAAGGTTGGTGATGAAAAAGAGGCTTCCGGTTCGATGGTCACCTAAGGCTAAGCAGCGGCTCGACGGCATCTACGACTATATTGCTGAAGACTCTGTAAGTGCAGCCAGACATGTAAAGAGGACCCTCTTTCAATTGGCCATGAGCCTTGGACACTTCCCTGAAAAATACTCCAAAGAAGAATACCTATCCGGTGAACCGGAGAACTATCGGTCAGTATCCAAATGGCGATACAAGATCATTTACGAGGTGACAGACAAGTATGTGAATATCATCAACGTTTTCAATACAAGTCAGCATCCATCCAAAATACGAAAGGACAAATAGTCAATCCCTAATCCCCGCCCGCGCACCTACGCGCTGTAACCACGGATCCTCCGATTCAAAACTTACATGATCGGTGCCGGAAATCCTCCAGCCATCTTTTTTCTTCACATAGGGCCTTTATTTGAAAAGAAAAGGGATATCTTTAAAACAATGACCCGGGAAACTCCGTAAACCGGGGTATATACAGTCGGATGAACACTGAAAAAACACCGGTAAATTGGTACTTTCACGGGGCCCGGTATTATGATCCCCAGCTCTCGCTCTGGCACACCCCTGACCCCCTTTCAGAATCCACCACCTCACTCAGCCCCTATGCCTACGTTGCCAATAACCCGGTGAACTTTGTGGATCCAAACGGGATGCTCTATGCCAAACCTTCGGACTGGGAAAGGGAGCAAGCAAGGGAGGGAGCATGTTGCTCTGAGATCTGGTGGAAAATGGCCGGAATGATGGGATCACAGTTTGGCTCCTACATGGATCGACATCCATCTGGCGGATGGGAATTTTGTGCTCCAATAGGAGGCTATGTAAATAGATTTACCGGAGAAAGAATGTCTGCTGATGAATTCAACAAAACATATTTAAGTTACTCAGCTGCATCATTTTCGGGAAATTTGTTATCCGCAAGAAAAATAAGAGTAGGAACACACGGATGGATTTCAAATGGTGAAGTTTATGGAGCTCCATCATATATGATTGTGTATACGATGAATTCACCGTGGAATCAAAATACAAGGGATAATAATGCCGCAAACCGAGGGGATGCAGGGATTGATGAAATTGGTGTTGATATAAATTATGGATTTGGATATGGCTATAAAACTCCATTTGGTAGTGCTCAGGTTAAGATTGGAAATGCAAAAGTGTGGAGTCTGAAATACAGCAATTCTAAAATTCAGAAAACAGGATTTATGCAGGATAATGATATGTTAATGCTTTCATATCAAAGAAGTATTCCTCTATTAAATCTTGGCTTTGGACTTACTCTTCACTCGGAGTCAGGAATAGACTTATATGGAACCTGGGGTCCTTGGAATTTCGGTACCGAAAATGGACTTATTGTTGACGGCACATATGGTGTGCATTTTGGAATCATTGGAGCTGAAGGATATATCAGAACCTCGGATACACAATCATTTATACAATTAATTCCGAATATGAGACAACAGTTTTATGAGACAACCGGATTTATGTGGAATATAAGATAACTGAAAATCATGGATCATACTTTTGAATATTATTTCAAATTTTTTTTGATAGTTGCTGTATTATTCAGTCTGTTATACAATATAGCAAGATTTATTCTGGGCACGAAATGGAATTCTGCGCAATCGGAGATAAAAGCATTTTTATCTTATCAGTATTTATTTTTATTAAAGTATGACGAAAACGATAGTGCAGAAAAAAATAGGGCAAAAAACATCTTGAATGTCTGTCATAGACTTCAGTATATTTTGTTAGCAATATTCTTTATTGGATTAATTATTACAGTTATAATTGATTTAGAGATATAGCATATAATATGTTGCCTCGAATAGTAGGGGATTATCTTGGGACGAGGCGAGGACAATGTATCGATTTGGAGTAGGTACACTCATTTAAAAGGTTATTTGAAAAGAAAAGGGATATCTTTAGAATGATCCGAAAACTCCGTAAACAGTGGTATATACAGTCGGATGAACACTGAAAAAACACCGGTAAATTGGTACTTTCACGGGGCCCGGTACTTTGACCCGCAGCTTGCTACCTGGCACTCTCCCGACCCCCTTTCAGAATCCTCCACCTCACTCAGCCCGTATACCTACGTTGCCAATAACCCGGTGAACTTTGTGGATCCAAACGGGATGCTCTATGCCAAACCTTCCGACTGGGAAAGGGAGCAAGCAAAGGAGGGAGCATATTGCTCTGAGGGCGGGGGGTTCCGGTCGGTGAAGGACCCGGCGGAGGATCTCGGCCCGCGCGAGGCGTTCCTCGCGGTGGCGCTGATCTGGTTCC
>JAWODV010000058.1:0-3292 GCA_046483075.1 Kosmotogaceae bacterium | reverse complement strand
TATACGTTAGTAGATTATATAGAAATGGAATATAAGATTGAGCAAAAGAACCCAAATAAAAAGAACCCAAATAAAAAAGGAAAACATTTTTTTATTCGGATGGGTGGATGAAAAGTAATGATTAAAAATTGGAAAGATCAATGGGAACAAAATACTGAAAACCAAATAAAATTACGACAAAAAAGGTTATTACAATTTACACAAGAACAAAAAGAATGTTTGATTTGTAAAAGAATGACAACTTACTATATTCAATTACAAAATGAAAAATTATCTTTTTGTCAAAAACATTTTTACTTTGGTTTCTTAGTAGAATATATCTATTTATCTGAAACAATAACACCACTTCAGGCATACAACAAGGCGAGAAGATTTGTAAAGAAATATAAGGTGTTTGTATGAAATCAATGAAAATTACAACTATTTATTTACACAAAAAACAAATAGAGAAAATCGATAAAGTCATCGAACAAACACTATTTCAATCAAGAAGTCAAGTTATTCGTTTTTTAATTAATAAAATTGAGGAAATTTAAAATGAAGCCCGGAATAAAAACACTAAAAGACTTAGTCTATTTAAAAAGTCAGAAACCGAAATTATATGAAGATATTGGCAAATTACGACAAGCCAAGAAAGGAACCAAACGAATTACTGAATTTAAACAATTTAAAAAGAAATATTCAGAGTTGTTTGACGGCACATTGTCAAAGTGGAACCGGTCAGTAATATATGATAGAAATCGACAAACAGGTGCCGAAAAAGCATTAGCACAAATACGGAGAGCATATAATCAAGCGATAAAGGCAAAACAAAGTATCCATCAACAAGCGGGATTACAATTAAAAAATGCGTATCAACAAATTCCAACGAAAGGACCACAACCACCACAACCACCTAAACCATCATATTTAATTCGTATTTTATCGAGATATGGTTTAGGGAATGTCCAAAAAACAATGCGAGGATATGAAACTGATTTTCCAATTTCAGATCCGTTAGATGTGCAAGCTGTAAAAAATAGTTTACAATTATCACAAAACGAAATTGATTTTTTAAAAAGCAATAATATTACAAAATACCGGTTAATTCTTGAAATCACATTTGATAGTGGAAATAAAGGATGGATTTCAACCAAACGTTTACCAATTCCGAGTTTTAAGGCATTCGAGGATTTATTTACGAAAGCAGATTCTTATATTATTTCTCAAAATTTTTATGAATACCAAGACATAATCGAAATTTTTGATGAAATTACAGGCATAACAATAATGTGGTCATAAGATGTCGGGAATCTGTGAACAAAATCAAGTCAAATTAACACCTTTACAATCAACAAAATCTTTAAAAGAGAATGGAAAAGGATTTTGGACATTTGACGTTGAAACAAAAGATGGATTGCGAGGCACTCAATTATTTTGTTGGGGATTAGCCTATAAAGATTCGGGAGGAATATATCGATATATTAAAGGATTTGAGCAATTAGATAAACTATTTGAAAAATTTAAATACAGACATATCCACGTAGTTTAAAACTACCAACCGCCGAGGTTACGCGGGCTAGCCCCTTTAGGGAACAAAAGGGTGAGCGCGGGAAAATGGCTGCTCACAAAAATTTTATTACATTTACACTAATCAAATCCTTTAGAGTTATATTAAAAAACGATCCGTAGAACGAGCCATGTTCTATAATGCTACTCCCACTGTATTTGAGAATGCTAGATTACTAAGAAGAAATATGACAGAAGCTGAAAAACTTCTTTGGGAACGATTATGTAAAAAACAATTAGGTGTCCGCTTTAAAGCTCAACATCCCATTGAAAGGTTTATTGCTGACTTCTATTGCCACAAAGCAAAGCTTGTAGTGGAACTCGATGGTGAAATACACAACTATCAGAAAGAGTACGACATTGGAAGAGAAGGGGAAATGGAAAAGTATGACATAACAGTGATCAGATAGAATCTTCCTAGAGGGTCCCGTAGTCAAGACATATATAGGACAGCTATCTTGAATTTTGGGTTAAAATGATGTCCAAGCTGGATTTCGCACAGAGAATAAAGAGACTTACCCCTTACCTTTTCGCAAAGATACAACAGATACTGAGAGAAAAGGAGCAGACAGGAGAAGAGATAATATCTTTGAGTATAGGGGATCCAGACTTACCTCCGCCGTCTATCATACTAGAAAGCTTAAAAGAAGAAGCGGGCAACCCAGCTGCTCACGGTTACTCTTCTAGCAGAGGAGAAACTGAATTCCGAGAAACTGTTTCAAAGTGGATTAAAACCAGGTTCGGAGTAGATGTAAACCCTGAAGAAGAGGTGGCAGCTTTGTTAGGATCCAAGGAGGGTATCGCAAATGTGGCCAGGGCCTTCATCAACCCTGGAGACCGGGCTTTAGTTCCCAATCCCGCTTACCCGGTGTATGAAAACGGAGGAGTGCTGCTCAGCGGCGGTATCCCAATTTCTATGCCCCTCCTGAAAGAGAACCAGTTTCTACCGGATCTGGAGAGAATAAATGAATTAGATGCCAAGATGATGTTCCTCAACTATCCTAACAACCCTACAGGATCTGTGGCAGATAGAAGCTTTTTGAAGGAATGCGTGGATTTCGCCTTGGACAATGACATCATTCTATGTTACGATAATGCTTACTCCGAGATTACCTACGACCAATTCACAGCCCCCAGCATACTGGAAATCGAAGGAGGCAGGGAGGCAGCCATTGAATTCCACTCCTGCTCTAAAACCTTCAACATGACCGGGGATAGAATAGCCTTCGCAGTAGGCAACAGCAGGCTGATAGAGGGATTGGTCAAAGTCAAATCTCAGATAGATTCAGGACCCTCCAAGTACGTCCAACGTGCAGTGATTCCCGCCCTGAAAAGTTATCAGAAAAACCGAGCTCCAGAATTCATTGCAGAGATGAATGACACCTATCAGAGGAGAGCCCGCGTGCTAGTCCAAGGACTGTGCGAAATAGGATTAAAATGCGATATACCCAAGGCCACTTTCTATGTATGGACTGAATGCGGAGGAGACTCCATGGAGTTCACTCGAAAACTCATCGAAGCAGGAGTAGTGGCCACCCCAGGAGTAGGCTTCGGCAAGTACGGGGAGGGATATATCCGTTTCTCACTGACCAGACCCATCCAAGACATACAAGAAACCGTTAAAAGAATAGCCCAAATCCAATGGAAAACATAAGCTAGAATAATTTTCTAGACTTTTTCGTATAATTATAGTTTTCACTAGACTCTTATTCTAAGGAACACGAAAACTCGTTAAACATCCGTG
>JAWODV010000076.1:0-78701 GCA_046483075.1 Kosmotogaceae bacterium | reverse complement strand
TTAGTGAAAAAGGGGATTTACAACTAAAAAGTAACGTCAATTATGAACTAATTAACTTTTTTTATACCAGGGAACTTTTTATTTAGGTATATTAATTTTGTGAGATAATACAAATTGAGATTCTAAGATATTTGTGAGCCAATTTGAGTGTATTAAATCACAAAAGTGGAAAAAGAGCAAAGCATCTTTTTGCTTGGTCGTGAATAACCATCTGTTTATTAAAGGTAGTAATATTTACACGTTCTCCACCCATTCTGCTTATAGCCGACCTAAGTCGGTGTGGTTCTACTTTGGCAATAGTCTGCTTCTTGTATGGATTCTTGTCTATGTTTATCTCATATTTTGTATTACCCGCTTTAGATAAAAACTGGGTTCCCTTTTCATTCTGTATTAGCAATACGCTGAAACCTCTACCCACCACCCGGCACATTTTTCTCAGGGCGTACTAAAAATAGACAGGAAGATATTAACCTAATTATTGACTGAAGATATTTTAAATTGCTATAATCTTCTCATATTAATAAAATTTACATTATATGTTAACCTTTTCAATTATATTTTTCTTAACTATTGATTGAAATAGCGCAATAAGCATGGATATAACAACCATTATCTTGCATTCTCAGATTTACAAAATAATAAATTACCAACACAAACAATTAGTATCCTACAGTAACAGCAAATAATGGAAAAAATATGGCATATGAATAAGACCAAATAGTCAATTTATATCGGGTGAATACTGAAACAAATAACTACTCCGTATAACACTAATTGTTTTAGAACTATCAAATAGTCACAAGAAACAATAAAGGAGAAAATGTAATACCGTTTGATAATAATACAGGAGGTGAAAGAATGAAGAAAACGATATTTTTAACAACAGTAATTCTGTTTTTAACTGTATTTTCATTGGCTAGTGAACCTGTTATGCCATCAATAGAAACAGTATTGGGTAGTGATTTGGTATTAGTAGAGGGTGGAACATTCCAGATGGGAGACACATGGGATGAAGGAGAAACAGATGAAAAACCTGTTCATGAAGTAACTCTCACATATGACTTTTACATAGGCAAGTATGAAGTAACCTTTGAAGAATATGATGAATATTGTGAAGACACAGGAAAAAGCAAACCAGATGATGAAGGTTGGAAAAGAGGACAACACCCGGTGATAAACGTAAGCTGGTGGGATGCGATTGACTACTGCAACTGGTTAAGTGAACAAGAAGGACTTCCAAAGGCGTATGACGAAGATGGGAACCTGTTAGATAAAGATGGAAATGAAACGATAAACATAACAGAAGTAAAAGGATACAGATTACCAACAGAGGCAGAATGGGAGTTTGCAGCAGGAGGAGGAAACGAAAGCAAGGGATACAAATATGCAGGAAGCAACGATCTGAATGAAGTAGCCTGGTATGATGACAATTCAGGAGGGCACAGCCACGAAGTGGGAACAAAGAAACCAAACGAACTTGGAATATACGACATGAGCGGTAACTTATGGGAATGGTGTCAGGACGGGTACGACGATGATTATTACGCGATAAGTCCAGACACAAATCCATACAATCATAAGACAGTTTGGCTCAGGGTTTTACGTGGTGGTAGCTGGAGCAGCGACGTTAGGAGAGAGCGCATCGCGAATCGCGGTATCGACAGTCCCGGTGGCACGGGCGATAACGGCGCTTTCCGAGTTTGTAGGACAGCTTATTAGTTTACCCTTTTACTTCTTACAAAAAGCATTACAAAGCGACGGTGCACGAAGTAGCCCACAGTCGTGAATAAAAAATGAAAAATTGGATGACAGTTTTGTGCCTTATAATAACAATTATTTTCTTAGTGAAAAAGGGGATTTACAACTAAAAAGTAACGTCAATTATGAACTAATTAACTTTTTTTATACCAGGGAACTTTTTATTTAGGTATATTAATTTTGTGAGATAATACAAATTGAGATTCTAAGATATTTGTGAGCCAATTTGAGTGTATTAAATCACAAAAGTGGAAAAAGAGCAAAGCATCTCTTTGCTTGGTCGTGAATAACCATCTGTTTATTAAAGGTAGTAATATTTACACGTTCTCCACCCATTCTGCTTATAGCTGATCTCAATCTGTGGGGTTCGACTTTAGCGATTACCTGTTCTTTGTAAGGTGTTTTATCTATTTTAATCTCATATTTTGTATTACCCGCTTTAGATAAAAACTGGGTTCCCTTTTCATTCTGTATTAACAATACGCTGAAACCTCTACCCACCACCCGGCACATTTTTCTCAGGGCGTACTGGAAATGTTTTTTGCTGAAGCTCGAAGAACTTTCAATGGCTTCCGGTAGATTTAGGATATCCCTTTTTACATGTGCTTCAGTGTCTCTACATATTGAAAATAGCAACTTGCCTATTTTTAAACCCAGATCCCGTATACCTTCCCCCACGATTACTTTTTCAGTTTTTATGTGTTCCAGTGTTTTCACCAGGTGTCGTGCTGTTACGTAAGGTAATGCAACGGTAAGTTCTCTGTCCATATCAGTACTAAGGAACGAAATGGTTGTCAGGTTTGATGATTGAGCGATTACTGCTGTCCTATTCGAAGCGCTCACCAGGCCGAGTGTATCTCCTTCGTCTCCTGGAGATGAAGCGAAGTTTATTGCTTTCTTGAAAACAGTCAACTTTTGATCAAAAAGTCCTTCAAATTTTCTCTCCATTTTGGGTCTTTCAGGACTGAAGGAATTCTTTAGTTCAAGGTTTTCTTCAGGTGTATTTATGAGAAGATCCTTACCCCTGGTTTTGATCCATATATCAACATTATTGTTTCTCTGTTCTTTCAATACTTTGGCTCTATCAATAGGGAAAGCATAGGAACCATCAAAGGCTTCAATTTTTTTGTTCAGGGGTATCTCCAGTTTTCCACAGCCATCTGTTACGAAAATTTTCAAGCCTTTCCAGTAATAAAAGTGAATGTAACGATATCCTGGTTCTACAGAACCAGCAAACTTTTCACAGATCTCAAGTAATCTGGCATGCTCTTTTGCGCTGAGTTTGAACTCCATCTTCATACCTGCTTAGAAAAGAGTAATTTGTTCTTTTTCTGGCAGATCTTTTAGTGTTCCGTACTTTCGTAAAACCTCTACAATGGTTTTGTTGACAGCTGTTCTACTGACAAGGTTCTCTATGGAAGTAAAGGGTTTCTTCCTTCTTTCTTTTGCGACTGAGAGTGCAGCCTTAATACCGAAATTCTTTATTCTGCAGAATGGTATCCGTAATTCATCCCCCTCTATCAGGAATTTAACCGGATCGGATTTTTCAAGATCAACGGGCAGGAAATCGAATCCTCTCAATTTCATTTCAAGGACTGCTTTTAGAAGCGTTTCTCTGTTTTTGTCCTTGACATTTTTGTCCTGCATGACCGCAATATTGGAAAGTTCTTTTCTAATTTCATCGATGCCACAAAGCGCATAATCAACATCAAAATCAGAACCTTTTATTGTGAAATATGTAGCGTAAAAAGCCGTTGGATGATGGACTTTAAAATAAGCCACTCTAAAGGCCATGCTAACGTATGCCGCAGCATGAGCTTTGGGGAAGAGATATTTTATTCTATAACATGATTCAACAAACCACTCGGGTACGCTGTTATTTTTCATTACCTCTATGTCTTCATCCGTTAATCCTTTTCCTTTTCTCACTTTTTCCATGATCTTGAAAGCAGTGAGTGGTTTTATATCTTTGGAAATGAGATAGTTCATAATGTCATCTCTACATGCTATAACCTCTGAAAGATTTGCTTTCTTTGAGCTGATCCAGTTTCTAGCGTTGTTAAGCCATACATCCGTTCCATGAGATAAACCGGATATTCGTACCAGATCGGCAAAACTGCCTGGTCTTGTTTCTTGAAGCATACTCTGTACAAATTGTGTGCCAAATTCTGGAATACCAATGGTACCAACATCAATTCCAAGATCACTTTTCTTTACACCAAGTGGTTTTAGGGAGGAAAAAATCGAAAGTGTCTTTGGGTCATTCATTGGTATTTCCATAGGATTTATATTTGAAATGTCTTTCAGCATCCTTATGAATGTTGGATCATCATGTCCCAGCGCATCTATCTTAACCAGGTCATCGTGAATGACTTCATAAGCAAAATGAGTAGTCTTGATCGATGCACCTGTATCATTGGCCGGATACTGAACCGGTGTGAAATCATGAACTTCTTTATCCTTTGGAACAATCATCAATCCTCCGGGGTGCTGGCCGGTGGTTCTTCTTACGCCCATCAAAGAGAGTACGATCCTGTCTATTTCTGCTCTTCTCAACCGTTTATTGGACTTTTCCATGTAGGCTCTTGAAAAGCCATATGCAGTTCTTGCTGCAAGTGTACTAATAGTTCCGGCTCTGAATACGTGATCCTTTCCAAAGAGATTTTCGAGAAATTCGTGTGCTTTCTCCTGATATTCCCCTGAAAAATTAAGATCTATATCAGGTACTTTTTCTCCTTTGAACCCAAGAAAGGTTTCAAAGGGTATATTTTGACCATCTTTTCTCAATTTCGATCCACATTCTGGGCATTCTTTATCAGGAAGATCATAGCCCGAATCATAATCTTCCGGTGTTTCAAAATAGTGGCACGAAGGACAAACATAATGAGGAATTAATGGATTTACTTCAGTAATTCCCATTAAATTTGCTACCAGAGAGCTTCCTACGGAACCTCTTGAACCAACTACATAACCATCTTCATTTGATTTCTTTACCATTTTATGGGCAATCAGATATAGGACAGAATAACCGTGATCAATAATAGCTTCCAGTTCCCGTTTAATCCTGTCCTTTATCGTTGTTGGAAGTGGGTTTCCATAGATTCTATAGGCATTTTCGTAGGTTGTGCTTTTAACCTGTTCATCAGCCCCTTCAATAATTGGTGGGTGTAATTTCCCTTCAATGGGGGTAATTTTATCTATTTTATCTGCAATTTTTCTTGTATTATCTACAACGATTTCCATTACTATATTCTCACTGTCAAATATTTTTCTAGCAGCTTCCAGCATTTCTTCTGTTGTTCTTAAGTAAACAGCAGGTTGGTTATCGAAGGAAGGATAATCCTGGGCAGCCTGAACCACCGATCTGAAAAAGTCATCATGGGGTTCCAGAAAATGAACGTCACCTGTCATCACAACGGGGATATTCAATTCTTTACTGATTTTGTATAATGTCCGGTACATATTTTTCAGATTTTCTTCGCTTATTCTTATATCGTCGTTTCCCTTTACTGTTACATCCAGGGGCATTATCTCGATGTAATCAAAAAATTTAGCAATTTCCTTAAGCTCTGGTTCGTTGGCACCTTCTATATAAGCTTTTGCAAGTTCCCCGGAAACACATGCGGAACCTATCAAAAGGTTATCACGATATTTATTCAATACACTCTTTGGAATACGAGGTTTTCCGTGAAAATATTCCGTGTGAGATAAAGTAACAAGCTTGTAGAGGTTTTTAAGCCCCTTATTGTTTTTTGCAAGTATAGAAACATGGTTGGGTCTGACGTTTTTTATATTCATATTCTCCCTGAGCTTTTCCAGTTCCTTTATTTCCATTATTCCTCGTTTTTTTGCCATTAAAATCAGTTTTTTAAATACCTCTGCGGTTACCCTTGCATCTTCCTGAGCTCTATGGTGTTTAAATTGACCAACTTTTAGTCTTTTCACAACATTATCAAGGGAATAACTCTTTGATTTCAACAATGTTTTAGAAAGAGATAGCGTATCGATATATGGCGGGTTCCACTCTCTAGAATAGATTTCCTTTACTGCGTTTCGCACAAATCTATAATCAAAGGAAGCGTTATGAGCTACTAATACTGAGTCCTCACAAAAATCCAAAAATTCTTGAAACACTTCATGAATTGAAGGTGCCTGTTCCAAATCCTTTTCTTTAATTCCTGTGATTTTTTGTACGATTTCACTCAGAGGTTTTGTAGGTTTTATCAGTGTGCTCATTTTGTCAATGATTTTTTTATCCTTTATTTTCACAGCACCGATTTCAATAATTTCATCATTAGCGGGATCAAGCCCTGTTGTTTCAAGATCAAAAACTACGTAAGTGGTATCTTCAAGCTTTCTATTTGAATCATCAAGATATCTTACTATTGGTTCTGAATCGTTGACCATATAACCTTCCATGCCATAGATTGGTTTAATACCTACCTTTGAGGCTTCACGGAAAAACTCTGGTATTGCCTGAACCACACCATGATCTGTCAGTGCTACAGCATCATGTCCCCAGCGTTTTAGTGTTTCAAATAATTCCTTCACGTCAAGTACAGAATCCAGTGCGCTCATTTTTGTATGCAGGTGCAGTTCAACACGTTTGGTGGTTTCATTATCAATACGTTTAGGTAATTCAATTTCACTTATGTCTTTGGGTAAAATAGTTTCATCATTGGTTCTGCTATCAAGATTTAATTTCCCTTTTATTAAAAGCTCATCACCCTCGTGGAGTTTTTTATACAGCTTTTCTGCATTTTTTCCCATAACCTTGCAGGTAATTGAATCTGTAAAATCAGTGATATTGAAGGTTAGAACAGAGCCCCGACCTTTCCAGAGGTCAATTCTAATTAGCTTTCCTTGAATGGTAACATCTTTCATTTCTCCATAGATATCTACTATTTTTATGGGTACTGTTTTTATTTTGTTTCCAAAGATTACGCTTTTCTTTTTGCTATTATTATTTAGTTTGGGGACTTTGCTCTGTTTTTCTTCGATTTCATTTTTAGCAGGGGCTACTTCTTCCTGTCTTTCGTCAGGGTTATCATCAATTACAATATTAAATGGGACCGGCTTTCCATAGCTTTTTCTTATGGCTTCACCAAGCTCTTTCCTTTTTGCGTTGATACGCTGTCTTGTAAAACCGTTTTTAACAGTTATTGTTAAGCGATTTCCATCGTAGTCGATTTTTGATTTGTGAAGATATGTCGCGAGGCCATTTGTGCATTTAATCAATTGTTCTGAAGCACTAAATTGAGAGTTAACCGTATCATTTTGTTTCTCCATTTTATTATTATTTGTTCTACTTTTAATAATTATCTTTGAACCTATTTGGTGCTCAATTAGCTTTATGCAATGGTTATTCAGAGCATCATTTTGATCGGTTGTAAGTTCGTTTTCGAAAACCATTGTCAATTCCCTTTTTTCTGGATCAACTATCAGATCTGAAAGTTTACATTCTTCCAGGCACCTGTCAGGATAAAAACCGAGTAGCTTTTTCACGAACTTTGTAACAGGGACATTCATATTCTTTAGTCTGTATCTCATAATTTTCTAGCACCTCCGGGGTATGAACGAAAAGAAAAATGACACCACGCAACAGCCAATGCATCAGCAGCGTCATTTGGTTTTGGTGTTTTCTTCAAATGTAAAAATGTTTTCATAACTCTTTGTATCTGTCCCTTTTCAGCCTTTCCGTAACCGGTAACCGCCTGTTTCACCTGATGGGGAGTATATTCGTATATGGGAATTTCCATTTGTCTTAAAACAAGCAATACAACACCACGAGCTTCTCCTACCTGAATTGCTGTGGTAACATTTCTGAAGAAAAAGAGTTCTTCTACTGCAGCTTCATCAGGTTTGTATTGATTAATAACGGTTTTCAGTTCGTCATAGATCTGGATTAATCTTTCGGGTATGGGATCACCAGGTTTTGTTTGTACGATACCATATGAGACCGGAGAAATCTTTGACCCATCTATGTCAATCAATCCATATCCGAGTATTCCAAAGCCGGGATCAATACCGAGTATTCGCGTGCAGTTTTTGGACAAGTTAATTACCCCCATTAGTATTTTAATACCTGTAGACTGAAGTAGTTTTAAGATAATTATTATGAAAAGGGTCAACTGATTTGACAATCTAAAATGAGCTCATAATGTAACTTCTGATATTCATAGACAATAAACTTTGTTTTGTTGAGATTACATTTTGAGCTCATTGTTAAAATTTATACATAATTTTCTTCTATTTAGTTTTCAGTTGATTTCTTTTCTTCAAGTGCTATTTTCATTTTTCTATACGCTTTTCGAGCAGCATCCTGCTCGGCGCCTTTTTTAGTTTTACCCTTGCCTGTAGCAGCCTCTTCATCATTGACATTAACTGACACAATAAAGAAATTATCTGGTGGAATACCCTCTTCTTTTTTCAGAATATAATCAGGTCTGACACCGTAAAGACCCTGGGTCAATTCCTGAAGTGCAGTTTTGTAGTCAAGCAAAAGTTCTCCTTTTATGGCTCTTTCAATATATTCTTCCAGTATATTATATACGAATTTTTTTGATGCGCTCAAACCGTTGCTTAAATAAACAGCACCCAAAACAGCTTCAAGTGCATCGGCTAAAATTGAGTCTCTTTCCCTTCCGCCACTCTTTTCCTCGCCTTTGCCCAGAAGCAGATAATTACCAATTTTTCTCTCTTTTGATACTCTTGCCAGTATTTCTTCACTTGCAACTATTGCTCTTACTTTAGACATTATCCCTTCACTTACTGAGTATTTGCTAAAAAGAATATCTGCCACACAAAGGTCAAGGACAGCATCACCAAGGAATTCCAGCCTTTCATTGGATTCCAGATTTCTTCTGTTTTCTCGTTCAATTTCATTTGTGAATGAAGAGTGACATAGGGCTACAAAAAGCAGTTCTAAATCCGATTCTAAGCCTATATCACGCTTAAAACGTTGAATCACTTTTTTGTACTGTTCGATCATTTGATAAAGTTCTCCACTATTTTTGCGATTGATTTTGAACTGATTCCCGCAAGTTCATAAAGTTTATCCCTTGATCCAGAATAAAAATATCTATCGGGACCAAGCTTTTTAAATGTAACTGGTTTTATTCCCTCAGACAAAAGATAGTCAGATACTATAACACCCAATCCGCTGTTGACATTGTGATCTTCAACAGTTATTACATTTCCTTTTAAATAATTCTTGAATTTATCAAAATTCGCATGGAGAGGGCAGCTTACATTCAACAATGCTACTTTTAGTCCCTTTTCTTTAAGTAACTCACATGCTTTTACCGCTTCGTTTGTTGTTTGTCCGGTTGAGATAAGGGTTGCATCCTTTCCTTCACGGATAAGATCAATTTCTTCATATTCAAAAATGTAATCGTCATCAAAGAAGAGTTTACCGTCTTCCGAAGTTATTGGATTCAGTTTAGATCTACCCATGGCAATGACAAAATTCCCATGCTTTTTAGCACAATATCGTACAGCTTTATCTGTTTGATTGGGGTCGGCAGGAACGATTAATTTAAAACCATAAAGATTCCTGAGTGCACCAATATAGTCAACACAATGGTGAGTTTTTCCGTCTTCTCCCACATCTATCCCAACATGGGTAACACCAACTTTTAAGTTGCATTTATTTATATCATTCAATCGTTGTTGATTGTAGGTTTCATCTATACCAAACACTCCAAAATCAGCAAAGAATGTTAAAACACCAGAAATAGACATTGCACCAGCAACCGTGGCTGCATTATGTTCCTGTACACCTATCTGAAAAAAGCTTTTAGGGAAAGCCTTTTCAAAATAATTGGATTTTGTTGAAGGTTTCAAATCGCAATCAACAACAGCTATTTTGTTAGTATCCTTATTCAATTCACCTAAATTGGCAAGTGCTTTACCAAATGCAGAACGATTATCCAATTTTTCATCAGGACTGTATATCGTCGGTTTACCCGTTTCTATTTTGATTTGTTCATCGTGCATGGTTATGTCATCATGAACATCAGGTAGTTCCTTTCTCCATTTTTTATATTTTTCAATATCGTTTTCTTCGTTAAGTTCTTTTAAAGCTTTTGCACATTGCTCATCATCGAGAGGTTTTCCATGATATGAAACATCGTTTTCCATGAAGGAAACATCTTTTCCCATAACCGTTTTTGCAAGTATGACTATGGGACCTTCTTTATAATCTATAGCTTCTTTCAGTGCGTTATCGAGTTCTTCATAGATGTGTCCATCGATCTCAATGGTTTTCCAGCCATCTGCCTTATATGTTTCTTTTATATTAACCTTCATAACATCGCTGGCTTTACCCGTTATTTGGGCATCGTTATAGTCGACTACTGCAACTAGATTGTTTAGCTGATATTTTATAGCTGTTCTTCTTGCTTCTGCAACCTGCCCTTTGGCCTGTTCAGCATCCCCCATTGCTACAAAAACATTGTAACTGGATTTTTTTAATTTAGCAGCTAGAGCCATTCCTACACCGGCTGAGAGGCCCTGCCCAAGATTTCCGGTACTCCATTCCACTCCGGGGATACCTCTTGTTATATGTCCTTCAAATATGGTGCCCGGGTGTCGGAAACCCGCAACTGCCTCTTCAATGTCGAAAAAACCCAGTCTTCCAAGAGTTGCATAAACACCGGGAGATGTGTGCCCGTGACTTATTACAATTCTATCCCTTTCTGGATCAAAGGGATTTTTTGGAGAAATGCTGGCATGATTGTATAGAGAAAGAAAGATGTCTATCGATGACATGGATCCCCCAGGATGACCTGAAGACGCTATTGTTGTCATTTTTAAGATATCACTTCTGCATGTATTTCCAAGCCTTTTTAGATCTTCTAAGGAATGTTTACTCATTACTCTACCTCCTCATTATTACTGATATTTTTATTATTTTCTTCTTCATCATCATTATTTTCTTCCCAGATTGTATTCTGATTTTTCCTAAATTCTTCAAAGGGAAGCTTCAAAGTTTGCCCATCATCTGTAACTAGATTAATCATTTTCAAAAAAATGTTTACCGTGAGAACTTTACACGTCTTATTGTTATATTCAATAACCGACCCTTCGTCAGGGATGTTTTTAAGCTCCTCATTGTATAAATCCTGTTCATAAGAAAGACAACACAGTAACCTTCCGCATCTTCCGGAAATCTTTGCGGGATTAATCAATAATTGTTGTTTTTTGGCATGTTTCAGGGTAATACTTTGAAATTCTCTCAGAAATCTTGTACAACAAGCTACCTGGCCACATAATCCAAGATTCCCTTTCATTTTGACTTCATCTCGGATTCCTACCTGTCGGAGTTCTATTCTGGTTTTGAAAATATGGGCAAGATCTTTTACCAGTTCGCGGAAATCTACCCTACTGTCTGCACCAAAATAGAAAACAATGCGTGAACGATCAAACATATATCTCACTTCAAGTAAGCGCATGGGCAGTCTATGTTCCTTAATTCTCTCTTTACACGTTTTGAATGCTTCCTTTGAATCTTCAAGATTCTTTTCGTAGGTTTTCCAATCTTCGTCAGTCATTTTTCGAACGATAGGCTGGATATCAATGTTATCAATACGCTGTTTTTCGGGACCCTGTTGAACCTTTCCTACATCGAGGCCAAATTCATTGTAAGCAAGAACATAATCACCCCGATCGATCGGCACTTCTTCAATGGTGTATTTGTGTAATTCTCCTTTTGGTTGAAATTCGATATAGCAAACATTACCATATATTTCAGGCATAATTTTCCTCCTTAAATGATTCATTTCTGGAAATCAAATTACTTCTTGCAATGTAAAAAATCTTGAAAAGTACAAGTTCGCTGTTTAGTGACCGGATTTTTAGCCGGCTAATCTTATCGCACCAGATGAAATCTTCAGGCTTTATTTGATTTTCATCTCTTGTGGTAAACCATTCCATAAGATCAAGATTAAAAACTCTACTCCACTGTTTGCTGTTATTTATTATTAGATTATCTCGTAACATGCTTTTTATAACCCTTGTAAAAACGCCATATATACTAAAGGGACTCTCAGAACCAATAATTTTATCCTTTAGTTCATGATACTTAACAAAAAAAGATGATTCATCATTATCTGCAATAGTTTTAATTATAAAAGTAATTAACTTTCTTTTCTTAAGCTTTGAAAATGGCTCTTCATAACTAATATTACTCAGTTCATTTAATAAATCCTTCCAGTCCATTTTTTCTATTTCTTCAAGTCTTTCCATTTGGTTTGAAAGATCGTTATTGAGAGAATATTTTAATAATGAATAATCTTCATTGCAGGATGCATATATGTGTTTTACATTATTTCTGTATCGGGTTTTTAATTCATCCAGTAAATTAACAGGATAGGGTACTTCAAACACCATTGTTCTGCTTCTTATTGTAGAAATAACATTATTCCATGATGTTGAACTCATTATTATTGAAGTGTGATGAGGTGTTTCTTCAAATGTTTTTAGTAAAGAATTCGCTGCTTCACGGGTTAATTGTTCAGGGTCTTTTATATAAATGTACTTTCTATCTCCTTTAAAAGGTTTATGCAACAGAAAATGTGTTATTTCGTGTGCCCTTTCAATACCAATGTTTCCATCTCCTGTTTTAACTACCATTAAGTCAGCGGTTTCTTTTGTTTTATCCCATTGGGGATCAGCACGAACGATATCCAGTGCTGTTTCTTCAAGAAATAGCGAATCACGACCACTCAGGCCAATTGTGATTCCATTTGACTTTTTAAGTACTCTCCAAATTTGTTTTCTTATGTTTTCGTTGGTTTTCATACTATAATTATTATAACTGAAATATTTTTTACTGCTGTCAATAAAATAGTTATATCTGGGGAGGGATATAATTGGAACGTACCTTTGTATATCTAAAGCCAAACACAATAAAAAGACAGTTAATAGGGAAAGTGATATCAAGATTTGAAAAACGAGGTTTGAAAATAATTGCCATGAAAATGCTTCATATGACTGGAAAACAAGCTAAAGATCTTTATTATGAACATAAGGGCAAGGATTTTTATGAACCATTGCTGAAATTTGTCACTTCCGATCCAGTGGTTGCTATGGTTTTGGAAGGGCCAAGAGCGGTTGAGCTTGTCAGGCATACAATAGGAAAAACAGATCCGCTGGAGGCTGAATCCGGTTCCATTAGAGGCGATTATGCTGTTACGGTTAGGAAAAATATTGTTCATGCATCCGATAGTGAAGATAGTGCAAAGAGAGAGATGAGCATTTTTTTTGAAAATCATGAACTATGTGATTATAGCATTGGACTGGATGATCTTCTATAATTTTGGTTAACCAGCTTCTGAACTCCATAAGATAATGCGTTAAACTTGGAAAACAGCGATTGATCTGATATAGTTTAAATAGAGATGCAGATTGATAAAGAATTTTTTAGGAATTACATTTGTGTTTTTTTATTTTTGAGTCAATACAGGGAGTGAAAAGCATGCCCGATTTTTGGACTCATATTGTTCATAGTTCTCGAGTAGCTAAAGAGCTGGAGATACCCTTTGAAAGTGAAGAAGATAAAAAGATGTTCAATCTTGGTTCCCAGGGGCCTGATCCATATTCGTATGTTGAAGAGAACAGATATTACCTAATTGCAGGAAAAAGGCTTCATTCACAGAAATGTGGGAAATATCTTAAATTCATGATAAGGGAACTGTATAAAACAAATCAATTCTATATCTATGGACTGGTCTGCCATCATACACTTGATAGAATCTGTCATCCATATATTATTTCCCAGGTTGGTAATGGATCTAAACACGATCAGCTTGAAGAAGCGCTTGATGAAAAAATGATAGTTAGATATATGAAACAATCTCCAGAAGAACTAAATCCTGAAAATTTCTTACCTGAAGAAATACAAGACATACTGGAAAAAAAATATTCAGAAATAATATACAATTTGTATCGAGTTGAAGGAATAAGTTATTCATATGCTGTACAAAAAATGAAGCAAGTTTTGAATAATACATATTCGAATCAAGGGTTAAGTAAAATACTTTCTGATTTTGGGAAGCTTTTAGGTAGAGGTGGACTTCTGCGCACTAATGATTTGTCTGAAGAGGATATTTTGAATTTAAGCAGAAGCCCCTGGTATCACCCTACTACTGGATGGGAAAGCCATTCTACATTTCTTGATCTATTTGATGACGCAGTTGAAAAATCTAAAGCAATCATTGGTACTTCGGTGAGATTTTCCATGCCACCAGATGCTCCTGAATTATCTTTTATGACAGGATTACCCTGTGTGGATTACTGAGGAGGGAAGGCTTTGAAGGTTCTTGGTTTGGTGCTTGCAGGAGCAAGAGGAGGTTGCCTTGAACCTCTGACAAATGTTAGAACAATTGCAGCAATCCCTGTTTTTGGAAAATATCGATCCATTGATTTTACTCTAAGCAATATGGTTAATGCAGGGATTTCAAAAGTTGGAATAATAACACAGTACAGTCCCAGGAGCCTTATGGACCATCTCGGATCGGGAAAAGAATGGGACCTTGATAGAAAGCACGGGGGACTATTTATTTTGCAGCCAATATATTCCAGACATAATGAATCAATAGATTCCTTCGGATATCGTGGTACTGCTGATTCAATATTTCAAAATATGACTTTGCTAAAACGTGGAAATGAAGATCATGTTTTGATAGGTTCTGGCGACCATATATTTAAAATTGATTTTAGTGAGTTTTTTAAAAAACACGTAGAGACCGGAGCGGATATCACGATACTAACGAAGAGAATAGATATTTCAAAAGTGAAAGAACAGGTTTGGACCGTTGAGACAGATGATAGCGGACGTGTTTTAAGCTGGAAAAAGGGTGTCCCCGAAAGTGAAAATAATGAACAAGTGGTGTCACTTGGAGTATATTTTATTAATAAATTTCTATTGCGGGAGTTGCTTTATGCAACAGTCCCTCAGAATAAAAAAGACTTTCTTGAGGATATAGTAATAGCTCAAAATGATTCATTAAAAGTCTTATCCTATGACTATACCGGTTACTGGAGTAATCTGTCATGGGGTTTAGAAAATTTTTATGATACCAACATGGATATACTTAATCGTGATATTCGTAAAGAACTTTTCTTAGAAAACGGTGGGATATACACAAAACTGAAAGATCTACCCCCTCCGAAAATTACCAGCATTGGCTCCATAAGCAATTCATTGATAAGTGATGGATGTGTGATTTCCGGAGAGGTTAGTAATAGCGTAGTTTCAAGAAAGACGTATGTAAGAGCCGGGGCTACGGTGAAGAACAGCGTGATATTTGAGGGTTGTGTTATTGAGGAAGGTGCAACTGTTGAAAATGCAATACTTGATAAATACTGCGTCATAAGAAGTGGAGGTCAATTTATCGGAAATAAAGAAAAGCCTTCAATTGCTGAGAAGAACCTTGTAGTGTAGCCTTTTACCGGAGGTATTAACTATGTCCAGAGATATTGTTGCATTGATACTTGCAGGAGGACAGGGAACCAGGTTAGGGTTATTTACTGAAGAGAATGCCAAACCAGCTGTTCCCTTTGGAGGAAAATACAGAATTATAGATTTTACACTGAGTAACTGTGTAAATTCCGGTTTATACAATGTAGGTGTACTTACACAATACAGACCTCATGTCTTAAGCCGCCATATAGGAATTGGCAGACCCTGGGATCTTGACAGAAATGATGGCGGGGTAGAGATGCTTCCTCCATTTAAAGCTCGCAAAGACGCTGACTGGTATCTTGGAACAGCAAACGCGGTGTATCAAAATATTGATTACGTTGATTCTTTTGATCCCAAGCTGGTTGTGATTTTATCGGGAGACCATATTTATGCAATGGATTATAATGAACTTATAGATTATCATCTTTCAAAGTTGGCCCATGGTACAATTGCCTGCATGAGAGTTCCAGTATCCCAGACAAACAGATTTGGGATCATGGTGACAGATTTTGAAAACAAGATTATTGAATTTCAGGAAAAACCAGAAAAGCCAAAATCTAACCTTGCTTCGTTGGGTATTTATGTGTTTGATTGGCCATTTTTAAAACAATGGCTGATAGAAGATAATAATGATGGTAAAAGTGTTCATGATTTTGGAAAAAACATACTGCCCAAGATGATATCAAGTGAAACAACAAGACTTTTTGCTTACGATTTTGAAGGTTACTGGCGTGATGTAGGTACTATAGATGCTTTATGGGAAGCAAACCTTGAATTGACCAGACCATTACCTGCTCTAAATCTTCATGATGATTCCTGGAGGTTTTTTACGCATTCTGAGGAATATCAACCTGCTTTTATTAGCTCTGATACGTTGGTTAATAATTCACTTGTTAGCGAAGGCTCTGAAATATATGGAAAGGTTGTGAATTCGGTAATTTTTCAGGGTGTAGTTATAGGAAGAAATTCATATGTTAAGGATTCAATTATTATGACCAATTCCATCATTGAAGATAATTCAACTATTGAAAAAGGGGTTATCGGAGAAGACTCATTTGTAGGTAGGGATAGCATTCTTGGTACTGGCGAAAGCAAACCAAATAAAATTGCTCCAAATATATATAACTCCGATCTTGTTATAGTAGGAAATAACGTAAGAATTCCTGAAGGAACAAAGATTGGAAAAAATTCAGCGATCTGGAATTATGTTAAGGAGAAGGACTTTGATGGTGATGTGGAAAGCGGGGGAGTTGTTAAACCCAATTAAGAAGGGATATATTTACGTTTCGACAGTGATTTCTCTTGTTTTATTTAGTCTGGCAATAAGCATGCTTTTTTCAACCACCGCCCTTCGTATCAGAGCGAAGGCTCATTTGAGCAGTTGCCTTCAACTGTCTTTGTACGTAAAATCTTATGCAGATGATGCTTTTAAAGATGAAACTATTATTCGGTTTGAGGAAGAAATTAGTGAAATAGAAAATAATGTACAAATTTTAAAAAAGAAATCAGTTTTAACCTACCAAACTGTTAAAATTGAATTTGAGGTACTGGATGATATCGAACTTTTACAGTAACAACATTTTATTAGGAGGTGTTTTAAGTGAAAAAGTTTCTGATTTTAGCGTTGATTGTTTTTGTAGCAGTTTTCGCCATGGCAGAAAAATTAACTATTTTACACATCAATGACACTCATGGCCACGCATGGACATTTAACGAATACGGTGTGGGACTTGTTGGCGGCTTTCCGTTAGTTGCAACACTTGTTGAACAGATCAGGGAAGAAAATCCAAGGACGTTATTCCTGCACGCAGGCGATATTAGTACAGGAGTCCCCGAATCTGATCTTCTTGATGCTGCTCCAGATATAGTTGCACTCAATCTTATGGGACTTGATGCATTTGTTCTTGGTAACCACGAGTTTGACTTTGAAAGAGAAGTACTGGATAAACAGATGGAATATGCTCTGTTTCCTTTCCTGAACGCGAATATATACAAAAATGGGGAACCCGAATTTACAGAATACATAATTAAAGAAGTTGATGGTATAAAAGTTGGAATTATTGGTCTTACCACGCCTGATACAAAAATACTTGAAAAGCTTCACGCAGATCAATATGAATGGAAAAGCGTTGTAGATATTGCGGAGGAATTGGTGCCGGAAGTTGAAAAGAAAGCAGATATCGTGGTGGTTCTTGCCCATATTGGAGATGCTCAAAGCATGACAGACGTGAATTCTCACGAACTGGCAGCAGTTGTTGATGGAATAGATGTAATAGTTGATGGTCACAGTCACACACATACCACTGAACCCGTTGTTATAAATGAAACACTCATTGTTCAGGCAAACGAATGGGCCAAATATCTTGGAAAACTTGACCTTGAAGTAGTAAACGGTCAAATAACCTACGTGGAATATGAATCCATACCTGTAAAAGCTGATAGCATTGAACCCCAAAGAGAAGTTGAAATTGTTCTCGATTACTTTAAAAAACTTGGTAGTGAAAAACTTGATGAAGTGTTCGGAAGAACTGAAATATTGTTGATGGGTGATAGAAGTGTTATAAGGAGTCAGGATACGAATCTAGCCCATTTGATTACAGATGCTATGGTGTGGAAGACAGGTGCAGATTTTGCAATTACCAATTCTGGCGGTATAAGAGCTTCAATACAGCCAGGAGAAATTTCTTATCGCGAGATATTAACAGTTCTTCCTTTTGGGAATACCCTTTATCAGCTTGATGCAACAGGGGAAGAGGTAATGGATATTCTTGAATACACAACCACAGTATCAGCCGGTCAGGGTGCATGGCCACAGGTTTCTGGCATTACATACACAATTGAAGGAGATACTGTCAGTGATGTAATGATAAACGGTGATCCAATTGACCTTGATGAAACCTATACAATAGCCACGAATAATTATCTTGCTTATGGTGGAGATGGCTATTCAGTGCTTGAAGATCTTGAAGGCTATGATACAGGATTTGTGCTTGCCGATGTTGTGCAGGATTATGTTGCAGAGATTTCGCCAATTACCGATTATGATGATGAACCAAGAATAATTGTTGAGTAGTTTTTAAGTTTTAGGATGAATTCTGTTATTTGTTAATGTATTATAATAGGGGCGTAGGCCCCTATTTTTTTATGTTTTCTTTTTTACTGGATAATCAAATTAAAAGGATTTAAGATTTAAATATGTTTTGTGTCTTGAGAGGTGATGTGGGTGAGAACGTTGACATTCAAAGGTGGCATAAATCCTCCTGAAAGAAAACGTCTTTCGGAGAGTACTGAAATTATAGTTATGCCTCTTCCAGAAAAAGTATATATTTTTTTGGATAATCATGCTGGAGTTACAGCAAAACCACAGGTTAAAGAGGGAGACAAAGTAAAAACCGGGCAAAAAATTGCCGAAGCTGGAGGTTTTATTTCTGCTGATTTGCATTCTTCAATAACAGGAACTGTTGAAGCATTAGAAAAGCATTTCCATCCAACATTGCAAAAACCACGCGAAGCCATTGTTATAAGCAGGGATGTCGATGAAGAATGGGAATATCTTGAACCGACAAAGTCCTATGAGGAATTTAATAAGGATCAACTGGTTAAGAGAATAAAAGATGCTGGAATTGTTGGGCTAGGCGGTGCCATGTTTCCCACAAATGTGAAACTGTCACCACCAAAAGACAAGAAAATCGATCTTTTGATTATCAATGGCGCTGAGTGCGAACCTTATTTAACCATTGATTATCGCATGATGCTTGAATTTTCTGAAGAAATAGTTAAAGGGACTCTGGCTATAAAGAAAGCTCTGGATATTAAGAATGTAGTTATTGGAATTGAGAGCAACAAACCAGAAGCGATAAAAAGAATGAAGGAAACCTGTAAAGGTACAGGTATAAAGGTAGAAACATTAAAAACAAAGTATCCACAGGGTGCGGAGAAACAGCTTATTTATGCAGTATCGAAACGGAAGGTCCCTTCCGGTGGGCTCCCGATGGATGTAGGTGCGGTTGTCCAGAACGTAGGTACCGCATATGCCATTTATGAAGCAGTAGAAAAGGGAAAACCTCTTGTAGAAAGAGGAATAACAATAACCGGTAAAGGTGTTCACAAACCGGTAAATGTTATTGCAAGAATTGGAACAATGGCAGATGAATTGATTGAAATGGCAGGTGGACTAAAGGAAGATCGGGTCGATAGAGTTGTTTTTGGTGGACCCATGATGGGTATTGCCGTTCCAAGAACGAATACCCCGATAATAAAAGGAACCTCAGGAATAACAGTTATGTCAAAGGACGCTACAAGTGCTACAGAACGTGAAACAATGTCCTGCATTCGTTGTGGCAGTTGTGTAGACGCATGTCCCATGTTTCTACTTCCTTTCCAGCTCAATCTTTATGCGGACAACAGGCTTTATAACAAAGCAGTAGAAGAAGGGTTGCTGGACTGTATAGAATGTGGCAGTTGTTCCTATGTATGTCCTGCAAATATAGATCTGGTTAAAAACTTTAAGCTTGCCAAAAAAGTATATAAAGCAATGAAAGGAGGGGCAAAGCGATGAAACTGTCAGTCTCTTCCGCTCCTCATTTTAGAACAGCAGATTCTGTGAGAAAGATAATGCGCGATGTAATCATAGCCTTAATACCGGCAAGCGTGGCTTCAATATTTCTCTTTGGGTTGCATGCGCTTATTCTTATACTGGTTTGTGTAGGGGGTTCGGTATTAACTGAATTATTTATAATGAAAATACTAAGGGGCAAAAAGGAATTCAGGCCTGATGGAAGCGCAACTGTTACAGGATTGCTTTTAGCATTGAATCTTTCAATAGCAGTTTCCTGGTGGCAGGCACTCATTGGCACAGTTGTTGCCATAGGAATAGCAAAACATGTATTCGGAGGTTTGGGAAGAAATTTCTGGAATCCGGCTCTTATTGGTCGTGTATTTATGTTAATTTCTTTTCCTGTTGCCATGACAACATGGTACAAACCCTTTGATTTGCAGACTACCGCAACTCCTCTTGCGATAATTAAAGAAGGAGGTGGATCATTACCTCCCGTTAAGGATATGTTTCTCGGTACTATTTCAGGTTCTCTTGGAGAAACAAGTGCTTTGTTGTTGATCCTTGGTTTTGTTTATCTTGTACTAAGAGGGAGAATTAAATTGA
Source organism: Kosmotogaceae bacterium (assembly GCA_046483075.1). Taxonomy (GTDB): domain Bacteria; phylum Thermotogota; class Thermotogae; order Petrotogales; family Kosmotogaceae; genus JASMTM01. The sequence continues at coordinate 58,314 of JAWODV010000076.1, read as the reverse complement.
CAGTACCAATAACCTACATTGGTTCTGTAGCTACCATGTCAGGTATATTTTATCTAATTGATCCAACATTTGGAATTCCAATCTATCATATACTTGGCGGAGGTTTAATGCTGGGTGCGCTATTTATGGCAACAGATATGGTGACCAGCCCAATGACTATGAAAGGGCAGTTTATATTTGGACTTGGTTGTGGAGTTATAACGATGATTATAAGGTACTTTGGGGGATATCCTGAAGGTGTATCGTATTCAATTATAATAATGAATTCTTTTGTGCCTTTAATAGATATGGTGACAAAGCCAAAGGTATTTGGCGAGGTGAAGCCCAATGCTTGAATATTTAAAAACTGGTTTTGTATTGATGTTAATAACACTTATTGCAGGACTTGGACTATCACTTGTCTATAATCTAGTGAAAGAACCAATAGCACAGGCAGAACTGGGTGCAAAATTGGAAGCTATAAGAAAGGTTTTAACTGAACCTGAGACAGATGATTTGTTGGTAGATGAACGGGCAATTCCTGAAACGTCTGAAGAGCTTGAAAAATATGAATGGGGAACAGAAGGCTTTGAAGTAAATGACGGAATAATCTATACCTCAGAAGATGGTAAAGGTAAGGTTCAATATCCGATTTACAAATTTTCTGCAAATGATGGTAGGAAAATATTCGTTCTCACAGGACAGGCTGTGGGTTATGGAGGAGATGTAATTTCAGTTGCGGGGTTTATTTCTAACGAAGATGGATTTAGTTTGAATGCCATCAAAGTAATTGAGTACTCTCAGGAAACCCCGGGACTTGGAGCTAATATTTCTCAAGAAAACATACAGGAACGTTTCTATCCTGTTTCAAACCAGGGTTTAGCTGAAGACTTAAAGGTTAATCAGGATGCAAACGTAATGGTTCCCAAAAATGAGATTGAAGAATATAGAAATGAAAGAGGAATTATTCAGGTAAGTGATGTCATGACAGGAGCAACGATTACACCAAGAGCTGTTGCATCTTCGCTTAATGCCATGTATGAATTTCTGAAAAAGGCAGGTGCTAAATAATGGCCAATGAAAGCGTTAAGACATTTACAAAGGGATTTGTAGCAGAAAATCCTGTCTTTATTCAGGTACTCGGTATGTGTCCAACCCTTGCGACTACTACCAGTGCTGTTAATGGACTTGGGATGGGAATTGCTACTACAAGTGTACTTGTTATGTCGAATCTTGTGATTTCGATTATCAGGAAGGTTATTCCCGAGAAAGTGCGTATACCATCTTACATTGTTGTGATAGCATCATTTGTTACGATTATAGATCTCCTGATGCATGGTTTTGTATATGATTTATGGAAAACACTTGGCCTATTTATTCCTCTTATCGTTGTTAATTGTTTAATTTTGGGTAGAGCCGAAAGCTTTGCATCAAAAAACAAAATTGTTCCTTCTTTTCTTGATGGTTTGGGCATGGGACTTGGTTTCACAGGTGCCCTGATTATACTTGGAGTGGTAAGAGAATTTTTCGGTAACGGAACAATTTTTGGACTGGCACTTTCTGAAATCAAGTTATTTGCAATGATATTGCCTCCAGGAGCGTACATAGCTCTTGGGCTTCTCGCTGGATTGTTCAATTTTGTTGGAATAAAAAGAACTAGAGCGAAAAAGACATCATCAAATAAATGAGGGAGTGATATAGATGCCTGAAGGAACAAGACTATTTTTTATATTTCTTTCTGCGATGCTTGTAAACAACTTTGTTCTTGCTCGCTTTTTGGGTATTTGCCCTTTTCTCGGAGTATCAAAGAAAGTAGACACAGCAGTTGGAATGAGCATAGCTGTAATTTTCGTCATGGTAATGGCTTCAATAATCACCTGGATACTGAATCTACTGCTTTCTGTACTTTCTGTTTCCTTTTTGAGGACGGTTGTTTTCATTCTCATTATTGCATCACTGGTACAATTTGTTGAGATATTTCTAAAGAAAATCAGCCCTTCTTTATATGATGCTTTGGGGATCTATCTGCCTCTGATAACGACGAACTGTGCCATTCTGGGGCTCGCACTGTTAAATGTGCAACAGGAATATTCGTTAATTGAAACAATTATACATTCTGTAGGTGCCGGATTTGGTTTTGCTTTAGCTTTGATAATTTTTTCAACAGTAAGAGAACGCATGGAATTGTATGAAATTCCTGAATCCTTTAAAGGTACAGCGAGTGCTCTTGTATCAGCAGGATTGCTTTCGATGGCTTTTATGGGTTTTCAGGGATTAGTTAAGTTATGAGGTGATCGCTTTGATTATTATATACTCAGCAATGTTACTGGCCGCTTTGGGCTTAATTTCTGGATCTTTTCTTGCACTTGCGGCGGCAAAATTTAAAGTAAAAGCAGATCCAAGAGAAAAATTGGTTGAAGCTGCATTACCTGGTGCTAATTGTGGTGCCTGTGGATTTCCTGGTTGTTCTGCTTTTGCAAAGGCTATTGTAAAGGGAGAAGCTAATCCAGAAGGTTGTATTCCTGGTAAACGTACGGGAACACCTGAAACTATAAAAAAAATTATGGATGCAGAGCAGGAAAAGATTGATGATATCTGGGAGAAGAGTGAAGAAGATCCTGATAAAGCCCTTGAGTTACTTGAAGGGAAAAACTCAGGTGCTCAGAAAAAGAAAAGCAAAACACCTTCAAAGCCAACGAAGGAAGAGAAGGAAAAATACGAGGCTCAACTAAAAAATAACACCATGGCCAGTGCCATATATGGAGTGCTACCGAATATCGATTGTGGTTTATGCGGTTGCAAAGGTTGTGCTCACTTTGCAATCGAAGTTTCAAAGGACAATATTGAACCTGAAAAATGTGTGCCGGGTAAACGACAAAATGTAGCTGAGAACATTGAAAAATTGAAAAAAATGGATAAGGATGAAGTGAAAAAATTAATGAAAGAAACAGATGGTAATCCAGGAGAAATAAAAAAGAAAGTGAACAATAAATGATAGATGTTTGTTTGATTGGTTCTACAGGTTCAATTGGACTACAAACGTTGGAAGTGCTTGAAGATTTTGAAAATCATCGCATCAAAGCATTATCGTGTGGGTATAACCTTACGTTACTAAAACAACAAATAAAGAAATATAAACCAAAATATGTGGCAACATTAAAGGAAGACACATCGCCAGTAAATGAATTCCCTGATGTTATTTTTTTCTTTGGTGAAACTGGAATCGAAGAAATGATAGAGGTTTGCGAAGCCGATATACTTGTAAATGCAGCCAGTGGTAGTTCAGGTTTAAAGTACAGCGTGAGGGCTCTGGGTAATGTAAGTAGAATATGTCTTGCAAATAAAGAAACGATTGTATGTGGAGGAGAGTTTTTTCAACACTATTTAAAGAAACATAATACGGAATTAATTCCGGTGGATAGTGAACACAGCGCTCTATTCCAGTTGCTTGAAGGTGATATTGAACCTGAAAAAATCTTTATAACTGCTTCTGGCGGTTCATTAAGAGATTATCCTCCGGACAAGATGGCAATTGCTTCTTTAAATGAAGTGCTGAAACATCCTACATGGAATATGGGCAAGCGCGTTACAATAGACAGTGCTACCATGGTAAATAAAGGTCTTGAGTTAATCGAGGCCCATTATCTTTTTGGCTATGAAGAAAAAGATATTCTCACATATATAAATAGAAGTAGTTTGGTGCATGCCGGGGTAATATATGCAGATGGGGTTATAAAAATTCACGTTGGGGAAAACGATATGAAAATACCCATCAGTTATTCTCTATCGTATCCTGAAAGAAGAAAACACAGAATCAGAGATCTTACCCGGTATACTGATTTGAAACTTGAACGTGTTGATTACAAAAAATATCCTTCTTTAAAACTTGCCAGAGATATCCTTGGTGATTCTGTTAAACAGATAGCTTTTAATGCTTCTGATGAGGTTGCGGTTAAAGCTTTTGAAAAAAATAAAATAAACTTTGGAGACATTTTTCATGTCATTAGTAATACAATTGACAGTGTGGATATGAAAAAGCCAGTGAATTTTGGAGATATCATGGAAATTGACAAAATGGCGAGGATCAGGGCTAATGAAGAGGTGAAAAAGTTTAAATGACTATTTTATATTTTTTGTTAATTCTTACTGCCGTTGTATTAATGCACGAATTGGGGCATTACCTATTTGCAAGACTCTTCGGAGTAAGAGTGCTTGAATTTGCAATAGGTTTTGGCCCAAAAATATTTTCAAAAAAAGGCAAAAAAACCGAGTTCAGGATCAATCCTATACCCTTAGGTGGTTACGTAAAAATGGCCGGGGAGAATCCATACGAAGAGGATTCTCAAGAGATACCCGAGAAAGAGCTTTTTAATAAAAAAAGCGCCTGGAAACGGTTTTTAATAACATTCGCAGGTCCTTTATTTTCAATACTTACAGGATTTCTGGTATTTGCTCTTGCAGGAGCCTTCTGGGGTTTCCCTGAAGTGAACATTGAACGTGTTCAAAAAGGGACACCGGCTTACGAAGCAGGACTGAAAGCTGGAGATCGTATTGTAGCCGCAAATGGAAAAATGATAATACAAAACCAGACACTTTCGGAAATGATCTCAGCAGGTAAAAGCGTAGAACTCGAGATTCTAAGAAACGGAGAAAGATTAAAGGTTAAAGTAGAACCTGAGCGTTTCCCAGAAGAAGCATATTTCATTTTAAGCAGTTATGAAGGAAAAATAGATGGTGAAAAGATAAGCAATATTAATGGGAGATCTTTTGAAGGTGATTTTTCAACGTTTTCAGATAATTTTGAGCAGAATAAAGTGTTAAATATCACATTTGAAAATGGGAATTCATTAAAAGGTGTGATTAACTCCTCATCCATTTCCCAAGAAAGATATGCTCTGGGTTTTTATTATTCCAGTTTCGAACCAATAGTAGGAAAAGATTATGGCTCCTTAAAAGCAGGCGACAAGATTATTAGAGTCGGACACATGGAAATTAAAGATGGTGTTTCATTAACTATGCTTGCACAGACTATAAATTTGGATAGAAATCAGGTTTATATGCAGTATTCTGGCGATGAAGCTGAGTTTATTATACCTGGGTTTCCAAGAGATGTGGAGGTTGTTCTTGAAAGGGATGGAATTGAACAGAAAATTATTATGTATAAAAGTGATTTAGTAGATTTTTTTGAGCAACCAAGCAGCTTTAAAGCAGGTTATATCTACTGGAGGCCCCATAATATGGTTGAGGCAATTTCTTTAGGTTTTCAATGGGCAACGGAGCTGCTCTCCAGTATGGTAAAGATCATAGGTAATCTATTTACCGGTCAGACAAAACCCAGTGAGTTTGCGGGACCTATAGGAATGGTGCAAATCGTTGGTGCGGCTGCTCAAACAGGCTTGAAAACAGTTTTTATACTCGTGGGATTCATAACGCTCAATCTTGGGGTAATCAATTTAATACCGTTACCGATACTTGACGGTGGAAGAATGGTACTTGCAGTTATTGAGATGGTTATAAGAAGAAGGATTGACCCGAAGGTAGAAGGAGTTATTAACACAATAGGTTTTGTTCTACTCATGGCATTTATTTTGTATATTACTTTTATTGATATAGGAAGATTCTTTTGAAATCTAAAAAAAGGGTAGTAACAATAGGAAAAATTAAAATCGGTGGGGATTTTCCTGTAACAATCCAGTCAATGACTAACTCCAGAACAAATGAGATTGAGAATACCGTTTCTCAAATAAAAGAATTGAAAGAATCGGGATGCGAAATAGTAAGAATTGCTGTACCCGATGAGGAAAGTGCAGATGCAATTAAATCCCTTGTTTCTCTGGCTAATGTCCCGCTTGTTGCCGATATACATTTTGATTATAGACTAGCTATTAAATCAATAAAGTCGGGAGTACATAAAGTTAGAATCAATCCGGGAAATATTGGCGCGGAATGGAAAGTGAAAGAAGTGGTAAAAGTAGCAAAGCAGTACCATATTCCAGTAAGGGTCGGCGCCAATTCAGGTTCTATAAAAAGTGATTTCAAACAATATTCTCCCGAGAAGGCTTTAGCCGAGAGTGCTTTGAGTGAGGTAAGATTGCTGGAAAGGACATCTTTTGAAGAAATTGTGATCTCTGCTAAATCATCTGATGTTAATGAAACAATAAAAGCAAATGAGTATATTCATTCAAAAGTAGATTATCCTTTGCATATTGGAATAACTGAATCGGGAATAGGTTTAGATGGTACTGTGAAGAGCGCTCTTGGTATAGGTATATTATTGTCAAAGGGGATCGGCGATACTATAAGGGTTTCATTACCGGGCAATCCTGTCAAAGAGGTTATGGTAGCAAAATCCATATTAAAATCTCTTGGAATAAAATCCGGAGTAAGTATTATTGCATGTCCAACTTGTGGCAGGGCTGAAATAGATGTTGAAAAAATAGCAATGGGAATTGAAAGGGTCACAAAAAATATTGATGAAAACATTAAAATCGCAGTGATGGGATGTGTAGTTAATGGTATTGGCGAAGGAAGTAATTCTGACATTGGTATAGCTGGAACAAAAAAGGGTGCTGCGATTTTCATAAATGGAGAGATAATCGAAACAGTGAAAAAAAATGAAATAGAAGATAGTTTGATGAAATATCTGGAGCAAATTAAAAACATGAGGAGGGATAATGCTTGAATATTTCTATCATAGGAGCAGGAATGGTAGGTTCTTCAATAGCATACGCCTCCATGATAAAAGGAGTAGCAGGTAGGATTAATCTTATAGATATTAACAAAGAACTGGCAATAGGTCAGGCAATGGATTTAAAACATGGGAATCCTTATACCAGTCCTGTGGAGATTAATGGAGGAGACTATGAACTCGTTACTGACTCTGATGTTGTTGTAATCACAGCGGGTAAACCACAGAAATCTGGAGAAACCAGACTTCAGTTGCTTGAAAGCAATGCTGACATTATGGTTAAAATTGTTTCTGAGGTTATGAAAAGAAACAAAAATCCACTGCTGCTTGTAGTTTCAAATCCAGTTGATGTATTGACCTGGGTTGCCTGGAAGAAGTCCGGTTTGTCACGTAATCGTGTTTTTGGTTCAGGTACAACCCTTGATACAGCAAGACTCAGACAAAATATTGCCCAGCACTGCAAACTTGATTCTAGAAGCGTGCATGCCTATGTCCTGGGTGAACATGGAGATAGCGAAATTGCAAGCTGGTCAACAGCAAATATTGGAGGTACGCCTATCAGATCATATTGTAAGGAATGTAGAAATGGAGGATGCCCCGGTGAAATAGCTTTAAAAGAGATATTTGAATCGACGAAGAAAGCAGCCTATCAGATAATCGAGAAAAAGGGATCAACGTGTTTTGGAATCGGTCTGGCAGTTGCAAGAATTCTTGAAGTCATAGCTGGAAATCAACATTCTGTTCTCACTGTTGCAACCGTACATAAGAAATTTGATAAAATGAAAAATGTTCCATTTAGTGTACCAAGTGTTGTTGGAGCCAGGGGAATTGAAAGAATACTGCCTTTGAATATTTCCAGAGAAGAACGAGAGAAGCTGGTTAAATCAGCTGAGATAATTGGTGAAGCAATTGAAAAAATAAAAAATTCTATTTAGGAGGTGGAGTTATGAGACGTCTGATAATTTTGTCGGTGTTAGTTTTAACTTTTTCACTTTACGCTTTTTCTGTTACGGGAGTTTCTTATAATCCAAGAGACATTCTTTTAAAACCAACAGATAAAACAATCAACGTGACGGTTAACACAGATAAATCAATGCCCGGATCCTATTACACCGGTGATACCCTTAACCTGAGTTTTGTTGTGAGTGATGATTCTTATGTGGCGGTTCTGGATATCATGCCCAACGGAAGGGTGGATGTTCTGTTCCCGAATAAATACGATCAAAATAATTTTATGAAGGGTGGAAAAACATATTCATTGCCAACAGATAGGGCTTCAACAAACTATAATTTAAAGATCAGCTCTGACCGTGGTAGGGAAATAATTCTTGTAATTGCTTCAGATGAGCCCTTACCATTTCTTGATTCAGTTACTTCACAATTTGGTTCAACTGCATTTCCCTACCTGATAAATAATGTAAAAAATCTAAAAGGTGTAGTCCAGAATTCCATGACAAACCAGAACTGGAACTTTGGATTTACCTACTTTTTTGCCAATTACAATCCAATGACGGGATCACTCCAGATAAATGCTGATAGAGATGCTACCGTATATGTTGATGGTTTACCAAGGGGAAGTAATCCTTTAACCCTGGATCTGGAAGTTGGTAATCACTGGATTTATCTGGAAAATGATAAAGATCTGGTTTATGGACCGGATACGCTTCATGTTTCATCGGGTTACACAACGAAAAATTTCACGCTAAAACCCAATTATCCTTATGGATATATTAAGGTTACATGTGAACCCAATGCCTCTGTTTATGTTGATGGCGAGATGGTTGGAACAACACCTTATAAAGATTTTGCTCGTGTGGGGCAGCACAGAGTTGAAGTTTCCAAATGGGAGTATCATTCTGCCAGTATGAACGTTACAGTAAAGGAAGGCGAGACTCAAACTGCATCCTTTATACTTCAGCACAAAACTAAAGAGGAAGTTAAACGAGATACCAATGTCCTGATAATGATAATTGGAGGAGTTGTTCTTTTAATTGGTTTACTGGTTGTACTAACAATGTTAAACTAATTCAAAAACCTTAGCGGCAGCTTAATAGCTGCCGTTTTTTAAATGCTAAGCGTTTTTATAACGAGTGGTGTGTACTATGTTGAGCGATGAGGAAAACATAAAAGACAAAAAAGACCAAGATTCTTCTGATAAAGAGAAAAGGAAGGTCTTTACATTAGGAAAAGATTTTAGGATTGTCCGTAGTATTGAACAAAAGATAGTTCCAATTAATAATGAGAAGGATGTTTTAAAAATACTTTGTGACAATCTTTATGATACTGGAAAGTATCAGGGGATTTTTTCCTTTCTAATTGATAAGGACAGCAATATTATAAATAGATATGATAGAGGTCTGGAAAAAGATTCAAAAAAGGCTCTGAATAATATGATTTCGAAAAAAGAATCACAATGCATCATTTATCCTATTGAGAAAAGAGATCTGTACGTAAGCGTTGAGCGCAGTGTAGATTGTGAAATAATCAGAAAAAACAATTCAGAAGAGATAATTAGTGTACCTCTTGAATATCAGGGAGTTGTCAAAGGAGTATTTTCGGTACTTCTAAAAAGGAATCTGGCAAATGACAGTAAAGAACAAAACCATCTTATAGAGTTAGCAGATATAGTATCATTCAAACTAAATAGGATTAATGCAGAAAGAACTCTGAGATTGGTAAGGAAAGAACTTGGGAATGGTGAAGATCTTTTTTCACTTTTTGTTGAGCACATTCCTGCAGCGGTCTTTATAAAGGATCACAATAGTAGATACGTTTTCATGAATTACTTTTTTAAAAAAATAATTGGGCATGATGAAAGACAACTGGGGAAGAAACCTCATGATTTGTATCCTAAAGAAATTGCTGATGTTTTGTTAGAAAATGATAGAAAGGCTTTAAAAAACGGCCTTATAGAATGTGAGGAGCAAGTTCCTGACAAAAATGGAGTATTAAGATTATACAGTTCACAAAAATTTGTTATCAATAGAGGAAATAGAGAACCGCTTATAGGTGGTATTGCGATTGATATTACTGATAAAAAAAATAATCAATCAAGATTAGAATATTTTGTCAGGCTTCATCAAATTTTAAGGGAAACTACTAATGAAATATTACGTTCAGAATTATCAGAAGAAACATACTCTGAATTACTGAAAAGGGCGGCAGAGATAGTACCAGGAGCGGAATCAGGCAGTCTTCTTATAAAGAAAAAAGATGGCAGATATCATTTTGTTGATGCTATAAATTACGATACGGAGATACTTAAAGAAATTTCATTCAGTCCAGAAGAAGTTATGCATGGAAAGAGTTGTAAACCCAGAATAGTAAATCCAAACAAAGTTGATGATAGATTAGATAAAGAAACCCGGCAAAAATTAATAAAGGCAAGAAAAGGAAAAGTTATTAAATCTACACTTTCCATACCATCTGTGATAGATAACGAAATACTTGCTATATTTTCACTGGATAATCATAAGGAAAAGAATGCTTTTAACGATATGGCTATCGAAACAGCTGAGATACTGGGGCAACAGGTGTCTGTATTGCTAAGAAGGATTTCTTTGGAAGAAGAAGTAAAAAAAGAAAGAACCAAGCTAAAATACCTCGCAACACATGATCCCGTTACCAGCTTACCTAACAGGCGCTTTCTTGAAGAAAAGTTCACTGAATATCTTACATGGGCAGAGGAAAAAGAACGAAAATTTTCATTAATGCAGCTCGATATTAATAGATTTAGGCACATTAATGAGGTCTTCGGTCATTTCGCAGGAGATGCTTTAATAAAAGATTTTGGAAATAGATTGATGGATTTTTTACGTGAAAATGACATTCTTGTAAGACTGGAAGCAGATGAATTTGTGTTACTGTTTTTAGATGCAGGTTACAATGTTTCAAGGAGAATTGCGCAGAATATTTCCCGGGTAATGAGTAACCCATTTCTAATAAATAACCAGCCTGTAAGCGTATCCATTTCTATTGGAATAGCTGTATTCCCTGAAAATGGCAGAGATTTTCAAACGCTGTTGAGAAATGCAGCTGTTGCCATGTACCATGCAAAAAGAGTGGGCAATGATTACAGTTTTTATAAACATGAGCAGAGCCTGGATGTTACCGAAAGACTTTCTTTGGAGCAGGATCTCTTGAAAGCGTTTGAAGAAAGGAATCAACTTGATGTTTTCTATCAGCCAATAGTTGAAATGAATACCGGCAAAATATTCAGATTGGAAGCCTTATGTCGCTGGAAACACCCTGAACGCGGCTATGTTTCACCGGAAATTTTTATTCCAATAGCTGAGGTTACAGGTTCCATTGACAAAATTGGTAAATATGTCCAAAACCGGGTATGTGAAGATCTTAACGAGCTTAGAAAATCAAGAATTCATATTCCAATAACAATAAATCTTTCTGCTAAGGAACTACAGAGAGATAATATTGTTGCGGATATTATTGAAAATTTGATGGTACATGGTATTGAAGGAGAGAGATTTTCCCTTGAAATAACCGAAACTGATTTGCTTAAAAATCTTGAAGGCAATCTAAACAAGTTAAACAGACTCAAAAAAAATGGCATTGAAGTATACATTGATGACTTTGGTACAGGATACTCCTCTCTGAGTTACCTGCAACAGCTTCCTGTCGATTATCTGAAGATTGATAAATCCTTTGTTCAGAATATTGATAAAGAAAATGCTGATATAACAATTATTAGAATGATCATAGGGCTTGCAAAAAATCTTGGACTTAAAACGGTTGCGGAGGGTGTTGAAACAGAAAATCAAAATGAGACATTAATTAATCTTGGCTGTGATTACGCTCAGGGCTTTTTGTTCTGTAAACCTTTGCCTTTAAACAAAATCTCTTTCTTGAAGAAAGGCTATATTCCTTAAGAAGCACATAAACACTTTGATCTGGAGGCAAGAATATGAAAAATAATTTTGAAAACTTCCTGTTAGGGATCAATTATTGGTCTCGCAGTGGTGCTTTATTCATGTGGGAAGACAAATTCTGGAATCCCCAAATTATCGAAGAAGAGATTAAAAACATGAAAGAACTGCATATGAACATATGTCGTTCTTTTATTTTTAGTCATAGTTTTATGAAAGAGCCTGAAAAAGTTGATAAAAAAAGGATTGAAAGATACAAGGAATTTCTTAAAATGTGTGAAAAATATGATCTAAAAACGATTCCAACATTCATAGTTGGTCATATGTCCGGGGAAAACTGGGATTTTAGGTTTAGAAATGGTCGTGATCTCTATTCTGATCCTTTTATGTTAAAGCAACAGGAGTTTCTTATAAGAAATATAATGAAGGAAATAAAAAAATCAAAGGCAATCTGGGGATATCTTCTTTCCAATGAAATGCCTCTTTATGGAGGTGAGTCTTCACCTGAAAAGGTCTACAGGTGGGCTTCAAGATTAATACAGACAATTAAAAAATTCGACTCCGATAAACCAATAGGCATTGGCGACGGTTGCTGGAATGCTCTGGGTGGACAAAATGGTTTTGATCTGGAAAAACTTTCAGAAATCGTGGATTTTCTTGGTCCCCATATGTATATAAGTGAACCTGACTCATATAGGCATAGCTTAATAGCGGAGTTTCTAATAGCTTTTTGTAAAAGATATCATTTGCCTGTAATTATGGAGGAATTTGGTGCTTCATCCAGTCATTCATCGGATAAAAACATTTCCCTGTATTACAGAGAGGTTTTTTATAATACATTTTTTACTGGAGGAAAAGGATCGTTAGGCTGGTGCCTGAGTGATTTCAACAATCCAGAAATGAAACCTTACATTCATCATCCTTTTGAGCTCAAATTCGGAATTCTTGATGCAGAAGGAAATCGGAAAAAAGTTGCAAAAGAATTCGAAGATTTTGGAAGTTTTTTAGAAAAATTTGACAATGTTAGACAACCACAGAAAAAAGTAGCTGTAGTGATTTCCAGATTTTACAATGAAGATTTTCCTTTTAGTGAAGATGACAGAAGAAAAATGGCTTTAAGTTATATTCAAAGTTACACCCTTGTTATAAAAGCAGGATTGGAAGCAGATGTTGTTGATGAGAACCCAGATGATTGGAAAGAATACAAACTTTTAATTTTCCCGTGTGCGAAAAAGTACTCTGCTACAACGTGGGAAAATATATTAAATTACGTAGAAAATGGCGGCAACGTTTATTTTAGTTATTTCGAAGGAAGTACATCTAATCAACCTGGATTATGGATGCATAATTTTAACGAGATTACTGACTGCAAGCACGAAAGAATATATGGACTACCCAATATATTAGATGAGACCTTGAAGCTTTCACTGATTGATGAGAGCTGGAATATCTTAACATCGAATTGTGAAAATGTTTGGGAAAAAAGTTTTCTTCCCATTAGTTGTTCTGACAATATTGAAGTAAAAACTCTTAATGATTCTGGACAAAAGCTCGTGATCAATAAAAAAAGAAAAGGGAAAGTTTTCTTTTTGAATTTCCCCCTGGAATATATTCTTGGAAAAACACCATATGTTAATGATAACGATCTCTCGTATTTAATATATCGCTTTATTGCCAAAAACTTGAACTTAAATATTTTTCGAACAGACAATGCATCAGTTCGCTTAAGAAAAATGGTAAACGGTGCAAAGCAAATTATGTTTTTGCAAAATGTATCATGGAAAAAACAAAAGGTAAAAAGAGTCTATGTCCCTGATCCTGTTGATGTTGATGAACTACTTGATCCCAAACAGGTAAAGCTTTTTCAACTAAAGCAAAAAAACGAATATAGAAAATGAGATATCTAAATTTAGAAAAGTAAATATGCATTACATTTTGCTAAATTAGCTTTTTGATTGTAATTTCTCGCGTAAAGCTTACAGTTCATAGGGATTTTATAACTGGCTTCTATTATTTAGTTTAATTCTATTGCAGCTGCACCAATATAAGTATCTGCTGCTCCATAGTATATAAAGAGTTTGTCGCTGTATATAACGCTTCCTTCAAAGAATACAACATTGGGAACCTGACCGTTCTTTTCCCATGAAAGTTCCGGCTCGAAAATCGGTTTTTCTGTCCTTTTTAGTAGTTTTGCGGGGTTATTTTTATCGAATAAAGCAGCACCAACCCTGTATATACCAGAGAAATCTGCACTGTTGTAAAACAATAGTATTCCTTCATCCGTAATTAATGGAGGTGGACCGGGTTCAACCAATCTGCTATCAAAATTCATTGAACGAGGATTTAGTACAGGACTGTAATTCACCTGCCAATCTTTGAGATTACTTGAAGTAGCCAGATAGATAGCACTGTCACCAAAATACATATAGTATTTTCCATTAATTTTTTGAGGAATAATGGCTCCCGATTTTGACCATCTACCGGTTTTTATAATCGGGCCAACCTTTGTCCAGGTTTTAAAATCCTTTGAATATGCCAGACACAATTTAGCGTTAATTCCATCGTAACCGGTATATGTGAGAATGAAAGTGTCATCAATTTTTACAATTCTTGGATCTTCACAACCACCGGGGATTTCATAATCCTCAGTTGGTGACAGGAGTGGTTCACTACTTTTTTCGAAAATTATTCCATCTTCACTTTTGGCAAGTCCCAGACTTGAGGTACCGTTCCATTTGTTTACTCCCGACCAATCTTCAGCTCTATAAATAAGCATGATTTCATCGTCTATAACGATAGCCCCTGGATTAAAAACTGCCTTTGACTCAAAGCCAATTCCTCCTGGTAGAAGAACTGGAAACTCAGAAATTCTTTCAATTTCATAAACCTTTTCAAATTCAAAATCAAAACTCAGTGCAGTCAGAGAAAAACAAACAAGCAAAATTACTAAGAGAGTTTTCATTATTCTTCCTCCTCAACCCATTTGAGTACATCTTGTTTTGATATGGTGGCGAGTGCAATGTGATTATCAGCAGCTCCATAATAAATATAGTATTTTTCCTGATGTTCTACCATGGCATCTGCAAAAACAACGTTAGGCACACCACCAAAGATCTCCCAGCTTTTTTCGGGTTCAAATACGGGATATTTTGTTCTCCTGATGACTCTGGTCGGATCATTTTTATCAAGTAGCATAAATCCAAGTCTATATATGGGTTTTGGTTTATCTTCTACTCCATGGTATAAAACTAACCAGCCTTTTTCTAACTTGATTGGAGGTGCAGCAATGCCAATTTTTAAGTTATCCCAACTACCCTTTCGGGGACCTGCTATTGAAACAAAGTTTTCCCAATGGATAAGGTCTTTTGAAAATGCAAGATACATATCTGGTTCTATCCTGTGAAACATGACATAGCTTTCATCGATTTTTTCTGGAAAAAGAGCAGCGTCCTTATTATCGATATCGGGAATAACTACACCAAAACGTTCCCATCTTATGAAGTCATTTGTCGCAGATAAAGATATCCTTACTCCTTCAGGAGAATAAGCGGTATAGGTCATGTAGAATTTGTTATCTATCTTTGTGATCCTTGGATCCTCAACTCCGAATAATTCTTCCTGCCTGGATGGGGAAAACACCGGTTTTTCCATTCTATTAAAGTGAATACCATCTTCGCTTACTGCATGTCCAATTCTTGAAACCATATCTTCGCCTTGAGCTCGATATAGCATGTGAAATAACTCATCTTTTTTGACTACAGCGCAATTAAACACGTATTTTGATTCCCAGTGATGATATGGAATTGGTGAAAGTAGCGGATTTAAAACATGCCTTCTAAGTTTCAGCTTCATGGTTCTTCTCCTCCTGTTATTTTAGAGACATAGATATTCCCTGTAAGAAATATTTTCTAAATATCAAGAATATCAGCACCATTGGTATAGTTTGTATTACAGAGCCTGCAAGTAACGGGCCTACATAACTTCCATATTCATGACTGAAACTTGCCAAAAGAACAGATAAAGGCATTTTATCATAATCTCTTATTACAATTAATGGCCACATGAAGTTATCCCATATACCGATAAAAGTAAATAAACCAACAATTGATGCTGTTGATCCGGTAAGTGGGACCATTATTTTAGCTATTATCCAGAATTCACGTGCACCATCCATCCTTGCAGCTTCAATGAATTCCTTTGGTATTGATTTATATGATTGCGCAAACATGAAAACTCCCCAGGCTGACATTAGACTCGGCAAGAAAACAGCAGACAATGTGTCTGTAAGATTTAAAAACCTTATTAATACATAAAGAGGTACAATAAACAAAAATCCCGGGAACAACATCTGAAAGATTATAAAATTAAATACAATGCTTCTTCCTCTAAATCTAAGGCGTGAAACAGCGTAACCTATTATTGCAGAACTCACCAGTACAGATACGGTGACGATTGCAGAAATAATAATGCTGTTTCCCAGTGCTCTAACGAAAGGTCTGTGCATTTTTTCAGCTGTTTCCAGTATAAATCGGTAGTGTTCGAAAGTAAAATGTGATGGCCAAAAAGCTGTAAAAATTTGATCGGAGGGTTTTAATGAACCCATAAACATCCAGATGTATGGGTATATCCAGATAACAGAGGCGATAAATAAAATTATATATAAAATGATCATAGGTATTTTCTTCATGCATATTCGACCTCTCTTTCAATAAGTTTCCGGGTCAAAATGACACAACCAAAACTCATAAGAGCAGCTACTATTGCCAGTGTAGATGCGTATCCCGGATCCAGTTTCTGGAATGCAGTTGTATATACCATCATCTGAAAGGTGAAGGTTCTTTTCATGGGGCCACCACCGGTTATAAGATAGGGTTCGGTGAATATCCCAAAAACAAGTGCTATGGCGAGTACTAAAACCATAACGATAGAGGGATTTAGAAGTGGTAACGTAATTTTCCAGAATTTTTTCCATCCGTTTGCTCCATCAAGTTCAGCGGCTTCATATAGAGATTTTGGAATGGAGTTTAATCCTGAAAAAAGAATAAGCCCATAGTATCCAATGAATTTCCATGTAACCATCATGGCTATAGATAGAATTGCCAGCTGAGGTTCGCTAAACCAGGGTATTGTTTTTCCTGTCAAAGCGTAAATAAATTTGTTTAGTGGTCCGTTTACCGAAAAAAGTCTCTGGAAAATTATTGAATAAGCAACTCCGGAGGATACATTAGCAACAAGAAAGGCGAGAACAAAAAATGTTTTAAAATATTTTATTTTTGTTAATGCCACAGCGAATAATAGTGATAAACCCAGAACCATCGGAATATAATAAAGCATGAAATTGAAGGTATTTAAAACAACCCTCCAGAATAATTCATCCTGAAACATTTTTGCAAAATTATAAAGTCCTGCAAACTTTCTTGGTGTTAAAAAATTCCATTTCGAGAGAGCCAGTATGAATAACCAAACAAATGGATAACCCCAAAAGATTGCAGTGTAGATAAAATATACAATGGATATTGACCAGCCTTTGGTCGCTTCTATTCTGCGTACCGATTTTAAGCCCATGAGATATTCCTCCTGCAGAATGCTTAATAATTAAAAGCAGGGAGAAATTCTCCCTGCCTTAAATTAAAATAATATTGATCTTATACGTCTTGCAATATCAGTTAGAGCTTCTTCAGGTGTTGCTTTGTCATACATAAGTGGTTCAATTAAATGGGTAGTCATTGCGTCCTGAATATCAACTGTCTTGGTTGTAAGAGCAGGCGGGACAGCGTAAGGAACATATCCTGCATATTTAGCAAAGAATTCATTTTCAGCCATGTAATCTGTGAACATTTCGTTGGTCAAGAGATCTCCTCTAGCAGGAGGTAAATTTGTCATGGTAACCCATCGGAGATCATTTTCTTCATTGGAGTATACCCATTTTAGGAATTCCCATGCTTCTTCTTTATATTTACAGGATTTAAAAATCACAAGGCCTTTTGTATCTGCAAAGGTATAAACAGGTTCGTCATCCGGGTAATTGTCAGGGACAGGTGGATGACTTATAACAATATCATCAAAGACATCTGGGAACTGTTCTTCAGCCCAGTTAATTTCCCAGGGTCCTCTAATTCCTCCAAGTACAACTCCGTTATAAAGCGGGTAATTGCCTAAATCGACAGCAGTCCAGTTATTGCGGAACATTTTGTAAATAAAATCAGTTATTTCTCGTCCATTTTCATCATTGAAGGTAGCCCTTGCTCTTTCAATATCCAGATATGGTTTCCCACCACTAGCAGCATAGTAGTAATTGATGAAATCAAACCATCTGTCCCACCAGTTTCTACCAAGAATAACTTGCATCCCGAATTTCTCGTTTGGCACTGAATATTTTTCGCTAATATCATAAATTTCAGAATAGGATCTCGGTGGTTTGTCATAACCAAGTTCTTGCAATAAATCGCTTCTCCACCACATTAGCATTGGATTTGAGTAGATTGGGAAGACAAAATAATGACCACTAAATTTCCATCCTTCAATGATTTGTTGCATCTCTCTTTGTTCGACTACTTCCCAATATCCAGGAAGATTTTCCAGTGCGACCAGTTGATCTGCTTCTATTAATTGAGCAGCGAAACCACTAAATATGTTTGTACAGATATCAGGGCTTCTTCCTGAAGCAATTGAGGTCAATATAGCCTCCTCTGAACTCCCAGCAGCAGGTATTGTTGACCATTTAATCTGAATATCCGGATTTTCTTCATTCCACTGAGTCACTAGTGATTTCCAGAAGCTTTCCTGCAAAGGATTTGGCGCTGTCCAAAATACTATTTCCTTACCAAATACTGTAAAAGCAAATAACACGATTAATGCAATAAATAATGCCTTTTTCATTTTACCCCTCCTTAAATTGTGCTTTCACGCTTAATAAAGTGCGTGAATAGCGACGTTTTTATGGGATGTTCTTCTTCTCCCATTAAAAGAGTGAACAACCTTCTTGCTGCAACCGACCCTAGTTCATATTTAAAAATTTTTAGAGTAGTCAATGAGGGAGTTACTGATGTTGCACTTATAATATCATCAAAGCCCATAATGGAAATATCTTCAGGAATTTTATAATGTCTTTTTTGCAATTCTTCCATTGCCCTAATGGCTGCTGTATCATTGGTTCCAAATATAGCTTCTGGTTTTCCATAAGACCTAATTATCATACCAATCAAAGTAGACATATTATCGCCGATTTCATCGTATTCATAGGTTTTTGGTAGTAAACCATGTTTTTCCATTGCAGCAATATATCCATCATATCTGTCTTTGAATCCAAAATGGCTTAAAGGACCATGAATAGCTACAATTTTCTTCAAATCTTTTTGAATCAAATATTCGATTCCATAAACAGCTCCATCGTATCCATCTGAAATAACACAGTCGATCTTCAAACCCGGTATATATTGATCAACAAGAATAATTGGCTTCTGGGCAGCTTTAAGCTCTTTTATGTAGTCGTTTGTTATTTCTCCGCCCAAAAGTAGATAGCCATCATATATGTATTCGGTTTCCTCCATCTTCATAAAATGAGTATTAAGACGATGTTTTTTTGCAAAATCTGTTATACCCTTCACAACAACGGTATAAAATTCATCTGGATGTGAAGAGATAGAATTCAGAACTCTCTCACCTGAAATAATTGCTACATTGTATGTATGTCCTTTTTTTGCAAGAAAGCGGGCTGTTTTTGTAGGCAAATAATTTAGTTCGTTGATTGCTTTGATAACCTTTTTTTTGGTTTTCTCTGAAACATATCCTTTGTTGTTAATAATGCGTGAAACAGTAGCAGTTGAAACACAAGCTAATTTTGCTACATCTTTTAAATTAGAACTCAAAATCTTATCACTCCTTTGTGCAACCGCTTACATTCATTAAAGATATTAACTCATTTTTGATGAATTACAATAACCTATCAAGTACTATTAAAGGCAGTTAAGTTTGATTATAGCCGACTATATTGAAATATTTGTTCACTTCTACGAAATCATTATTTTATTTCTTTAAAAATATTTTTTAGAGATAATGCATTTTTAAGAGAATATTGATAATAATCAGTTCTATATAGCTCAAATCGATTAAGTTTGTGTTTAAGTGAAGTTAGTACATTTAGTTAATATATGTATAATTTGAAATGTGTAACCGCTTACATAAAAAGGAGGGAAAATGATGAGACGTATTTTTATCGTTTTATTGTGTGTGTTTGTTGTGACCTTTGCGTTTTCAGAAACAGTGGAGATTCCTATCGAGATTTCAAAAACTACAGATATTGATGTACCAGTTGCCGTGAGCATGAATGAGGTCCTTACGCTTGTAGGTTTGGATTTCGATGCAAATTGGGATTCCTTAAGAGTTGTTGATGCTAATGGTTCAGAAGTTCCCTTTCAGATTGACGATGTCGATTTGAACGGAAAACTTTCATCAGGAGATTTATTGATTGCTTTGGTGAATGGGCCATCCAAAATAATAGTTTCTGATGATTTTTCGATTGAAAAGTCTGAATATAACACTTCTTTCTCTGTTTTGGAAGAAGAAGGTGTTACAATGATCGAAGGTCCTGCATTGAAGGCAAGGGTTTCAATGAATGGTTTGGTTAGAGTTGAAGAGTTTAATGGAGTTGAAGGAACTATTGTGGATGAGATTGGCATTGGTAGATTTTCAGGTTGGGTTGGCTCAACATACTATGTTGATGGGGAACTTGGCAAACATGAAGAGAAGACTTCAGGAGACTTTCGTATCGTAGAAACAAGCGTCCTTGAACCTGGTGCTATAGGAGTAACAGTTGTTACAAAACTTCAATCAGAAACATTTGTTGGTCTTGATCAACATATCGTCACCACTATCTTCAATACCGGAGATATAAGATTAGATAATAACTTTATCTTCAATAATTATCTTGACATGATGAAAGTTCAGTCGATGATAACAAGACCTCTAACAGATATATCAGAAGATGCTGTGCATATGCTACCAGTTTTCAGAAGACTGTTATGGGCTGATCAACTTAATATTGCTCCTTTAGAATACTGGTTTGAAAGAAATGCAATAATGTATGTTGATCGATTGCCATACATAGTGTTCCCAGCAATAGATTCTATGAAACCATTGTGGTGGGGTGCTACATATATATTTGCTTCTCAAGAATCTTGGAGATCCAACTACTCGCCTTCTTTAGGAATAGGTGTTGCTGAGATACTACCAGAAAAACCGGTGGTTTATGCTGACTACAACAAGTGGGTAGATGGAAACACGTGGATTTACGAAAGCAGAGAATTCCGCGATGGTGTTTTCAAATGGCTTCCAGGAGAATTTGAACTGTATGAATCAACGAAGGATATAGTTTCACTTGAAACTACCGATCTTCCAAATCATTATGTTGCAGGTGATGAGCTGAGCTTTGAAAGATTTTATAGATTGTACGAGTCAAGTACTATCGGCAATGCAATTAGTCATATAGTTCACAGAACGCTTGAAATACAATCAGTTGAAATCGGTAATTAATCATTGAAGTATTTTGGGGCGCCCTAAGGCGCCCTTTTTTAGTTGTCTGGAAGGAGAGATGCAATGAAGACAATTTTAATAATGACACTAATATTCCTAATAGTTTTTACAGCAGGTGCTATCGCTGCAAATGATATAGAAATATCTCATCTGGAGTTTTTAAGAGATAAATTTGAAATCAATGGTGAAACCTATTGGGGATACTGGATATATGCGGACAGATTGCCAGACGGTACTTATAAACATATTGAGGCAATTGGAGAAGGAGTAACCTGTGTTGATGATGTAGCTAGAGCAGGGATTTTTTATCTGCGAAATATTGAAATGGGTATCGATATTGATTTATCAATTGAAAGAAGTAAGGAGATCTTTGAATTTCTTTTTGCCATGCAGAGAAATGATGGGTCTTTTTATAATTTCATAACAGCAGATGGTGAATATAACAGATATGGACCAACATCAAGACCTGGTGCCAATTGGTGGTCAGTTCGTGCATTATGGGCACTTGCCAAAGGAGCGAATGTTTTTTCCGAAATTGATAAGGAATTATCAACTGAGCTACATGAAAGAGCGAAGAGAACTTTTTTGCTTCTTAAGAATAATATAAAAAATGGTTTGTTAGACGAATACACTGATATAAGCTCCGTAATGCTTTTGGGTATTTGTGAAATGGCTAAATTTGAAAATAATGTTGAATATATCAAAACCGTAAATGAAATTGCTAAAGGCATAATAAGAAAAGCTGATAATGATTACTGGGAAGATTTTGGATTATTTGATGAAGGTATTGAGAATTTTAACTGGCATGGCTGGGGATCAAGACATATTGAAGCATTGGTGGAAACTTATTTGCTAACTGGGAACTCTGAATATATAAAATATGCAGAGTTTTCTGCAAAAAGATTGTTCCCATTTATTATTACTTTTGGACCTGTTTATTTGATTGGGGAAAACCTGATAGAATATCCAAAAATTGCATATGCTGCCGAGTGTATGATAAACTCCGCAGTAAGATTGTATGAAGCTAACGGTGAAAAAGAATATGGAAGGTTTGCAGTTCTTTTGGCTTCATGGTTTAAAGGCTTTAATGAGCTTGGAAGACCAATGTTTGGAGAAAATGGAGAAGGTTTTGACGGTCTTGAACCGACACACAGGAATCTCAATTCAGGTGCGGAATCAACAATAAGTGCTTTGCTATCAATTCAATCGGTCTACTCGTTATCAGAAGATTTTCTCAATTATTTTACCGGAGAACTGATTTTGCTTACCCCGGGAGTAGTAATCGAAGCAGAAAAAATGAATCTTGGACTTTCAGATGCTGATATTGTTTCGTTAAGTAAAGCATCTGGTGGATACTATGTTGATTGTAAGGGTACAACTGTTTTAAGGGGGGATGTCGCATTAGCGGAAACTGATTATGAAGTTTTTGCCAGTTTTCTGGAAAACAGGGTAGTTGAAAATGTTGAGTTTATAACAAAAGTAGCTGAAAACAAATCATCTACTAGCATTACTGTTACTAAAGGCATAACAAAGGCCGGAATGGTAAAGGGAACAGGAGAAAAAGAAAGGCTTTCTGCTGGTTTGAGATTCACAGGTGAAAGAATATACCTGGATCAGGTTATCTTTTATCCAGAACTAATCGGAGTATACAACCAGTTGAATAAAAACTATTTATTTTTCAATAGAACAGATAAAAGAATACTGGGAATTACACCTTTATCTTTCCTGGAAACGGCAGAACCATTGATAACTTATTCAGGTAATGAAGAAGATATTCAAGAATCACTGGAATTAGAAAAGATATCTGTTAATGGTTATAGTTTGCTAGTTCTGAATTCAGTGTTTAACAATAACGGAATAGTTGATTCTTTATCCAGAAAAGAAGGTAACTTTGATAACTATACAGGAGCAATTGGCGCCTCTTACCCTGAAGAGGAAATAAAGAACATAATGGAAAATGGATATATTTATTTTAATAGTGTTCCTTATTTGATCAATACGAAGGGAAATGACAATCTAAGAACTATCGGACAGAGATTTGATATTGGTTTCCATGCCAGCAAACTTTATGTAATGGGTTCAAGTGACCATGGCGACTATACTGATACATTGACCATTTATTATGATGACGGTTCAACAGAATATATAAATATATCTTTTTCAGATTGGTGTGGAAACAGCCAATTTGGCGAAAAGACAATTGAATTTCCTTATCGTTATGATATCGCAGGAAATGTCGAGAGAATTAAATGTAAATTATATGTTCAAAGTTTTGAGTTAAAGGATAAAAAAATCAAATCAATTCAGCTTCCTGATACAATAACCATGCATATTTTTGCATTAACATTTGAATATTGAAACTAATTATGAGCGCTGAATAATTCATTTAACGCATATTATGAAAAGATCCGTAATTGAGATGTAATTGCGGATCTTTTTTAATAGGCAATTTCTCTTTTAAAAGTCATGTATTCTTTATATAACTTTCCGCCTGCTCCAACCGCGTCCTGAAAACTCTTACGGTTTTCAAACCCTACAATACCACCTTCAGCTTCCACATAACCCTTTTTCTTTGCGTTTTTTCCAATATGGTAATGCATTGCAAAGGACACACCTTTTCCTTGAAATGCTTTATCTACAAAAACAGTGATTGATCTAAAGGTTTTTACAGTTTTTTTCCCAAGTAGAAAGATCAACCATCCAAAGGGCATGAGTTTACCATTCATTTTTTTGAATAAAGGATTATAGTTTGGTATGGCAACTGAAAAACCTATAGGCTGATCACCCTTGTAAGCAATAGCTGCAAGATCCGGATCAGCGAAACGTTTCATTTCCTTTACAATACCAAGCATTTGTTCCTGGGTAGGTGGTCGCACTCCAACCCATTCATCCGGAATGGAATTTTCCATTACTTTTCGCATGTCATGTGCTGTTTTATTAAGATCTTTCGCATCGGGTGAAGTTACATGAATGTTATATCTTTTCATAGCTTTTTCAATTAATTTCACTTTTTTTTCCAGGAATTCTCCTCTAAGATCAAACTTAAAACAGGCTAAGTGGGTATTTGGCTTGAATCCAGCATTTTTTATTAGTTTTTCGTAATAGGAAGGGTTGTAATTCAGGTATATATATGGAGGGTCTTCAAAATTCTTTATAAGCATTCCCTTATAATCGTCACCATTTGTAGGAGATTCTGGACCGATGTAAGCAGTGATATTTCTTTTTGTAAACCATATGTCAGCTTTCTTAACCATCAAATTTACGGCTGTTTGATTGTCAAAGGATTCAAAAAGCGTAAAGAATCCAACGTTGTTACCGTGAGCAAGTACATTCTTGTTTATATATACTCCCATTCTCGCAACAGGTTTACCATCATCAAGAACTAAATAAAATTCTCTTCCCGCATTCATTACGGTTGAACCTTTATTAAACACCCTTTTTATCATTGAATTGAGTGGGGGGGCCCAACGGAGATCATTCTTATATATAATATAAGGCAAATCGATAAATTTTCTGAGCAACTTTTTATTTTTTACTTTAAGCACTTTCATTGTTCTTCTCATTTCCTTTGAGCATATTTTTCTGGAAGTTCCTATCGATAGGATATGGGATCATCAATATTATACCTATAAGAAATAATACGGCAGGAAAAATACCGAATAACATCCTTATAGTTAGAATTACATTAGGTTCCTGTTGAATGTTTGGTACATATCCTGTCAGTTCCAGTGTAACTCCCACTACAAAAAGCATTAGAGAAGTGCCAAGTTTTTGAAAAAATGTGGACAAACCATAATACATTCCCTCTCGCTTTTCTCCTGAGATAACACGATCGTATTCGACAGCATCGGGGAGAATTGAAAACGGCAATATGTGAGCAGCTGATACTCCAAACCCTGTAATGATAACTGTTACGTAGAGCCAGATATCATTAAGAATATCGCCGAAAAATGCAATGAACAAAAGGCAACAGATGAGTTCCAGCATCCCAACTTGATATGCTCTTCGTTTTTCCAGCTTTCCAGATATTTTTACCCAGATAGGCAAGAAAACTATAGAAGATAAAAACAGAACACCAATAAGAATACCTATTTCATCTTTTCTATCCATTACATAGGTTGCAAAATAAATTATCGTTGCGGAGACAACGTTCACACCTGTCCAGGTGAAGAAAAACATTAGGACAGCATAGATAAAGGGTTTATTTTGAATAATATCCCTTAACGCCTCAAACAACTTCTTTTTTGAAGTATGCTTTTCCGTTGATTCTCTCGTAAAGAAAAAGACCATTAAGGGACTCGTAATTATGAACAAACCAAAGATAAGTCCCATAACCGCATAACCCTTTGATTCATTGCCAATCATTTGAACAATAAAAGCTGGCACTGCTCCGGCTATAAGCCCGCCTAATATAGAGAAAAACATTCTAAAAGCATTCAGACTGGTTCGTTCGTCATAGGTTTGTGCAAGTTCGGGAGTTAATGCAGTATATGGAACACTATATGCTGTGCTTGCTGTTGTATGAAACAAAAAGAAAATAACCACATAAATTAATTTAACAGTGGGGGTTGTATCAGGAACAATCCACAACAAAAAGAACGAAAGGCCATATGGAATTGCAGAACCTAAAATAAAAGGTCTTCTTCTACCGAATCGTGTTGATGTTCGGTCGGAGAATCTACCAAAAACAGGGTCACTGAAAGCATCCCAAAGCCTGCCCACTAGTATTGCAGCCCCCACCCAAGCAGGATTGATTAATGCTACATCGGTAAGATAATACATAAAATAGAAACCAACGATAGTCCATGAAATGCTAAGCCCTAAATCTCCGTAACCATAGGCAATTTTACTCAGTTTACGCATGTATGCCTCCATTGTATGCTTCTATGAAAATAATTTTATCATAGTTGAATACTAATTTATTTTAAGCAGTTATATTCTATCAGTACTTTTAAAAGTGCTATTAATTCAACCGTTATCATAAGAAAAATAATTTTGTCAATTATTATATATAAAATAAAAATTTTAGGAACAAATATTAATTGCAAACGATTGTATTTTTTAAACATTATTCTTTTTCATTGTTTCTGATAGTGATCATTCATGTGTAAAGGCTTATAACTCTATTAGAAAATCGAATATGAATGATGATTTAATAGAATGGAGGTGAGGAAAGAATGGACAAAAATGATCTGGTGTTGTTTTACAGTCATGAAAGCTGTCCTTCAAGAGCAACTGCATTGCCTGTAATCGCATGGCTATCTGAGATACATGGTAATGATTATGAAGGATACTTTTCTGTTAAACCAAGCCTTGCTGATATTGGAGATTATCTGCCATTTACCGGAAATAATCATATGGAACAATTCTACTATATCGCATCTTTTTATGAGAATGTTCATTTATTTTCTTTAACTGAAGTTGATGAAATTCCTTTCGAACGTTTTGTACTAAAAGGTAAAGGAAAGTCGATAAAGCATAATTCAGAAAATTTAATCGATTTTTATAGAGAGCTTTTTGATTTTTTTAGTGAAAGTTTTCCAGAAGAAGCAGTGGTTTTTCCTTCAAGAGTATTTGAATTTTCAGAAGAAGCAGTCGAAATTGGAGATTTTAAAATATCCGGTAAATCAAGAATTGATACATTTATATATCCAGAAATTTTCTTTAGAAAATCATTGGGACTTTATTACGAAATGGATGATGATAAATTTGCTCAAATAAGAAATAACGGTGTTAATAAATTATTCTTGATAGCGTGTCCGGAAAATGCAGAAAACAGATTTAAAAAGCTTGGTTACGATGTAGAGTTAATAGATTCATTGAACCCTCAAGACACTTATTTGACTTTCACTGAAAGAATTTCAAATCGGTGGATACACAAAGCTAAAGGACTGGCCCTTGGTAACGATCCTATAACACTCAGGTGGAGCCCAAAATATCTGAGAGATAGAATTTTACCAATAGCTGCTGTAGGAACATTGAAAAAGGCTGTTAAAGTCCTTGATAGATTAACAAAAAAAGTTGGGAACAGACATATTTGGGGTAGTCAGATTTTTGATGATACGATGATTTCTGAAATTTCAAAAAAGGACATTATATTTACCCTTGCACATGACATAGAAGTGGGTTTTACAATCAGAGAGAAGCTTTCTCTCCCCTCTATCTGGCTAAAAAAAGCGAGAAACCCCCTTGAAGAAGAGTACAGTGATAGATATTTGGAAGAAAAGCTTGGAAAAGGAGATATACCAGTATGTTTTTTGCATTATGCTGCAGATCTTGGCCATCTACCTGTATTACCCAGATATCTAGATCTTCATTCAATAAAGGGCATTAGAGATGGAATAGCATTTCCTTCAACGTGGTGGGACTTCTCTGAAGATATGCTTGAGAGATTTTATTTATCCCATGAACATGGAGGGGTTTTCCCCTCAGTAGAACCTCTTATTTGTAGTGCTGGAACCGGTGTAGCCACAGAAGCAGCTGGATATTTAACCGGAAAAACATTACTTGAAAATCTTTTACAGGCCAAAAGTAAAATTAAAGAATTTGTTGGAGAAAACAATGTTCCAACTGGTTACTATTCTTTTCAGGATGCTTGCCCGTCTTATGTTCATAAAAGTGGTGAACCTCAGTATAATGTTATAGAAAAAGCTGGATTTGAGTATGCGATAACATATAAATATGAAAATGAATTCCCCAAGATCGTTTATGAAAGTAAAGAATTGATCGTTCTGAATCAGCAAACAGAACACTGGAGTTTTAATCCCATGGCAGATCTCAAAAAATGGGAAGAAATAATTGGTAATTCTAATAAAAAAGGCTGGATAATCCTCGGGCTTGATTCTCCTTTTTGGGGTATGGTGCCCTGTTATTTTGGACTTGCTTCAAAGGGTTTAAGCCTTGAAAAGGTTCAAAAAGCTATGATATACGCCAAAAATGGTGGCACATCGGGTAAATTGTTTTTAGTTAAACCACATGAAATAGTTAGGTATGCAAAAATCCTTAAAAATCATTGAGGTGTTTACTTTATGGCCAGGAGAAAATCAGAAAATACATTTGAATATCCCGAAAGACTTGAAGCAGTTAATGAAGTTATCTCACATGATAACTTTAAACTATTTGAGGGATACAAGGGTATTGGAAGAAAGATAATGAAAACACTGGAACATCTTAGTGCACCTATAGTAATCGCTATTGATGGTTTTCCTATGACTAAATGGGATTTAATAAATAGTGAGATCTCCAAAGTTTTTGATAATGATGGCATTAAAGTCAGTTTTTTTGATATTGAGAATTGTATGAAAGATGATAAAGAATTGAATAAAATGTTTGATGAGTATCTTACCAGTGATCCTGTTTTTGGGAAGATTTTCAGAGGCGAACTGGTTTCTTTTTTTGATGAATCTGAAATTAAAAACCTAAAGCAATTTTTAAGCAGTAATGAAAATGAAGTCCTGGTGGTATATGGAACGGGATCAGGACTTGATGAACTTGTAGACTATTATGATTTGCTAATTTACTTTGATCTTACAAGAGAAGAAATGTTAAAACGTCAAAAAGTTCAAGGCAGCGATTTTAAAACACAGAGTATTGGACCAAAAAAGTCTTATTATATAGATTTCCCTATCAATGACAAACATAGAAAACGAATTTTAAATTATACAGATTTCTATGTTGATGCAAATGATGAAAATTTTCCGGTGATGATGGAAAAAGCTGATCTGGAATGCTTACTTAGTCAGCTTACAAAACAGCCATTCAGACTTAAACCCATATATGAACCAGGACCCTGGGGAGGACAATGGTTGAAAAAGGTGCGTAACTTACCTTCTGAATGGGAAAACTGTGCATGGAGTTATGAAGTGATTGCTCCAGAAATGAGTCTGTTTCTTTCGAATTTGGAAAGCTCCATTGTACTCGAAATACCATGGAAAACATTCACCGCACTCTTTTATTCACAGATCGTAGGAAATGTTTCCCCTGAAAGATTTTGTGGTGAATTTCCTGTTAGATTCGACTACCTTGATACATATGGAGGAGGAGATTTATCAGTTCAGGTACATCCGACTACGGAATACATAAGGGAAAACTTCAATGAATGCTATCATCAAGGAGAAATGTACTATA
The DNA here is from genome assembly GCA_046483075.1 of Kosmotogaceae bacterium. Taxonomy (GTDB): domain Bacteria; phylum Thermotogota; class Thermotogae; order Petrotogales; family Kosmotogaceae; genus JASMTM01. Next base: position 29,106 of record JAWODV010000076.1, on the reverse strand, counting down.
TTCTAGATTCTAAAAAAGGAAGAAAGGTCAACCTTGGACTCAAGGAAGGGGTTGAAATCTCAAATTTTAGAGAAGCTGCTGAAAGAGCTGAAAAAGAACGGGTGGCATTTGATTACAGAAATTTTGTTAATGGTGTAGAAGTTGATAAGCACGATATCGTTATGATACCACCAGGTACAGTACATGGTTCTAGAGAGGGATTGGTGGTGCTTGAAATCAGCTCAACAACATACAGATATACATTTAAAATCTACGATCATCTACGCCCGGATCTCAATGGTACAATGAGACCAATTCATCTCAAACATGCATTTAATGTTATTAATGCTGATAGAAGAACAAAATGGATAAATAATAACCTCAAAATTGAACCGATACTGATAAAGAAAGAAAATGGAGTAGAAGAATATCTGATTGCAGATAGAGATGATTTTTTCCATAAAGTACACAGGATCGAGTTTAATACGAAATATACTGATTGTACGTCTGACAGTTTTCATGTACTTACTCTGGTTGAAGGAAGTAGAATTGCTATAAATGCTTCCGATATGCACAGTAAAAGTGTTGAGCTTAATTACTCAGAAACAATAATTATTCCAGCTGCTGTTAAAAAGTATGAAGTTTCTAATAAAGGTGATGAACCATGCAAGGTGGTAAAAGCTCTACTGAAAGATTAAAATGTGCCCTGGCCATTGATGTGGGAGGTACTTCTGTAAAGTATGCATTGGTCGATTTATCCGGGAAAATAATATACAATTACCCAAAAAGTAGACCTATTAATTCAAAAGGTAAACGGGAAGAAATATTGGAAGGATTTATTTCTGTTTTGAGGGAATTGTTTAATAAAGCAGATGATAAATCGATAACAACTCTTGGTATTTCATGTGGGGTACCGGGGCCCTTTGACTACAATAGAGGAATAAGTCTTATAAAAGGGCTGGATAAATATAATGCAATCTATGGAGTGAATCTGAAAGTAGAGTTTAGAAAGCGACTGGGTCTTTTAGAAGATTACCCAGTATTATTTGAAGAGGATTCTTCAGTTTTTCTTAGGGGAGAAGCCTGGTTTGGCTCTGCAAAGAATTACAGAAACATTATTGGTGTTACTTTGGGCACAGGTTTTGGATCAGCATTTATGAAAAATGGAAAGATAGTTAGAGAAGGAGCTGGAGTTCCGCCATTGGCATGGATAGGTGGTTTACCCTATGGGGATGGTCTATTTGATGACTATGCTTCAAAAAGGGGGATTGAAAGAATCTTTAATAAAATGTGTAACAGAAAACTCACTGTTAAAAATATTGCTGCTGAAGCAAGAGCTGGAAATACCTGTGCAAAAGAAGTTTTTAAAGAGATAGGGAAATTAATCGGGTCTTTCCTGAAACCCATGGTTTACGATTTTAAGGCTGATTGTGTGGTAATGGGGGGACAAATTTCAAATGCATTTGATCTACTTGAACCCTCATTAAAGAATGAATTGTGTAAGGATGAAAGAAAACCTGTTGTTCTCAAAGCCAAAAATCTAAATGAAAGCCCTCTTCTGGGAGCAGCGAAACTTCTTTTTGAAACCCTCTATAATTGACTGGAGGTTTTGGATGTGAGTTATGGTGTATTTATAGAAAGAGGATTGCAGGACTGGCAGATATTTCAGCAGAATAGGGGATTATCAGAAATATCACTTTATGGTAAATGGGCTGATCCTGAAAAAAACAGTAATGCCTCGGTTTATGCAAAGGTAGTAAAGGAAAACTCAAATGAATCAGTCGTTCCGTGGACTGTTTGTGAATTGTTGCCCGGTAATCAATGGAAGGTGTCTTTAAGAGTTCCTGAAGGAGGTCTTTATCGTATAGAGACAGCTTTAAAAACCGGCAACCGTGATATGGAACATGCTATAAGGGGAGATATAAGACATCATATAGGTGTTGGAGATTTGTTTGTAATTGCTGGGCAAAGTAATTCAGCCGGTTACGGTAAGGATACAGTTTATGATCCTCCTGAATTAGGAGTTCACATATTCAAAAACAATGGAAAATGGGAGCTTGCATCACATCCTTTAAATGATACTACTGATACAATACATGAAATAAATATGGAATCCATAAATCCAGGACATTCTCCATATCTTAATTTTGCCAAAAAGATCAAAAGAGAATGTAGTACGCCGGTTGGACTTTTACAGTGTTCACTTGGAGGTTCATCATTAAGTCAATGGAATCCCGGTGAAAATGGAGAATTATACAAAAATATGCTTGAGATAATTAAGACACAGGGTGGAAAGATAAGAGGCATTTTATGGTATCAAGGTTGTTCTGATGTTGTTAAAGGTTTGTGTGAAAGTTATCTAGAAAGATTTAAGGAATTTGTGCAAGCTTTGAGGAAAGATTTGAAAGACAAACAATTGCCCTTTTTCACCGTTCAACTTAATCGTTTTGTGGCTGAAATGGAACCCTGGGGAATGGATGATGAAGGGTGGGCTATGGTCAGAAATGCCCAGCGCGTTGCAGCTAAGGCAATCTCGGGAGTATATGTAATACCATCTCTTGATGTACCATTATCAGATAACATCCATAATAGTTCTCACGGAAATATGATTATTGGTGAAAGACTTGCACGTTTGGTTATGGAAAAAATTTATTTGAAAAATAATAATACCGGAACACCAGATATTAAAAGAATTGTGAAATCGGGAAAAAAGACCGTGATCCTTGAATTCGAAGGCGTAAAAGGTTCGTTATATGCCTTTGATCTTCCACCGGAACGGTTACCAATCGAAATAATCGATGAATCCGGAACAAATGGTATTTTAGATTACAAAATTGAAGGAAACAAGATTACAATCGAACTGAAAAAAGAAATTGAAGGACATGGAAAGGTGAATTGTTGCCATCAGTCAAATCCATCTGTAAATCCTCCTGTAGATTTAGAAGGGCACATACCGGTACTGTCTTTCTACGGGGTTAAAGTCGAAGGGACTTAGTTGGATGTCAGCTGTACTATTGAAAATCCATTATGGAAACGATTTGTTTTCTCTGAAAGTAAAAAAAGGAGAAAATCTCCTAACAGCATTAGAAAAAGCCGGAAAGCTTCCACCAACACCCTGTGGAGGTAAAGGCAAATGCGGTAAATGCATTGTTTATTGTTTACCCAATAGAGCCTTTTCTGAGTTAACCACATCTGAAATAGATCAACTTTCCAGTGAAAACATCAAACGTGGAACTAGACTGGCCTGTCAAACCAGAATAATCGAAGATGGGGAAGTTCATGTTATTCCAGAGAAAGATTTTGGTATGGTGGAAATCGATGAAAATTTATTACTAGAAGAATTTGACCCCTTTGTTAGAACAAAACACATAAGTCTTGCTGATAAAATAAGTGAACCTGACCTGGAGGTTGAAATTAAAAAAACGCTTGAAGTTGATGAGCTGGATTTTTCTCGTGTTTTTAGTGGCTCAGGATTACTTAATAAGGAAGTTGTGGTTAAGCTAGCAGGAGAAAGTATCGTTTCCGTTTCAAATGATTATTATAAGAGTAGTATAGGAGTCGCAGTTGACCTGGGCACAACGACTATCGTGGTCGCTTTACTAGATCTTGAAACTGGAAAAAACATTGGTACATATTCCTGTTTAAATCCCCAACAAACTTTTGGAGCCGATGTCATCAGTAGAATCAGTCATATAATTAGTTCCAAAGAAGGATTATGTGAGCTGAATGGAAAAGTTGTGAATTGTATCAACAATATGGTAGAAAAATCTATTAATGAATCAGGAATAGGTGAATATACCATTGATCAATATATTGTTTCTGGAAATGCAACGATGATACATATTCTCTTTTCATTACCTGTTAGAACAATAGCTCAGTCTCCTTATATTCCTTTTACAAACTCTCATCTTCGAAGGTCAGCAACTTTACTGGGTTTAGCTGGAGAAACGTATACTGAGGTTTATTCCTTCCCATCAATATCAGCATTTGTTGGTGGTGATATAGTTTCTGGCATTCTGGCTTCAGGGCTTTATGAATCACAGCGTTGTATGCTTGTGGATTTAGGAACCAATGGTGAGCTGGTTTACGTCAATGAAGATAAAATATTTTGCTGTTCTACTGCAGCTGGTCCTGCTTTTGAAGGTGCAAATATCTCTTGTGGAACTGGAAATGTCAATGGAGCAATATACAGGGTACGTATTGATAAAAATAATATAATGCTCTACACGATAGGTAATAAAAAACCTTCCGGAATATGTGGGACAGGGATAATTTCATTGGTTGCAGAACTTATCAGGAAGCAGATTGTATATACAACAGGAAGCTTTAGTATCGACAACTGCAGTTCTGATGAGATTAAAAGTAAATTTGATTACAATAATAAAAGTCTATATCTTACAGAGGATATCTTCATATCCCAAAAAGATATCAGGAATTTCCAACTGGCAAAGGCAGCTATAAGAACAGGTTACGATATTCTTGTTAAACTTGCAGGTAATATAAAGCCACAATTAGTTCAGGTTGCAGGTGGATTTGGCAGTAACCTGAATCCAGAAGACGTTTTCACTGTAGGATTAATCCCTGAAAAATCAGGAAAAAACCTCAGTCCTGCAGGCAATACTTCTTTAAAGGGCGCAGTAAAACTAATGCTTAACAGAAATTATCTTCATTCGGTCCGTGACATTGTTAACAAGTCTCTGCATTTCGACCTTTCTTCTATGAAGGATTTCAGAAAAGAATACGTGGACAACCTTAATTTCTAAAAAAACTTTTTGTAAACGATTGTATTGATTAAAATTGCTATTAATATAAGTAAAAAAGAAAATAATATTCATTAATTGCAAACGTTTGCATTTTGTACTTATAATTCTTCTTTATTATAGATAATCATATTTTATTAGTTCTTATTGAATTATGATAAAAAATAAAAAAATGATTGAATATTAGTGTTTTAAAAAAAGGTCTTTTTGGACCTAAGTTGGGAGGGGATTTTGTGAAAAGAAGAATTCTGTTAATGATTGTAGTTTTTGTAGCACTTGGAGCGTTAATGATAGCCGCTCCTGTGAAAATACGATTCTGGCATATGTATCAAAGTGGACCTTCTAAGGAAGTTATGGAAGAAATTATCTCTGAATTCAATGAAAAATATGAAGGCACAATCGTTGTAGAGGATTTGGGAATTTCATTCTGGGATTACTGGGATAAAATACGAGTTGCCATGGCTTCCGGGAGTGAACCCGACGTATTCTTACATGATATGGGAAATGTAGGAATGAGAGCATCCCAAGGTATATTGCTTAATCTTAAGCCATATCTTGATGCATATGGTATGTCACCGGAGAAGATCTTCTTTGATGGACCACTGGAAATGTGCAGTTATGAAGGAGGAGTATACGCATTCCCGCTTGAAACAGATGTAAGGCTTTTATTCTACAACAAAGATCTTTTTGAAGAAGCAGGAATAAATCCAGATACACCACCTGAAACATGGGAAGAATTATGGACATATGCCGATAAGATTACCACTACTGATGAAAAAGGTCATTATGATGTAATTGGTTTTAATCCCATCTATGGACAGTCATATTTTTGGATGTATGTTTGGGGTAAAGGTCATAGTTTTATCGATGAAGAAGGTAATGTGAAAGTAAACACTCCGGAAATAGTTGAAGATCTTACAGAATGGGTTGAAATGGTTAAAAAACTTGGACATGATGAATTGCAGGCATTTGGCTCAAGTTACGGTTGGGGAGCTGCTGACGGATTCATAGCCGGTAAATTGGGAATGACAATTCAGGTTGGTAATTTCATTGCCAATCTTAAACAGTATAATCCAGATCTTGATTATGGAATAGTCCATATACCCTATCCAGAACAAAGAGCTACATGGTCTAATGGTTTTTCACTTGAGGTTTCATCCAGGTCGAAGAATAAGACGGAAGCGATGGAATTTGTTATGTATTTGATAAGTGAAGAGATTCAGCTTAAATTGGCAAACAGTCTATCTTCTTTGATTGGGAACAGAGAAGCAGCTTATGATGATGAATTGATGGAAAATGATACGTGGAAGCTTCAGATTCAGGCACTTGAATATACAAAGTTTAGACCCTTTGTTCTCGAAGCTCCACTATGGTATGAACATCTTCAAGTTGCAGTCGAAGAAGCTCAGTATGGTAACAAAACACCCAAAGCTGCTCTTGATCACGCACAAAAAATGATTGATATGGAGATTCAGAAATATCGATTAACTCATTAAGATTATCCTCCTGTTAAGGGCAGGTTTTTGAACCTGCCCTTTATTTCATAATGATAGTTATTGGAGAGATGTTAATGCAAAAGAAAAAACTAAATTATTTTAGAAGGAAAAATCTTGTGGGCTACTTATTTGCAGCGCCATGGCTTATTGGATTGCCATTGTTTATACTTGGTCCCATTATTGCAACTTTTTACCTGAGCTTTACAGCATATGACATGATAAATCCACCAAGATGGATTGGATTAATCAACTACAGGATCCTATTTACACTTGACCCGGGATTTTGGAAAGCTCTTGGGAATACATTTTATTTTATGTTTGGATCTGTTTTTCTTAAAGTTTTTATTGGACTGATTTTTGCTGTTTTACTTAGCAGAGCAATGAGAGGTATGAGGATTTTTAGAACAATTTACTTTCTTCCGGTAGTTCTACCAGCTGTACCTGTGATGTTTCTGTGGATGATGATGTTTAATCCTAGGTCTGGTCTGATAAATCAGTTTTTGGGTTTATTTGGTATTGACGGGCCTTTATGGTTAAATTCGCCTGTTTGGTCCAAGCCTTCTCTTATACTTATGAGTCTATGGGGTATAGGTGGGATTATTGTGATTTTTCTTGCAGGGTTGCAGGATATACCAGAATACTTGTATGAAGCCGCTGAACTTGATGGAGCCTCGAGGTTACAGAAATTTTTTAAAATCACAGTTCCTTTACTAACACCGGTAATTTTTTTCAACTTAGTAACTGGATTAATAGCAGCATCTCAGGTATTTACCGAAGCTTATATAATGACCGGTGGAGGTCCCCTTGAATCAACAACTTTCGTTAATCTCAAAATATACCTTCTAGCTTTTAAAGATGTAAAAATGGGCTACGCTTCTGCTATGGCATGGATTATGTTCTTGATTCTTATTCCCATGACTCTTTTGTTGTTCAAAATTAGTAAACGCTGGATGGATTATTAGCTGAGGTGTATAGTATGAAAACTAACAGAAGCTACAACAAAATGAAAATAATTAGAAAATCTACAATATATGGAGTACTTGGTTTTTTTGGTATAGCTTATCTTATACCGTTATTCTGGATGATATCTACTTCTTTAAAACCTGACAGTCAAATTATGACCATACCAATGCAATGGTTCCCAAAACCGCCACAATGGAAAAACTACATAGATGCGGTTAGGGCTTTTCCTTTTTTTAGATATCTCGGAAATACAGTGTTTCTAACTGTTGTTAATATTCTGGGAAATACTTTCACAGCAGCTCTTGTGGCTTACAGTTTCTCAAAGTTGAGATGGAAAGGCCGAGATATTTTGTTTTATATTACTATAGCTACTATGTTTATTCCCGGACAGGTTCTCATAATACCTGTTTATATAGTTTTTTCAAAGTTGGGATGGGTAAATACCTATCTCCCTCTTATAGCACCTGCATTATTGGGTGGAGGAGCTTTTAATATTTTTCTACTAAGACAATTTTTTGTATCCATTCCTGATGAACTGCTGGAATGTGCACGAATTGATGGAGCTTCTGAATTCAAGATTTTCTTAAAAATTGTTTTACCTATGTCAAAACCAGCACTTTTTACTGTTGCACTTTTTACCATAGTATTCACCTGGAATGATTTCTTTGGACCATTGATTTATCTACACGACCCATCAAAATGGACTTTAGCTATTGGTTTAAGAAGTTTCCAGCAACAATATCACACTAATTGGAACCTTTTAATGGCAGCTTCTACATTGACTGCTCTTCCATTAATAATTATGTATTTTGTTGCTCAAAATAGAGTAATGAGGGGATTCAGCATGAGAGCAGGCATAAAGTAGTATGGGGTGATAGTATGAAGGCTTTGCTTGTTGGTATATGGCTTTCAATTATTGTATCAGGTTTTTGTATTATTGAAAAAGTCTTTATAATACCTTTTAGCCATCAGGACATAGGGTTTACATCAACTCAGGAAAACGTTGCTGAAAAATATGTAGAAGTTTACAATGATCTGTTACCAATTATGAATAGCTTTCCTGATTTTAGATTTACCATTGAAGGCTTTTGGCAATTCGAACAGTGGCTGGATAAAAATAAAGACCCTGAAAAACTCAAAAAGTTTATAGATCTCGCCAGAAATGACAGACTTGAGTTCTGTGCAGCATATGGATCAATGCATTCAGGATTTAGTAACTGTTTCATTTTGGAGAATACAATAAATGGTCCGATAGAATTTGCTAATGAAAATGGATTTGAAATAAAAACCTGTATGATGAACGATGTACCAGGTTTTTGTGCAGATTTACCAGACATATTAGCGGAATATGGGATACCCTATTTCATGAGCGGGATTAATGATAAGTATGGCAGGGTTTTGGACCTCCCTTACCCTGCCAATATTTTTTTCTGGGAAGGACCTGAAGGAGGAAGAGTACTTACCTGGGTTACAAAGAATAGCTATATGGAAGGAGTACTTTTTAAAAATATTTTCTTTTTACTTTCCTATTTGGAAGAACTGGAAATGTCCGGTTACCCATATGATGCAGTTGGAATAATGGTGGCTTCAGATAACGGAGGATATGAACAGGGTGTTATTGCATATCTTGAAATGGTCAAAGATATGGACTTGCCGGATATTGACATAAAAATATCCACACCTACTGAGTTTATGGAATACATGGATGAACACTATGCGGATTCTATGCCAGTTTATTCTGGCGATTGGTCAGGCTGGTGGGAAATTGTAAAGACGGGTGGACCGTATTCAGCTTCCTTAGCAAGATGGGCTCAAGTATTTTCATCACTATATGTTGAAAACTTTGGTTATCCAGATGATAAAAGGTTCAGTAATATCATAAATAACCTTGTACTTTATGGTGAGCATACCGCGTCATGCGGAGCAGGGTGGCCGGGAAACTTAAGTTTTGAAGAAACTATGATTTCCAACTATACAGTTGTGAAATATGCGAAAGAAGCATACATAGAATTAACTGAATTGTTTATGGATAAGCTGGGGGAAAAGATATCTGACAAGATTTTTGTGCTTAATTTGCTGGATGATAGAACTGCCCACATAAGGTTTGGAACAGATAAATGGGACCCCAATATAAGTATTGTACTGACTGATGGAAATGAAGAATATGTTTCTACACCCTTTACTCTGGATGCGACTGATGCCTGGAATATGGTGAAGAATGGTTATGAATGCTTTGTTCCATTAAAGAAAGGAATAAACATTTTTGAGATAGTAAGAACAGAAAATTATGAAGAGCATACTTCAAATAAAAATGTTCTGGAAAATGAATATTATATTGTGAATGTTTTTTCAGATGGCACTTTTTCAGTATTCGATAAACAGCTGGGTGTTTATCTCGGAAAGAACCTGGGTTATTTTGAAACCTCTTTTACTCAAAATGTCTCAGAAAGAAAGAACGTAAAAAAAACCGGAGTTATTATCAAAACTCTTAAAAATTTTGGAGAAACTATAAGAATTAAATTTGATGAAACTTTTTTTATTTATTCATTGAAAGTGATGTTACCGAAAAAAGAAAAAGCAATAATTTTTAAGTATACAATAGATAGAAGCAAATTACCTTACGTGATTTATAACAAACACTCTTTAAATCTCTACGCATGCTTTGCTTTCGAAAGCGATTATTCAATGCTATATTCAGGACCATGTAGTGTTGTAAGTGATTCCTCTCTGTTCCCTTCTAGTAGACCGGAGTTTATCCCTGTAAAGGATTTTATCAGTCTAACTGGAGAAAATGCAAACATAACAGTAGGAACAAGACAGGCATTCATGTTTTCATACGAAAATGAAATATTACGTTTTCATCTTTTAAGACATTACAGTGAAGCAGCTACAAAAGATAAAGGAATCACGAGTCTTCCAGTAACTGAACCCGACACACCAAATAAGATAATCTTTGATTTTCTTATCAGTTCCGGGAATGATGTAGAAAAAAATCTTGTTAAAGAATTCATAACTATTCCTATTTGTAGCGTAGTAAATATCTGGGAGTTTATGGAGGATGAATAGGATGGATGTCAATCTAAAATACATAGCCAGGCTTGCAAATGTTTCAGTATCTACGGTATCAAGGGCATTAAGAGATGATCCGAAGGTTAAAGAAGATACCAAACAAAGGATCAACATGATCGCCAAAAAATTGAATTATGTTCCCAATCAAGCTGCCAAAAGCCTAATAACAAGACAGACAAAAACATTAGGTTTGGTACTACCAAATCTTAGAACTTTCATGCATGACATATTTGATGGAATTGAAAGAATTTGTGCAAGAAATGATTACAATATCTTACTAGGAATTTCTGACAACAATCCATATAAAGAGATGAAAGAACTTAAATTATTACTTGAAAAAAGGGTTGATGGCATAATACTTTTTTATGTTGGAGGGGTTTATAACAGAGAATCTTTAGAATTTTTAAGCAACATTTCTTTGCCTATCATTCTTATTGATAGATATTTACCAAATTCAAATTTTGATTTTGTTGTAAGCAATAATGAAGGCGGATCGAGGATGCTGGTTGATTATCTTGTAAGTAAAGGCCATGAAAGAATTGGGTTTATTTATCAGGTAGAGGATTCAACAACAATAAAAGAAAGGCTTAATGGATTTACCTATTCTTTTATAGACAAGCCAATTAGTTTGCATCCTGAATATATTGTCGCTGACGAGTCTATAGGGGTTCAGAATGGTTATCGCTGTACAGAAAGGCTTCTCTCTTTGAAACTTTCTCCCAGCGCTATTGTGGGTAGTACAGGAGATATTACACTTGGAGTGGTTAAATATCTTATAGAGAATCCGGACATGTCGGAAAAAGTTACTGTATGTGGATTTGATGATTTTGAATTCATTTCATTTTTGAGAATTCCGGTTACAACCGTCACACAGCAAACAGGAAAAATGGGAGAAAAAGCTGCAGAAATAATACTCAAAAGGATAAACGGAGAAGAATTTAAGCAACAAAAAATTTTTCTAAATACCAATCTTTTTGAAAGATAGAGGTGTTTAAGTGCGCACCATAGAGATAAAGCAAAATAATAATATTCTCGAATTGCTTCCCACAGATTTGTTAAAAGATGGCAAAAGGCTGATTCAACTGAGAAAAAAAGGAAAAGAATCAGTATATTTTTCAATGTTTCATGAGAATGAATTTAAACAAAGAATCCCTATTTCATCAGAATGGACAGATATTTTCATTCCAATTGAACATACAATGAAATTCAAGCTCGAAATTGACAGAAGTAGCAAAGTATTTACCCTTGAATTGCCTTCTGTAAGGCTGATGAAATTTCATGTTTTGATGTTTTCTCATGTAGATTATGGTTATACTTCTCCTGTCAGTGAGGTATGGAAGAATCAGGCTTTGTATACAAAACAAGCTATGTGGTTTTACGATCAAAGTAAGAACCTTGATAATAAATCACATTTTAGATGGAATATCGAAACTACCTGGGCATTGAAGTCCTTTATCGATCATTCAACAATTGCAGAAAAAATTAAATTCTACGATCTTGTCAAAAAAGGCATTTTTGATATTGGATCGATTTATTTACACCACTATACAGATCTTACCGAATATGAAGAATTGTTTAGAGCTTTTGAAAATACTAGAGAATTAAAGAAATGTGGAATAGATATAAAAAGTTGTTTATTAAGCGACGTTCCAGGTGTAAGTGAAGGATTTTTAGATATCCTGGCTGTTAATGATATAAAATATCTTTTCCTGTCCATAAACAATTTTATAGCACCTTTTCTAACCTATAATGATTTAAATACACCTTTTATCTGGAAAACTGATAACGGGTATGAAATATTGGTATGGTTTACAGAAGATCCTAAGTACGCATACATTGAGGGTTATAAGTATTTTGGGGAAAATTTTCAGGAAATGAAGAATGCCATTATCGAAAAAATGAAGGTTTTAAATGAAAAAGAATACAACTTAACTGATTACGCTATCCCAATGGCTATAGATAATATTCCACCAATTTACAAACCTGTTGAACTTATAGAACGCTGGAACAAAGAATTTGACAATCCAGTAATAGAGACATCAACAGTGACAGCTTTTTTTGAACAACTTGAAAGAAGTCGAAATAAACTTCAAAAGATTTCAGGGAATTTTAATGGATGGTGGACTTCAAATGTACTGAATTACCCAAGAGAAAATAGTCTGGCAAAAAAGACATATTCTTTTCTTCATGAGGCAGCGATGCTTGACTGCTATAACGGAAACTATTTGGGCAAAGAAATTCAAGCCGAATTTGAAAGATTGTCTTCTTTTAATGAACATTCCGGTGGTGGTGGGGCATACAAGTCCGAAGATACATTTGAAATCCTAGAGGCAGTAACAGAAGGATTTGGAAGAATTCATAGAGCCTATCAAAATTCTGAAAAGATAATTGAAGCTGAAAGGAGCTGCATTTTCTCTGAAGGAGATGATCTTGTATTAATAAATCCCCTTTCTTTTTCTAGAAACTCAGTTGCTTATTATAAAAGTAATGATTTGATAGGAAAAGAAGTGACTTTAATAGACGAAACTAGCGGAACAGAAGTTCCTGCAGATGTTTATGGTGATACCCTATATTTTGGTCCTGTAATGATGGAATCATTTAGCTATAGGTCCTTTTCGCTAAACATTTTAGAAACTGATAATAAAGAGCCTGAAGTGAAAAAGGGTCAGATGGAGTTTGAAAATGAATACTATAAAATTAAGCTGGATAAGTTTGGGAATATAGTATCGCTGATCGATCTAGAACTTAACGTTGAACTGGTAGAGAAAAATAAAAGTTTTGGGAAGGTATTAATTGCCAGACAAAAAGTGAATCCTATAGATAAACTTGATAATGCTCCTCAACACGATGAACTATATACTGGTAAGAGCAGTGAAATGTTAATTGAAGATTATTTGCCAGGCTTAGCCAGATATTCTATTAAGGAGAAAAAGGTAGGTTCGTTTATTGAAATTAAAACTGAAGAATATTCTGGTTCTCCCTTAAAAAAGATTATTTTTCTTCCGAATAAAAAGAAGGAAATTCATATGAAACTAAGGTTCGATTATCTTTATGATATTGGCCCTTCCGATTTTCTTTTCGTAGAATGTTGCGTTAATAGTTCAAAACCCCATGTGAATTATACATCTCCCGGAAAAATTGAAGTGTTATCAAACCAGATATCAGGAAGTGGAATGGATGCATTAACAGTTCTTGATGCTATAAAGATTTCCGATGATGAAAAAACAGTAAATTTGGCATTGAGGGGGATAAACCTTTTTGATGTTGAGAAACCATCACCATTTAGATTTAGAAAAACATTACCAGAATCTTCACGTATCTATTTACGATTGCTTAATGGGAATATGCAAAACAGATTCGCAAGCCCATATTCAAATGGTAAAACCTATGAATTCTCGATTAAGTTGTTTTCAGGTAAAGAGAACAGAGGATTGTATTCTTATGGAAGGGATTATAGATTTCAAATGAAGGCGTTCAAGGGTAAAAGTTCTAATTGTAAGGGAAGGTTTCATTTCATTGAGAGCTCGAGAAATGTTGAGGTGAACTATTTAGATAATTGTTCCGGTGAGGATTTAAAAATACTCTTGAAAGAATATGAAGGGAAAAAAGGTAGCTTCAAATTAACAAATTCAAATAAGGTCATCGTTTCAATCTGCAAAGATATTAATAAACTCGAATTCGTCAAAGATAAAAGAAAAGAAATTTTACTGGAACCCTTTGAAACTTTCATAGTTAATATAAGTAATGAGGTGAAACAATGAGAGGAGATTTCACTCAATTCAAAAAGGCTTTAATGCTCGATAGTGAACCAAGATATGTGCCAAAAGCTGAATTATGGATAGACAAAAAGATAATGTCTAATTTTCTGGGAAGAAAAGTTAAGGATGCTATTACTGATACAGATAATGTCGTTGAGTTTTGGTACAAAGCAGGTTATGACTATGCCCATATAGTCCCATCCTATACGCTCCATGAAAGAACTGATTGGGTAGAAGAACACAAAGGAGCTATTAGTTCATGGGAAGAATATAAGGAATTCCCCTGGCCAACAATTGATGATGTAGACTTCACTCCGGTTGAAAAAGCTGTAAGAATTTTGCCTGAAAAGATGAAAATAATCTCTGGAACCCTAGCAGGTGTTTTTGAAGAAAGCTGGATGTTAATGGGATTTGAAACATTCGCAATGAAATTAATTGAGGATTATTCTTTAGTGAAAGCCGTTGTTAATCGTGTTGGCGCCCTTATGTATGAAATTATTGATAGGGTTACTCAAATAGATGGGGTGGGAGCGATATGGCACTCGGACGATATTGCCTACAAGACATCCACATTACTTTCACCCGAGCATTACCGGAAACTTATTTTTCCATGGTACAAACATTTTGGAAGTCTTGTTCATGATAGAGAGATGCCCTTCATGTATCATTCTGATGGATGCCTTTGGGATGTACTGGATGATTTGGTTGATTGTGGGTTCAATTCGATCCATCCTGTAGAACCGTTAAGTATGGATATATCTGAACTGAAGAGAAGGTACGGGAATTCATTATGCATTATTGGGAATATTGAAGTAGACACTTTTCTTACCAGAGGAACTCAACAAATGATAGAAGAAGAAGTTAAAAAAAAGATAGAAGAACTTGCTCCCGGCGGCGGTTATTGTTGTGGTTCTAGCAATACAATACCTGGATGGGTACCTTATCAAAATTATATTGCCATGATAGATGCTATAGAAAGGTATGGCAATTATCAGTATAAGGAGGTTTTTTAATATATGACTTCAAAAGAAAGAGTGTTGACCACACTGGCTCATAAAGAACCTGATAGGGTTCCAATAGATCTGGGAGGAATGCGTTCTACGGGGATACACGCGATTGCCTACAAAAATCTTAAGGAATTTCTCAAATACCAAAATAAAGCTGTGAAAATCTATGATGTGTTTCAACAGTTAGCATTGGTTGAAAATGATATCAGAGAACGAGTTCACGGTGATGTTGTTGAGTTAAAAAGACTTGATGGTGGTTTTGGTACTAAAATAAACAGATGGAAAAGGTTTCAGATGTTTCCAGATGGTGGAGAATATTATGTGCCTGAAAATTTCTCTCCAGAAGTAGAAAGTGATGGTTCCCTCGTTGTAAAAGTGAATAATAAAATAGTCGCTTCTATGCCAAGCGGTGGTTATTATTTTGATAGTCGTTATTTTCCTTTATCAGGAATAACAGAAAAGTCTAAAATTGAGGAAGTCTTAGATAACACCATTACTGATGAAGAGCTTGATTTCTTAGAAGAACAGGCCAAAGAAATTAGAGAAAATACTGATTGTGCCATCATGGGGTCCTTTGGAGGGAATTTCCTTGAGGCCGGACACAGTTATTTCGGTTATCAGGAATTTATGGAACGGATAATCACCGATAGAAGTGTAGTTGAATATTTCCTTGACAAAATGGAAGATAAATACCTGAAAGATCTTAAAAAATATCTGGACAGAGTAGGCAACTATCTTGACTTGATTGTTTTGGGAGATGATTACGGTACTCAGGAAAATACTCAAATATCTCCTAAGATGTTTCGAGACCTTTTCAAACCACATATGAAGGCATTATGTGATTTTATAAAACAAAAAAACGGAAACATTCGAATATTTTTGCATTCCTGTGGATCAGTAATAAAGCTCATCCCGGATTTTATTGATGCTGGTATTGAAGTTCTAAATCCAGTTCAAACAAACGCCCGGGGAATGGACCCATCAGTTCTGAAAAAGGAATTTGGAGAAGAACTTACCTTTTGGGGAGGAGGGTGTGACACACAGCGTATTCTTCCCTTTGGTAACCTTGATGAACTTAAAGATGACGTAAGAAAACGTATAGATATTTTTGCTCCCGGTGGAGGTTTTATCTTTGCAGCAATACATAACATTCAGAAAGAGGTTTCACCAGAAAAGATAGTTTCACTTTATGATAGCGCCTATGATTTCGGATTATATTGAAAGTGAGGTACATTGATGAAAACCAAAAAGGGGAAAGTCTTTGTTATATCTCATACTCACTGGGATAGAGAGTGGTACCAGCCATTTCAAAAGTTCAGATATAGATTGGTGAAGATGATCGATGAACTCATTGAAATATTAGAAAAGGACAAAAAATATAAATGTTTTAATCTTGATGGTCAAACGGTGGTACTTGAAGATTATCTAGATATTAAACCGGAAAACAAAGAAAAATTAATTAACCTTGTGAAATCGAATAAACTGGGGATAGGACCCTGGTATGTACAGATGGATGAATTTCTTGTAGATGGAGAATCAATTATAAGAAATCTAGCGTATGGGAAAGAACTTTCGAAGGAATTTGGTGGTATTCAATTTTTAGGGTATTTACCTGATAGTTTTGGACATAATTCACAAATTCCACAAATCCTAAGAGGTTTCAACATTGAAACATGTCTGTTATGGCGTGGTATTTCTGGCGATGATTTGCCCTGGGAATTCATATGGGAAGGTGCAGATGGTTCAACATTGATGTCATATAGATTACCCGAACCCATAGGGTATTGCAACGCTGCTGTGACCCCTGATGGTAAAGCAGTTGATAATGAAATGCTACTCAACTTGAAGAGGGAATTTTCAGAAAACACAAAGACCGGGCTGGTTCTATTAATGGATGGATGTGACCACAAAAGATTGAATATCTCGATAAAAGACACACTTACCTATATGCATAGAAAAGATGTGGAATATGAATATGAGCAGGTTTTATTGAACAGGCTTTCTGAAGAGATCAAAGCAAAGTATGCTGAATTTTTGAAAGAGCTTCCTATTGTAAAAGGTGAATTAAGGTCTGTAAATAAGTCCAGAAGAGGAGTATTGAATTTTATATTACCCAATGTTCTGTCGTCAAGATATAATAATAAAAAGGCTAACTGGTATGTAATGCATGAAATAGAAAAAGTTACCGAACCTCTGGCTGTTTTCAATTGGTTGAAGGGGCAACCATATCCAGAAGCATTCCTGGATAAAACCTGGAAATTGATTTTGAAGAACCATGCACATGATAGTATTGGAGGCTGTAGCACTGATGAAGTGCATAGAGATGTTAAAAGTCGCTTTGAATGGGCGTCACAGATAAACGACAGTATAGTGAAGCGGTCATTAATGAGTTTATCAGATAATTCAATAAACGAAGCCCAGGATCATGTTTTCATATACAATCCAGCCTTTATTGACTCTGACGGATGTATACGTATTACTGTAGATGTACCTGCAAAGTTTCTTACTCTTGATAAAAACGGATTGGTTTTTAAAGAAGAAAATGGGAAAATCCTGGATAGCCAATTAATTTCGATAGAAAAAAGAATAAAGGCTCTTGATCACTTTGGTAATTCAGCTCCGATTTATGAGGTGTATGAAATAGAAGCAGTTGTAAAGAAAAAATTATCAGGAATGAGTTTCACCAAGTTGAAATTGGAGACATGTAGAAAAGGAGAAGTTAAATCTTACGAAAAAGAACCAGAAAAACTTGAGAACAAATATCTTACTGTTGAAATTCTTGAGAATGGAGAAATTAAGGTCACAGATAAGAAAACAGCAAAAACTGTGATAACAAATCATTTCGTTGATACTGGAGATAATGGAGATGGTTATGTTTATTCAATTCCTAAGAATAATGTTGAAATTAGCAGTCTGAAAAAGTTAATGGGAATAAGTATTGAAAAGGGCTTATTACTAGATACAATGACCTTGAATTATACAATTGAAATTCCAAAGAAACTCGTAGATGAAGGACAGACAAGAAGTAAAGAAACTGAGGAACTGAAAATTGTAACCCAAATAATGCTAAAAAAAGATTCAAAAAGGCTTAAGTTCAAAACTAAAATTGAAAATCATTGTGATAATCACAAGGTATTTGTTAGGTTCATTCCAGAAGATAGTACTGAAGAGTTTTTTTATACAACACCCTTTGATCTGGTAAGGAAGAAAAACAAAGAATTTTCAGATGAAAGAAAACCAATCCACTGGATTGAAAATCCACCAACAGCTTTTCCTAATCAAGGGTTATTTGGGGAACTATATGAAGGAAAAGAATATGAAGGATACGCTGTAGCAAATAAAGGGGTATATGAGTTTGTAAAAACTGAAGATAGTCTAAATCTCACGTTGCTCAGATCTGTTGGACATATTGGTTCTCCTTATAGACTTTCATGTATGAAACGGAATGCTGGACCGTCTATAGAAACTCCACAGGCACAAATGCATGGAATTTATCATTTTGACTATTGCCTGTTTTTTATTTTTTCTGAAGAAGAACTAATAAAAGAGTGCGAACGATATCAAAACATACCGGTGGCTATTTCTTCCAGTGGTAATCAAAGTTATTTGAATGAACCTTTCTCAATTGAAACAAGGACAACAAAACTAACAACTGTAAAGCGATCAAATGATGGTGAAGGAATAATATTGAGATTTGTTAATCTTGGGTCCGAACTAGATTATGTCAAAATTCAAAGCAACTTTGAAATAAGTTCAGCGTATAATTGCAAATTAGATGAAACAGTTATCAAGCAGCTGGATGTGGATTCTGGTATTTCAATACAACTCAAAGCAAAGGAAATAAAAACTATAAAGCTTGTGCTTAAGGAGGTAATTGAATGAAATTGATGGAAAAACTTAAAGACTCAATTGTAAATACAAGTCCGGAAGCTTCAAAACAGCTGACAGAAAAGGCTTTATCTGAAGGCTATGAAGCGAAAGAAGTCCTTGATGAAGCCCTTATCCCTGGAATGGATGAAGTTGGGAGGTTATTTAAAGAAGGGGATTATTTTGTTCCTGAAGTTCTTGTTGCTGCCAAGGCGATGCATGCTTCAATGGATATTATTGAACCGTTGTTGGTTAAAAGTGGTGTAAAAAAAGCTGGTAAGGTAGTTGCGGGAACAATTGAAGGAGACCTTCATGATATTGGGAAAAATCTTGTTTGTATGATGTTAAAAGGTGCAGGGTTTGAGGTTATTGATCTTGGGGTTGATGTAAAACCTGATGCTTTTGTGAAAGCAGTAAAAGAAGAGGGACCAGATTTTCTGCTTATTTCAGCACTCCTAACAAGTACCATGATAAATATGCCTAATGTAATAACAGCTCTTAAAAATGAAGGGCTAAGAGATAAAGTAAAGGTTATCATTGGAGGAGCACCAGTTAGTGAAAGCTATGCGCAAGAAATTGGTGCAGATGCATACTCTGAAGATAGTACGGGAGCAGTTGAACTTTTAAGAAGATTCGTAAAACAGTGAGGTATAATTTATGGAATCTAGAGACGGAAGGAAAAATGGAAAAAGGATTCTTATTGATGTTTTAGATGGGAGAAAAGCTGAAAGGGTACCCTGGGTTCCTTTTGCTGGAGTACATGCTGGAAAACTATTGAATTACAATGCGAGAGAGATCTTGAACAATTCCACTAAATTAAACAAAGCACTTCTAGAAGTCAAAAAAATGTATGAACCCGATGGAATGCCTGTTGTTTTTGATCTTCAGCTTGAAGCTGAAGTATTGGGATGCGAACTTCGATGGGATGAAAAATCCCCTCCAATGGTCAAAACACATCCACTTTCAAAAAAGCTTATACCTTCTAGAATTCCTGATCGAACTGAGGGGAGATATCCCGTGGTTCTTGAAACGATGAGAAAACTTAGGCTTTCTATTGGTGATGAAGTGGCATTGTTTGGATTGATTTGTGGGCCTTTTACTTTGGCTTCTCATTTGAGAGGCACTCAGTTTTTTATGGATTTAATAGAAGATAGTAATTACACGGAGAAACTCTTGAAATATACAACTAATGTTGTTAAAAGTATCACAGATTTCTATCTTGAAGAGAAAATGGATGTTATTGCTATAGTAGACCCTCTGGTCTCACAGATTTCTCCAAAACATTTCAGACAACATTTAAACTGGCATTTTAAAGAATTATTTAAGCATATTAGAGAAAGACAAACCTTTAGTGCTTTTTTTGTATGTGGGGATGCTACAAAAAACATAGAACCGATGTGTGATACATTACCTGATGCAATTTTCGTCGATGAAAACGTAGACATTATTAACGCAAAAAAAATTACCAGTAAAAGAAATATTATAATTGGTGGAAATATACCATTAACAACGACTATGATGTATGGGACACAGATGGATAATATGAAATATGTTATTAATTTAATTGATTCTGCTGGTACTAAGAACTTTATTCTTGCCCCGGGATGTGATATGCCTTACGATATACCTCCTGAAAATGTTGTGGCTGCTGTACAGGCTGTAAAACATACCGATGATGTAAGAAATATTTTAAAAAACTACAAAAGAAGCGAACCCCTTATAGATGCTAAGCTTCCAAATTATGCAGAACTCAAAAAACCTTTAGTAGAAGTATTTACAATCGATTCCAGCACCTGTGCTGCATGTACCTATATGTATAGTACAGCTATGCTTGCAAAGAAAAGGTTTGGAGATAGAGTGGATGTTGTTGAATACAAATCAACTACACTTGAAGGTATGGCTAGAGCAAAAAAGCTTAATATTGTAAAACTGCCATCTATTCTTATTAATGGACAGCTATGCTTTTCTTCGATCATTCCTGACGAGAAAGAACTTTTTGAAAAGATAGAGGAGTTCATTAAGTGAAAAAAATATTTGTCATTACTGGTTTTTTAGGAGCGGGTAAAACTACTTTTTTAAATAATTTAATTTCTCTTACAAATAAGAAAATTGAGGTAGTAATAAACGAATTTGGAAAAATTGGTTTTGATGGAAAACAATTCAAAAATAGCAAGATAAATACTTTTGAAATTAATGGAGGGTCAATTTTTTGTTCCTGTCTTGAACAAGATTTCTTTAAAACAATGAAAGAAATTGCAAAAACAGATATTGAATTTGTCTTTATTGAGAGTTCAGGCTTGTCCGATCCTTCTAATATTGAACCTATAATTTCAAAAATAACTCAAAAAACAAAAAGGGGTATAAAAGTTGAAGCTATAGTTACACTTGTTGATGCATCACGTTTTTTGAAAATGATCGATGTGTTTCCTGTTATTGAAAAGCAAATCAAAGCTGCTTCAACCATTATTGTAAACAAAACAGACCTTGTTTCTTGTAGATGTCTCGATGAGACCATTAATATTTTAAGAAAACATAATCATAAAGCGTCATTAATTGAGACTACCCATGGCAGGATTGAAGAACTTTCAACGATTTTCGGAAAAGTAAGAATATTAGAAAGTGAAACACTAAACAAACCATCATTACGTGAGAAATCTATACTTATTGAATCAAAGAATAATTTAGGGTTTAATAATGTTAGGAATTTTCTTGAAAGTATTTCTGGCGAATTATTAAGAATAAAAGGTACGTTTTCAACTGTTGAAAAAAATTATTATGCTGATTGTGTTGGTGAACAAATAAATATTTATGAAACAGATAACACAGCAAATGGTCTTAGATTAAGTGTCATCGCGTCGAGAAATAAACCAATCGTTGGCTACATCAGAAATAATTGGTCAAGATTTTTCGATTCTCCTTTGACCTTTAGATAAGCAAATAATTGCTTCTTATGTATCGTTTCATTTTAAAAAAACTCTTTTCACCACTCTTTAACCCGCCTGTGTTATTATCAGTTAGGAAAACTAAGTAAGTTTTTTATCAGGGGGTAAATTGATGAAAAAGCGTCTCCCGCTTCTTATTACTGCATTGCTTAGATTCACTGCGGTATTAAGTTTTGGAATGCTTTTACAATTGAGACTTAGAGAACTGGGAGCTTCTGTTTTTATAATAAGTCTGTTAACCACCGTTAGAGGCGGTGTTATGACCTTTGGTTCTCCCATATGGGGAGCACTTGCTGATGAAAAGCAATACAGAAAAACCTTGCTGATTTTTCTCGTTGTATTTCCGGGGTTCTTATACTTGCTTTATGCCTTTTTACAGGTACCTTACCATTTTATTTTACTTGCAGGAGCAATTGCCTTCTTTTCTTCTGGTTTCAGACCGGTGGTTCTTGCTGTTAGTACAGTTAGAGCAGGCAATTCAGTTGGCAAATCTTCTCGTGAAATTTCCTTCATTAATGCAGCAAGTTCTTTAGGTATGTTTCTCGGAAGAATGCTTGTTTCTTTGTTGTTGATAATATTAAGTGTCCAAAACACTCTATTTCTCTTTGCTTTACTGGTTTTTGCAGCAGCAGTCCCTGCTTTGACAATAAAGGAAACTGAGAGAACAAACATTAGAGAAAGATACGGTAATTTATTACACAGAATATTTCCTATTACAGTAGATCCCACTCCACTTAAACAAAATGGTCTATGGGCTATATATCTTGGCAGTTTCATGAGACAGCTTGGTATAGCTGGAATTATGTCACTTATAGCAATTTTCATGACAGAAGCTGTTGGTCTTTCTGAATCTCTTGCTGTTCTTCTTTCTGGAATCAATCCAGCACTTCAGTTTTTTTCTCATTTACTTTTTGGTAGACTAATATCGATCATTGGACCAAAGGTAAGTACAGTGATAGGAATATTTCTATCATCCATGACTGCTGTATTCCTATCTATGGCAAATGGATGGATCATGATAGCTTTAGCATACGGATGTCTTGGACTAGCATTTGGAGCATTTATTAATGGAGCTTCTACCTTTATTACACTTAATTCTCCGGATGAGAGAAGGGCAGAGTTTCTCGGGTTACTAAGGTCTTCACGTTCGCTGGGATTTATGGTGGGTCCAATTACAGCAGGACTTATTGCTGAGAGCACTTATATAGGTATGTTCACGTTTATGGCATCAATAATGGCTATCAGTGGATTAATAGTAGTAATATTTAGTAAAGAAGACCGTTCGCATGTGAATGAGAGGTTCAAAAGTTGACAGATTTTACCAGAAGAATTCTTAACATTGCTATACCTATAACTATACAAAACTTCATATCTGTTGGTCTGAATCTTGTTGATAATATTATGATAGGACAGCTTGGAGCTGTATCAATAGCATCGGTTGGTATTGTTAATCAGGTAGTCTTTATTCTTATGCTTGTAACCTTTGGTGCAGCAAGTGGTTCAGGCGTTTTTGTTTCACAATATTGGGGTATCAGAGATTCTGCAAATATTGAGAAAACAGTTGGACATATATTGAAGATAACCGTTGCTGCAGCAGTTATCTTTTTTGTATTATTATTTGTTTTTCCTGAGCGTTTATTGTCGTTATTTACTAATGATTTAGCTGTGATTGAGCTTGGTGCGGAATACTCCAAAGTTGTATCATTTACTACATTTTTCACATCTTTTAGTTTTATCATGGCTATGGTCTTACGAACTGTTGAAAAAGCGAAAATACCAATGTATATCAGCCTGGTTGCACTTGCTGTTAATACATTAAGCAACTACTTACTAATTTTTGGAATAGGGTTCTTTCCAGAACTTGGCGTAAAGGGTGCAGCAATTGCCACATTGATGTCCAGGACTATAGAATTCTTATTATATATGTATGCTTTAAGAAAGGACTGGACTCCGATAAAGATAAACATAAAGAGCTTATTCAGCTTTGACGCAATTTTCTTCAAAAGGCTTATGAAAATTGCCTCTCCCGTAATAGCTAATGAGTTCTTGTGGAGTCTGGGGATAACTATGTATTCTGTTGTACTTGCAAGAATGAGTACGGAAGCAATAGCTGTGCGAAATATTGAACATACAATTGGTAGTTTTGGTTTTATTTTCTTCGGTGGTATTTCTGCAGCTACAGTTGTTCTGGTGGGGTCTGAACTCGGTAAGAACAATTATGAAAATGCCATCAAAAATGCTCACGCTCTCTTAAAAATTACTCTAGTACTCGCAGTAATATCGGGTTTGGGTATCATAGCACTTTCCTGGGGAATAATTGATTTTTATAATGTAAGTGAGGATATAAAAACCACATTGCTTACTGTGATGATTATTATGGGTCTATCTCAACCGTTAAGAATGGTCAACAATGTTAATCTTGTTGGTGTTTTGCGAAGTGGCGGAGATACGAAAATTGTACTTTTCCTGGAGATATTCAGTCTGTGGGCAATAGGGATTCCTCTAGTTGCAATTAGTGGTTTGGCTCTAAAATGGACTATACCATTGGTCTATTTAATGATGTTACCCGAACAGGGTTTTAAGGGAATCTTTGGGTTTTTAAGATTGAAATCAGGAAAGTGGGCAAGGAATGTTATAGAATAAAGGAGTGAAACTCATTGCCCATAAAAAAGAATAAACAGTTCTATAAATTTGCTTCTTATGGTTTTTTAAAGAATATGAGATTTTTTGAACCCTTTATGATCCTTTTTTTCAGGCAGATGGGTTTTTCTTTTCTACAAATAGGGATCCTTTTTTCTGTTAGAGAAGTTTCAACAAATTTACTGGAGTTACCAACTGGATTTATCGCAGACCTCTATGGTCGTAAGTTATCGATGGTTTTTTCAATGATTTCATACATTTTTTCTTTTTTAATCTTTTTCTTTTTTCCCCAATTTTTTATTTATGCAATTGCAATGATACTTTTTGGTATGGGGGAAGCTTTGAGATCAGGCACACATAAGGCAATGATTCTTGAGTATTTGAGAATAAACGATGTCCTTGATACTAGAGCTGAATACTATGGTTCTACACGTGCTGCTTCGCAAATGGGTTCTGCACTCAACTCATTGATTGCTGCAGGAATAGTTTTCTGGAGCGGAGATTACAAGATTGTATTTCTTGCAGCTTTGATACCATATATGGGTAATTTAGTTAATTTAGCCACCTATCCGAATGAACTTGATGGAAACATTAAGAATAAAAGCAAGAAGGAAACTTTTAAAGACTTTTTTTCAATATTCAAAAATAGGTATTCTTTGAAAGGTATCTTAAACAGTACAGTTTTTGACGCTTTTTTCAAAACGATTTCTGTTTATCTTCAACCAGTTTTACAGGGGCTTGCTCTTTCAATACCTCTTTTTCTTGATTTTGAAAATGAAGAAAGAACTGCCCTGGTAGTTGGAATTGTTTATTTTTTCATATATCTTGCCACAAGTTATGCTTCTAAAAATGCAGATAAAATAAGAAAAAGGGTTGGTAAGATTGAATCAGCAATTAATGTTACATTTATAATAGGAGCTGGGTTAGTAGTTTTATCTGGAGTTTTCCAGTATCTGGATATAAAAGTAATTACTGTAGTTATGTTCATGGGATTGTATGTTTTGCAGAATTTGAGAAGGCCGTTAAACATATCATATATCAGTGAAAAGATTTCACACAGAACAATGGCTTCAGGGTTATCTGCTGAATCTCAGCTAAAAACGATACTTATGGCAGTATTTGCACCAATCATAGGCTTTTTAGCAGATAGTATTGGGATAGCTAGTGCACTTGTCCTTAGCGGCTTGATTATGAGTGGTCTATATATTCTGGTACGATTGAAAAAAAATGAGAAGAAAGGGTGATGTAAATGAAATGGATAGATATTCGAAGCGATACGGTAACCAAGCCCACACAAGAAATGAGAAAAGCAATGTATGAAGCTGAAGTTGGAGACGATGTTTATGGGGATGATCCAACCGTAAACAGGCTAGAAAAATTGTCTGCTAATATTCTGGGAAAGGAAGACGCCCTTTTTGTTCCATCTGGAACTTTTGGAAATCAATTGGCAATTATGACTCATACCAATATGGGAGATGAAGTAATACTGGCAGATTCAAACCATATCTTTGTGCATGAAGTTGGGGCTTCCTCTGTAATAGCTTCAGTACAATTGAGGTCACTTGAATGCGATAATGGTCAACCAGAAATATCCAAAATTGAACATTCGATAAGGGAACAGGATATACATTTTCCCAAAACAGGTCTCATATGTATGGAAAATGCCCATTCATCTGGTAGAGTTGTTGAACTGGATTATTTAACGACGGTGAAAAAATTGGCTGCTAAACACAAAATTCCTGTTCATCTGGATGGTGCAAGAATTTTTAATGCGTCAATTGCACTTGATGTTGAACCAAAAGAAATTGCAGAAACTGCTGATTCTGTTATGTTTTGTCTTTCCAAAGGACTGGCAGCTCCTGTAGGTTCTATTCTGGCTGGAGATAAAGAGTTCATAGAAAGAGCCAGGAAAGGAAGAAAGCTTATGGGAGGAGGAATGCGGCAAGCAGGAATAATTGCAGCAGCTGGAATCGTTGCATTGGAAACTATGATAGACAGACTGGCAGAAGATCATTTGAACGCCAGAATACTGGCAGGAAAATTATCCGAAATTCCAAAAGTCAATATTTTAAAAGATCAACTGGATATTAATATGGTTTTCTTTACTCTTAAAAATGAAAATAATATAAATCTAGTTGAACGAATGGAAGACAAAGGAATAAAAATAAATCCACCAGAAAACGGCATTTATAGATTTGTTACTAATAAAGACATTAATAAAAATAATATACTTGAAGTTTCAAAAGCCATGGAAGAAATGCCTGGATAATGGAAAGCAATTGTTAACTGAGTTAGCGGAAAATAGATTTTTGTAAGGGTTTAGTTAATTAGGAGTTTTAATTTAAATTTAGTGAATACTTTACTGAAAACTAACTATCAAGTAGATTCTGGACTTGGCTAATAGCCATTAAAACATTATAATGTGACTATGAATAAATTACTATTTTTAATTAACTGGGGGTGAAAGCAGTTGGCAAAAATATTGGTTACAGCCGCAAGAACGATGTATGGTCTGAACACAATTAGAATTTTAAGTGCTGAGAATCATGAAGTCTATGCAGCAGATAGCATAAAATCTAATGGTGGAGCATTTTCAAAATATGTAAAAAAGAGTATTGTTTACCCTGAGGTTAGCAAAGATTCCAGGTTATTTGTAGAAGCATTACTTGATTTTGTTGAAAAAGAAAATATTGAATATATTATACCCAGTTTTGAAGAAGCATATGTAATATCATTTTACAAAGAAAAGTTTAGAAATAAAGTTGAGATGCTGATAGAGGATTATGAAAAGTTAATGCTTCTCCATGACAAATATATTATGACGCAACTTTCAAAGCATCTTGGAATTCATGTGCCAAGGACAGTACTTCTTAAAGATTTTGAACCAGCAGAATGGAACTTCCCCTTTGTATTAAAACCAAAGAAAAATCGTGCTGCTATGGGAATAAAGAAGGTAGATAACGCAGAACAGCTAAGCAAGATATCGAGGAGTATTAAAGAAGAAGATTATATGGTTCAACAGTATGTCGAACATACTCAATATTGCACAACAGGTATTGCATATAAAGGAAAGCTAACTGGAAACGTCATTTATAGGAATTTAAGAGAATTCCCTGAATCAGGAGGTTTTGGTACATATAGAGTTAGCTGCGATATACCTGAAATTACTGCAAATGTAAAAAAACTGATCTCTGAATTAAACTATACCGGTTTCATTTGTGTTGATCATCTATACGATTCTAAGACAAATAAATATTATATAACGGATGTTAACCCACGTATGAGTCCAGGGTTATATACTGCATACATGGCTGGTGTGAATCTACCAAAAATGTATCTTGACTTAATCGATAATCCTCAAAGCGTAAAGCAACAAATCGCTCCGGAGGGCAACGTATCTTACACCGGTTTTCTTGAACTAGGCTGGTTCCTTTCAGTTCTGTTTAAAGGTAAGTTCAATAGAATAAAAGAATATTTCAAACAGAAAAAAGTGCATGGTGCGGATGATGTATGGGATAAAAAGGACGTTAAGCCCGCTTTTATTACGTTTTTTACAATGCTTTATTCTGCGATGGCTGGACCTTTTTACAAATGGGGAGATGAAGAGATCTTTCTTAAAAAAACATTCTATGAAGATGAATATTTTCCAAAGACCGGTGAGTTATTAGAACTTGAAAAGAAATATTGTGAAGCTCATTCAGATGAAGAGGAGCAAGTTGTTTCCATTTAATAAAAGCTTATACCTCTGTATTATTTATTCTATCTTTAGTTACGTGTTATTATAAAGCAGAGGTGAAGTCCATGGCTTCTCATAGTAGAATACTATGGTTGCATGAAAGGATAATCAGGGGTCAATTTCCTTCGCTAAAAGAATTTAGCGAGCACTTTGGCATATCACAAAGACAGGCTTCCAGAGAGATCAGTTATCTCAGAAATAATCTTCAAGCGCCTTTATTATATTCCCGGGCTAATAAAGGTTATTACTACAACAGGGAATTTTCAATACCAGCCCTGTTTGCTGGAAGGGCATTTAGTGAAGGTAATGAGAAGTCTTTAATACAAAAAATTAATCCTACATTGTACAATGTTCTGGAAAAATCGCTGGAAGTAAAAGTAAATGGTTTGGATAAGAAAATTGTTCCTGTTTATGTTGATATTCGAAAAGAAACCATTTATTCATATTTTCCAGAAGAAAAAAAGATAGAAGGTATATTGATTGAAAGGTTTAATTCAACTGTTTTAACGGGGAAAAAATTCCATTTCGTATTTGCTTTTGATTTTGATAAATTTAATCGTAGTTCTTTAAAGAAAACCCTTAGATGCGTAAGAGTAAAAATCGATGATATAGAAAAGATTCTATTATATGTTAGTGAAACAGAAATAATCGACTGGCTCTCAAAAAATACCTCTAAAAATCCTCAACTAGTTGACAAGCAAATTAAGGAAAAACTGCGCAGAAAAATCCTGGTGCTAAAAGAATTACTTGAGTAACCGAAGAATACTCGACCCGCTCCGCTACCGAAATTATATCATATGTATAAGTCTTATGACAAATTTTAACTTTATTTCTTTTTGATATTGAAATTTCGCATGGTTTCTGTGGTAAATTAAATTGGAATTCAATT
>JAWODV010000054.1:0-3595 GCA_046483075.1 Kosmotogaceae bacterium | reverse complement strand
ATTCAAAGTTGAAGGAAAATTAAGAGAACAAATATTTAGATTTGGAAGATATCACGATGAGGTAATAATGGGAATTTTAAAAAGTGAATTTAATGAGTAGTTTCAACAGCTTTTTTCGCAAGTCTGTCCGCCAGTTCGTTGTATGTTATTCCACTGTGCGCAGGTTCTTTCTGCCATAGGATCTTTATCTTTCTTGAATATGTGGTCATTTTATCTTTGTACGAGCGGGTAAGATTTTTGTTTGTCTTCCAGTCACCTGTTACCCATTTTTTCAGGCCTTCATAATCGTAATGAATGACAACAGATTCGAATTTATTGCTTGCGCAGTATTTTACCCCTTCTAATACCCCAAATATCTCACCTGTAACATTTCTTAGTGAAGAATCATCTTTTGTTATACCTGAGCCGGATTTAATAATATCGTTATCTTTTATGACAATGTATCCATAGCCTGCTGTATTGTTAATAAATGTGCCATCTACATATATATGAATGCCTTCATGATATCTTCCGTTAAATAACTCCCAGTTTTTCATTAACTCAAATGTCGTGTTTTTATCAATACCATCCGGCAATGAGATTCGAGTGTCACCGGATTTCTTAACGTAAATTTTTATCAGTACCTTATTTTCATATCTGATATTGGCAAAGTAAGGTCCGGATTTTTCAACTTCAGTATTATGTCCCCTTTTCTTCAAAAAATCAGTAAATCGATTTGCCAGTAATTTTGAGTTTTTCATAATCATATACACCCGTATTATTTTATAAAAATAAAATGAATGACAATTATGATAATAGCACATCCATGTAGTTCAAATCGGAATTACAAAGCAGAGTAATGTGTCATAAATTTTAAAATAGTGGAAAGTATTACTAACATGTAATTCTAGCAATCTGTATTGTGTTAGAATCTATTGATTGATCAACAAAAGGAGTTGACTGATTTGAAATATATTATTTTGTTCGCTTTTGTTATTGTTGCAGCTTTTAGTTTTTCAGGAGATATTTATCTTGGTGTTGGTGCTGATTTTGAGGTTACAACATTGAATGAAAATGCAGAGTGGTTGTATACCTATCCCATGACACAGATTGATTTTGGTCCATTAACAGCTATTGGCTATTTTGGTTATTATGATCATAAGAATAAAGAGTATCATTTCGAAGAAGCGCCTGAATTCAATATGGGTTTGAATATAAAACTTCCCTTCTGGATAGTTTTTTTAAGAATGCAGGGAACAGCTTCCATTGAAGAGATTGTTGATATTGCAAAAGGTGATAAGCAGATGTCAACGGCATGGATTGATACGAAAATAGGTCTGGGACTCGAGTATTCTTACTTTTTTATGGAAGGTGGTCTTAATACGAAGCTTGAATTCGATAATGCCAGTGAATATAACCCATTAAAAAATGGAATACCTTACTTTATGATAGGTGCAGCATTTTAATTAACAAAGGGCGCTTTTTAAGCGCCCTTTTCTGATATATAAAGTATACCGAAACTCAATAATTGTCCCTTTGTGTGAATTCATCATATTCTTCTAGATGGCTAAATTCCGGTGATTCGACCCAGGTTTTTCCCTTTTCAATAAATTCCATCAGGTTTTCAAGGATAACCTTGTGCCTTTCCTCTTCACTTGCAAGTTTTTCTAGAACATGTTTTTCTGCTTCATTCTCTGCTTTTTTGGCATGTTCATGATAGAACTGGGCACTTTTAACTTCAATATCAACGGCTTCTTTGTATGCTTCGAGATTATCTACTTCAAGATCAAATCCTTTTCCTTCATCAACGCGTTTTCTGAAAAGATTTTTAACATTTTTAAAGGTGTCTGTGTCATGATATCGAATTTCATTGCCCTGCATGTTTTCGATTATTTCATAGTGTCTTATTTCATCATCTGCAAGCATTTTAAATAGACTTTTTAACTGCGTATCTTTATGTTCAGAGGCTAACTTTCTATAATACTTTTCTCCATCTTTTTCCATCTTTTTAGCAAATTCATAAGCGTCCATATCATCACTCCCCTGGAAATAAAATAACTGAAGGGCTGACCAAAGAGATCAGCCCGAGATTTAAAACTATAAAATACCTTCTCCTTCAGCTAGTTTTTTGTATGTTTCGTATCGTTCTTTTGCTTCTTTTCCAGCTTTTTCAAACAACTCTTTAGCGATCTCAGGGAACGTATTCTGAAGTGAAGTGTATCTTATCTCACCTTCAAGAAATTCCTTGAATGATGCTGAAGGCTCTTTTGAATCAAGTATAAATGGATTCTTTTCCTGTTTCTTTAGTTCGGGATTGTATCTGTAAAGATGCCAGTATCCTGCTTCAACAGCTTCCTTTTCTCTACTTTGAGATTTTCCCATACCGGCCTTTATACCATGATTTATACATGGAGAATATGCAATAATAATAGAAGGACCTTTGTAGCTCTCGGCTTCAGTTAAGGCTTTCATGAATTGATTCTGATTTGCTCCCATTGCTACTTGAGCAACGTATACATATCCATAGGACATAGCCATAAGACCGAGATCCTTCTTCTTGGTCTTTTTACCGGAAGCGGCAAATTTAGCAACAGCAGCTGTTGGACTCGCTTTGGACGCTTGTCCACCAGTGTTGGAATAAACCTCTGTGTCGAAGACCATTACGTTTATATCTTCACCAGAAGCAAGAACGTGGTCAAGGCCACCATAACCAATATCATAAGCCCATCCATCACCGCCGAAAGACCAAATTGACTTCTTGATAAGGAAGTCTTTCTTATCTTCAAGTTCCTTCAATATTTCTCTGGCTTTTTTATTATCTATGCCTTTTTCTATGATTTCAAGAATCTTTTTTGTTGATGATTTACTTTTATCTGGATCTTCTCTTCCGTCTATCCATTCTTTGAATGGTTCTTTAACGCTGTTGTCAATGTCAAGTTCGATAAGTTCTTTCATAAGGTCTTCAATTCTGTTTCTAATCTGTTTGATAGCTACAACCATACCGAATCCATATTCAGCATTGTCTTCAAATAATGAGTTTGCCCAGGCAGGTCCTTTTCCTTCAGAGTTTACGGTGTAAGGAGTAGAAGGTGCAGATCCACCCCATATGGAAGAACAACCTGTAGCGTTTGCAATAATCATTCTGTCGCCATAAAGCTGGGTTGCTACTTTTGCATAAGGTGTTTCGCCACAACCCGCACATGCACCTGAGAATTCCATCAATGGAGTTGAGAACTGACTGCCCTTTACTGTAGATAGTGGCAATAAACCTTTCTTTTCACTTATAGTCTGGGCATAATCCCAATTTTCGCTTTCAGTCTCTTTTAGATCTTCAAATGGTTTCATAATAAGAGCTTTGTTAGGCGCAGGGCATACATCAGCACAGTTTCCACAACCGGTACAATCCATTACACTAATCTGAATTTTGTACTGAAGTCCTTCGAATTTTTTACCACCAATTGCTTTCTTCGTTTTGAATGTATCAGGAGCATTTTTAGTTTCTTCTTCATTGAGTAGGTAAGGTCTGATTACTGCATGTGGGCAAACAAATGAACACTGATTGCACTGTATACAATTTTCAATCTGCCATTCAGGTACATTAATGGCAACGCCTCTT
>JAWODV010000011.1:0-28545 GCA_046483075.1 Kosmotogaceae bacterium | reverse complement strand
ACGCCGTCCGAGACGGAGAGGCAAAGCGCCGGCTCGCGACAGCGGGGACAGGGCTCCGAGAGCGAGAGGCTCTCGCGGTCGGCGCTGTTGGTGAACCGTCCGGAGAGGACCGCGCGAGCGGCTTCCCGGCCCGGGCTCGTCAGCTCCCAGCGCTCGTCGTCGCGCTGGCGGAGGAACTGGCCGTCGAGCTGGCGCAGATGGTAGGCGAACCCGGCGGAGCTATCGCTCTCGCTCCGGTCGAACAGCGTCGAGAACGAGGCGGGGCCTTCAGAGCCGAGATGACGGACGATGTCGACGCGAACTTCGTTTCCTAGCTGCTGGAAGGCCGTCGCTGGCGTGATGTCGGGTTCGCGCTCGTCGACCTCGTCGCCTTCGCCGGTCGGACGTGCGTCCGCACCGTCTGTCGAGAGGGCAACGTCGGTGCCGGAATTCGGCCCCTCAGTCATGGAGTGCCATTACGTGTCACGGAATAAGGGTCTGTCGACCCCGCTAGCGGTTCGAGAGCCAGTCGGCGAAGTCGCCCGTGAGGAACTCGACGTAGTCGACGACGCCGAGGTAGAGCGCGACGAGCAAGACGATGATTACAGGGACGCGAACCATCCATATCCAGACCGTTCCGAAGCGACCCGAGGGACATGATGGCGCTTCGGCATGGGTATTTCCCCCGTGCGTTTGTCTGGCGCGGTCGCCGTTACTTTCTTTCTCCATATTTGCTGGTTTTCTTTATTCTCTGACAACCTCTATACTTTCGTCAACAGTGTCTCGCGGTGAACAGGGGAGAGCATTTGGAATCAATAACATTGTGATGATCGTTTCAGAGTCTATATCAGTTTCTTTAATAGGTTTCTTGATTCCGTCAACAGGTTACAGAGGAATGTTCACAGCAGTTTTGGCAGGATTTGCAATCACGCTTGTAAGTTCGGTAATTCTTTTTGAAAAAAGGAGGACATAAAAAGATGATAAACCAAAACATAGTAGTAAACAGTCCCTCAAAAGTTGTATTTGGTTTTAACAGTTTTGAGCAGTTATTAGAAGAATTGACTAAATCAAATAAAAGAGTTGCAATAATTGCTGATAGAGTGTTCAGAAAAAACAAGAAAACAAATAGTATTTTGGAAATTTCAGAACCATTCTATCCTTCTCCAGAAGAACCCTTGCTGGAAAAAGTAGTTGAACTAAGTAGAGAAGTAAATAAATTTAATCCAGAAATTATTATGGCTCTTGGCGGAGGTTCGGCTATTGATACGGCAAAGCTAGTTCGAGCACTTATTGAAGAAAAAATGAGTGTTTCTAATATAATGAAAAATGACTTCAAAGAAAGCGAAATAAAACTTGTAGCCATTCCAACCACAGCAGGTACTGGATCTGAAGTCACTAAATTCGCTGTTGCTTCGGTAGATGCTATTAAAACCACGTTTATTGGAGAAGAACTTGTCCCCACTGAAGCATATGTAGATCCTTCATTTTTGAAAACTGTTCCAAAAAATATAATAGCACTTACGGCTATTGATGCATTATCACACAATATAGAATCCTTATTATCCAGGGTAGCTAATCCTTTATCAAATACAATTTCTAAAAAAGGTATTAAATTTTCATTGGAAAGTATTATGAACGTTTTTTCTCACAAGTATTCTGATGAAGATCTGTATAAATTGTCATGTTCTGCTACACTTGGTGGATTTGCAATAAATTCTGCTTCAGTTTGCGAGGGACACATTTTTGGGCATATCATTGGAAGCTCATTGCATATTCCCCATGGCGCGAGTGTTGGCATATTTCTTCCATCTACTGTTGATATGTATCTTACCAGGTTCCCTATACTAAGAGACAGGCTTTTAAGCTGTTTTGATAATGTGAGGGAATGGTTTGATATTGGCAAAAGAATTCATAAATTGCTATGTGATCTAGGCATTTATGATTCAATACAAGATATTGATATACTATATGAAGAATTGGAAAATGAACACTGGTTTTATGGTAGCGATTTTCTATGTAGAATTGAACCCACTAAAGAGAATTGGAAAGAGTTGATAGAAAGAACCAGCGACTATCTTAAGCAAAGATAAAAAGCAGGTGTAGTAGTATGGCTTTTGTGTATGACACTTACTGTGGTCTTTATTGTGGTTCATGTCCTTTTCTTATGGCGTCTGAAAGGAATGAGCTGGAGTCTCTTGGAAAGAAAATGAAAAGGGAAAAAGAGGAGCTGTATTGTGAAGGGTGCAAGGGGGAAAATGTTTCCGTTTTTTGCCAAAATTGTGGATTAAAGGAATGTGCACAACAACACGAGGTTGAATTTTGCTTTGAATGTTCTGATTACCCCTGCGAAAAGCTAGAAACCTTCAAAAACGACGATAATCCACACCATTCAGTTGTTTTTAAAAATCTTGATCTTCTAAATAAAGTGGGACTGGAAAGATGGCTGGTTGAGCAGAAAAAACGCTGGAGTTGTCAACAGTGCGGGACTCCTTTTTCATGGTATGACAAAGAATGTGAAAAATGCGGACACGAACTGTATAATGCGATAATGGAAGACAAAGATATTAAATAGAAAAGGCAAATCAAGAAGATTTGCCTTTTCATGCTGAGTAAAATTGAAACCGTTTAATGTATAAGCGCCGCTATACCAATTAATCCTTTACCTGTATGTACAACAAGCGATTGGGAAATGGTGCCTGTAAGAATGTCTTTAAATCCTTTTTCTTTGAATTTTTCAAGAAGACTTTTTGCATGTTCCAGAGTACTCTCGCTTTTGTCAGATGAGTAAACAGCGACGTACTTTGCTTTCTTATTTGAAAGAAATTCCATCATTTTATCAAACATAACATTCACCGTGCGTTTCATGCCTCTTTTTTTATCTACGGTATGGTATATTCCATCACTTCCAACCGTTATCACAGGTTTGATGTTTAAGAAATCACCAATGGTTCCCGATACCTTTCCTATTCTGCCACCTGCTTTGAGATATTTCAGCGTCGGAATGGTGAAAAAGACTTTAACTTTACTATTGACATAAATTCTCGCTGAACTGAGAACAATATCAAAACTCTTCCCTGATTCAATATCTTCAACGATCTTTTTTGCAATTAAACCCGAGCCAATTGAAA
The DNA here is from genome assembly GCA_046483075.1 of Kosmotogaceae bacterium. Taxonomy (GTDB): domain Bacteria; phylum Thermotogota; class Thermotogae; order Petrotogales; family Kosmotogaceae; genus JASMTM01. The sequence continues at coordinate 25,438 of JAWODV010000011.1, read as the reverse complement.
TGCTCTTTGTATCTACAAATTCTATACGAACATCATCTTGTTCTTTTTTGAATGATTCAGCAACCACCTGCATGAAATTTGTTGTTCCGCTCAATCCACTGGAAATGTTTATGCAGATGATTTCTTTGCAACCCTTTTCATACAATCTGGTATATGCTTTTGTAATATCTTCGCTGGTGGGGAGTGATGTTTTCGGAATTTTATTTTCCATGTATTCAAGAAGTTCTTCTGTTGAAATGTCGATATTATCTCTGTATTCACCGTTATCAGTTATGACCCTTAAAGGAACAACTTCAACATTGTCCTTCCCGGCTACATCCTCTGGTACATCTGTTCCTGAATCAACAATTACTCCAATCATAATCATTCTCCATCCTTTTAGCTAATTATTTAGCCTTGATTTGTCCATTAATACGATTATACAGTTCATGAACTTCAGTAGCAAATGAAAAACATTGTTCTGAATTTTCAAAAGGCTCCGCCGCCGCCACCACCTGAGCCACCTCCAACTCCTCCGGATCCAAAGGAACCAGAACCCGAAGAACTTGATGAATAGGCGGTTGACGCTGCTGTAGATGCTATGCTTCCAATGGAAACAGCTCCAATAAAACTCGAAGCCCTGTACATATTTGAATGTCTTGAGTCTTCAAGCCAAACATTTTCTGGAACTAGTTTCTGCAGAGCTTTTTCTACCTGATCGGCAATACCAAGCGCAGTTCCATAAATCAAATAATCTTCCCATAACGTGACAGATTCAGGTGGTCTTTCTGAAATCAACGAATAATTTTTTAGAAATTCTCTTAATGCCATCCATTTTTTGTGATAAATGGTACCTTCTTTGGTTCGCCTGGCAAAAACAACCTTTGGAAACATAAATATGACGGCCCCAAATATCCAGGCCACAGGAATCATAATCAATGCATTTTGTAATAGCATTCTCGTTGGAGGGCTGGAGATCCAGATGGGTAATATTACTCCCCCCAGCAATATTGCAAGTGCTGCCACCAATTTTGCATAGACATTGCCCTTGTAAATTGTATAGTTTTTGCTTTTTGCCTGTTTGGTAACTTCATTTTTGTAGCTGTTCATGTTTTTGTTAAATTTGATGGCGAGTTTCCTGTCTTTCTTTACCAGTTTTTGGAGTTTTTTGAAATCAAATTTTCCTTTAGTAGCTCCAGTTTCCAGCACTTTGAGCAAAGCCTTTTCTGTAGCACTTAATTTATCGGGGTTTTTTTCCTGATCAATTTTTAACACAGGTTTCTTTTTATCACCCTTTATGTCAATATAATCTTTTTTATACAAAGACATAAGCGTTGCGGAAATACCGTCATCATCCAACCCCCTTGAAAAATGTCTAACTATGCTGTTTACGACATCCGGGGAATCATTGTAAGGAATTTCTCTTTCATACTCTGCGTTATAAGATACCTTTGGTTCTCTTCCATAACGAAGGTAAATAACTATGAGTAAAGCAACAACAACGGCCAGAAGAACATAGGGCAATGTTTTCTTAAAGACTAAAGTGGTGGCGTATCGGTTTTCGATTTTATTAACCTCAGCGAGAGACAGGTCGTTGTTTTGAACAGCATTAGCAACATTGGTAGTACCGCTTAGAATGAATCGCGCTTCAGCGAAGGTGTTTGGTGGTAACTTATCAATAAATATCTCAAAATCATTGCCACTTTCACTGAGCTTTCCATCTGGATGCATGTAGACTTCTTCAATGTTCACAGTATTTGGAAAAATGAACCTTCCGGTAATGTTCCTGGCGACAGAATCCCAGCCCTCACCCCAGAATTTTCTGAGCACCTGGGAAGTGTCCTTTCCCACCTCCAGAACATTCTTTGCTTTATACTTAACGTGTAGAGTTATATTTTTTGCTTCACTTGGACTTAACTGATTGCTGGAATTGTACGGTACAAGCCAGATCCTGGCTTCGAAGGAATCACTGTCTTTATCCAGAAATTCAATATACTGGGCTTCTCTACCTTCAGTCCAGATTTCAATATCAGAAATTTCTACATATCTACCTTCAGGTACATATCTATACAGGCCTCTAAAATTTCCAATCATTTCGTAATCTATAATTTCATGGACACGAAACATTCCATCCACATCCATTTCTTGCTCAATTAAAGCGCTTTGTATGGTATATTGATCACTTTCGTTCAGGTAAGGATTGGATACTACCAGAAAGACCACCAGTGCTCCAGCAAAAACGAAAACCAGAATGAAAATAGAAAGAAAGATCCTCATACTTTTCGACATCTCGCCCCACTCCCCTTTTTAAAAACAAATAATGTTCATATTATATTATTTGTACCACCTATTACTAAGCATTAATTAATGTCTCTAAGATTCAAAGTGAAAGAGGATCAAAACTAAAACAAGGGTTATACTTCTTCAAGTGCCTCTTTTACCGCAAGGAAATTTTCTTCTGGAGTATCTGGAGGCACCTCACAACCCGCTGCGATAAAGGTCGTTGAATCACCCAATTCAACACATTTCTTTGTGGCTTCTTTAATCTGTTCGGGGGTTCCTTTCATTAGAACCCTAACAGGATCAAAATTTCCACACAAAGAACATTTATTCCTAAATATCTCAGCTGCCTTCTTGAAATCAACCATCCAGTCAACGTCTATAATATCAGCCCCGGTTTCAGGCATGAGTTCTAGTAAAGGTGTCACATCACCGCAAATGTGAAGCTTAACCTTTGCTCCCAGTTTATGTACTTCATCAACAATTTTCCTTTCCAAGGGCAATGCATACTCTTTGTAGCGTCTGGGTCCTATTAATGAACAAACAGCATCACCTATACCAATAAAATCAGCTCCAGCATTAACCTGAGCTCTGGCAAACAGGACCTGCTGTTCGTAGCAAAATTCCAAAAGGTTCTTTAAGAAGTCCGGGGATTCATAAAAATCTTCCATAGCTTTGATAACTCCCCTCAGATTACTGGCAAGAGCCATGGGCCCTTCTATCCAGCCAAGAATCGGATAGTAATCCACGACCTTTTCTCTATACAATCTGATTGCCTTCAATCTGTCATTCATCCTTTTTCCATTTTCTGGTTTTATCAGTTCAAGCTTTTCTAGTTCTGAATAATTTTTAAGCAGGGGATCAGAACAATAAGGCACATCATTTTCAGGAAAGGTAACATTAGCTCCCAGATCGTAGGTTTCTCTTACAGGATCTGAAATAGCACTTACCATATCTATTCCGAAAGCTTCGCAACATCTAATATTTCCCTCCACAAGATATCTATAATCAGTTACATACTTTTTATAGTTTATGCCTATATATTTAGCAGCAAAGGCCATTATGATATTCAGATTGGGTGGTTTGTCCACTTTTTTCCCCTCTAAACGATTTTTCACTCTTACATATGGATTAATAAAAATCCCTCCATAAAATTTATGCACAGTAACTAAAACTCAGGAAGTACTCAAAACACTGCAATTATAGCACCGTTGCATATTAAATAAAAAAACGGGAGCCAGAATACAGCTCCCGTTAAATGAGCACTTTTTTATTTATTATTACCAGCAGCGTCCGTTATTACCGGGTTGTCTCATATTTCTATTACCCTTTGTGTCAAAACCGCCGCGTCTGTTGCCTGATTGCTGGGCCTGTTTGTTAGCAGGGCCGTTGGCTCTAAAACCAAACTCGTCTGCTTCTCTAATGATAATTTCTTCGCCGTCGACTGTAATTTTCGTAAGTACTACAAAGTTACTGTCTTCATCAGATATGAGTTTACCAGTTATCTCTACCTTTGAGTCCACATCAACGTCAACATCTTCGTACAACCAGACTGGTCCTGAATGGACTTCATGAATCGTACCGTCCTCAGCTTCTACTACAAAAACTGTTGGGAAAGTCTTTACCTCAACAACTGTTCCTTCGAATTCGATATCTTCACCAGAGAAATAAACTGAATCTTCTCTGTTAAGGTACTGTGGTTCAAATTCTTCCATATTTCTCATTCTGTAGTTTCCCATAGGAGTGTTTTGTGTTTCTGAATTCCATCTGGGTCCAAAAGCAAAAACGCCTGTTCCGATTACCATTAAGCTGATAAGTGTTACTACCAATAATTTCTTTTTCATTTTTTCACCTCCATAATTTTGTTCCTCGATTACATCTTACGAGGTGAAACTTAGAATAACCTTTGAAGAACCTTAGAGTTTCCTTAGAAAAATACCGTTTCATTTACTAACAATAGACAAAAGTTCTTTTTTTAGTATGAGTTTGCTTAAAAAAGATTGCTGAAGTAATCAAATTGCTTATTACAATTTATTGATACAAAAAGGCTTTAGGAAGAGAATTTTATTTTATCAGCTTTACAGATTTTCTTAATGACATTCTTTCCCATAGCTGCACAACCAGGAATGCCTGCCCCACCTACTGATTGACCAATCATATAGAATTTATTCAAACCAGTTAGAGTTGCTGGTTTGTTAAACATTGTTTTAAGCATTTCTTTTGGACTAAAAGTGATTTTGTCGCCGTAAGGTCTGCTTGAAGCCGTGAATCTTTCAGCAGTAACAGGAGTAGTCACATCCACTACCTCAATTTGTTCATTTATTTTAGGAAATCGTTTTTTTAGCACTTCAATAATTTTTTCTGCAATCTCCTCTTTCTTTTCTTTATATTTAACTTTATCTTTGTAAAGCTCAACCCAATAAGAGTATTCTGTATCAAAAATCGCTTTTATAACACCTTTCCCATTTGGGGCCATAGAAGAATCAAATCCATAAAACTCTAGATGTAGTTTCTGTCTTTTTTCTCCAGCTATTTCTAGAGGCTTATCAAGAAACAGTACTATAGATGGAGGTTCATCAGAGAGATCTCTATCTACGCCAAAGAATACGTGTAGTCCCATTACCATTCTTTCTCCAGGTTTTAGATATCTTTCTTTCATTTTTCTAGTCATGTATTTTCCATCCAGCAGTTTCATTATAGTGTTATATTCGTAAGCATTTGAAATAATATAATCAGCATAATGTTCTGTACCATCTTTGAGTTTTATTCCCACTGCAGCATCATTTTTAGTCAGAATTTTGCTTACCTTAGAATTTAAGTTTATATTGCCACCTAAATCCCTGAATTTCTTAGCTATATTCTGTGAGAATCTGAGAGAGCCACCTTTATACCAACCATATTTCTTTTCTCTTACTCCTGCGTGGATATTTAAATGCAAAAGTATTGGTATATACTCCCAATCATACTGAATAGTTGGGAAAAAACGCCTCATTATGGGATCAGAGAACTTTTCACCAAACTGTTTCATAGTAACTTTTCCCCATTTCATTAATTTCATAATGTGAAAAAATTTTTTTAGCCAGTGTTTGGTTTTCCAGTGACCTATTTCAAGCAAGTCAATTTTTGATGCATCTTTTAATACGGCAATGTATTTCTCTATAACTTCTGTATCATTGGGAGCAATCATAATCATTTCTTTCTTGAGTTTTTCAAAATCATAATAAACATTGAATACATTTTCTCTAAAATCCTCAACTGAGGTCAATGATTGTGGAAAGATAACTTCAGAAGGCATAGCTCCTAATTCTTCCCACATACTGTAAAGAAGACTTCCAGATTTTGTTCCTGCAAGGTGATGTATGCAATAATCAAAGGTGTAACCTTTCCTATTCCATGAAGTACATACACCTCCGGGTGAACTATGCATCTCAAAGATGTCAACGTTATAATCATTTTTCATTGCATAACAACCAGCTGACAACCCTCCAATACCTGCTCCTATGATAATAATAGACTTACCCACAATAACCACTCCTAAAATATTTCGTTAAATTTATTTCTTGGCTAATGTAGCTATAAAGGTTGGAAAATACTTTGATAGCAGGTCATCTTCAAAAAAATCTTCATAAAAACCATTAATGATAAAACCTGCCTTTATCTGACCTCCGATCTGGTCTTCAAGTGTATGGCTGTACTCAACAGCTCTTCCAGTTTTGGAATAGCTTTCCATGTCACCTTTTGTTTCTTCCAGCGTACAATAGGGAAGCCTATTCTTAACAATAAGATTACCCTTTTCTATGTCTTCATCTGTAAACAGATACATCTCCGGTTTTGAAAAACCGGATAACAGGGATCCTCCATGTTTCAATACTCTGTATGCTTCCTTCCATACAGGTTCAAGCTCAGGAACAAAACAATTCGAAACGGGATGGATGATAAGGTCAAAATATTCATCCTCAAAACATGAAAGATCTCTCATATCTCCCAGCACTGTCTTGATACACAAGACTTCATTCTTCGCTACCAGCTCATCCTGTTTTAATTGTTTTGGGGAGTTGTCAAAAACAGTCACGTCAGCACCTGCTGCGGCCAGTATCGGTCCCTGTTGGCCACCTCCTGAAGCAAGGCAAAGTATCCTTTTATCCTTTACGTTCCCCATCCATTCTTTCGGAATGGGTTTAATTGGTGTAAGTACGATGTTCCAAATACCTTTCTTTGCTTCTACAATTGTTTTGTGATTGACAGGGATAGACCACTCAATTTTTTCATCAACATATTTGTTCCAGGCTTTTCTGTTGTAATTCACGATATCTTCTTTTTTCATTTTTCATTCCATCCAATCTATGGTTTTTTAGCAATGATCACGAACCTGTGCTGCTTTGTTTTAAATGAACCCTCTTCAATGATAATTTCATGGAGTTTTTTAAGCTTGGTTTTTGCCACCGGACTATCCAGTTCAATTCCGGGAATCTGCCATTGAATGACCTTTAGGTAATAAACGACTGCAGTAATGTCTGTAAAAAATGTTTCTGGGAATACTTCGTTCTTTTTCAGAATATCAAAACCTGCTTTCTTCAGTTCATTTATGGCGTTAATCAGGCACCATTCATTTTCATCCCTTGAATGATCGTCAAAGAAATGGTTCAGTTCAACATTATCCAGTTCTCCCACCTGCTGGGTGACGAAAATTCCTTTTTCTTTCATTATCCTCGTGAGTTCTTCTGGCTGATAAGAGTCGTGCCTGTTTATTACAAGATCGAAGGAATCCTCTTCAAAGGGTAAATTTTCATCATCTTCAAATTCCCTCACTTCAATACCTAGGGGTTCAAGTCTTTTTCTGGCAACTGGAATATTCGGTTTGTAGGATTCTGTCGCACAGGTGTTTTTTGGTAGATCTGACAGTGAAGCGAGAAATTCTCCACCACCTGTCCCCATGTCAAGCAGGTTCATTGCTTTTGCAAGGTATTTTCTAACGATATCCCGATAATTCCAGGGTATTTCATCAACGGTTATCATTCGGTTATCAAGGTAAGAAAATTCCCACCCTTTGAAATTTGCCTTTAATCCCTTATTATAGAGTTCTTCGAAATCGTGATCTATGAGATTGAGGTTCTCTTCCGGAACCCAGCCCTCATTACCACTTTCTTTTAAACACCAAATCCATCCGTTTAACCGTTTGATACCTTCAACAATTTCTCCTTTATCCACGTTCATTTCTCTGGCCGAGTAATGTTCTTTTGCCACTACCGTTTCTCCTTCTTTTTCCAGTATCTGTAATGGCACCCAACCTTCTTCCTTACTGTCTAACTTTTTGCAATAAATCCAGTTTGGCCATTTTTCGTTTCCTTCATAGATGCCTTCTTTATAAACCCTTTCACCTTTGTTGAGTTCTATAAATGACTCTAAATCACTTTTGAAGGTTTTTGTTACTTTATAACGCATGGTTCACCCCTTATTTGATATTAATAAGAATAAGTGCAACAAGAATCAAGAACAGTGAAATTAAATCCTTTCGCTTTAATTTCTCTCTAAATATGAAGAAGCCTCCAATGCTTATCATTACCACACTACCAGCGCTAAACACAGGGAAAACGACAGAGCTCTTCATACCTTCCAGTGCCATAATGAGGAAGAATGAAGAGAAAAGATTGGGTAATCCCACCGCAAGCCCTGTAAAAACCTCTTCTATTTTTATTTTAATCCTTCTTCTCTTGTAGAAAATTAAACTGATAAAGAAAGCACTGGAAAAAACACTCAAAAGAAAAATATTTTTATAACCAGTAATTGTATAATTCTGAAACAGTTTATTTGTGAATTCTGCAAGTCCGTTGAACAAAAACAACAATACCAGTGACAGTCTTATCCTGTCAGCTCTGGACCTGAAAGGATTGTTAACCAGCAAAATGGACGCTATGGCCAGAAATATGCCAATCCACTGAAGCGGTAGAGGAATCTCTTTCCACAAAACCATGCCCAGGGTCATCGGAACAATTATTCCCAACTTCCCAAATGCGCCGGAAAGACTAACACCGTTTTCTCTAACGCTCTTCTGGTAATAAATAAAGGCCACAAAAAAGAATATTCCTGCAAACAGACCGATGCCTATTCCCCAGAAAATACTACTGTTTTTACTAAACAAAGCTGATGATTTAACTATAACCTCATGAAAAGAAGAATCACCTGTACCAGTTTCAGGAAAATCGATAAGTAGCATAACAAATGCAGTAACTGCAGCTCCTACATAATTGAACATCGTTATCGCGAAACGATTCATATTTTTGGATTCGCTGTATTTAAAGATTAATGCAATTGAAGAACTGCAAAGTATTGACAGTATTAGATAAATCAAAATCTACTCCTGAAATTTCAAAGGCTTATTAAAACCCTGATATTCTTCTATGATATCTTAACAGATCTTTTGAAGTACAACATCGCTGAAATCATTATAAGCATAACGAAAAAGCCCATACCCAGATACATAGTAAAGAAGGTGATAAGAAAAATGTCAAATGTATATCCTATACCGCCCAGGAATGAATTAAAAGCATTTGCAATGAAAGCAAATTTCATAAACTTTTCCAGTTTTCCTTTTGATAACGCAAGGCCTGCAAATATTGAAGAAAGTCCGAAGAAAACCGTCCAGCCAAGCATATTGATGGCTGCAACGCCTGAAATAGGAAAACTCTGGACAAATTGTGACAAACCATCCGTAATCCCTTCTTTTACTTGCAATCTAACTGCAGTAAACTGGATAAAATAATTAATGCCTATTGTAATTGAGAAAGCCATTGCAAAATGTATACCAATTCTGGCCAGGATTTTCTTTGATTTAGGAACGAAATCAAATATAGCACTTAGTAAAATTACAAAAAACACCGAGCTAACAAGCATTGAAAATTCTGCCATATGTTTATAGAACTGATTGTAATTATTCGCATATTCTACAAAATCTGTTAAATTAGTCCAGACAAAAGGCGGATTAACAATCATAATAGCTATGAAACCAACCATATACAAAATAAACGTTAATAAACAAATAAATGCAGACCAAAATCCCAATTTTGCAGATATTTTGTTCATCTAATCACTCCAATACAAATTTATTTATATCGACAGAAGTATACCAATAAAAAGGCCCGCTACAAAGCGGGCCTGTGAGTTATTTCAGTTATTACTTTTCTTCAGGGATACTTAGTTCCTTTAATATTTTTCTGAGCCAATTCAAGGATCTTTCTATTAAAGGGCCACCCTGTCCTTCACATTCCATACTCAAAAAGCCATCGTAACCTGAGTCATTCAACATAGTCAGAATTTTCTTTATATTTTCAGCATTTACGCCTTCTCCAATAGCGCTATGACTTATTCCAATTCCAGTGTCTTTTCCACGTAATTTTTTTGCAAGACTTTCAGGGACATCTTTTATGTGTACATGCTTTATCTTATTAATAAATTTTCTACAAAATTCAACGGGATCCTGTCCAGCAATAAAGCTGTTCCCTGTATCCAGATTAAGTCCAAAATAATCGCTGTCCACGAAATCAAGCATTTTTTCAAGTAATTCAGGATTGGTAGTGAAATAGCCATGAACTTCGATATTTATGTTTATTTTATATAGCTCAGCTGTTTCAACAATGTCAGTGTATGCTCTTTTCATAAGTTCAAGTGATTCTTTTTCGGTAAGTCCCTCTGGTTTCTTCAACCCATCTGTGGTAGCTATATTAGGACACTCCGCGGCTTTTGCCCAGGGCAGCGTTTTTAACACATATGGTGCGCCATAGTAGAGACCTCGATGACCTGAAAGAGGATAAGCTGAATCTACCTGTGAAAAACTAACATCATATTTTTTCATTAACTCTTTGATCCTCATTGGGTCTTCAGTTAAAGAAATGTGAGGGAAGTATCCCAGTCCATGAATCCAGGATACTCCATCAATAATGCCGCACTCAATGTAATGCACATCATTTTTCTGTGCCCATGCAAGCGCTTTTTCAAAGCTGAAAACGGCTGAATTAAAGGCATCTGTGTGGAAACTTATCTTCATATTTAAAACCCCCTATTTTTGTTATAAATTACGAACAATCTCTTCACGTTCTTTGAAGTAACTCACTGAATCTTCTACCAATTCATTCATTAAATCCACTTTACATGGCTCATTCGACAAAACATATGGATCAGGATACGGACCTAGAGGCTCAAAAGTTAAAAATCTGTTTTCTTCATTCAATCCTACTAAATATGCTGCCATAACAACAGTATCGATATCAATCATTCCTTTCCCAACAGCATCTCTGTTACTATCTGCCAGATGGAGATTAACCAGTTTATCATTGCATTCAATTATCGCATCACCTATATGAGATTCTTCGCATAGCATGTGATAGATATCCCCGTTTATATGGTTAATTGCAGGATGACTTACCTCTTTAATATAATCTTTAACACCTTTCACTGTATGTATAAGGCTTACTTCAGCCGATCTTATTGGTTCAATGGCTGCTTTAATTCCGTTCCTTTCAAAATCTTCTCCGCATTTCCTGAGTGATTCACTGCTTCTGAATAACTCTGAGTTATCTACAGGATCCGGTCTGCCTACTGCACTGGGAACAACAATGAAATAACGTCCTCCAGTTTTTTTAGCGAATTTCACCTGGTTTCTAACATAATCAATGGATTTCTGTCTTACATATGGATCTGGTGAAGATAAATCATTGGAAGGTGAGAATAATCCAATAACTCCAGACACTTCCATGTTAAAAGAGCTGAGCAATTTGTTTACTTTGTCTGGATCTGTTCCAGTATCTTGAGTATAATGATCCCCCTTTAATTCGACATATTTAAGTCCAGCTTTTTTAACCCGTTTTAATGAATTCTCAATCGGTTCTATCCCAAACATCCATATACTCCAGGACAAATTCAGCTTCTCTTTAAATCTGTCGGGATTTTCTCTCTTTTCCTTTATAAATCGTTCTTTTATTTTCTTATTCTTTTCTTCAAAATTTTGAAGTTTCATTCCTTATCACTACTTTCTTCATTTTTATCCTGAACCTTTTCAACCATAGTTCTTTTTCTATACGTACTCAATACACTAACAGCAAGCGAAGCAATTATTAGAGATCCAAAGGTAACTTCCTGAAAATATGGATTAACACGTAACATATTAAGCGCGTTTGAAATAATTCCCATAAGTAATACTCCAAATATTGTTCCAATTATTCTACCTTTTCCACCCATTAGAGGCGTTCCTCCAATGACTACGGCTCCGATTGCCTTTAATTCGATACCGCTACCGGTGGATGGCTGAGCAGCACCAATGCGTGAAAGTAAAACCATAGCAGCAACACCAACAAATAAACCACTTATCATAAAATTAGTTAGTTTGGACCAGCGCACTGAAATTCCTGAAAGGAATGCAGCTGAAGGGTTGCTACCAATAGCGTATGTTCTCCTCCCAAGTTTTGTGTATGTTAGCATGAAATGCATAATAAAGAAAGCTGCCAAACTAATGAGAAAACTTATAGGTAATATATTTCCAAGGCGTGTCGTGCCTATTGTTTCAAATTGACCATAAATAGTCTGAAATGAGCCTTTAGTTATCGCCAGCGCTATTCCTTGAAACACGCTAATAAAAGCTAGTGAAGTAATGAAAGAAGGAGCTTTGAAAAGTGATGAAGTAAGACCTACCAAAAAGCTATTAAAAATTGCAATGGCTATTCCTATAAGCACGGGGATTAACGTCCCGCCGCCAAAACCGCTTCTTATCATCATTGCCATAATACATGATGATAATCCAATATTTGCACCAACTGAGATGTCTATTTCACCGGATATTATGAGCATAGTCATTCCCGATGCTACGATTCCTAAAACCGCAACCTGCTCCAGGATATTTAAGATATTGCTCATCATGAAAAAACGGGGATTGATTATTCCAGTAATAATGGCTATACCTATTTCAACAGATAGCAGAAAAAACCATTGATTCTTGAATATTGATTTTTTAGCTTTTGCGATAGTTCTGCCCTGTGAATTTGAATTATCCATCTTAGGCACTCCTTTTTGAAATCAAACTCCAATGAACTTTTTTATTAGATCTTCTTCGGTTATGTCTTCATTCTCTAGAATTTCAACCATTCGTCCATTCCTCATGATTCCTATTCGATCGCTCATTGAAAGAAGCTCGGGCATATCTGAAGAAATCATTATTATGCATTTACCTTTTTCTGCAAGCTCAACAAGCAAATTGTATATCTGTTCTTTTGCCCCAACATCCACACCTTTTGTTGGTTCATCAAATATATAAAGGTCAGCAGCATCAATAAGCCATTTACCTATTATTACCTTTTGTTGATTACCACCTGAAAGTTCTTCCACTTTTTGTTCATCTGTACTTACCATTATAGAGAGGTTATCAACCACTTTGTTAGATAGGGTTCTTTCTTCTTTCAAGTCAATTAGTGGACCTTTAAAGTTTTCGTTATGAACTACAGCGATGTTTTCAATAACATTTCTGCCTCTCAACATCCCTAACTTCTTCCTATCTTCTGTAATAAAACAGATTCCTTGTTTTATCGCATCTTCTGGTGATTTTATTTTTAACTCTTTGCCATCAATTATAACTTTTCCTGAATCCGGTTCTTCAGCACCAAAGACAAAAGTCATTAGTTCACTTCTGCCCGAGCCAACAAGTCCACCAATTCCAAATACTTCACCTTTCCGGACATCAAAACTAACATTTTCTACAACACCAGGCTTGTTGAAATCCTTTATCTTAACTCTTGTTCCTCCAATTTCAACAGGTTTTCTAGTGAAAAACATCGATGCATCTCTTCCCACCATTTTTCTGATAATCATGTTCGTATCAACCTCTGAAATATTGTATGTTCCCCTATTTTTGCCATCTCTTAAGACAGTTACCCTATCTCCAATATCAAATATTTCTTCCAAATAATGTGATATATATATAACTCCTATTCCTCTTTCTCTAAGATCTCTAATTATTTTCATTAAAGCCTTTGTTTCATCAAGCCCCAATGAACTTGTTGGTTCGTCCATAATCATTATTTTTGCTTCTTTGTATAAAGCTTTCACAATTTGAAGCATTTGCTTTTGAGAAGTCGAAAGTTCTTCAACCAGCACATTATGGGGCAAATTCAGATTAAGCAAATCAATAATCTTTTTTGCCTTTTTTGTTTGGCTATTCACATTTACTACGAATGGAGTTTTTGACGATTCCTCTTCACCCAGGAAAATATTATCAACTACAGTTAATGAATCTACTAGCTCTGCGTCCTGATAAATTGTAGATATTCCAAGTTCGATTGCTTCTCTTGGAGTAAGTGATTTTATGGGTTCACCCTTTAAGTGAAGGATTTCTCCTCCTTCAGGTGAGACAGCACCGGATAGAACTTTAATCAAAGTGGATTTTCCAGCTCCATTCTCACCAACAAGACAATGAACCTCTCCTTTTTCTAAATCAAAAGACACTTTGTCAAGCGCCTTAAATGCTCCGTATATTTTTGTAATATCCTTTAATTGAACTAGCTCGTTTGACTCGGTCACAAACATCATCACCCACTTATATAATAACAAAAGGATGGAGGTTTGCTAAAAACCTCCATCCAAAGAACTAATTACTACTACTATTCTTCTTCCTCATCTACCATTTGATCGACAAATATATTATATTCAGGGAAATAATCTCTTGTAAGTTCAATCCAGACCGGATCTATATCCCATGGAACAACCTTTGTTTTGTCATCGATTGTTTCAGGTGTGATTGGTGTATCAGGTAACAAAATCTGCTGATTTTCTTTAACAATATTACCCTTAACATATGAGTGAAGGGCTAGAAATGATATGAATCCTTCCCATCCAGGAGATGTTGAAATTGAATACTGAATGCTACCTTCTTTAATAAGCTCAATTCCGTAAGGTGCACCATTTGTTGTTATAACTTTGATAGGATTGTTTAACAAACCTCTTGTCTTAAGCATTCTAACAACGGCGGCTCCCATTTCTTCATTAAATACAAAAAGTATTGTGAAATCGTAACCTGATTCAATAAGGTCCTGAGCCTGGTCAACGGCAACAGTTGGTGTGTACTTACCGTCTCTGACAGCAACTATCTCATTTACACCGAGTTCTTCCACAGTAGGTTCAAAAGAATTTCTAAATATCTGGACAGGGACATGCTCAAACAATCCCATAATGGAAGCTATCTTTTCTCCAGGATAATTCTCGGCAATATAATTGGCTACATTTTTACCCATCGCTTCCCAGTCAAAGTCAATACATGCAACAATATCGCTGTCAGACTCTAATACCTGACCTACATTATCAGTTACAACAAGAGGTATACCAGCTTTTTCACACTCTCTTGCAGCAATGAATGCACCGTTTGGATTGAATGAAAAGATACACATTCCATCGACACCCATATTAATGAGTGTATTAATATTTGTTATCTCCTTCTGAGTGTCATAGTCAGAATTCAGTACCACCACTTCTATTCCCAATAATTCAGCTGCATACTGAAACCCTTCTACATCTTTCTTATACCAGGTATCCGGTCCAGGGGTTACATAGCCATAAACAAGGTCTTCAGCCACAACAACGACGCCACCAAAAAGGAATAGCACCAGTAGCGAAATTATTACTCCAAATCTAAACTTCTTCATACTTATCCTCCTCTTGATTGTAAAATTTTGGAGTCATTACGAACTATTAAGTAATTTCTATCATATATAACTATAAACAATTAATTTCTGACTCCAATTAATTCGATTATATGCTATTAGTTAACAAAGCCCAAGAGCCATAATGCCAAGTAAACCTCTTTCAGTTAGCAAGACACTTAATTATTAACAATTACAGGCTAATTAGTTTATGTAGTAAAGTAATTGGGTTTGCTTACTACATAAAAGTATTTTATGATGAGGTTTACGGCCAATATTTAGTGTTCAATAAAAATTAAGTTAAAGATTATTGATTTTTATCACATTTTCATTACTACTTGTGAACAGCTTACTCTATCAATAATTGTTTTGTAATAAACCCATGTGTAAAAATGAATTTGCACTTTTTTTGAGAAAAGAGAATATTATATTAATGGAGGGATAAATATGTTGATTGACATTATCCTCTTTGTAGTTGTGCTTTTATTTTATGCATTATTTGTAAGATGGATTACATTATATCTATGGCATGGAAAAAGTGTCATAAAAGGGAATGCTGAGAAAGCCATCAAGGTATTTGAGGAACTAAAAAAGAAGGTTTTAAAGAATAAAAAAGCGATTATAAACAAGAAAATACGAAAAATAAAAAATTGGGCTTGCAGTAAAGATAAGATGCATTTTTCTGAAGATTCTTAACAAACTCGCTTTATTTTTCGCATGTACATTATGTCTTTCATCTAATCAAAAATCAGTTATACACATCTTCAGAAATCTTTTCTTTCAATACAACATTTCCAGCAAGAATTGAGCAAGAGAGATATCACCAAAAGGTTATAAAAATTATTCTCAAATATTGAAGTAATTGCTCTAATTTAGATTTATTGAAGCATTTATTATTTTGCATTCAGTTATTAAACCTTCCTGCTTAGAATAAAATATTTTAGGGATCCTTACTAAAAAGTATTGTAGATTACCTTTGTCAACGCGAACACCAGAAAAGTTAATCTTGACAAATTTGTTGATTGTGGTTCTTATATATAATATGGCATAGCATAATAATATGGCACAACTATTTATTAAGGAGATGATTACATGAACAAATCTCTGTTCAAAAAGGTAGATTGTATTAGACTGTATGTTTCTGATCTTAAAAAGGGACGTAAATATTATGAGAAAACTCTTGGACTAAAATTGATCTGGCAAACAGAAAAAGCAGTTGGACTTGGTATGGACGAGGATGTAACTGAAATTGTTCTGCACAATTCTGACAGAAAGCTGGAGGTGGATTTTAAAGTAGATTCCGTTATTGATGCGATTAAAGAAATAGAAGAAGCTGGAGGTCGTGTGATAATAGGACCCTTTGATATAAAGATAGGAAAATGTGCGGTTGTAAAAGATCTCTGGAACAACGAATATGTGATTCTTGATTCAACTAAGGGGACTTTCATTACAGATGAAAATGGAAATATAATAGGTCAAGAATAGGTAATTACCTGCTTTAAGTCTTTCAATTTCTATAAATGAAGTAAATTTACTGGCATAATTAAGGAGTAGATTTGTTAAATGGGGGGATAATTGTGAGCAATAAAGCTGTTAATGAAGGCTATGTAGAATTTGAAGGTTTCAAAACCTGGTATAAAACTGTTGGTAAAACCAATTCGGGAAAATATCCTCTGTTGTGTTTGCATGGCGGGCCCAATTTCACGCACGATTATCTTGACCCGCTTTCAAAAATCGCCGAAACTGGTAGACAAATTATCTTTTACGATCAACTTGGTTCTGGAAATTCAGAGCTTCCAGATAGACCATTTGAATGGAAAATTCCTTTATTCATCAAAGAAATCAAAAATATAAGAAGAGAGCTCAATCTCAATGAAATTCATCTTTTCGGACAATCCTGGGGTGGTATGCTTGCTCTGGAATATGTTCTTGATAAACCAGCAGGAATTAAAAGCCTGATTCTTGCTGATTCATTGTCCAGTGCACCATTGTGGGGAAAGGAAACAAGCAAACTACTTAATGAACTACCTGAAGAATACCAGGAAGTAATAAGAAAACACGAAAATGGAATGGATGTTAATCATGCCAAATATGAAGAAGCAATCATGGCTTATTACAAGAAATTTGTCTGTCGTCTTGAACCTTGGCCCAAATGCCTTATGAAATCACTCGAGAAATTCTCTAAAAATCATGAAGCATACAATGAAATGTGGGGAAACAGTGAATTCGAAGTGAATGGCACATTGAAAAACTGGGATGTTACAAACAGACTGGGTGAAATTGACGTACCCACACTTATTATTAGTGGGCGTTATGACGAATCAACTCCGGTAGTATCGGGAACACTGACACAGGGGATCAGGAATTCAAAGTGGGTATTATTTGATAACAGCGCCCATATGCCCCATCTTGAAGAAAAAGAAAAGTATCTTGCATTGCTTCTAGATTTTCTTGATTCCGTTGAAAATCAACAGCGCTGATATATATATTGAAACTAAATTATATTTCTGAGTAAACCACTTCTCCCTCAAAAACGGTTTGTTTTAGATTGTAGTTATTATCCAGGAGTACCAGATTTGCTGTATAACCTTCTTCAATGCGACCAAGTTCTCGGGTCATTCCCAGGCTCTTAAGGGAGTTGTACGAAGATACTCTAACGAGCTCCCGGAGGCTACAGTTTGTGAACGTTTCGAAGTTTTTTACGGCATCCTTGAACAAAAGTGTACTTCCAGCTATGGAACCATCCTCAAGCGTCGCCTTTTTGTTTTTCACAAATACTTCAAGACCTCCCAGTTCATACTGCCCTTCTGGCATACCTGCAGCGGCCATGGAATCTGTTATAAGATGTATTTTGTCTGCTCCCTTAATCCTGTAAGTAAGGTCGACAAATTCAGGGACTGAATGAATTCCGTCCACGATCATTTCAATATTAAAATCTAGATATAAAGCAGAACCAGTACCGCCTATTTCTCTGTGGTGTAATTGTGTAAGAGCATTGGGAAAATGGGTGATCTTTCTCACTCCCATATCGTAAGCCTTTTTGTATTCAACATAATCACCTGCTGAATGTCCTAATGAAACGATAATGCCCTTTCTGCTGCACTCATTGTAAAGTTTTTCAAAACCTTTCTCTTCTGGAGCAGCTGTTATTAGCTTCACCGGCTCTCTCAATATATTGTTCAATTCATGACCTTCAGAAGGGAAGATAAATCTCTCATTCTGGGCTCCTTTCTTTTTTGGATTGACAAAGGGACCTTCAAGATGCAATCCAGAAATAGATAAGGGTAGTTCTTTTATTCTCTCGATAATTTTCTCAATATTTTCAAGGGAAGTAGACACGGTGGTGGGGAGAAATGTTGTTACACCCTGCTCAAAATTATTCAACGCCCACTGTCTGAATTCATCTTTAGTTGCGTACATAGTATCTATGCCCTTTTGTGCATGCGTATGTAAATCAACAAAACCGGGCATTAGAATGAAGTTAGGTTCGACTTCTTTTCTATTTACTTTAGAGATTTTTTTGTCTTCAATATAAACTTCACCCGTAAAACTACCTTTTTCGGGATCCGCTATCAAAACACTTTCTATTTTCATTCAATCACCCTCGCTTTATATAAAAAATTTATTCCTCTACTAAAAGCTTCACATTTTTCATTTCAATTATATCTTATGGATATACTCCTCTTGTTTTGTGTAAAAAATAGTGTATTTCAGGAACATAGTAAAAGAAAAAAGAAGTTGTATACTAAATCGGAATATAACACAAAATTCCAGATGGAACCAGACAAATAATACGAAGGGCAAATACTATAAACTTAAAATCTTCCCACAAAACCTGGCTGTCTTCAGTTAATGTTAATTCTACTATAATTCTTACTTTTATAAAGATAAGGATTCAGCTAAAAAATACATATCTGGTAAGTATATTTATGGAGGGATTTATATGAACAAAAAGAGAGTTCTATTAATTACTATAACCATCTTTATAATTTTGTGCCTTTCAGTAGGTGCTTTTGGCTCGAAAAATTTTTTTGAAGAAAAGTTCTTTCTTACGCTTGAAAACAAAACCATCATAAAAATGACAGAAGAGGGAACTTCCTTAACAGATATAGAAGCATATGATTTCTGTACAGATGATTCATCAAAGATGCTTTTCACATTGACAAGAGCATTTAGCTACTCATCAGGGGAATTCAAACTTGTTTGCACATATGATTCACTAAAGGGATATATTTTCGCAGGCTTTGGAAAATTAGCTTCAGTACATAACAACACTGACGATGTTGATTTTTACGATTACGAAGGGAAATTTATTAAAAACATTAAATTCAAAGAAGTCTCTGACAAACATTTGCAGTACATATCAGGAATTTTCTTAGATGATAATACTTTTTTACTGTCTGAAGATGGAAACAGAAATATAGTTAAAATTAACATTTCTGAAGAAAGTTGTGAGATATTCAAGGCCTTTGATATTGGATGGTTGGGAGAAATAACTAAATTTGAAGATTTCTACTACATGTATGTTTCTAGTGGTGCATCAATATATAAGTTTAGCGATTCTACTGACCCGATCTGTGTAGGCAAAGATTTCCCTTTTCATATTACTGGACTTGAGGTTGAAGGAGATATGCTTTACTTTGTGTCAAATTTTGGAAAAGGATTTTATAAGTACAACATAGCTAACAATTCGTTAATCAAATTATTTGAACTGAATTCTCCAGATCGTCTGTACACAATTACATATAACAAGTAATCATTTATCTGGAGGGAGGTAATGAGATGAAAAGCTTAAAATTGGTAGTTTTAATGGCTTTTTTATCCTTGTTTTTAACTTTTAGTTGTGTCATAAGTGATATACCTTTAAGTGTTGAATTGGTATCTCCAGCTAATGAGTCAGTTTTTAATCATTATCCCAGGAGTATGACTTTGGAATGGACGGCCAAGGGAATTACAGGATCGGTTAAGTATTATCTGGAAATACAGTTTTGCTGGATTCATTCCACCGATCCAGATAATCCGAATTACTTCGGAGTATGGGAAGAAGGAAATTACACAGGAACAGTATTAGAAAAAACTGTAAACTACTATAATTTCAATTTTATTGGTGCTCAACCGGGCAGATGGAGAGTAAGAGCGGAAGATGGAAACGGATTCTGTGAGTGGACAGAATGGTGGTATTTTAAATTTACTGTATGAATTGATATCCTAAAATATACTTCGCCAATAATTAATAATCATAGGAAATTTAATGTTGATGGAGAATATAAAACCCTTTAGAATGATTTCATCTGCATGATATAATCATCCTGTTCTTGAATCTACAATTCATATGCTGTAACTTAGTTCTAAAGGGGGTTTATCTTATGGACCTATCGTTTCTGGATAGTTTGTTAAAAACGGTAATAGAAAACTGGTTTATTGTTCTTCCAGTTGCTCTATTCATGTACTTTGGTGCGCGATTTCTTGAATCTGTAACACTTTTCCTCGTTGGTGCTGCAATAGGGTTCTTTTACATTAATCCACTTGTTATGAGCTGGGTTACGGAAAAATTTGAACTAACCGATATGTGGATGAATGTTTTGCCCTACATAACAGCCATCGTTATAGCTATCGCCTTTCTTGCGGTTTACAAAATTGCCGTATTTGTTCTTGTGGCCATTGCTTCAGGGGGACTTGTGTATTTCTTGCTGGAAGTGTTTTCTGATGCAATAGTCAAGTCAAGAGAAGCTGTTCCTGGTGATATAACTGAGTTTCTACTAAGTGATACTGCATTCTATATTTTCGTTGGAATAGCCGTTGTTGTTGGTATAATAGGCGGAATAATTGGAACAAAAAGAAGCAGAGAGTTCTTTCAGGTTTTCTCTATCATATTGGGATCAATGGGTATCGTGTTATCCCTATACACATTTATCATGACCTCGATTATTCAGGGAGATCCACTATTCAGAAGACTTACCCAGGAAGAGGTTAACAAATTAGCCAATGATCTGGGTGCAATGCACCTGCTGATAATGGCTGTCATAGTTGTAGTACTGTGCATTTATAAGATATCAAGAATATTTGGGAAAAAGCGACCTGTCACCCATAATGAACAGAATATTCAGGAGTAAATGCTCTATATTTAGGGAGTGAAATTTCTTCAAAATAGAATTAGAAGCTAAGGGAATCCTTGACACACTTTCAAAATTGGGATATGAAGCTTATCTGGTGGGGGGATGTGTCAGGGATCTTCTTTTGAAAAGGGAACCAAAGGACTGGGATATTTCTACCAATGTTCCTTCTGATAAGTTAATTTCTATAATGAAAGATGAGGGTTACAGGGTTATCCCAACCGGACTTCAACATGGGACTGTTTCCGTAGTAGTAAACAGGAGAATTTATGAGATAACAACCTTTCGCGGGGAAAGCATTGAAGATGACCTTCTCTGGAGGGATTTCACAATAAATTCTCTCGCTCTGGATGCAGAAAATAATGTGATTGATCCTGCAGGCGGGTTAAACGATATCAAGAACAGGACAATACGTTCTGTTGAACCAGAAAAAGCCTTAAAAGACGATCCCCTAAGAATGTTGAGAGCAGTGAGGTTTAAAGCTGAACTGGGTTTTAGAATAGAGGACAGTACGAAATCAACCATTGTTAAACTCAATACTTTGCTTGGAAATGTAAGTGCTGAAAGAGTAAGGGAAGAATTCAACAAAATTATTCTTTCAAATCCCTATGCACTTTTTGATCTCGTGGATCATAAGCTAATGAAATTCATCTGTCCTGAATTTCTTGGGACTGTCGGAGTAGACCAGAAAAATCCAAATCACCATCTAGATGTTGCAAATCACATTGTTGAATCCATGATTGCCGTGCCGGCTGAACTGGTTTTGAGATTAACCATGTTTTTTCATGATATTGGAAAACCCCAAACGATGAAAATTGATTCAAAAGGAGTGGGCCATTTTTATTCCCATAACACTGTCAGTGAAGAAATTGCTCATAAGACACTAAAACGATTGAAGTACAGCAAAAAAACAATAAAAACGGTAACACACCTGATTCATTATCATGACTCGTTTCCTGAAGAAAACAAAAAGTCAGTAAGACGTTTTGTGAACAAACATGGAATTGAATACACTGAACTTCTCTTTCATGTATGGCGTGCTGACATGAAAGCTCAGGAACCAACGAGATTACATGAAAAACTTGACACAATAAATGAGGTAGAAAAGATATTTAAAGATATAAAAGAAAGCAGACCTGCTCTTTCTGTAAAAGATCTGGAAATAAATGGAAACGATTTGATCGAGCTGGGATTAAGTCCGGGTCCTGAAATTGGGAATATTCTAAATAAGCTTCTTGAAATAGTAATAAATGATCCTTCTAAGAACCAAAAAGCAACTCTGATCAAACTGGCAAAACGTTTAATGAACGAATATAGTACAGACTAATTCCAAAGCATTTTATTTAAAATAAAAGACTGCACCCTTTTAGAGTGCAGTCTTTTGGGGGGTAAGTGCCAATATTTTGTTTCATATTGCACTGCTGAATTATTACTAATTACTATAGTTCCTAATAAAATCCAGCACTTCTTGGACATGATCTTTTACCTTAATGTTCCGAAATTCTTTAATCAAGACGCCATCTTTATCCAGAACAAAGGTTGACCTCACTGTACCCAGGCTTTCTTTCCCGAACATCTTCTTTTTCTTTATCACATCAAACAATTTGTGTACGGAAACATCAGGATCACTTAGAATATTAAAATTCAAATTGAGCTTATTGTGAAAATTCAGATGAGATTTGACGCTGTCTTTGCTGATCCCAATAACAGCTGTATCCAGTTCATCAAACTTATCCATATTATCTCTAAAACCTTCTGCTTCGAGTGTACAGCCTGGAGTGTTGTCTTTTGGGTAAAAATAAACAACAACATATTTTCCTTTGAAATCAGACAAAGAAATTTCTTTACCGTCCTCATTTTTGAGGGTAAAATCAGGTACTTTATTTCCAATATTAACTTTATCCATATCATTCGCCTCCTGTTTAGAACCATTCTAAACTACTTATTAATATGATATCATTAAAACTGAAGAACGTAAACAAATCGAGGTGATTGTTATGTTCTTTGATAATAAGAAAGAAAAAGACAAAAGAAAGCAGAAAAAGAATAACAGTTTCTGGTTTAGCTGGAATCCCAAGGATAAAGAAAAGAACAGGATGCACATGAGAAAGTTGTTTATGTTCGATAAATTCTTCAAAAACAAAAAATAGTTAAGATATCATTTCTCTCTTAAACAAAAAGCCCGCCATCAGGCGGGCTTTTTTAGTCTATCAATGCATCAATAATAAAGCCTTTCCTGTAATTTGAGGATTTCTTCGAAGGTAAGACCAACTCTATCTCTTAGATATCTGAATGCAATGGTATTTATATTATCATCTGTGATTTCCTTACCACCACTGATATTTTCAAGTATGCCTTCTATGATTCCTACCATAGAACCATAGGCATCGCTACCAGGTTTTACGTGATAGTAATTGACATAAGACTGGGCATAATCTTCATAAATCTCGTCCAATGAACCTCTCATTAAAGCACCTAGGATAGCAACGGTAATACCTGCTCTGTCTTTACCTTCAACACAATGAATAAGATATGGTGGTTCATTGTTTATAAGGAAAAGCAAACCTTTTCTCAAATTATGAGCAAATTTGTCACTTGTAAGATCAACGCCCATATTCAAGTTAATGACCTGATCATGTTCGTTCAGTGATTTATAGAAGTCGGATATTTCGCATGCTTCTTGAAGCACTTCATCTGAGTCAGACAGATTGATCACTGTGTTTATTCCAGCTTCTTCACATAGTTTGTTCGCATAGGGAGCTCTTGGATCGTCGATAGCGGGATGTGATGATCTGTAAAGATTTCCTGGTTTTATATAACCAATTGTAACTTCGCGGAAATTTGCAAAAACAGCATCGCTTTCATAGTCTTCTCTCTTATCTGTTCTTACAAGGTGTCTGAGCTCAAGTTCTGCTTTGTAAGCTCCTTCTTCAAGAAGACTAATCTCAACTTCATCTCCCACTTCGAGACCGTAGGTTTTGGAGAAGTTTCCATAATTAATTGCCAAAAGTACATGATCACCTGTGATTCTGACAAGAGGGTTACCGGTGTCAACATCACCATAGGTGGTTACGAATGGTGCTTCAATCACTTCACCATCTAGCGTTACTTCGAGCATATCACCAAGTTCAAAACCGGCTTCATTTACAGCAGTTTCCAGGATGTTAGTGTGCACATTGCCATATTTGTCTACCTCTGCAACGGTTCCCGAAACCTGAGCAAGTACAACTGCTGCAAAAACAAGAACCAGCCCCAATAAACCCAATTTCTTTAACATTCTTAACACCTCCAGCATTAAATAATAAAGAAATAAAATGGACAAGACAAAATAATTATAACACCCTGCTAATTGTAATTTCTTTGATCCTCTTATCGTTTGAATAATTGTAATTGTTAAGAGGTTTGCTATTGCCACAAACGCCCAACTTCTTTGAATTAAATGAAGAAAAAAATAACTGCTATAATTGAACGATGAAAAAATATGAGTGGATAAAAAACCCTGAAATAGCTATCTTTAAAGAGAGACCGAATAGATTCACTGCGATCGTTGAACATAACCATGCTGATCTTAGGGTATACCTTCCTGATCCGGGAAGACTTGAAGAATTAATGATTCCAGGTGCAAAAGTAATAATTGAAAAAAGAAGGAATAGCGGAAAAACTCACCATGACTTGCTATTAGTAAAAACTCAATCCTTTCCAGAGAAAGAACCAATAATGGTTGGTGTTGATTCAAGGCTTCCCAACAAGCTCTTTAAATGGCTCATATCAGAAAAGCTTGTAGATTATTTTGAGAATATCCACGTGATAAAGTCCGAGCCGAAGGTTGACCATGGGCGCCTTGATTATTACATTGAAAGTACTAACGGAAAGCACTTCATTGAACTAAAATCCGTAAATTTACTTGATGTCAGTGGAACAGCCAGATTCCCGGACGCACCAACAAAAAGAGGCACAAAACATCTTAATGAACTAATTAATCTGAAAAAACAGGGTTACGTCTGCTGGATTATCTTTCTTATTGTGAGAAAGGATGCGCTTTCCTTCAGTCCCTTTTTCGAAAGGGATCCATTATTCTCAAAAACTCTGCAGAAAACACAAGAAGCAGGAGTCAACATTAAGGCACTCAAATTTAATATTGACTACAGCGTACATTATATGGGTGAAGTGCCAGCGAACACTAAAAATCATCCCTTCGCCGGTTACTGGTCTGAAATGTGAAACTAGTTTTCAATAACAAATTAGCTAAATTTTTCAAAGTTAGTCTAAATTATATTAGAGGGATTAATATGGTTGCAAGAGTGAAGTAAATTAGCAACCCGAGTCCATCTACAATTGTTGTAATAAGAGGACTGCTGGCAATAGCTGGTTCCATTTTGAGTTTTGTCAATA
>JAWODV010000125.1:0-3364 GCA_046483075.1 Kosmotogaceae bacterium | reverse complement strand
TCCTTAATAATAACTTTCTATAAAAGAACGATCAAAGTTTAAATAATTCATCGACCGAATCAGCAATTACTTTTTTTAATTTATCACTATCAACTTTTAAAATCAATTTAGGTTCTTTCATTTCTGATTTGACAAGTCCCGCCTCTGAAAGCTTATGTAAATGGTTTTCCATTGCATACATGGTTATATTTAGTATTTTAGCAAGTTTTGCTGCTTCGGTATCTCCTTCTTTCAATAAATGCTTCAAAATCCTAATTCTGTCATAATTTCCAAGAGCATTAAATACTTCGATATAATTGGTCCTATCTTCTAGTTTCAGCTTCGGTTTCTCAAGAATGTCATATCCAATAAGGTATATTCTTCCACCATCTTCCAACATTGCACTAAGAGAAGACATACCAAGGAAATATGAAATCCCCAGATAAAGCTTCTTTTCAAATACTTTTTCATGACTCGTAAAATCTAGTTTTATTAAATAATCGTCACCATGCTTCTCATAGTTTTCCTTCAATATTTTAGTCTTTTCTTTGTTGGATTTCTTAACTTCGTCCTCTATCTTTGAATAAACATTTTCATAGTACCATTCAAGAAAATATATATAATCCTCCTTCATTTTCTTGGGGTTATTGAAAAATTCAAGAAGATTGGCTTTCTGTTCTGTAGAATATAGTGTAGATTTTGTGATGAATGTTAGCATTTCTTCATCATTCGAAGTTAGTGTGTCCACAAGTTTTTCCATAGACTCAAAGCTTTTATCTTCGATAACAGGACCAAGTCCAGTGTAAAGGTAATACTTCAACATTTCTTTTTCAGGTAAATCCTTAAGGAATTCTATGATCTCCTGAACTGTCTTTATTTTCTCCATTGGCATTTTAACAATGGGTATAAGCCCAAAAAATGTTTCACAGTTTACAAATCTATCGAGTAAATCCAGGATATCAGATGGTAATTCACTTCTTGTTTCATCTACCCAATATTTTAATTCTTTATCAGGTTTGAGACCCGCATCTCTGTATTTTGGTCTTTGGTATGCTTTGTCAATTCTTTTGCTACAATTTAGTCTTACCATACTAAGAAAAAAGTCGTAAGTTGAAGTATCTTCAATAATTACCCTTTCAGCTTTTTCCACTCTTATCCCTCCTTAAACGATTTAAATTATAACACTGATCATCTATACAGTTTAGCACTTAAATCAAAAGGTTTTTATCTTTACCCAAAAAACAGCTTAAGTAATATTATTTAACTATTACTTCTAAAATTAAACTTTTATATCATAAGTATATCAAAATTTACTATAATTATTAATTTTCAAAATTATATGATTTATATTTATGATATTCCTAATATTTTTCATTTTCTGTAAGAAATCCACCCTGCTTTTATCTTACCCTATTAATGAGCTTTACAACAAATATGTTAATCATTGCTTCATTATAAACTCAAATTCATTTTAATTAAAATATAATATTCTTCATTTTATACTTGACATTATTAATATAATTGTGTATATTATGAATATGAACCAACAAATATTTAAGGAGGGATTGAAATGTTTAATAAGAAATTTAGAAATTACAGGGAAGTAGAAAAAATTATTGAGAAAAAGAAACAAAAAATCAACTCAGATCTACTAATTAATGCAAGACCATTTGTTTAAAATTCTCAAAGCAAGGGAGGTGATAAAAATGAGAAAAAGAGAAAAGAAGATCCATTTCAGAGAAATAGATAATATCCTTGAGACAACAAAAATTGAAGTCCTCCAGAGAATACACATAAACAATTAAGAAAGAAAAGTAGTAAAATAATATCATTAAAAAAGGAGGTGTAAGAATGAAAATATTTGCATTTAACGGAAGTCCAAGAATGAAAAAAGGAAATACAGAGTTGATTTTAGAACCTTTTCTTGAAGGAATAAGAGACACAGGATGTGAAACAAAGAAATATTACGCAACTGCGCTGGATATAAAGCCATGTAGTTGCGGATATTTCTATTGCTGGGATAATAATCCTGGAAACTGCATCATTGAAGATGATATGCAGATGCTTTATCCCAGATTGAGAGAATCTGAAATTCTAGTAATTGCCACGCCAGTATATACTAAACTTCCTGGCGATTTACAAAATTTTATCAACAGACTTCTCCCGCTAATGAATCCAAAACTTGAAATGCGTGAAGAAAGGACAAGAGTTAGACTTCGTGATAATGTGAATATCAAGAAAATTGTCCTTGTTTCAGTATGTGGCTGGTGGGAGATGGGCAACTTTGAAACAGTAGAAAAAATAATTCAAGAACTTTCTAAAACCATTAGTGTTGAATATGCTGGAGCATTATTAAGACCGCATTCTTATATGATGCGCAACCAGGGAAAGCTAACAGAAGATGGTAAACAAATTCTTGTGTACGCCAGGAAAGCTGGTTACGAATTAGTTTCAGAAGGTAAGATGCAAAAGGAAACACTTGATTCTATAAGCTGTCCTTTAATCACAAAAGAACAGTATTTGAATCCACATAATTAACATCCGCTTCTGGTTCATATTACTTCAATACATAAAGTAGGAAATCTTTCAACTAAATACATGAATTTTACCTCCAGGATAATTTCCAAATAATCTGCTTTTGCAAGACTTATCAGAAAAAATTACCAACTAAAAAACCTCTTGATATTAATAAATATAGTTATTTTTGATCATTAAACAAACTATTAAAAAACGCATTTTGTCAAATTTCCAGAATTTCTTATAAATAACATTGATAATAGTTGCTTAACAAACACTAATCAAACGATTGATATTTTAGTTATTGATGCTATAATCACATCTGAGCAATATAAAAAATTTATAAAATCGCCTTTAGCAAGCATATATGAAATATAGTAATTGAGAATAAATATATAAATCTGTCTAACTAATAGAGTAGTTTACTATCATAATCTAATTTCTTTGTGAGTCAACCTTTGCGAAGCATTGATTCAAAACTTCTCAGATGTTTTTTGTCTGTGATTTTTTTGAACTATAGACCTAAATATACTTACTATTAGATTTTTTTTTAAAACTAATACCCTGATTTAAAGCGATCAGTCTTCACAAACTTCAGCAAAAAATATTTAATGAATAGAGGAGAGAACAGTATGAAAAAGATATTGATAGGCCTCACAATTGTATTGTGTAGTATGCTTTTTGCTGGCGATCCATATTTCACAGAAGAAACCGTGAATAGCTTCATTGAGGAACTTGAAGAACAGGGATTCATTGTTCAACAGGGAATGCTTTATTCATTTGATATGCCTGACTTATTTGCAAACTATATAACTCCGAGTTGTTACGGCAACAATGCAGATACACCCTACTGTGTTTACTTTTTGCC
>JAWODV010000115.1:0-5024 GCA_046483075.1 Kosmotogaceae bacterium | reverse complement strand
TCCCTGATCCCAGTTTTACGAAGAACAGATTCACCCTGCGGTTATCATACCAGACAGGAACTTTAATATACCTGGCATTAAACTTCCGGTTACGCGTTTTTTTGTCCCGGTACTTTTTTCTCAGTTTGTTCGCATCCATATCCTTGCCACTCAGGCAATCCCTGTATAGATTCTTTCCCATCTTAATCATTGCAATAAGCTTGATGCCTTTCGTACGGAACGATTCAATGCGGGCAAGGATCTCTTTAGAGAAAAACCAACTGTCAAACAGAACATAATCAAATGCAAAGCCTCTCCTTACCGCCCTGGCCAACATATTGATCACACTCTGAGCTTTGCTCATGTCGGCTTCCGATCTTCGCTGGTGCCCGGGGCTGGTCTTATCCCTGTTTTTCCTATACTGCTTCCGCCGCTGAGAAGGGGTTAGCCCGTACAATGGTGCTTTCTTTTCCTTTTTCCTGACCACCTCTTCCTTTTCTTCCAGAATAGCCTGGGTCAACTTCATTCTCTTACGAAGCCTTGACTGCTTATTTTTGGAACGGGATACCCGTTTTCCCTGCTTCTCATATTCTAACGCGATAGTTTTCTTTGAACTATCATTCATTTCATCACTCAGCGAGTTCAGTACGGCCCTTTTCTCCAGGTGTTGCGCTCTGTGCTCCCGGTAAGCAACCTCAGCCTGCCTGGCCTTCAGGCGGGCACGGTTGCGCTTGTCCCATGCCTTATCAAGCTCACTGCCCCGCTCGCGGTGAAGGGAAAAATCAACAGGAATAAAGTTGTCACCATTCCAATATCCACATACCAGTAGCTTGTAGCCGAATAAATACCGGCCTGTAACATGGTCATGCATCTTACTGACCGCTTCTATCTTTTTCCCGCTCTTCTCTATCGGACTATCATCGAATATCAATGCCCTGGTCTTATCGCTATGTGCAGCTATTCTGCCCGATAGACTCAAGTACCGCTTAGCAAACAGATACAGGATCACCCGCCAGTTAATATGCTCATTGCCCAGCAGATCGTAGTAGGGATTTTTTCTGCCATCTCTATCTGTCCGTTTGCCAAACTGCCGCGAGAAGTAGCTGTGGATGTTCCTGCTGCGGTAAAACAACATGATCAAAAGAGTACTCATAATCAAGGTAACCCTAACGCCACTTTGTTTAACTGATTCAAATTGTCCGAATATGCGCTGTATGTCAAAGAACCTTAATGTGTCTTCCAGGCAAAGACCTGTTTTATTGTCACTATCTATAAATCTTTGAAATTCTCCCAGATTATCTGTATTTTTATTGTGTTGCATGTCTCTATTTGTTTGTAACTAATTCAAATATAGCCTTTTAGGCTAAGACATGCAACATTTTTTATATATTTATTCAACTCATTATCAACAATTTATCAACTAGGAAACTTCAGTTAAATTACTATAATTTTCATTATTATTTATGCCCTGCTGTAATGTGGTAAACTCTGTGAGTTTTCCATATTTCAATAGAAATCTTTCAGGTGTTAGTCCGTTAACAACAACAATTTGTAGCTAGAAATAAGTCAAATTTTATATCAACTGCAGTATAATTTTAACAGAACATTAAAACAATAAGCTATGAAAACAAAATCAATCATTCTAATTGGATTTATTTGTACCTTCTTGTTAAGTTGTGAGAAGGATGAAATATTGAAAGATAATTTAGAGGATCAAAACCAAATTGCTGAATTGAAATCAGCAAGTGATACAGACTTTGGATCATGGGATAATACATATACGGCAATCAAGAATGATGCTTATACTGATATTCTTGTTGGTGACTTTGATGGAGATGGTGTTGAGGATCTATTGTATAGATGGGAACAAAGTGGAAATAAACGAATATATTATGATGATGACAACACCTTTGGTAATCATAATGATGATACTTATTGGATTTATGGTTTTTGGGGCCAACCTTTTCAAGACGATGATTCCTTTTGTGCAGATATGGATGGAGATGGAAAGTGTGATATTATGAATGTGGATAATCTTGGATGGCTTACAATTGATCTAGCTAGCGATGGTCTTGGTGATACTGACAGTTGCTTTAGCGGTTACGGTTATATGGAATCATATACGTTTTGTTTTGCAGATCTCGATGGTGATACTAAAGCAGATGTTTTTAGAGTAGATAATTATGGGAATGTAAGAATTGATTATGCTGATGATGGATTTGGTAGCTGGGATGTGTCTTATTCAGGATACGGAGATCGAAGAGACAATACATTCATATTAGCAGATATGGATGGTGATAATTTAGCTGATATATTTAAAGTTGGTAAGGATGGGTATATACATTTTGATTATGCTGATGATGGATTTGGTAGTTGGGATGAGCATCATTCAGGATATGGTGATAAAAGATATAATACATTTCGGCTTAAAGATTTAGATGGTGATGGGAGTGCTGATATCGCAAGATTGAATAATAGCGGATATGTTAGAATTGATTATGCTGATGATGGATTTGGTAGTTGGGATGAGTCTCATTCAGGATATGGTTCCCAAAGAAACAGGAGTTTTTATTGTGGTGACTATGATGGCGATACTAAAGCAGACATAATCGTATGGGTCGACTACTCTTTCCACGTTGATTGGGCCGACGAATAGAGATATTAAAAACGCAGTTGATATATATTATAAAAATGAGTGCCTCTTCAGATGAGACACTCATTTTATTGAAACGTAAAGAGTAATAACTATTTATTAATATGTAATTATTCTCCTTAGAATGTTATTTTTGTAAATTTAAATAAATCTGACACTAATGAAATGTAGACTATGTAATTCTAATAATTTAAAACTATTCTATTTGCAAGGCGATAGACTTCAATTTGAATTTTATAAATGTAAAAATTGTGGTCTTGTAAACTTAAATCTGGATGGAATGTCAATAAGTGAAAACCAAGAGAAGTACTTTGACCGTTTCATTCCAATTGAGGATTATGAGAAGGAAGTTGGAGCAAGTGATGCATGGAAATTTATTAAGAAGTATATCCCCATCAAAGGACGCTTTCTTGATATAGGTTGCGGTGGAGGAGCAGTTCTTTACTTTGCCCAGAAGGATGGATGGGATGTAAAAGGACTTGAGATTTCAGATGGTTTTGCAAAATTTGTCAGTCAGAAATTAGGCATTACAGTTGTAACAATAGACTTTTTGGAATATGATGGAGATAAGGAAATGTATGATGTAATATCCTTAAGACATGTCTTAGAACATCTCCCTGATTCGATCCTCGCAATGAATAAGATCTCTTCCATGTTAAAAAAAGGAGGATATGGCCATTTTGAATTCCCTAATATCAATTCATTGACGCATAGGTTACACAGGTTTCTTACAAAGGTTAAACTGGAGAAAAAGTATTATGATTCGTCTTACAGACCAGGACATTGTAATGAATTCTGTAAAAGATCCTTTCAATACCTGTTGAATGTAACAGGTTTTGAGTTGGTGCGATGGGAAACCTACTCATTTAAACCGGTTACAAATTTTATATATAATAATATAAAGATCGGAACTAAGGCTCGTGCTGTTGTCAGGAAGGTGAAATAAGCACAATCTAAACCATGTTGTAGTTAATGCGAGAATAGAACTGAATACAGAATAGAAGTGAGTTGCATGGAAATAGCTGTTCTGATTGTTGTTTAAAGTTGCATAGTGATTTAAAATGTAACTACAAGACCAATACCGAAGGCTTTAGAGTAGCCTGTATTTATGGGTGTGGGTTCCAGTCTTACGTTCAAATCAGGACTAATATCATAATCATATAGCAAAGCATCAACATTTGCATCAAGTATTGACACTATATACCATACTGCAACGCCAATATAAGACAAATCACGATATTTTCTATAGAATGAGATTCTATTTAACAGCCAGTCTTTAACCCAACTGTTTGACACGGGATCATAGTTATCTGCTCCCAGTGCAGGATCTATTTCTTCTGAATCATAAGCAGTAATAGTATATTTTTCATAGCTATTTGTCTCGGACACATCATCAGTAAGATCCTGGTAAGCTTTTATGTATCCGTCAAAATATTGTGAATTACGTATAATGCTGTAACCCAGAGCACCAAAGCCGGCATAAACCAGTGGTATTTTCCAATATTTTTTGTTATATACCTGTCCCAGCCCGGGGAAAGCAGCGGCCATCAATGTTGCTTTTGTCGGGTCAATAATTCTAACAGGTTTATTTAATACAAGACTGACGCTATCCTGCGTTTCATATTGAACAAAATCGGATTGCGCATTAAGCCTCTGCTGGTGAATAATCAGGATCAGTAATAATATTAATAATTTTGGTCTTATGAATTTCAAAGTATCAATCCTTAACAAGATTTCATTTGTATCAAATATAAGAGAATTTATAATGATATCAGAGCATATTTTGTAGTACAACAATAATGCCAATCAGAACTATGATATCTATAGTACAATTCATATTTTCACATGATAATAGGTATTCAAATTGCTCTCCTTAAGCTGAAGTGTATGACCGATGCTTAAAGACATGCAACCTAAACTGCAACCCTCACTTCAGGATATGTGCTCGCCTACTGCAGCCTATATTATTCGCCAATTGTGAGTTAGCACAATGCAATATTTCATGACACGTCAAAGCCAAATCTTACGGGTTCCCTGAGGAAGCCTTGCTTCAGTCATTAAATATCCTCACTGCTTGACGAAAAATTTCAGCTACTCACAGTCGGCTTTGCTTGAAGCAGCTAGGTAGAAGTTGCAAAAAAAAGAGAAATTTGTATGCTTCTCTTTTTCTGGTTGCTTGTATGGTTTCCTGTGATTATATGGTAAGCCTTCGGCCTGATACGTGTTGTAAAAATCAAAAATACTCCAGGATTTATTAGAGTAACTCCAAGGATTTCCGGATTTTTGTTGACTTTAGTTGGATTTTACCTGACTCTTAGATTCCTTCCATCTATGAGGAAGTAGGTCTGCCAGATCCAGATCATAGTTGTTATTATATTCCGGGATCCGGGTA
>JAWODV010000036.1:0-23736 GCA_046483075.1 Kosmotogaceae bacterium | reverse complement strand
ATCAGTCTCCCAAAACTAATACAGGATATCAGAGGATTTCATGAACTCGAAGGGATAGCTACATGGGAAAAATACGCTCTTGGAATCATAGGAGTAATAACTGTTGGAGTGGTGTTATTTTTTCTTCTTTAGGAAAAAGTCGTAGTTACATAGGGGAATGATTACTTAATTATCAAACAACCAATATTTTTTTAGCTTGTTTATAAGATATTGAAGCTTCATGCAGAATTAGGGAAACATTGAAATGGTGATTTATGGGGCAGATTATATTCTTTATAACCCTCTTTGTATGGGTTGGTTATGACATCTATCTTTTTTTCATTCACAACAGGAAATTCAGCAAAAATTATCAAGAAAAAAGGTCAAAATATATTATGCTTGTTTTTATTCTCACAGGTATGTTTGGTGCTGTAGCCATTGATGGTAAATCGAAGTTATTTTTCATGGAACCATTCACCACTACAAGATATATCGGAATAATACTTATGATTTTTGCAGTTGTCATTCGCATAATGGTGGTAAAACAGCTCGGTCCAGCTTTTAATATAGATATTGGTTCTTTGCCAGATCAAAATCTTCAAACAACAAAATTGTTCCGTGTAATAAGACATCCTGCTTATGCAGCTGAAATTATCGGTTTCATGGGATTGGCTATCGCTTTTAATTATGCTTTAAGCTCTTTAATGGCCTTCATTTTACCAACCATTAGTGTATTGTACAGACTTCTGGTTGAAGAAAAATATTTAAGAACTATCTTCGGCAATGAATATATAGAATAATCCAGGCTGACGTGGCGTCAGATACCATTTGTGTTTTAGTATTATAGATAAAAAAGGGGGCATTTATATGTCCCCTTTTTGTTAATTTACTCTGTTAGCCATTTGATAGCCTGATACCAAAACTTTCCATAATATTCCCACTTCACGAAGTCTATACCCCAATGAGGTGCTAAGTCTGACATAAAAGCCAGTGACTTTCCTTTGTCACTTTTTCCAACAATGATGAAGGGGTCACCAGATATTGTGGCGAGTACTTCCGAGTTTTCTTTTGGATCTACATTTTGATAGCCCAAAAATCTGGGCCATTTGTTATCTATCCCCTCTAAAATTGGGTGGTCAGATTTTAATACTTTGACATCTGCTCCTTCAGTTTTTTCTACTCTATCATCTCTATCCATTATGTTTACAGGTAGGACCTCTTCTATTGCGCTGCCATGGTAGTTGCCTTTCCCCTGAAAACCCTGGAAATCTACCCATCCACCAACCATTATTAATGAGCCACCTTTTCTGACATACTCAGCTATCATTTCAACTTTGTTTGGACCCATTGGCATGGTAAACATATCAGGGTACATAGTTAACGTATTCCTTCCACAATCACTGATTATTACAACGTCAAATTTTGATAGTTCTTCAATACTCTTAGGAAATTTACTCAATACTAAGTGGTTTGGTAAATGTGTAATTTCAATGTCTTCATATGCCTTCATTGACTCTTTAAAATACACAGAAAAATCTTCAAAACCTCCAAGAGGTACGACATCAAAACCTTTTGTATGAAATTTCGTCACAGTCCAGGTTTCTCCAAGCAATAAGACTCTTTTGGCCATAAAATACACCTCCATGTATTAAAATAACTTTACTATTAACCTTTAACTGAACCCATTAATAGACCTTTGACTATTAATCTGAGGAAAAATATGTAAGCAAGTAGTACCGGCAAAACTGAAACTATTACTCCTGCCATCTGGATGTTCCATGAAGCCACTGTAGTACCTTTTAGATTTGCAATAGCAACAGTCAAAGGTTGTGATTTTGTGCCCTGAGTAAGCAATAAACCATAGAGAAATTCATTCCAGATATTTGTGAACTGAAAAATTGCTACGACTGCAAATCCTGGCAGTGACAACGGTAAAGCTATTCTAAAGAACGTACCAAAATAATTGCAACCATCTATTCTGGCACTCTCTATCATTTCATTCGGTAGTGTCTCAAAATAATTTCTAAAAAGTAATGTTGTTATTGGCATACCGTAAGCTGTATGGGTTATAATCAAACCCCAGTATGTATTGTACAAACCTATGGAACCAATAAACCTCAGCAAGGGGATAAGAATAGATTGGGGTGCTATGTAGAATCCCAGAACCACAACCAAGAATATTAAGGAGCTCCCTTTGAATTTTAGTTTCGAAAATCCAAATCCACACCATGCTCCGAGACAGGATGAAATTACTGTCGCAAAAAGTGTTATTACAAAGCTATTTAACATCGGTCTATCAATTTTCAAAAATGCTTCCTTATAATTACTAAATTCAGGATCATTAACAATATTTACAGGACCATAAGCAAGTTCCTGATTATTTTTCAATGAAGTATTCACAGCTGTATAAATTGGAAATAAATAAAAAAATGCTGCCAAAGTTAGAAGTAAATAAATCAATACCTTTCTTGTTGTTTTCCATGAACTTTTTCTTGGTAATGAATTCTGTTTATTCATATTCACTTCTCCTAAGCTTTAAGAAGAATGGAATTACAATTATCATAGACAAAACAAACATTATTGTTCCTATTGATGCACC
The DNA here is from genome assembly GCA_046483075.1 of Kosmotogaceae bacterium. Classification (GTDB taxonomy): domain Bacteria; phylum Thermotogota; class Thermotogae; order Petrotogales; family Kosmotogaceae; genus JASMTM01. The sequence continues at coordinate 21,158 of JAWODV010000036.1, read as the reverse complement.
ATAACCAAATCTATTTCGACTGAATGCTGTTCTATACATAAACGTTGAAAGTATTTCCGAGGATGTGCCAGGTCCTCCTCCTGTCATTAACCATACAAGATCAAATACCCTCAAAGAATACATTAGCAATATCATAAGTACAGTTAATGTTGCTGGTCTTTGCATTGGAATAATCACTTTTGTATATCTTTGAAAAGTTGTTGCACCATCTATTTTTGCTGCTTCAGATATTTCAGGAGGTACTCCACTAATTCCTGCGTAATAAACTAGTGTTGAGAAACCTGAAAACTGCCATATATAGGCTATTGCTATACATACTATCGCCTGTTTTTCTGAAGTAATCCACGGTTGAGTAAGTACCTCCAACCCCATTACTCTTAGAAACGCGTTAATTGATCCGATATTAGGAGAAAACATCCATGTCCACATTGAAGCTGAAGCGACAAACGAAAAAGATAAAGGCAAAAGAAAAATCAATCTAAATATACCTCTTCCCTTAATTTTCAAATCAAGTAAAACAGCTAACAATAAACCAAGAGGTATAGTAATACCTATGAATATTGCTGTTAGTTTTAACGTATTTATCATGGAAATTTTGAATACTCTATCAGTTGTGAAGAGTCTTATATAATTTTTTAGACCAACAAAAGTTCCTCCAAAACCTACATCTCTCCAGCTTGTTAAAGAAACTTGAATTGTATATGCTGTAAAACCGTATACAAATAGACCAACCAACACAATTGCTGGTAAAATAAAAAGTAGTATCTGTATCTTTTTACTCAAAACAATACACTCCTCAGCTAAAGTAAACGTTGAGTAAATAGTCGGCAGGTGCACTCACACCTGCCGGCAATTTTTAATACCAGAAAACCTCTTCGTACGCGTAATCGAAATCATCTAGTGAGCTTTCATTGATAACTGGATCATTGAAAAATTGACTGAATGCTGTCCCAAAAACATCAAGATAGGATTCTGGCGGTGCACCAAACTGTGACAGTACTTTTGAAACATCTTCATCTCTAAAGTATCCGAGTATTTCTTTTGTTATTGAATCGTAGACATCAAGTGGTGCATCTAGTACAAATGGCGCAGCTCCTTTAATTGGACAGAATGTATTGGCTGCCTTAACTGTGGTCAAGAATTTTATCCAATCTTTGGCTAATTGCTTATCTACACCTACTGGTAGAACAAAACAATCGGCGTGTCCTACAAAAGTATCACTTGTTCCGGGAAATGGCTGATATCCAAAGTCAACTCTGGGTTCCAAACCCATAGCGGTAAAGTGACCTTTACCCCAATCTCCCATTACATAGAACACAGCTTTTCCTGTTGCCATTAGGTCTCCAGCCTGATCCCATGTTAGAGCTGAGAAATCATCGTTTATAAAATCATTATCAATGAGTGTTTTCATCACCTGTAATGTGTTTTTGAATACAGAAGACTCAGAAGGCAAAATATTACCTGCGTAATATTCATTAAGGAAATCAGCACCACCACCTGGTAAGGAACTGTTTATTGCCTCAAAGAGTGTTCCCAACCAGAACTTCTGACCCATTCCTGCACCAACTGCAAGAGGCACATAACCTTCTTCCTTTATTTCTGAGCAAACAACAAGGAAGTCATAAATTGATTCTATGGGCATTTCGATTCCTAATTCTTCAACCAGGTCCACATTGTACCAGAGACAGTTATTCTGCATCAGATTAAGCGGAACTCCATACATTTCTCCATCAACACGACCCCATTCATATACAGCTTCAGGAATGTTGTAACCTTTTATTAAGTCGTCAATCGGTTGAAGAACGCTTGAAAATGAACTTATCATCCCGTGTCCATAAGTAATCTGGAAAGTATCTGGCGGGTTACCAGCCATAATCATTGTCTTTATCTGGGCTCTCATTATTCCACCGCCGCCTCCAGCTACAGGATTTTCGATTATTTCAACATTTGGATGCTCTTCCAAAAACGCTTCAAACAGAGCATCTATGGCTTCCTTCTCTCCACCAGCAGTCCACCAGTGATAAACAATAAGCTCATCTTCTGTAGCAGCCAATGTTACTGAACCAGCTAACAAGAAACACGTTACTAAGAAAACTACAAATAGACGTTTCACAATACCCCTCCTTTCAAATTCGGGCTACTTTTAGCCCGTTTCTTTTTGGATATACTTTCTAAAACTCATTAATGCTCCTCCAAGTAAAGGTCCAACTCTATCATCAAAGGCAGAAGATAATAGCCTAATTTCTTCCGGATTGTTGTTTAAATTATGTTGCTGTAATTTTTGATTTAAGGCAGGATAAATATCATTCCAGTATTTTTCTACAGCTCCATTTATTACAACTACATTTGGATCCAGTGCATTTATTATATTCATTAAACCTATGCTAAATATTTCAATATATTCATCCAATCTGGAGTCTTTGACGTATTTTTCTAACTCTCTTGAACCCGCCATCGTTAACCAGCAACCCTTCCTTCCACATGAACATTCAGGTCCATTACGATCAATTACCATATGTCCTAATTCTCCTGCTGTATGGTTTGAACCCGTGTACAAACTGCCATCCAAAAATAATCCTGTTCCTATTCCTTCTTTTACGAGCACGCAGACAATGTTTCGTTGATTACTTGTTAATTCATCATTTAACGAAACTTCAGCTATTGTTGCAAGTTCCGCATCATTATTAATCAAGATCCCTATTGGAATTCCTCTCTTTTTCAGTTCATCTTCAATTATTTCTGCCAGTTTTACATTCTCCCAGTGTAATAATGGAATATTAATTGCGTCTTTTAAATTTGATTTAACTAATCCTGGGACTGAAATTACTAAATATGTAGGATACTCTTTCTTTTTTTCAACATACTTAACAACACAGCAAACAAATTCTTCAACAAATTTATCCAAATTCTTGTTGGTCGAAATTACACATTTATCAGAAATTTTCATAGAAAGATCAACAATACTTATAATTGTGTTTTCCAGACCTATGTCTGCAGTAATTGTGTAAGTCTTTTTGGGATTTAATGAAAGCAATGTTCGTTTTTTCCCTAATCCTTCAGAAGTTTTACCTGCTTCAATCAAAAACTCATCATCTAATAATGATTTAATTAATTTGCTAACGGTTGGTTTACTAATTCCTGAGCGATTAGATATTTCTGTCCTCGATATAGGTTGATATTTGAAAATTATTTCAAAAATCGTCTCCAGATTTTTTGCCCTCAATTCTGAAGGAACACCAGCCGACCTATTGTTCTTGTCCATGAAAAAGCTCCTTATAAAGTTAGTTAGTTTCTGAACCTAAATAATTATATCAATATACTTCCTCATTACGAAATACCGCACTGATAAGCTAAGGACTGGAAATGATTAGTAGTTACATTTAAAGGGAATTAATTTAAGCTAAGGAAGAATTTTGATAAATAAGATTAATATTCAAATAAGAAGTATAATAAATTGTATTCATTATAATTTTCTTCAGGAGATGATTTATGAAAACTGGATATTTAATCATATTAGCGACAACATTATTAATTGCAATTTTGATGCTGGCAAACAATAAAACTCTGGATTATAACCTATATCTTTCTCACAATGGGATAGAGAGAAGATCTATAGTCCATGTTCCTGATAAAATAGTCAAGGAAAAATTACCACTTGTGATAGTATTTCATGGACTTTTTGGAAACAGCACTTATACCAAAGATACATATGGAATAACTGAGTTATCGGATAAAAAGGGTTTTATTTCTGTTTATCCTGAAGGAACCGGTCAGCTAGATAACGCTCTATTGAGCTGGAATGTGGAATTTTGTTGTGGATATGCAATGGAGAATAAAATAGATGATGTTGGTTACATAACAGAATTACTTACTTTAATAAAACAAAGATACAATGTAGACAATGACAGGATTTATCTTATAGGTTTTTCCAACGGTGGTATGTTGACGTATAAATTAATTTCAGAACATCCCGAGCTTTTTACTGCTGCAGCGATAGTTTCTTCTTCTCCTTCTGGAGGAAGTAGCGAAGGTTCTATTATTCATATTGAACCGCCCAAAAAGTCTTTCCCGTTAATAATATTTCATGGTGAACGAGATACTATAATTCCTTACCATGGAGGATTTTCTGGAGAAGAAAATAGTTCGGGCATATTTTTTTCTTCGATTCTGGAGTCAGTTGAACGCTGGGCAAATTCTATGGACGCTTTAATAGTGGAAGAAAACTTTACAGATCAAGAAAAGGTGATAGTAAGAAAATATTTGAATGAGAACAATCATGTAATTATTGAATTCTACACACTAAAAGAAGAAGGGCACACTTTTCCAGGAAGAATAAAAGGATTTCAAAGTTTTTTTCAGGAAAATCAGGTTTATTTGGATGCAAAAGAGCTAATATGGGATTTCTTTGAAAGTCACAGTAATTAACTATTGTAGATCTATAGAGAGTTTTAAATCGGAAATAATTATCAAAATATATAATATACAATTTATTATCCAAAAAAGTCTTCTGGCTTTTTGTAAACTGCTCCTGAATTCATTCATGAATTCATAGTTTATTTCGAGAATTACCACTCTACCATAATTTACGAAGTTATCTATTACTTCATTATAGAGAATGTTGCCTTCACCCAAAGGTAAATGCAAATCTCCTTCTACAAATGAATCTCTGTGATTAATTATCGTTACTTAAATAGTATTGGATTTATTTAGCATATAAATAATTTTTGGATTCTAAAGATATATCCTGGTAATACTAAAGTAGATACCTAAAGCAATGAAGAAACTGCCCGTAATAGTACGGGCCCAATATTCAAACTGGTTAATTCTTTTAAACATTTTAGCAACCAGTTTCGTACTAAAAGCCAAAGTGATCGCTACCAATAATACAGGTATTCCCGTTCCAATACCATAAATCGCAGGAATGAGAATTCGTGATTGTTCTTCTACTGCTAGAGGAATTACACTACCAAAAAATAATGCGGCAGAAATCGGGCAAAAACTCAAAGCAAATAGTGAACCGAGAAATAGAGCTCCAAAAAGACCCTGTTTTTTAATCCTTTCCTGTTTTTCAGCATCTATATTCTTTCCTCTTATATTGAAACTCAACAATTCAAGTAAAAATAGCCCAACTATTATCATTATTGGGCCTATAAGCTTACCCATATATTTTTGAAGAAAAATTGATATTCTAGGTGCCAGGGTCAAACTTGAAACTATAATAGAACCGATAATCACATAAGTGAACATCCGTCCAATCGTATATAAAATACCAGAAGTTATTGATTTCACAGGGCTTTTAATATTTCTACTGATAAAAGAAACAGCGGCAATATTTGTTGTTAATGGACACGGACTGATTGATGTTAAAATACCAAACCATAACGCAGACAATATAGCTAGAAAGACATTATCCAATTAATCCACCACCTTAAAATTCTCGATTTCTTCGCGAGTGAAATCAATGAATTCTTTTTTGTTGCTTACCAGGTTCCATGCTTCATCAAGATATTTCCACTCTGTGGCTTCTTTGTCTTCAAAATTTTGTAAAATAACTGAATTGTACATTATGAAATATTTGTCAATATAATCCTGGTTTTCCCGATAATCGATATTAATGACTTTTAATTTAATCGTTCCTTCAGCTAACTCTTGAGAAAAATATGTTTCAAGGCATTCCTTTATATAAGATTCCATCTCAAGGCATTCATGGCAGCGTTGGGTCCCGTGGAAATAATACACAATCATGTAGTCATTAACATCTGATTTATCTATTTCTGATTGATCGCTTTCAGCTTTTTGAACGTTACTTGAATTAGAAGCCAATCTCATTTCATCGTAAATAAAATAAGCAACGCTAATTACAACAAACAATAATAATCCAATAGTGAATAATTTTTTTAGGTCCAATGGTTTTCCTCCTTAAAAAAATATTGCTTTATAAAAGCATCAGCATTTTTTATTCATATTGCCTCAATAGAACTTGTTAAAAATTCCTAAGTCTTAATTTCTTGGAAAATTATTCTTTAGTTGTTTACTTGTATTACATCGTTTCAATAGTTTTTCTCTTGTGATGTTGTACCTCTCCATTGCTAAATTAAGCACTTCATGAACGAAATCAGGGAGTTTCTTAAGTCTGTAATAGTGCCATCTTCCTTCTTTTCTAACAGATATTATCCTGGCTGTATACAAAGCTTTTAAATGTCTGGATATAGTTGGTTGAGGAATTTCTAGTATATCTTCAAATTGGCAAACGCAAAGTTCTTCATAAATTTTTATATAAGAGAGAATTTTTAGATTAATTTCATCAGAGAGAAGATTTAGCAATTCAACTAATTCCAGCCTTGTTATTATCATTTTTTCACCTTCTTCTACTGGTTAAAAAAATAAAATTGGGATTTTCTATTTTTCATTATAGCAACAAGGGATAACATAACAGGCACTTCAACAAGTACCCCAACAACCGTAGCCAGAGCTGCCCCTGAATTCATTCCAAATAAAATCAGTGCTACTGCTATTGCAAGTTCGAAGAAGTTTGATGCTCCTATAAATGTTGATGGTGCAGCTTCAGGGTAATTAATTTTTAAAGTTTTTGCTCCCATATAACCTATGAAGAAAATTAAATAGGTTTGAATAATTAGAGGTATCGCGATGAGTAAAATGTGTAAAGGATTTTCTAGAATCGTTCTACCCTGGAACATAAATACTAAAACAAGAGTAAGTAACAAACCAACTTTTGTAAAAGGATCAAATCTCGGAATTACTTTTTCTTTTAAATATTTTTCACCACTCGAGTTTATAACAATTCTTCTCGTTATTACAGCCAAAACAAGGGGTATTGCAACATAGAATACTACAGACCAGAATATTGTCATGAAGGGTACTGGAAAACCCGTTGAAACACCTATAAGCATTTTACCTAAAGGAGCAAAAAGAAAAAGAATTATGAGATCATTAACCGATACTTGGACAAGTGCATAGTTAATATTACCTTTTGCCAGATATGTCCACACAAGAACCATAGCTGTGCAAGGTGCCAGTCCAAGAAGTATCATGCCAGCGACATATTCATTGGCTAATCCATCACCAATCAATGGACCAAAAAACAATTTAATAAAAAGCCATGCAATAAAAGCCATTGTAAATGGTTTTATTGCCCAATTTATTACCAATGTCATAGTTAAAGGTCTCGAATTCTTTCTAACATTAGTGATTTCTTCAATATTGATTTTTAACATTATAGGAAACATCATAAATAGAAGCACGACAGCAACAGGAATGGAAACGTTTGCCAGTTTCCAGTCACCCAAAGTTTCAGAAAAACCCTGGAAAACATTACCCAAAATTGCACCAAATATCATTGCAGCTGCTACCCATATTGAAAGATATTTGCTGAAAATATCCAGTTTCCGTTTACCCATAAAAAGCCTCCTGATATTCATATATTCAGATATATGAATATATTATCATAGAGTATTTTTCTTCACAATAAATAGAGTGAAAGTTTTTGTAACTACAGATCTCAATAAAATTGAACTCAAAAAGTCATGAGAAAAACTAAATCGGTTTATAATAAAAAAGTGAAATATTTGATTATAATGATGACTAATAATTACTATGTTTGGAGGAAGTAAATGAAAAAAATGCTAATTGTTTGCATTGTAACTGTCGTTATAATAAGTAGTTGCTCTTACCCAATAGTTGAAGGTTCTATGGAGAATGCTAGTCTCTTAGACTTTTTCTTTTATATATATAAGATAGTATTTGGGCCAATTTCTCGAGATTATGATGAAAAAGCATTTACATTAGAAGAAGTGAATGAATACGATTTCACAATGACAGTGTTTGGCGATATAATGTTTTACTCTCCTTTGTTAAATTGTGATGAGCTCTTCAAAGAAGTACCTTCTGAACTACTAGAGAGTGATTTGGTTTTCACCAACCTTGAATTTCCAGTACATGATAAAAAACCAACATCTGGGTTTCCGTGGTTCAACGGTAGCTTAGAATATTTCGAAAAGATAGTATTACCTTTAAACCCGGATGTTTTGAATTTAGCAAATAATCACTGTTTTGATAAAGACATTGAAGGTTTGTCAGAGACAGTATCTTTGCTAGATAGATACAATATCGAAAGTATAGGATTAAAAAGGGATAACCGCTTTTCAGTAGTAAACATTAATGGCATTTCAGTGGCATTATCAGGTTACACTTACGGGACTAATGTTGCAAAAGATAAAGGAAATGAAATAATTAATATTTCACGACTAAATGCAGTCAATTTGTACACTGAAGATTTTTCAGAAATAAAGAGTGTTATAAGAAGAATGAAGGAAGTTAATGATGTAATTATACTAAGCCTCCATTGGGGGCTTGAATATGAACTCACCCCTACTAAAAACCAGGTTGAACTTGCAAGAATGCTTTGTGATGAAGGTGTCGATATCTTGATAGGTCATCATCCCCATGTACTTCAGCCTATAGAACAATATGAGAATAAACGTGGAACAACCTCGCTTATCATTTATTCTTTAGGAAACTGGACAACAGCAATGATTAAAAAGTATTGCAGAGTCAATTCTCCCCTTAAGCTATATGTAACATCTAAGGGCAAAATAACTAAAATTGAAGCTTTTCCTTTTATCTTTGATAGGCAAGGAAAGCGTTTTTTGAAACTTGAAGACACTTCTTTGATACCACAATCTATTGCATCCTTTGTTATTTGGTAAGATTCAGTAAAGTTTACTTATAAACATTGTCACTATAAGATTCCAAAATAATGTTTGATGACGAGTGTTAATGTATTTACTAGAGTTAGATTTAAGTTTGCAAAAAAACTCCTTCTAGACTTTAATAATTGCTATCTGCCTTTACCAGAATCTGTTATTTCTACCAATCCCTCAGGGTAGGGTTCAAAAAAGGTTTGAGATTTCAAGTAATCGTTATCGTACTTGACAATATAAGATTTAATCAGATACAAAGGAACACTTAGTGGAACCTTACCTTTTCTATAGCTTTCTAAAGCATCAAGGAAGAACGCTTTTTCTTCGGTACTCAAAACCTTTTTGAAATAACCAAGGGCATGCATAAGAACATTTATATTCGATGTATATCTTGACGTATGATTGATTGCCTGGAGAAAGCCATCAATATATTTTTCCACCAGTTTTTCTATAGGTTCATCGTCACTATTTGCAACAAGTTTCCCCAATTTTCTCATGAGATTTTGATTATACGCCATTAATAAGAGTTTGTTCCTGCTCTGGAAGTTAACCAACTTTTTGATTGTGCTGTCTACTCTAAGTTCTCTTATTTCTGGCATTAAAAACAGTCTAGTCAAAAAGTGTTCTCTAATATTGAAATTTCTAAGTCTCCCTTCATTTTCAATAGGATGTTGAGGAAACCGCTTTATTATTGCTCCTCCAAAGAAACCAGAACCTTTGCTATTAGATGCTACTTTCCCTAATCCAGGATAGTATTTAGCCCCCTTGAATCCACAGGATGGTGATCCTTCCTTTAGGATGAACCCATCAACATTTTCCAGATCATTTAGAAAATTGTTTGCATACTTATTGATTTCTTCAGTATAATTCTTTCCTGTGTTTGTTTGAACAAAACTAAGTGAACCGTTTTTCTTTACAACTCTTAACGAGTCCCTCGGAGTACCCAGCCCAATATCAACTTCAGGACAGGGGTTTATATAGTCAACATGATTCTTAAATTCATCAACAAATTCACTGGAAATAGATTGTCCATCATATCTACAATTATCAAAGCCTAAACATCTGCTAATTACAACTTTTGGCTTTTTGAATTCCCTCATATATATCTCCTGTATTGTAAGTATACGTGTTAAATACCACCCATTGTGGAACAAACTTAACCCCGAGATTAGAGATCCGAGACTCGACGAAAACATTTTAAAACCGAGAAAAACCAAGAAGACGAGAGACCGAGAATCCGAGAATATAACAGCGTCCATCGTCCATCACTGACGTTTCGTCCAACGCTCATCTTGCGACTCGCTTCGTCCATCGACTGGGGCTTAAACCCATTGATATGCAATTTGAAAGACAATCGGATATGCCGAGCAGAACTCAGGATATGCGTGTTGTGGAACACACGGATTTGCACCAATGGCGGTAAAAAACCAAAAATTAACACCCCCAGCTAAGTACAGCTGGCCACCCTCAAGGGTGGAATCTTTATAAAGCAAGATCCGAGACTCGACGAAAACCTTTTAAAAAAGAGAGAAACCGAAAAGACGAGAGTCCGAGAATCCGAGAGCCCGAGACTAAAAATACGTCCAAAATTTCATTTGGTCCACCGTCCAACACTGACGTTTCGTCCATCGATTGGTTCAACGAATCAGAAAACGTTGTCGGTTGTCGGTTGTTAGTTGTACGTATTAGTAACGCACAACCTACTACGGACCACATACAACGTTTTTAAAGCCTTGGGTTCTAATGCCCTCTTCGAGAGGGCTGTCGGAGGCTGGGTGTGTGCATCTTACCCTCGCTTCGTTTATCAAGTTTCATGATCGGAGATCCATGATTAGAAAAACTCAAACACATGATAATCCAAATAAGTTTTAGATACTACAGCCGTATAACATAAAAGGATGAAATTTGCTAAATCATTCTATATTAACACCTGTTTATTCTATAATAGTTAATTTAATTTCAGTTAGGGACAGACCCAATTTTTTCACTTGGGGACAGACCCTATTTTATGATAAAATAATTGTGATTCTATTTCTTTAATGGAGCAATTTTTATGGCGAGGACAGCGAGGATAGTGTTTGAGGGTATTGCACATCATGTTGTGCAAAGAAGTAACTTCCAGCTAAAGGTTTTTAAAGATGAAAAGGATAAAAGTCAGTACTGTCAATTTGTAAACGAGTTTTCCAAAAGATATAAGCTTAAAATCTATGCTTACTGCATAATGGACAATCATATTCATTTTGTTGCAGTACCAGAAAATAGCGATTCATTGGCTATGACATTTAAGAACGCTCATATGCGATATTCCCAATACTTTAACAAAAAGAACAACCAAACAGGTCATTTATGGCAGGGCAGATTCTATTCGTGCCCCCTTGACGAAAAACACTCCTTTGAAGCTATGAAGTATGTTGAAAGAAATCCAGTTAGAGCTGGTATTGTAAAGGCTCCATGGAAGTACTTTTGGTGCAGTGCATATGATCATGTTCAAAAAAATCAAAAAACGGTTAGCAAAAACCCTGCTGAAAACGAAAATAAACATTCAAGAATCGAACTCTCTGACTCAGATGAATTGGGTTACAATTGGGATCCCAAAGAATGGAAAGAGTATCTGGGCACTCCTGATAAAAAAGAATTTGTTGCCAAACTTCGCAGTTCAACAAAAAAAGGCTCCCCGGTTTTCGGAGTAAAATTCAAGAAGAAAATTGAAAATAAATATGGAATAAACCTGGATAGAAGGCCAAGAGGTCGTCCAAAAAAGAAAGAAAAATCGAAATAATTATTTTTATCATTTATTTTTCTTATTTCATTTTAAACAAATGGCTTTTTAATAAACAAAAAGAGCCACTTAAGATTTTTTGGTTTCTGCTTCCTTAGTCTCGGGATGCTTAACGAATAAACTGATTAATGCACCAGCAACACCAAGAATTGCAGAAATTAGATAGCTTATTTCATAACCACCTGTAACATCTCTTGTAAGACCTCCCAAAAGTGGCCCAAGAATACCTCCAACGCCCCAGGCAGTAATCATCAATCCGTAATTCAATCCCAAATTCTTTAATCCAAAGAAATCCGCTGTCACTACTGGAAAAATTGCGAGCATACCACCAAAGGTGAAGCCTACCAGACTTTTTCCAATCAAAAGACTAAATGGATTTGTTAAAGCACTGAAAGAAAAATATACAATTGCCTGAATTGCAAACATCGTGAAAAGAGTAAAAGTTCTGCCCAAATAGTCTGAAATAGTTCCCCAGGTAACTCTACCTAAGAAGTTGAATATCGCATAAACCACCACTAACAAGAAGCCATTGCTTATAGACGCCTGTTCCTGTCCGATTTTCGACATTTGTCCAATTATTAAGAGTCCGGCAAATGTGCCAAAAAAGAACATTGTCCACAACATATAAAATTGGGGGGTTCGCAAAACTTCACGAATATTGTAATCTTTCGTTGTAGTCTTGTGTTTCTTTTTGGGCTTTTTCTTAAGTTTAATTTTCTCAAAATCAGCTGGTGGATTTTTTATTACAAAAGAAAGAGAAAAAACAACCGAAAAAAATACAACACCCATAATAATCATAGTTGTTTTTAATCCATATGAGCTAATTAATGAACTTGTAAGTGGAGCAATGTACACAGGAGCCAAACCAAAACCGCTAACTACAATTCCTGAAATCAATCCTCTATGATCCGGATGAAACCATTTTACTGCAGCTGGAGTTGGAGAAGCATAACCAAATCCTATGGCAAGTCCAAAAATGATTCCAAAAAAGAAAGTTAAACCTGTAACAGTGAGATTGAATCCAGAAAGAATAAAACCTGCACCAGCTAAAATTGAAGAAGCAATTAGTACCAACCTGGGCCCAAGTTTATCCTGTAATCTCCCGCCAGGAATCATATTAAAAGCAAAAACAGCTGAGGCTATCATGTATGGAATTTGCGTCTGAGTAGCAGTCCATTTGAAATCATCTATTAGAGCTGCAGAAATTATCCCCCAGGAATACAAGACCCCCAAAGTAAGGTTCACACCCAAACCACTAAATACAACCAACCATGCTCTTCGAGTTGCTGACATAACATTGTCCTCCTTAAAAAAGCAAAATAAATGACATAAAAATATCGAGGTGTGAATCTTTAAAGCTTATTATTATTATTCTACCTTAACAGTCTAAAAATAAAAAAGAGAATGCTTCTTTGTACCCATAAAAACTAAATTAAACTAGACAATTCAATTGAACGATAATTATTAATATTATTGGGGACAGACACTATTTATTGACAAGATAATATTTATTTGCCTTAATAATGCCGAATCACAAAACAAATTAAATAATGAAAAACGCACAAAAAATTCCTTTTATTCTGGTTAATGGGAAATCTGATTTCTTTTCACTTCTCCAGATGATCAACTAAAACCTTTGAAACTTGAATCAATAAAAAAAGGTAATAGCTTCGTGATTACCGTCCCTTTTCTTCATTATTGGTCTGCAGTAATAGCAAAATAATGTAAAATATCAACAAATAATGGTATGGGATATTTCTTCAGTGTTTTCAATAATTAATTTTGAATAATTAGCTAAAAACAAGATTCCCATATTAAAAAAGGTGGTTTTATTTTCCAGGGATACAACATTCTGGTAAACATGGACAAATATGGATGATTGCTTCCTCACTCCTCAATGGACCAAAATCCATTGAAGAAATCAAGGATTACTACAAAGCCCTGGGACGTAGATTTGGGATTTTCCTTGAAGTTGCCCCTGGTCATAAACACTTCGATGGTCACGACAACATGGATGATTTTCTTCAGGAACAGCTTGAAGAAATGAAACAGAGAAATTGGATCGAACAGAAAGATGAGGTTTTCTCTTTAACTGAAAAGGGAACAGAAGAAGCAAAAAAAATGATTAATGAACTTGAAAGAAGTGGCAAGGTGTTGGAACGTTTTATGTTACCAAAAAATGTTTCAAAAGTCACACTGATCGTTCACTTTATACTTGGAGCGATAAAACTTCCAGCAGCACTTATTTCAGGTAGCGTTGGATTGTTTAATGATTCTATCGATACGCTTTTAGATGGGATTTCCAGTTTGTTTGTTTACTGGGGAATTTCAAAAAACAAAGAAAGAATTGCCAGCGAGATATTACTGTTATTCATGATTATTGTTGGAGGGTTCACTCTTTACGAAGCCATAGCTGGATTGATTTCTAGGGAAATACCTTCACCTGATTTTCTAACTTTCGGGGCTGTGATAATATCGGCTGTGATTTGTCTATTTCTCTGGTTTTACCAGAAATTTGCGGGAATCAAACATCAGTCAGTTGCTTTGATTACTCAATCAATTGATTCAAGGAATCATATTCTCATTGCAATAACAATATTTTTTGCACTAATTGCTTCAATGCTTCATATTCCATTTCTGGATTCGATAGTTGGTATATTCATTTCTGGTCTGATTCTAAAGAGTGCCATTGATCTGTTTATTGAGTTATTGAAGTCTCGAAACGAGGAAGAAATAGATTTGAGCAAATATGGATTCACCTTTTATAATACGTTAAGAATTACACAGTTAAAGCGCTGGCTCTTATATCAAATAGACAAAGGGGAAATAACCACAAAAGACCAAATGAAAGCAGAAGCTTATTCAGCCCTTGACTTTCAGGAAGTAGAGGGTTTAAAGGCTCTTGGATTAGATGAATTAGGTGATAAAGATGAAATGATAGAGAAATCTCTTACTAGTCTAAAAAAAGAGAAGCTGATACATGAAGTAGGTGGCAAGCTCATTCTTACAAAAGAAGGCTTTAAGGAACTTCAGGAAATGCATATTTTAGGTTCTCCATTAAAGAAAAAAATCGCATCATTCATAAAAAGACTTAAGAAATAAGAGCGCATCAATATTGGAATTTTAAATTTTCTCTTTGATTTTTTTTTTGTTCTGTGAGGCTATTTACATTATAATAGGCATCATTTTTCAACCACAGAAAATGTTTATGACCTTATTTAATGTATACAATGATGGATTAAAACTACAATAATACTAATCTGGCAATAATGTTTGGTATTAGGTTATGCTAATTACGTTAGAAAGAGCGTGAATTATTACCCACGGAATTATAGTACCGGTTTTTACAAACCCATATCCAGTAAAAACTCCGAACAATCCTACTGTCATGATCTCTGACAATGTTTGCAATATGTTTCCATCGAAGGTGATAAGGTATCTTTCAGGGAAATGCATTAAAGCGAAAATCAATGCACTAACAACTACCGCGGTCCCAACTTTTTTCGCTAAGCTATTAACAGATCTCAAAACAACAGCTTTGTGAAAAAATTCTTCTGCAAGTGCTGGATATATAAGTGTTGCAAGTAGCATCCAAACAATGGGGCTCTCTGGACTGTTAATTGTAAACATTATCAAATATCCAGCAACAAAAACCCAGTTGGCTCGGGTATTCATAAGATTAAATACTTTCCACAACTTAAAATTCAGTAGAGAAAACAATATTAATGGAATCACTATATACAATAAAACACCTGTTGCTGAACTAAAAATATATGCGTGACTATAGGGTTCGACCATTTCCGAAAGCGGAACAGCGATCTTTTCGTTAATGAAAGCCAAAAGAACATCATAGCCTGGAATAAATGAAAGAAAACCATTCTCATTAATTCTTCTCAACACAGAATCGTATGTAAAGGCAAATACTATCGCTGCATAAGCTAAGACAATAAAAATGATCGTTTTACTTCTTTCATTAGATATTGAAATATTGCTCTCTTTGATTTTTTCATTCTTTACGGCTAAAAATGAGATGGCAAAACAGCCAGCCAAATAAAAAAGGGCCCCCAGCACTCCCGATCTCAAAGCAGTAGTCACTGAAGCACCCATACTAATATTAGACCAAATCTTGAATACCATATATGCCACAAAGAAAGCAATAACCCAGATAGAAGAAAGAAATTCACTAAAAAATATTTTCAATCGATTTTTCAAATACTCCATATCTCAATCCTCCGCATGTCATTCTGTTTAAAACGTTTTCTCCTGGAAATCATTAATTTAGAAAATTAACTATGTGATCAACAACCATGTTTATTTGTTCTTCTTCAGTAATTGTTGTTTCGCCATCACCTTTTTGCAAACCATATGAACCGAAATACGAATGATTTCCGCCTTTTATTTCAACAAATTCTGTTGATTCTGGTAATCGTTCCTTTGCTGCCAGTATTTTATCCTTGTCAGCAATCCTGTCCTCTGATGCATAAATAGAAAGTACATCAATATCATTATCAGATAAATCAACGGAGTTTGCTGGATAAGCAGCTAACATGATCAGTGCTTCGAGTTTTTCAGGATGGATCTCTGAAAAAGTCGCAGCCATTGCCCCACCAAGAGAATGCCCCATTATCACCCAATTATTTATCTTTTCATAATTATTGATATATTTGTTTGCTTTATTGGGGGCTAAAACAGCAAGATGTAAAGGCATTTTTATTATTGAAACCATGTATCCTTTTTCTGCTAGTTCAAAAGCGAGGGGAGCATATGATTCAGCTTTTACCTTCCCCCCAGGATAAAATATTATGCCAGTGGTGATTTTTTCTTGTTCAGGTATGAATTCAAACCAATCTTCATTTTCTAAAACTTTAACAGAATTACTTGATTCAAGATATGCCAGAGCTTCTTCTGTTGGAGAATAAACATCTCCAAGCCAGTAGAAAATTCCCATAAGAATGATTATCGGTATACCAATATAAACTGCTGTTTTCATCTATATCACTCCTATTCAGCTCACGGCATTCCACATTTATTGGGGACAGACCCTAATTATGATAGAAATCATTCGAAGAAGCCGAGGTTTTAGTTAATTAATAACTATCAGCATATCTTTCATATTTTTCAACAAAATATTTTCTTCTTCGTTCTCCTTCAGGAAAAATTGTTCTTCTAAATCTTCTTACATTGTTCTTTACATAATCATAAGTAATATCTTTTGACACAACCGCTGATAGCATTGCAGCTCCAAGATTTGTAGCATATTCAGCCTGTTCAAGTACTTTTAATGGTTTACCAAGCACATCAGTTAAAATCCTCATAAAAGGCTTGTTAAAAGTTGTTCCACCAACAGCGATGAACTCTTCCATCCCTTGATCATTTTTAATGTAAACCAGTCTGTCTATAAATCGTTTTACCTCAAAAGCCACACCTTCCATTATTGCTTGCATTAAACTTTCATCATTTTCTTTATCAGAAAGGTTGATAATCTTACCAAGCGCCGCACCATGTAGAGTATTTCTAAGATGAGGATAGAAAATGACATTACTCTCACTAAATGATAAACTGCTTAACCAGTTATAGTCTCTTTTCATTACTTGTTTTAAAAACCAGTCGATGCAATAGCCACCTGTTGGTGTTCCCTCTAGCAAATAATACTTATCTTTCAGAATATGAAATCCCGCTGAAAAGTACTGGTTATTTATAAATCTCGATGACTTCAGAGTATCAAAATCAGCGCAGGCAAATACTGCTCCAGATGTGCCTATTGAACATAATACCTGTTCTTGTTTTTCAATTCCCGCAGCATAAGCAGCTGCAATATGATCCTGACCAGCTGTTATCACAGCAACTTCATTGCTTAGCTCAAATTTATCAACCAGTTCATCCTTAAGATACCCTGCAGGTTTTTCATTCCAAATCAATTCTGGCAGTTTATTACGATCAACATCTGCAGCTTTTATGAGTTCATCCATCCATTCACCTGTTTGTAAATTAAGAAGCATCATTCTTGAAGCAAACGTTCTATCCATTTTCATTTCTCCAGTAAGCATATAAGCTACAAAACCTGAAACATCCAAAAATGCTTCTGTCTGTTTATAAATATCGGGTAATTGTTCTTTGATATACTTGATTTTTGAAGCAGAGAAAAACCAGCTTGAAGTTAAGCCGGTTAGTTCCCTAATTCTCTTATCATCAATGTTACTTAGTAACTGTTCGTATTGTTTTTTAGTAACGGGGTTATACCACATAATCCCATCCCACAATGAACCATTTCGATCAACAGGTATAATAGTCTCTCCCATAGATGTTATCCCGATACTTCTCAAGTCGGTACTTTTACATTTAGCGATAATATTCTTGATCGATGTTTTTACAATCTTCCAGAGAGTAGTTACGTTTAAGAGGTCTCCATATTCAGTATGGTCAACAGGTGTAACATGACTAACAGTAGCCAAAAGCACCCCTTTTTCATCAAATATACATGTTTTTACATTTGTTGTGCCCACATCAATGCCAATATGTAAGGACATATTAATAGCTCCTTTAATTAGGGACAGACCCTATTTTACTAGGTTCTGTATTTCTTCGATTATTGTAATTTCACCATAGTTTTCAAATACTTTTTAATATCGATTTTTCCCTCAAGAACTCTTTTAGCCTCTTCCAGAGAAAAAGCTTTGCCTACTACTCCACAAAACACATCGTGATAATTTTCAAGTAATTCAACTGCTTTTCCCATAGTAAAAGGATTTACAAAACTACCTATGATATTTAATTCCTTTCGATATATCTCATAGAGAGGAACTCCTGGTTTGACATTTTCATCTGCTACACCAAACTGAATCAGAGTACCCAGGACATTAAGTGATTTTATTCCATTTTCAAAACCTTCTAAAGATCCACTGGCTTCAAAACAAAAATCGTACTTCGATCTCTCCAGAATTGCATTGTAAATATTTTCTACTCCCGCTTCTTTTGCTGCATTAATTCTTTTTTCATCAACTTCCACAATATCCACATTTCTTAATCCATGAATATCTGTAAGCAATTTATAGATTAATACACCGATAGAACCCCCACCAATAATTAGAACTGATTTGTCAGCATCAGTTTTTACTTTGCTTAAAGCATGTAAAATACATGATAGTGGTTCTCCCAGAACCGCTATAGAAACTGGTATTTCTTTGGAAATCTGGTAGCACTGCTTCATATTGACTTTTGTATACTCGGCAAACGCTCCATTAATATTCACGCCCTGGTTTATCATGCCGCCGGTGCACATATTGATTAGTCCTTTTCTACAGTTTTCACATTGATAGCATGATAGATTGGGATCGCCAACAATTCTATCACCGACGTTAAATTTTTGACTCGCCTTATCACCGAGGTCTACAATCTCACCAACAAATTCATGTCCGGGAACAACAGGATATTTAGCAAATTCCAATCCTTTATAAATGTGCATATCTGTTCCGCAAATTCCGCATCCTTCAATCCTAAGAATAACGTCTTCTCCATTTTCAATAACAGGTTTTTCTATTTCAACAATCTTTGCCAGTTCTGGTTTTTCTATTTGAAGAGCTTTCATTCTCTCTCCTCCTTATTGAAAAGAGGCACATAAATCCGTCTTTTATTAACTTGATTATAACTTGAATTCCCAAAAATTAGAAAATAATATCATCAGTTTTGTAGGATACTTACAGCCTAAGATGTGGTCCATCATGTTATAATTCATTATATTTTTTGGTGCACTTATTCTTTACCCGGTGGTGTTTAAATTGAAAAAAAGAACAAAGATAATACTCATAATCATCCTTGTTATCATAGCTGTTTCGGTAACGGGTTTTGTAATCTTATTGAACAGAATGGAATCAAATCTTGAAAAACTCATGGCACTGGATATAAAGAATATTAATGTTTCATCCGTTCCTGATGGCAAATACACAGGTTCATACAGTTCTTTTCCTGTATCAGCTAAAGTTGAAGTGACAGTGCGTAACCATGAAATTGTCGATATAGAATTAATTGAACATAACCACGGAAGAGGAGAAGCTGCAGAAGTAATACCAGAAAAAGTTGTCGAAGCACAATCACTTAAAATAGATGTTATCACATCCGCAACATACAGCAGCAAAGTGATCCTAAAAGCAATCGAAGATGCACTTTCAAATGCCATAGAATAAAAAAATATTACATTGTGAACTTCAATTTATCTGTAACTACGGCTCACGTGTTCGTATTCACCCAAAACTTAAAATCCATCATTTATCAATTATTTAATTTATAATGTTTTAAATTCACACACCTGCCTCCTCTATTGTACTCCTACATCTCAAGAGGGCATTAGAACCAATCGATTCACAGTTTTTTAAAAAATCCACCCTTGAGGGTGGACAGCTGTACCTAGCTGGGGGTGTGAATTGCAAGTTTTTATCCGCAAAGCGCAAATCCAAGCTGGTTTGTAGCTCGCATATTCCTATTTTTTGGATTTTCTCGTCTTTAAAATTATTTGCTCTGTTCGAGCCTCTTTGAACGAAGTAACTACAAATGTCTTGAGCGTCCAAAGGACGTGTCTCCAAACGTCTCTCTCCGATCGGCTAATTGTCTATTCGATGGACAATGGACGAGCATTTGGCGGTTCACTGAAAACGGTCAACGGTTCACGTCTTTCTCTCGGATTCTTGGGCTCTCGTTTTGCATTTTTTGGTTTTTTGAACCTACGTACAACGTGTTTTGCTTTTTAAAAGATTTGTTAGTTTTTTCGTTATTTCATAGTTGCACAACTATACAACTAGTGATAAAATAAAGTTAAATTCCGTTAAGTGTATTATTTCACAAAGTGCATTGAAGGAGGTAGCTTTAATGAGTATAGGAATATTACCTTGTCAGGTAAGCAGTAATACAGGTGTTATGACCGGGAAAATAACTCTAGATAAAGTTAATGGAAATATTTATAAGACATTATACACCTTTGAATTACCTTTAGGTATAGAAGGAATAATAAAGAATGGAACGAAAAACGAAAAACTCGTGACTTTGAATATATGGCCAACTAAGTGTGCTTCAAAGGCTTTAAATAGAGTTAATATAAAAAAATATGAGGAAATAGATGTTACAGAACTTGGAATACAAAAAAATGGAAATATCAAAGATGAAACAGGAACTGAAAAACTTAGAGTTGAAATGGATACAGTTTTAAAAGAAATGGATGATGAAATATGATGGATTTAGTAACCATCTTTAAAGCTCTTTCCTGTAAATGGAGAATAAAAATTATTGAAGAATTGTCAAAAGAAGCTAGATGTTCTTGTGAAATTGAAGAACTTTTCCCAATTGACAAAACAACACTTTCAAGGCACATCAAAATTCTTGTAGATGCTGGTCTTGTAAAAGAAACAAGAAATGGTATTAGGAAAGACCTCAGTATTCAAGATGATGAAATTATTAATGTTATAAAAATTGCTAGAAAGATCGGGAAGCTCCGAAAGGATGCCGCTGGTTACCAGCTCATGGAGCATCTGCCGGCACAACCGGATGGGAATATCGAGGCCATGAGCCAAATCAGGGGCCGTGCGAGCAGGTTTTCCCTGGGAAAAGTCCGTTATCACGGCATGGCAAATGAGGAGGGAGAGAAGCCGCTTGAATCTATTGCTGATTCGAAC
>JAWODV010000004.1:0-4487 GCA_046483075.1 Kosmotogaceae bacterium | reverse complement strand
TCATTGTTTGAAGATAATGCCCTCATATTGGAAAAGGCAGCTATTGCTAATTCATCTATTGCAGCTTCTGCGCCGCCCGTTATGGCAACATCAATATAACCATGGCGTATCATGAGAGATGATATTGCTATGGCATGCAGTGATGAAGCACAGGCGCTTATAACAGAAAAATTTGGCCCCTTTATTCCGTTGTGGATTGCTACAATGCCTGATACCATGTCTGGAATCATCATTGGAATAAGAAAGGGACTCACCGTTTTAGGACCGTTATTGATGTATTTCTTGCTCTCTGCAAATAAGGTTTTAAATCCTCCAATACCAGAACTTACAGTAACCGCAGCAGATTTTTTCCAATCTCCAGCTTCTTCAAGACCCGAATCTTCTAATGCCTCATTAGCAGCAATCAGGGCAAGTTTTAGAACCCTGTCATACCTTTTTGATGCTCTTCCCAGATCCATTATTTCAGATAGATCTCTTTCTATCTCTCCAGCAATTTGTACCTTATGGTTTTCTGCATTGAACTGTTTTATTTCGCCGATACCAACTTTCATTTCCTTAAGTGATTCCAAAAATTCTTCTTTGTTACTTGCAACAGGA
This sequence comes from Kosmotogaceae bacterium, assembly GCA_046483075.1. GTDB lineage: Bacteria > Thermotogota > Thermotogae > Petrotogales > Kosmotogaceae > JASMTM01. The sequence goes on along the minus strand of JAWODV010000004.1, from coordinate 3,890 downwards.
TTTATCGTACCAATACCAGTAACGACAACCTCATTCATAACTAAAAGCACCCCCTTTATTATGACTAATGGTCACCATAAGACCAAAAAAATTAAGAACTGATTAACTGCCTTTCCAGCTCAATATACACTTCAATAAGATTATCTGCGTCAATTTTCGCAAAATCCTTAAAAATGGGCTCTTTGAGCTTTGACAACTCGATCATGCCCACAGTTTTACACCACAAAAGCACTGAAAGATGGGTTGGTTCTATATCATTCCTGATTGAACCATCCTCAACTCCTTCTTTTATACACTTCAACAAATGTTTGCAAATACGCGCACTTTTCATATATGCTGCGATAACACTGGAATTGGATTCTTTGAAATTAACTGGCTCTGCATGATAATCGATCAAAAACCTGTGGTAATCTGGAAAATCTCTGGCAAAGGAAATATATGTTTTTGCCAGAGCAAGTACTTTCTCTATACCATTTTCATAGATATCTGAACTTGCTATATCCGAAAACCTTTTTACCAGAATATCCAGAGCCCTGTTTCCAACAGCATAATACAGATCCCTCTTGGTTTTAAAATAGATATACAATGTTCCTTTGGCAATATTTGCCTCAGAAGCAATATCATTCATGGAACTGCTAGCATATCCTTTGGTGAAAAATACTCTTTCAGCTGAATCTATTATTTCTTCTTTCTTTTTTCTTTTTGTTGAATCATCATATACTACGGGCAATTTGCTCACTCCTATAATGACCATCGGTCATCATTAGAATTTATATTATCATATGCCATCTGCAAATGTCAAGTTAAAGCCCTTTTCACAATGAAACGAATATTTTATATTTAGATTCATTCAAATTGTTATAATCTTATATATTGACCTGGAGGTGAAATCATGAAATGGCAGGGATTAATTTCTTTCTATGGAACCGATGACCTTGAGAAAACAGCGGAGTTTTATGAAGGAATGCTTAATCTGAAGATGATTAAAGATCAGGGGAAATGCAGAATTTTTAGCGTACCCGGTGGTGGTGCCCTTGGCTTCTGTATTCATATGAATATAACTGTTGTTAATAAATCTCCCATCATTACTCTATTAACAGATGATGTTGATGGCGTTTATAAGCAGCTGATAAAAAAAGGATACAGGGTTCCGCAAGAACCCGTTTTAAATGAAGAATTTAAGATATATCACTTTTTTACACGAGATCCATCAGGGTATTATATCGAAATCCAGAAATTTCTTGATTAATAATCATTTACTGTTCATCTGTAAGCAATCTCTCAAGCGCGTGGTTTGCTTTATTTCTAATTATTTCCTTATCACAATAAAGAGAATGTTTCATGTCATCTTCTAATTCACTTTTTACCAATCCTGATCTTGTTAGATGATTTATATGAACATGGACTTCTCTGGTAGTTAATTTCAATTTCTTAGCCAGTTTTGTTACAGTTGTTTTGCCTTTAAAAAGTTCTCTTAGAATTCTTATCCTTTCAGGATGTCCCAGTGCTTCGAATATTTCAGCACAACTCTCTGTTTCAGACTCTTCAATATCCAAAAACTCCATTCTGTCGTAACCAATAACAAAGGCATAGCCTTTTTTATCCAGTTGCAACGTTGCACTCGCTGCCATAATCCCAAGATAATACGAAACACCAAGGTAAACTGCTTCGTTTTTTATCTTTTCTGTTGAACTTAAAGAGAGTTTTTCAACAGCAGTTTTTACATCCATAGGTACTCGACCTTTAAGTTCATCCAGCTTTTCGTTGTTCTTCTCTCTAACTTCATCTTCAATATCAGCAAAGACGTTTTCGTAGAACCATTCAAGTAAAGAAATATAATCTTCTTTCATTTGCTCCGGGTCATCAAAGAAATCGAGCAAATTTGCCTTTTCCGAAGCGGAATGAATGGTTTTTTCCGTTATAAAAATCAGTGTTTCTTTTTCATCTGATGTTAATCGATTTACAAGTTTATCCAACGATGTGGGATCTTTTTCGTCCATCTCTGCACCAAAACCACTGTAAAGAAAATATTTCAGAATATCCTTTGAGGGTATCTTTTTCATGAAATCGATAAATTCTCTGGCGGATTTCAATTCATTGTTTTCAATGTAAATCATTGAGGAAGCACCGAAAAAGGTTTCGCAGTTAAAAAATCTATTTATTAAAGTCTTTATCCAATCAGGTATATTTTGTCTTTGTTCCTTTACCCATAACTCCAGTTCATTATCAGGATGTAATTTGCCCTCGTATTTAGGATATGTATATGTTTTGTTGAATAGTTCATGACAATTAATTCTGGCCAGACTGAACAAAAGATCGTAAGCTGTAGAAGAAGTGAATTTCAATTTGTTTTCAGAATTCATAAAATCCCTCCCTTTAGGTTATTGTTTGATTTTACCATTTTTTGGTATACTAATTACATATATCGACTTTTTTATTGATTCTTTATATTCATTTTTGGTTAGCTTTATATTTAAGTATTTTTCGGGGGCAGGAATGAGAAACAAGGGTTTTTCTCTGGTTGAATTACTTATTGTTCTTTCTGTTATGGCAGCATTAATCGCTGTTATGATTCCTATTGGTATGAATGCTATACGCAAGGCAAAAGCTGTAAAGGTTGCTAGAAACCTTAAAATTCTTGCTGAAACCACTCAAAACATAATAATGATTAATGGGATGAGTGAGATAGATAATACAGAAAAGATTTATGATTATGTTAAAAATATTACGGAAGATTATAAGATAAGAATTTTCGATACAGGCTCAGGAAATATTTACGTATGTTCACTATATACTGAAACAGATGTTAGCACAAAACTGGTATGTGAAATCTTACCAGATATTAAGTATGCAAACGAGGATTATAAAGTCATTTCAGAGACACCAGGTCATTTTTATATGGGTCAATTATCATACATCAGTACAAAAAAACCTGTCATGGCACCATTAAACAGTCTTTATTATCCATTAACAGTAGCAGCATATTGATTTAGGAAATAGAATTCACAGTAAATTGGCATAATGGAAATAGATTTCATAGTTTTAGTTTTTGAAAGTTTTAAAAAATCATCAAGTATAGTTTTATTAGTCTTTTAGAATATTATAAGAAATTTTATAGAAATATGGCACTATTTTGCATATATTATTATGTAGAGTTTTACTCATCCTATAGGAGGGATTAAAATGAAAAGAAGAAAAGAAGGTTTTTCACTAGTTGAGTTATTGATTGTTCTAGCTGTCATGGCAGCATTAATAGCTACGATAACACCTGTTGCTTTGAACGCAATAAGAAAGGCAAGGGCAACAAAAGTTGCTCAAGATTTACAAGCACTTGCTTCATCTTTTGAAAATTACTTATATGTAAATGATGCTGTACCTGATAACTTTGATCAACTTGGTCGAGATATTGACCCTGAAGTATATGGTTTAGGTTACACATTAACTGATGGAACGTATCAAGTAACAGTTGGTGCTACAGGAAATGTTACTTTGGATGCAGTTCAAGAAGTGTTAAGCTCTGCAACAGATAGTGCATCTGAAACATTAGATGATTATGGTGAAGAACTTTCAAGTGGAATATTCTATAATTACGAGTTTCAAGTCTATTAATCAGCTTGATTAATAACTAACCTCCCTTTATGGGAGGTTTTTTTATGTCAAAATTGTTTATAAGTGATATAATGTCTCTAAAATAATCTTCTCATACTGGAGGGCTTATCAATGAAGTTTTACTACGATGAACGACACAGACTCCACACTCCCAAAAAGGAAATTGACAACGGATACTGGATCGAGAACCCCGACAAACCTCAGCGAATTGATTATATAAAAGAACGGCTTGAAAATTCATTCGGTATAGAGTTTATCAAACCAAAGAAGTTTAGCTCCTC
>JAWODV010000096.1:0-2853 GCA_046483075.1 Kosmotogaceae bacterium | reverse complement strand
ATACACTCTTCAATCAAAAAACTGGTCTCTCCTTTGTTTGTCCAATAACAAATACTTATCGTAATATACCTTTACATGTCACACTTCCTGAAGATGGTATACTTTCAGGTGTTATTATGGTAGATCAGATGAAATCGGTTGATTACAGATCACGAAAGGCAAAATTTATTGATAAAGCACCTATAGGGGTGCGTATTCCGGTTAACCTTGCCACCCATTCCGGTTTAGAGGTTACCACATCATTTATTGGACATTTCACTCTAATATAAACTACTAAGTGGCAACATTCAACCGGAATATTTTTTTATTTTCTTTCTCATAGAGTCTCCTTTCAATTGTATTTGATAGGCATTATGGATTAATCTGTCACAGATAGCATCTGCTACAGTTGAACTTTCGATAATGTCATACCATCTATCAACGGGAAATTGTGATGTGATGATCATTGATTTCTTTGCATACCGATCTTCTAAGAGTTCCAGCAGAATTAACTTGCTCTGCTCGTCAATGGGATGCAGACCAAAGTCATCGAGCACGATAAGGTGCTGTTTTTGTAATTTTTTTAGTTCTTTAATATATGTTCCTTCAGCTTTAGCAAATTTTAGTTTGGAAAAAAGTTTTATGCAGTTGCTGTAAATGACCTTAAGTCCGTTAATGGCCGCTTGATTACCCAGGGCGCAGGCTAAAAAACTTTTTCCAACACCAGTTGGTCCGGTAATAAGGACATTTTCAGCTTTGTTGATATAGTCACAATTGGAAAGTCTCAATATTAAATTTTTATCAAGATTTCTTGGTTCGGTAAATGTAACCTGTTCGATGGAGGCTTTATAGCGGAAGTTTGCTGTTTTCAATAACCTTTTCAGTCTCCGGTTATATCTGTCCTCCCACTCGGCATCTATCAGGTGTGCAATCAGTTCATCGGGTGTAAAATTATTCTGGAATGTTGTTCCCATGGTCGTACGGAAAGCGTTGATCATTCCGTTTAGTCTCATCTGCTGCATTTTTTCTATGGTTGCTTCATTGATCATTTTATTCTCCTAATTGTAGTATCTGTTGCCCCGGATATTATCATGTTCCGGCTGGGGGCAGAACAAATCCGGTTGATAATTGTCCATATCATTATCCAGGATTTTTTTAATTGTTTTGTAACTGCAGTGGTTAAAATAAAGTGCGGTTTTACAAGCATTCTCTATTCTGCTTTTTTCATACTTTTTGCCTAAGTTTAAAATGCCAAGACAGGTCTTGTAGCTTTGCTCCGGATGCTGGCGGCTTTTAAGCGTAGTTGTAATAACATCTTCAGTATGGTTACCAATATTTTGAGCCCACCTGAGAAATCTCTCAGGGTTCCAGTCGCTATATTTCCGATGCGCTGTGGGCATATGATCTTTAATAGTGGAATATCCATTTGGAGATCTGTCCCGTTTATGAAAAGCAATACGACGATTTTTATAGAATATTTCAACAATAGAGTCGGTATAACTGACCAGCATCTGTTTGCCACGATAGCGAAAAGGCAGGCTGTAATGATGCTTGTCATCACTCAGGTAAATATGATAATTAAACTGGGCTTTTAATGATTTAAAATGTTTAATCTCATATTTTTGTGCGGGAAGAGGGTGCAATGCTTCTTTCTCAACTTGGGTGAACATTTGTTGCCGTGACATATTAAGTTTCTGCATGGGCCGTGTATTGTGATCCTTTAACGCTTCTCTGATAGCGATATTAAGTTCTCTAAGTGAATAGAAGATTCGGTCTCGAAGTACTGCAAATATACGCGTGTAAACAATCTTGACCGCCCCTTCAACCAGTGCTTTGTCTTTCGGGTGCAAAGGCCGGGCAGGTAGAATGGTAGTATCGTAGTAGCAGGCAAAATCGGCATATTCGGGGTTAATATCGGGTTCATATTTATGGGATTTTGTAATGGCTGTTTTGAGGCAGTCCGGCACTATTGCTGCCGGTACACCTCCGAAAAATTCAAGTGCATTCGAGTTGACTTTGAGCCAGTCATGCTTTTTTTGACTAACAGTTGCTTCAACATAAGTGTGTTGACTGGCACCTAAGATAGCAATAAACACTTCTACATCCTGTATTTCTCCGCTGTGCTTATCGACTATCTGAAGCTTCTTGCCGGTAAAGTCAACAAACATCTTGTCACCGGCTTTATGGGTCATATGCATACTTAAGGCAGAGCCGTTCCGCCAAACCTGGTAATGGTAACAAAACTGTGAATAGCTGTACCCATCAGGATACTTTTGACGATACTCTTGCCATAAGAGGTCTAAGGTAACACCTGTACGCTTGAGCTCTGTAGCGTAATATGTGAAATTCTTACTAAGAGCTGCATAACGTGCGGAAGTCGGTTTGATTAGATCTTCAAGTTTAAATAACAGGGTATCGTCATCCATTGTACTAACTGCCTGATAATTTAGACCAGCAGAATCGATAGACTCAATATACTTTTTTACAACAGGCCGGGATATATTTAATGCTCGAGATATAGCCCGTCGGGTGAGATTGCATTTATCATGAAGCCTGATGATTTCCCGTATTTTATTCATTGGTGTCCTCTTCATTTTCTTTGTTTCTCCTCTTTTGATAATGAATTTAATCAATAGAGGAAAATGAATAATTTCAGGGAAATGTCCAAATAAGGTCGATTGGTTTATAAGTCGGGTGGCAGCATTAAACCGGAATAGGTGGCAACATTAAACCGGAATGGGTGGCAACATACTCCGGAACAGGTGGCAACTTGCGGCCGGAATATGCATAAAGTAAGTCTTTTGTATTTTTTCTTTTGGATTTTGTCTTATAATTAACTCTTGTCATTATACATTATTCATTATTCATTAAATA
>JAWODV010000005.1:0-6893 GCA_046483075.1 Kosmotogaceae bacterium | reverse complement strand
CTTGATTTTGTCCTGTAAATTTTGTTGCTCCAAAAGCAGTTCCACCACTTACTATATTGGATATACCACTTTGTACCCCTCTCATACCGGCAGAATATTTGGCCTGTGCTTGATTGAGACGAGTCATCCATGGCATCCATTCTTCATACTGCCATTCTCTTTCTTCGTAGGGTGCAATTTGTCCCAGTGATTGTCCGTACATTTGTGTAGCCTGTAATTTCCGGTTGGCCGCTTCTTTTGCTCCTTGAATTTCCAGTGATTGCAGGTTTTCCATAGTTTGAGAAATTACATCGGTGGTTGCGCCTAAAGCCTCGGTAGAAGTTCTTGCCGTTTGTCTTAAATTTCTTACCTGGCTTTGAGCGTATTCCCGCATACTTTGCTCCATCAAATCCTGACCGGGCATTTTATCACCCATACGTTCGGTTTCAGCCAAGTAATCCCCGTATAAACTACTCATTTGTTGTAGTGACATAGGAGTCTCGTAATCGGGAATCTGACCCATCAGCCTTTCCCTTTCCTTTTTGCCTTGTTTGGCCTGCCACATACCATAGCCGGTTTTGGCCAAACCTCCTACGGCTTTTCCTATTCCGGCTACCATCATTGCAGTTGTTACTGGTCCTGGCATAGTCTTATGATTTTTACAAAGTTATTAAAAATTACAAATATACAAAATCATTAAAAATTGTACTTAGAAATTATCATACCCAATTTTTATAATTGATAATATTAGATATTTCCCACTGAGTTATATGATATTTTTTGCCTAATTCTCTTTGAGTAATAACATTTTTTCTATATTCTTTTCTTATAGCATGTACTTGTTTCCAAGTCAATTTGTGGTTTGGATGTTCTTCTCCAATTTTACCTCTTTTGCTTTTATCATTTAAATTGTTTATATACTTATTATATTTTCGTTCAAGATATATAGTAGCATCTTTATATATTAAATTAAGAAACTTGTTAGATTCTAATTTCCCTTCAAAAATTAAAGATACTGAACTATCAATTTGATCAGGAAATCTTTTTTTCAATTTTGAAATTATTTGATAATTTTTAAATAAATAATCTTGTAAAGTTGTACAAAAATATTTACTAGACATTAAACTAGACCTCCATTTAGATTCTACACTTCCATCACCATCAAAATACCCTCTTATGAAATGTTTTATTAATTTTTTAGGTACTTGATTATTAGTAGGAAATTTCAATGTATGAGCTTTTGCACTCCACATCCCTAATTTAATTAATTTAAAACTAATATGTTCACTATTTATATAAAGTGAATATAATCCTTTATGATTTTCTTTCCTTGGTTTTTTATAATATAAAGGTTTATCTGTGTTTATTAATTTTCTAAATTTATCTAAAATATATTTATCTTCTTCTTGTAAATTAATAGAAATAGAATTTCCTTTTTCATAATAATTACAACCATCAGCATACAAAAGTCCCAAAAAATAAGCCTTATCTTCTGAATCTATTTTATCAAAATAATTTTCATTTAAATTATATTTTCTACTCCATTCGCTATTACTTTTTAATGGTTTAATATTTCTATTTTTTAAAAGTCTTTGTATATTGGCTTGTGAAGTATTATATAATTTTGCTAAATCATTTGTAGAATATCTTCCAGTTTTATACAATTCACATAATTCTACTTTTTGTTTATCTGTTAAATTACCTTTATTAATTCCTTTTTTTCTTCTTACAATTAGTTCACGAATTGTTGGTGAAGAAACATTGAATTTTCTACTCAAATCAGCATAAGAATAGTTTCCAGTATTAAACATTTTAATTATTGACATTTTATCTTTATCTGTTAATTTTATATTCATCATAATAATTAAAAACTTTTGGTACTGATTATATCAATTTTAAAAAGCTCAAATTTTTCTGTCTCAGAAGAAATTAATCGCAATTGACAAGTAAATCCACGCATTTCATCACCGACAAAAAGTTCATTGATTTTATCCGAATTTGACGTGGTACGCATATTTTTAAGCAGCTCACTTTCATATACTCCACCTCGCTCTTTCAAAAGTGTTTCAGTTAACTTACTGCGCATTTCCCTGCCGCTGGATGTGTCTGTCGAAGGTATAGTAATTGGGTCTATTGTCATTTTAGCAGAAGAGTGCAAACGCAGCCCTTCAAAAACCTTTATTACATTGGCCGCTTCATTGGAGACAATTTCTATTACAAGTGAACTAGCACTTCCATACAAACTTAACCTGTCCACATCATCAGAATTGTGCAGCCACAGCTTACTTCCGTTTGAAGAAAGCAACATGTTTTCACCCCAGCCGTATTTCTGCGGAATAATGTTTACAAATCCTATCCACCTGTTATCATGTTCACTAAATATAGCTGTATTATAATATTCTGTTCCCATCCCTGCTGCTGCTTCACTTCCTTCATCTTCAATATTATTGACAAAAGAAAGGTAATAAAAATTTTCGTTGGTATCAAAACCGGCCACTACATCATTACTTCCTTCTGTATTTCCTCTACTTCTAAGTTGACGTGCCATCCGGTTGAAAAAATATTCCATTTTATAATCCACTACATTTTGACCTACCGAGGCTTTACCTGCCAGTGGATGAATACCATTTCCCGTGTCTCTCCACGGGGTTTGTCGGTAAACATCAAACCCATAAATATAGCCTTTAGGAGATTGAACGATTGTAGCCGGATGCACACTTCCATAGTTACTTTGAAATTCTTGGCTCCTTCCCAAAATTCTGTTTTCGGTCTGATAAAATGCGGTCACTCGATGGGCTTGTATTACTTTAAGTATTCCTGCCTGGTTTTGCAAAGAATAAATATTGCCATATTCATCGGGCAAATAAGCTACATTACTATAATTGGCCTGTGAAAGACCGTTTATTTGTGTACCTATAAAATGAGGATTGGTATAAACAATACTGGGATGAGATATACCTTTTTCAATACCGGTTCTAATAAAAGCCCTCCCTATTGTATAATTGTCACTTCTAAAATCATGTGTCAGGTGAGCATCTTCAATCCACGTCTCAGATTGTGTTCCTTTAACAAACATAGAACCCCCCGAGTAAAATTTACGTTTTTTAAGAAAACAATTGGCCGGGTTAAAAGTTTTGTTCGTTGTATCTGAGACATCATAAACTCCACTTATCTCATAAAAACGATTGGGGGAATCAGAATAAGAAGGTTTATAAATTTCAGCCAAAGAATTAATCCATTGAAGTCCTGAAATATCTCCCGGATTGTACCAAACATCATCTGCACCTGCTTGTGTTGTCGTACTACCTCCAATTACATATAAGCTATCATTTGAATCTATACCAACACTAAAACTATGTCTCCCGTCCCAACCGACAGATTCTTCAGATTGATACCAAAATTCTCCTTTATTATCAAAACAAACCCACACATCACTGAGAGGATGAGTAGGTCGTCCATAATGACCGCCCATTATAATCATTTTATTATCAGAAGCAATAGCTCCCGCATGTTTGGTTCTTCCTTCATCTACATATCTAGTATCGGCCTTATAACCCCATTCAGCATCACTGTTTGATTGTGTCCATATATTGTTAACAGGATCATCATTGTACCAAACATCATCTAAATAACCTGGATTGTAATCATCATTTTCTCTACTACCACTTTCTACTTCTTTACCACCTATAACAAATACACGACCATTAGAGTTAACCAATGTCAAGTGATCTCTTCTGGCTGACCAAACTTCATCTGTTCCATAACTAATTTCTGTCCATACATTATTTACAGGATCATCGTTATACCAAACATCTTGAAGATAATCATTGCTTCCATCTCGGCCACCCATAATAAAAAATCTTCCTCCGGATGTTTTTATACCATCATGACCTATCCTAGCTGACCAATCAGCAGAACCAACAAGAGTCCAATTTGCCCCCTCATCGTCAGAATAGTAAACTTCATCAGAATATCCACTACCTGTTTCTCCACCCATAACATATATTCTATCCTCGTCCATAATAGTAGCAAATCTAGCTCTACCACTCGACCAAGCAGAAGATGTTTGTTTTGTCCATGTTTCACCTCCATCAGTTGATTTCCATACATCATTCAAAAACCCCTGATTGCTACTAAAACCACCTATAATATATAAATTGTCACTTGTATCCACTGCAACACCATGATCATATCTTAATGTCCCGGTGGCCTCACTAATTATTTTTTCCCAACCTTCACTTGATTGTTTAACATCATTTAATGTATATCCATCAAGCTCAGGTGAGTTAACTTTGAGCCACAGACCACTTTGTGTACTATAATCTCCAATAGCCTGATCATAATAAGCATTTTCATCAAGTACATCAAGAATTTGAAGGTCTAATGACTGATCTACATAAGTATCGCTGACAAAATCTTTCTTTAAAAGTCTTATTCGATCATTTCTGTTTATATCATATTGACGAAGATTAGCCAGTGCTTTTTTGTAAGAATTTCCAAGTTCTCTTTTTAAACTTTCAATATCCTTTTCCAGTTCCTCTTTTTCGTCGCGAAGTGAGAAAAGTTGATCATAAGACTCATCACTTAATTTGCGTGATGTTTTAATTATTTTTTGTCCTTCTGGATATTCATTATCACTTTCAGATACTTCAATTCCTCCTGTTAATTGGTTTATTTCTTCTTTTACATTTTCCAACTCTTTCTTTGTCTCTTCAATATCATCATTAATTTTGTCATTAAGAGCATCAATAGTGAATCCTATTAAGAGAGCAATGGTTCCATCTGTTTCCCCATCTGCATCTCTGTATTGATCAGCATATAAAATAGGAATCTGTATAAAAGGAATGTAAGGAGAAGTAAGTAAAAACTGGTATTTCTCAGCCCAATCTGGAAAAGTTACAGTATCAATATTTTCACAAAGAAGCTGAACTATCCCTGCATTAGTAGTGTCATAGGCATCTTCAACATAAAATTTTAAATTCTCATCAATAACCGGTTCTGTACTACGCCCGTATCCATCTAAAGCCCTTATTGCTCCCTGATAATACCTTCCTCTTTTTATTGACCTATACACCCCTGACGAAGATGGAAGACCGCTATATTGTGGAGACATCTTTAAACTTCCAATGCTAATATCCTTGTAGTCATGAATATTTTGACCCATTACAATCCTGTTACCGGCAAGTTCGGAAAGTGTATCTGATTGAATGGGCATAAATTCAAATGGTTTTTCTATTTCCTCCCTGGCAATAGCTATGTATCCACCTGTATTGAAAAACCGGAAATAATAATTTGTGTTATCACTTAAAGCATTTTCATAAGATACATCTCCACTGCCCTCTTGTTCGCTGTGAACATAACGGGGGTTGCTTTTGTCAATTAAGCCAATTTCAAACCAGTTTCTACGATTGCCTTCTCTTGCGGCAATTCTTATTTTTTCAACTGTTTCATCTCCGCTGTTGAATTGTATGTCAATAAAATTCTTGGTGTTTTGTTTCTGAATAACATTGTCTTCAATATCAAAAACATCACTGTTAAAAGCTATATCACTTGTATTGCCAAAACAGGATTTCAAATTGTCAAGGTAAATATATTGCTGGCGGAATTGAAACATTCGCCTAAACACATTAGACCCGTGAAAGCCCGGATCATATCCATAACCAAATTCAATCGTATAAAGAGGTGGTTTTTTAACAAGAGAGAGTTTATCCGCACTGTCATAAATAACAGTATCATTCAAAGCATCATCCACGTTTATTATTTGCGTGGATTTCTCTCTCTCTTGCCAAATCAAAAGATCACCTCTCATTTTTACTTTAGCGGAGTCTTCAAAATTAAGGTTGGTATTGTTAACTGTCAATCCTTGAATAGTTCCATCTTCTTTGTATCTGACAATGCTTTTACCACTGTCGGTTTTGACAAGCAAAATAATTCCACCATTTTTAGAATCATAAACCGAACCTGCAATTTTAATCCATGTATATGTACCAATTGTACCACTCAAATCAACAGATAATGTCCCTTTTATGGGTTCAACAACCCCGTGAGATTTGGCCGCCGATTTAATACCATTGAGCAAGAGGCGATAATCTCCCTTCTCAATATACTTCTCATCCCGGTCTTGATCCATACCTCCGTGGAATGTAATCTGATCTATGATTTGATTATTTTGCTGTGCCATAACTATTTTTTAGTCTGAGATTTTTCTTGTGGAATTTTGTCTTTTATTCGCTTACACACATCGAACACTCTCTCAGTAATTTGTTCATTTTTATCCATCTTATCTACTACCTTGTCAAGTTCTTTCAGTTCCTTGTTTGTCCACTTCAAGTTGTCAAAAATGTTTTGGGAAAACCCGTCTAAAATAATTCCGGCAGATTGAACAAATTCCGTTATTCCCTTGCGGATAAGTCTGTCACGATCTTTACTGATATTAAAATCAATTTGTTTGTCCTTCATCCATCCAATACTGCCGTTTTTCATGTCGTATAGGCCAATTTCATTTTTTTCCTCTTCGTCAATACTTAACTCTTCAATCATTGCCCTTACAACGATTCTGTCAGCAAAGCCTGTCTTTTCAGGCATAAGCCGCATTAATGCTATTCTTTCTGCTGTGTTAATCTTTGCCATAGTTTAAAAAATTTTCAGTATTTGTGCAATAATTTTTTTATATTTATGTTAAAATTAATAAAATCTTATATTATGAAAAAATTAGTTATTATATTGTTCGTTTTGATTCCATTCGCCGGGAATGCTCAGGTGTTTGATTACTCCATTTCAACAGAAAACGGTTATTTTCAAGGAAACAGAGTGCAATCAAAAAACCTTTCAACCTTCCGGCAATAGAGCATGCGGGTTCCGTATTTCAGCAACCGGTCGGGTTACGTGTCGCCGTCTTTCTGCTGCGCCATTTT
>JAWODV010000095.1:0-23058 GCA_046483075.1 Kosmotogaceae bacterium | reverse complement strand
AGATGAGATAAGGAGATTATCAGCGACTAAGATCATCACACCCGATACATACGATGACGATGGAGATACAGAGTGATTCTTAGAAAAGGCTTAAAGGTTGCTTTGAAAAAGCTTAGAATTTGAGTTAGCACTAATAAATTCACTCTTGTTAAGAAATAGGACATTTGTCCTATTTAGTATGAAATGAGAATTGAGAGTTTTTATTTTCTAATTGAACTACAATCGAGACATATGCTTCTGATAACTTCTAGTTAAGTATTACTTCATTTGGTTAAAGTTTTTTTATGTTATATAATATTTGTAAGTTAATCTTACTTATTAAAAAATTTTCTTAATCAGGAGGCTATTGATGATAACAAAGCCGAGTGATTTAAAGGAAAAGAATACTGCCAGAGTTATTAGAATTTTACTTTCTAAACCTTGTACTCCAAGAGTAGAACTTGCTAAAGAAACTGGACTCACAAAAACTACTATTTCAGATATTATTAATAAGCTGAAAAAAATCGATATTATTGATGAAAGAAAAGGCAAGAGAACAGGTCTTGTAGGAAAAGTGCCAATACCTTTAAGAATATCCAAAAAAGCTGCCATATGTATCGGGATTGGTTTACGAAGAAAGTGCATTTATGGTGTAACAATGGGAGCTGATGGCAGAATTCTAGCAACGGTATCCAAAATGGCTTCAAATAAAAGGAAAAAAGATGTTTTAGCTAACTTGTTTGAAGTGATTCAAAGACTTCTTAAAAAGTGTGATGACTTAAAACTTAAAGTTGATGCAGTTGGAATAGGCGCTCCTGCTCCTTTAGATAAAGAAAAAGGGATAATATATTCACCATATGGTCTATATGACTGGGAAAATTTTGCTTTAGGAGAATTGACAAATAAAAAATTTGATTTGCCTGTCTTCCTGATAAATGATGCTGATGGTGGTGCTTTTGGATTAAAGTGTTTTGGTAATTGTAGAAATATAAGTTCTTTTGTAAGTTTGTATTTTGATGAAGGAATAGGAGCGGGAATTATTCTTAAAGACGAAGTGTATAGTGGAAGCTTTGGATATTCAGGTGAAATAAGCTATACACTGTTAAGTAGTTTTTCTGAAAACGGTAGTAAAAAGAAACCCTTTAACCTTGACGCAATGGTATCAACCCTCAACTCAAAACTTGAACTAAACTTTTCGGATATAGAAAGCTTTACCGCTGAAAAAATAATAAATAATAATAAGCTTAAAACAACAATTAAGAAAGCCGGAGATGAAATTGGGAGAATAACAGCACTAGTAACAAATCTTATTGGACCTGAGGCCGTTGTAGTAAATGGCAAGCTTCTAAAATTTGGGAGTGTATTTTATTCTGAGCTAAAAAATGCTTATAGAAAAAATTTATTTAGAAGTAAACAGGTAAAATTGATAAAAGGTTCTAAAAATGAATCAAAAGCTTTTTCAACCGGTGCTGCAAGTTATGCGATTTATAGTTACATTAAAAATAAGGCGCTTTCTAGCTAGAAAGCCATTACATTATTTCAAAAGGAGGTATGGAAATGAAAAAGAAAGTTTTTTTAACAGTAGTATTAGTAGCACTGATTGGTGTCTTTTCTTTTGCCAACGTAACTTTGAACTTCATCGAGGTATTAACTAGCCCAGCCAGAACAAGACTTCTCAAGGAGATAATTGCAGATTTTGAAAAACTTAATCCAGATATAAAAATCAATCTGATATCTCCACCTTACGAACAAGCCGATCAAAAAGCAAATCTTATGCTTAACACAAATCAACCACTAGATATTATTGAAGTAAGGGATTATACTGTAAAGCAGTATATCAACAATGGCAAATTAGAAAACTTGGAGAATTATTTAGTAGATTGGGAACATAATGATACTCTCACATTTGTAGCTAACAAAGCAGCTAGAACAGTCGAAGATACTGCTTACCTTGTTCCTCAGTTCTTTTTCATTAAAGGTTTATTCATAAGAACAGATATTCTAGAAGAACTCGGAGTGAATTACATACCTAAGACACTTAGTGAGCTTGTTGAACTCTGTATAGACATTACTGATCCTGACAAAAACCAGTATGGATTTGGTTTCAGAGGAAAGTCATGGGAGTTTAAATTTTCTGATCTTTTTGCAACATCGTTCTTAAGTGATATTGATCCTTCCAACATCTATAAAACAAAAACAGGAGAAGTCTATTTTGATGATCCGAGAGCTATTGAAGGATTGAGAATGTATGTGAGACTATTTGAAAAAGCAGTACCATCTGATGGAATCAATTGGGGTTTTAACGAACAAGTTAATTCTTTTGTTTCAGGTACAACTCCTTTCTTAATTCAAGACCCTGATACTGTTGCATTGGTTGACGATATGTTGGGAAGGGATTATTACACTGTGGTTCCAGTTCCTATTGGTCCTTCAGGTAAAGCCTATATGGACTATGGTTTCAGTGGACTTGGAATCCCATCTTATTCTCAGCATAAGGAAGAAGCATGGGAATTTATAAAGTATATATCAAGTCCAGAAGTAAACGCTTACTTTAGCAAGAACTATGGACCCCTTCCAGTTCACACATCTACATATGAAGAAGATCCTTACTTTAGTTCAGGTGTTTATACTGCATGGAGTTACATGATGGATCATCCTGAAACTTATATTTTCGCAACTTATCCACTTAATTCAGAAAAGTGGCCCGGTTGGCCAGAAATCCATCAACAAGATATGCAGTCTGTGTTACTCGGAAATATGACCATTGAAGAAGCTGCAGAAAAATGGACAGAATTTTGGGAAGAATAAGGAAACAATAAAAATTGATTAATTTTTCAGGCACGGCGCTCTGAATTTATTGAATTTGCGCCGTGCCTTTATTTACATTGATGCAAAAATCACATGAGAGGTGTTTAAATTGAAAAAGAGCTTCTGGAAATTCTTTATGATGATGATTCCTGCGTTTGCGCTTTTGATTTTATTTACATATACACCAATTGTTCGCGGAGGAATCATGGCATTTCAAAAATACAATATGTTTGACCTCTCTGATAAAGGCTTTATAGGTTTTGGTAATTTCATTGCCATATTTACTGATAAAAATTTTGATTTTCTTAGAATAGTAATAAATACATTGATTTGGGTTGGATTCTCTTTATTATTCCAATT
The DNA here is from genome assembly GCA_046483075.1 of Kosmotogaceae bacterium. Taxonomy (GTDB): domain Bacteria; phylum Thermotogota; class Thermotogae; order Petrotogales; family Kosmotogaceae; genus JASMTM01. Next base: position 19,911 of record JAWODV010000095.1, on the reverse strand, counting down.
TGGCTTAGGATTTGGTCTTGCGCTCCTTATGAGAAAGCCTTTTAAAGGAAGAGGTATATACTCTGCTCTCGTTTTCTATCCCTGGGCTGTTTCTGGATTTGCAATTGGCCTAGTTTGGGCTTGGATGTTCAATGGTCAGTTTGGAATAATAAACGATATTCTAATGAGACTAGGAATCATTAATAAGAGTATAGGTTTTCTTTCCAACCCAAGGTACGCCATGATGTCAGTAATAATTGCTAATGTTTGGTATGGGATACCTTATTTCGCAATTATGATGCTTGCAGCACTTCAATCAGTACCAAAAGAGCTCTATGATGCTGCAAAAATTGATGGAGCAAATAGGTTCAAGCAATTGGTTAAGATAACGATACCTTATATTAAACCAACCATTGTAAGTACGGTTTTGTTAAGAACCATGTGGATTATGAACTTTCCTGAAGTCATTTATGCGATGACTGGAGGCGGTCCAGCTAATACTACTCAAATATTAGCTACACACATGATCAATAAAATATACCATTTCTATGATTACGGACAAGGTGCAGCTATAGGATTTATAATTATGTCTATGTTACTAGTCTATGCCATCATTTTCTTAAGAATCACTTCGAGGAAGGAGATAACAGTATGAAGAAGTATACCAAGATAATAGGCAAATTAATGAAATGGTTGGCTTTGGCAGCATATTTAATGGCAGCACTGTTGCCTCTTTATTGGATTGTAGTAACTTCTTTAAAAGATTCAAGAGAAATCTACACTTTTCCGTTAATGTACTTGCCCTCAAAGGTCTCTTTTGAGAGTTATATAAAACTTTTTGGTTTTGCAAACTTCGGAGTATACTTACGTAATAGTGTAATAGTATCGCTAGCTGCAGCATTTGTTAACATGATTATCTGTATGTTTAGCGGATATGCACTATCTCGAATTCGTGCCAAAAAGTTTAAAAATAGCACATTACTTGGTATGTACTTCACTCAAATGGTTCCTCCATTTATTCTTATGGCACCTTTGTTTGTTATGTTATCAAAATTCGCTATGACAGACAAATTATCTACCATGTTTATTTTGTACGTAACCATGGTAATAGCATTCAGTACAATAATGTCTAAAAGCTTTTTTGATAGGATCCCTATTTCATTGGAGGAAGCTGCTGTCATTGATGGGTGTAATACTTTTCAAGCATTGTTTAAGGTTGTCTTTCCACTCACTAAACCTGGTTTAGCAGCAATATTTAGCTTTGCTTTTGTTAATATATGGAATGAACTTTTCTTAGCAACAATGTTCATCTTTTCAGATAATAAAATGACTATACCCGTGGCATTATATTCATTTATTTCTAAAGCAGGAATAAGTTGGGGGGTTCTAAGTGCAGGCCTTGTGGTTTCTTTGTTGCCAACAATGATAGTTTTTGCATTTGCTCAGAAGTACATAATAGCAGGACTTACAGAAGGAGCGATTAAAGGATGATAATGATTGGGGGTTCTAATAAATGAAAAAAAAGAACATTTCTGAGATTATAATTCATCTTGGAGAGGACAACCATCCCTTCGGAGCAGTCAATCCTCCTCTTTTCCAAACATCAATATTTGCTTTCGATAATTTCAATGATTTTTCAGTGGCAATGACTGATGAAACAGATCATTTTCTCTATACTAGGGGGAACAATCCAACGGTAAAACTTTTAGAAGAAAAACTAGCTGCTTTAGAAAACGGAGAAAGAGCAAAACTTTTCAGTTCGGGAATAGCTGCCATCGTTTCAAGTATCTCCGCTTTTGTAAAAAGTGGCGATCATATACTATCGGTGAAAGACTGCTATAACTGGACAAGTACTTATATGTCAAAATACTTATCCAGATTTGGAGTGGAACATACTTTCGTTGAAGGTATAGACTCAAACGAAATAATATCTTCATTAAAACCAAACACAAAGATAATTTTCCTTGAAAGTCCAACTACGTTCACTTTTAAATTACAGAATCTAAAAGAAATTTCTAGCATAGCAAAGTCAAAAGGAATAAAAACAATAATAGATAATACATGGGCTACACCTATTTTCCAGAACCCTATTAACTTAGGAATAGATATTGTTGTTCATTCAGCTTCTAAATACCTTGGTGGTAACAGTGATATTATTGCTGGTGTAGTAGTGGGAAAAAATGAAGATATAAAAAGAATTTTTGAAAAAGAGTTTCTTAATATAGGGGCAGTTCCAGATCCTTTCGCTGCTTGGCTTATTCTTAGAGGCTTGAGAACCCTACATATTAGAATGCCGGTTCATTTTAAAAATACTTTGAAGCTTTGCAAAAGCTTACTAGAAAACAAAGCTGTTGAGACCGTAATATATCCTTTCTTAGAAACACACAATCAATATGCTCTTGCTAAAGAACAAATGACAGGTGGATCTGGTCTTTTTTCATTTAAACTTAAGTCTAAAAATATTTGTAAAATAAAAACTTTTGTAAATTCACTTCGTTTTTTTAAAAAAGCCGTAAGTTGGGGAGGATATGAAAGTCTGATTTTCCCATATGCAGTTTCTCACAAAAATGATGTCGAAAATCTTTCTCTTATCCGAGTGCATACCGGTTTAGAAGATTCCGATATACTTATAGAAGATTTAGAGAGAGCACTCAAGTGTTTCGATTGAAGCTTTGCATTACTTAGTAAAAATGTCTTAAGAATAATCAGAATACACGGAGGTAGTATTATGTATCATTCTATAAAAAAATCCTGCAAAAGGTTAAAGAAAGAACTTTCTGAACTAGCACCCTATATTGTCAAAACAAGGAAAAAATTAAATAAATGGAAATTTGCCAATTCAGCTTCAGAAAAACCTCCTATAGATGGATGGAAGGATATTTCTATTGGATACAGATGGGATGGAAAAACATTTCCTGTGTGGTTTAGATCATTTTTTAGAATCGAAGTTATTGATAAGAATGATAGATTATTTGCTGATATTTCCCCCGGAGGAGAAAGTCTGGTATTGATAGATGGTAAACCATTTGGCGAAATAAATCTTTTTCATAAGCAACTTGATATTTCAAATTTTGCTGACAATAATTCGCATTCTATGGAAATACAAACAATACCTAGAGAATTGTTGGGAAAACCAGTTCATAATCCATCTTTTGAAAAAGCTGAATTACTCATTGTTGATAATTTTATCTTAGAAACATATTTGGATTTTTTAGTAGCAATTGAAACACTAGAAACAATTCAAGATAGCTTGCTCATAGATAAAATGTTCAGGATTATTAGTAACTCCCTAGCTTGCATAGAAGTTCCGAGATCCACTGATGAATATTTCAAGAATGCACTTGATAATCCATCATTTATTAACAATGATAATTATGGAAATGTGACCGAAATTTGGGATTCTCCAGTATTTTCAAAATCTTATGGTAATAGGTTACCTCAAAAATACAGAGATTCGATAGAAAAATCAAGAAACAAATTAAATGAAGCAATCAAGAAATTGAAAACAAAACATTTCATTCCTGGAACCATTAAGGTTGCTGGACAAGCACATTTAGATTATGCATGGTTATGGCCAATAAGTGAAACAAAACGAAAAATTCGTAGAACATTTTCAAATGCATTGCGTCTTATAGATAAATTCTCTGAATTTATTTTTATACAAACTTCTGCACAAATGTATAAAGATCTTAAGGAAATTGATAAAGAACTATTCGAGAGAGTTAAAGATAAGGTTATGCATGGTAAATTGGAAGCAGTTGGAGGAATGTGGGTCGAAAGTGATTGTAGCATAGTAAGTGCAGAATCAATTGCCAGACAATTTCTTTATGGTCAACGATTTTTTAAACAGGAGTTTGGTATTACCTCAACCGTTGCTTGGCTTCCAGATGTTTTTGGTTTTTCATGGATTCTTCCTCAAATTTTACGTGATGCAGGTATTAAATACTTCACAACCACAAAGTTGAAATGGAATGAAAAGAATAGATTCCCTTTCAATGTTTTCATTTGGAAAGGCCTTGATGGTACTGATATTATTTCACATTTTTTTGACAATCCTCTAGGAGGATACAACGGGATGTTAAATCCTGAAGCGATTTCAAAGACATGGGAAAATCATCAAAACAAGTCATTATATGATAAAACCCTTATGACAGTAGGATATGGTGACGGTGGGGGAGGTCCAACCGACGAAATGATTGAATATTATGAAAGACTAAAGGATTACCCAGGATTACCCTACCTTGAGATGTCTTCTTTGAGAGAATATTTTGAGGAATTACCACCAAAAACTGTTTTACCTATATGGGATGATGAACTTTATTTCGAACTTCATAGAGGTACATATACAAGTCAATCAAGAACTAAAACACTGCATAAAACCGCAGAAGACACTCTTTACAAGCTAGAAATGATAGGAACGTTTTTAATTAAAAGAGAAGACTATCCATTAGATAGGATTCGAGAACTATGGGAGATAGTTCTTCACAATGAGTTTCATGATATTCTACCAGGTTCAGCAATAAATGAAGTTCACCGAAAATCTGAAAAGGAGTTAAGCAATGTAATAGATAAAGCTGATCAAATCATCAATGATTTCTTAGAAGTTTGGAGCGATGGAAATCACAATTTAAAAACAGTGTTCAACATCAGCTCATTTAAGAAAAAAATAAGATTAATTGATGATGATATGAAAAAACTAAGAAAAATGGATGGAACAGTTATAGACTCTCAAAAAACATATGACGGAAAATCTGTTTATGCCAATAACACTTATATTGCTCCATTCTCGTTAGAAGTACTACAACGTTCAGATGAATTTGTGGAGAAATTTGAGTTGGAAGAAAACACTAATTTAGAAAACAAAGATCTCCTGGTTAAAGTTAATGATAATGGAAGCATATACATATTAGATAAAAAACTTGACCGACAAATTTTCACGGAAGCCGGTAATCAACTATATGTTTATAAGGATATACCTGTAGAATGGGACGCCTGGGACATTGATTATGATTATGAAAGGTCAAAAAAAAGGCTTTTTGCAAACTCTGTTAAAACAATTGAATGTGGCCCAGTTAGAAAAGTAGTCCAGGTAAAGTATTCATATGAAGGTAGTAAAATTACTCAAAGGTACATCTTATATAATGATTCACGATGTTTAGATATTGAAACAGAGCTTGATTGGCACACTCGTCGAACGCTTTTAAAGGCACATTTTCCATTAAATATACTTACTCGGAAAATAAAATGTGATCTTTCTGCAGGTTACACAACTAGAGATACTCGAGTACGAAATGAATTCGATAAAGCGAGATTTGAATTTGTGGCTCATCGTTGGGTTGAGCTATCAGAACCAGGATTTGGAGTTAGTATATTAAATGATGGAAAGTATGGACATGCTTGTAATAACTCAAATGTATCTCTTACACTTCTAAAATCTGCTGTTTACCCAGATTTTTTTGCCGATGAAGGAAAACACAAATTTACATATTCAGTTTTCTCTCATAATGGAAACAATATAATGGAAACAACTATGGAAGCTGAAAATTTTAATAAAAAACTGGTGACTATAGCAGGCAAATTGGATATTAAAAGCAAACTAATGGAGAAAAATGCTGAAAATCTAAAAGTTTTGACACTAAAACATTGTGAACAAAGAGGATATGTATTGCGTTTGGCTGAGGTAGAAGGAAGACGCGGGAAAGCTACAATTAAGATAGCATTACCTATTAAAAAAGCATGGAAATCCAATATATTAGAAGAAAAGAAAGAAGAAATTTCTCTTAAAGATGGGAAATTGGAAATAGAGTTCAGACCTTTTGGTATACATACTATCAGATTTGAATGAAACAAATAACTCAAAGATAATCAGGTGATTTCTGTGAAAGAAAAGATATTAGGTATTGATATCGGAGGAACTAAAACTGCCGTAATAGTAGGCGATGAAGATTTGAATATTATTAGTAGATCTGAATTTCATACCAATCCTAACAAAAGCTTTGAGAATTTTCTAAATCGATTAATAGCAGAAATTAGGTCATTGGTTGGTAAAGATTTACCTCAGAGAGCTGGAATTTCTGTTGGAGGGCCTTTGGATGTTGAAAAAGGTATTCTTTTCAATCCTCCTCACCTAAGATGGGGAGTGGTAAATTTAAAAAAATCTCTTAATCAACATTTTAATTTTTCTATTGTAATTGAACATGACGCGAAGGCCTGTGCATTAGCGGAAAGTTTGCATGGCGCCGGAAGAGGTTTCAATAACATAATTTTTCTGACTTTAGGTACCGGTCTTGGAGCAGGAATAATAATACAAAGAAGGATATATAGGGGGTTTAAGAATCTTTCAGGAGAAGTCGGTCATATAAAAATTGCGGAAACAGGGCCTGTACTTTATGGCAAAGCAGGTTCCTGGGAGTCTTTCTGCAGTGGCTCTGGAATATCATTATATGCAAAATATAGATTTCCAGAATCTTTTAGTTCTGATATTAGTACAGAGGAAATTTCTAGACTAGCTTTAAAAGGACACGATAAAGCTAATATAATATTGAAAGAAAGTGGCCATTTTTTTGGAAAAGGGCTAGCCATTCTATTAGATATTCTCGATCCAGACAGAATTATACTTGGTAATCTGGCCTGGCGCCTTCCTCCGATATGGCTCGAATCTGCGTTAGAAACTGCGTCTAAAGAAGCATTGATTGCTGAAAAGGTCGAAAATCGTATAGTTTTGAATGAATTTAAGGAAAGAATTGGTGACTATGCTGCGTTAATGGTAGCGCTAGAATAATACTGGAGGTATGAAGTGAAACCATATGAAATTACACGAAAAGCTTTTGAAGAAAGTATTAGAGTGAAAAAAGAGTTTATTGACCGTTATGAGGATGATTTATTATTGGTAGCTAAAAAAATTACTACGAAAATTAGGAATGGTGGAACCATTTATTTAATTGGAAATGGTGGCAGTGCAGCCGATGCAGCCCATTTATCTGCTGAACTCATGGGAAAATTTTATTTAAATCGAAAACCTATAAGAGCAATATCGCTTGCTAGTAATGATTCAATTTTGACAGAAATACCTAATGACTTTGGGTTTGAACAGCTTTTTTCCAGACAGCTTGAGGCTTTTTTAAAAACTATAGATACTGTTATAGCTATTAGCACTAGTGGTAATTCGGAAAATGTTATTCGTGCTTTATATAAGGCAAAAGAAAAACAAAGTTTGACAGTTTGTTTTTCGGGCAGAACAGGTGGCAAAATGAATAATTTTTGTGACTTCATTTTCAAAGTAGATTCCGATGATATTCCAAGAATACAGGAAACGCATATAACATTAGGTCATGTTTTGTGTCAGCTCATTGAAGAGCTTTTTGTTCAAGCAGAGTAAAAATAATGTAATAAGGTGTGAACAAATATGTTGAAATACAAAGGAAAGTTTAATATTTTTGACAGCTCTAAAATTAGCGCATATCCATTGAAAAGCAGAGCAAGCGAGGTATTTATTTCAAACTTGATTGATGTGAATCAAGTAATGAATGAACCAAACAAGTTTATTAACAAAGACATTGAAGAGCTTGCCAGAGAAATTATTAGCGCCAGGAAAAAGGATAAGCCAGTAATAGTTTTTAGTGGTGCTCATATTATTAAGAATGGTATGGGTCCACTGCTTAACGCTTTTATCAAAAAAGGTATAATAACTGCTTTAGGTGTAAATGGCGCTTTTACTATACATGATTTTGAACTGGCATATTGTGGTAAAACTTCTGAAAATATACCAAATGCACTTTCTGAAGGTTTATTCGGTTTTGCTGAAGAAACGAATAACTATATTAATAGGGCACTTATTTACGGTAACAAACTTTCGTTAGGTTACGGAGAATCTATGGGGAGATTTTTATCAGGAGAACCCTTCCCTGACAAAATTGAGTTCATGTTTCCAGAATCCTCGGTACAATACACTGCATATAAAAAAAATATTCCTTTTTGTGTCCACTGTGCTATTGGGACTGATATCTATCATATGTCGAATTATTTCGATGGAGAAGCAGTGGGTGGTTGTTCAGGTAGAGATTTTTTAATATTTGCAAATGAGATCACTAAACTCAGTAACGGTGGAGTTTGCTTACTTATTGGGTCAGCAGTAATAGGAGCAGAAGTTATTTTGAAGGCAATATCGATGGCAACCAACATAGGAAAAGCCCCTAATAATATAACAACGGCCAGCTTTGATATGAGAGAAGCTAATCTTGATGATGTTTCAAGAAACAATAAAGAAGTTCCTTCTTACTATTTCAGAGACATAAAAACTATAGTTACAAGAATACCCCAATCTTTTAATGGCAAAGGTTATTATATAAAAGGTAATCACAAAGAATCTCTCCCTGAGCTCTATAAATCTGTTGTTAGTAAATTATCATGAAAAAAATGTCTAATAGTAAAATAAAGGTGCTTGTTATAGGGGATGTGTTTCTTGATAGATATGTCTATTACGATCCTAATTTATCAAACCCTAGTCTTGAAACAGGACTTGAAACGCTGGTTGGTATTAAGGAAAAATACTCTCCAGGTGCAGCCAGCAATGTTGCTAAAAATCTCACCATGTTGGGCGCAGAAGCATTTCTTGTTGGGCCAGTAGGTTTTGATGGAAGGTTTCATGAACTAAAGAATGCACTAAATGAATTCGGTATAAGTGAAGAGTTTTTGGTGCAGTCATCTCAACAGATTACTCCGATCTATACGAAATTCATAAATACGCTTACTAGCGAAGAAGATATTCCGAGATTTGATATGTATCCCTTAGGTCTTGATAAAAAAACCACAAAAGAAATTATCAGAAATATTGAAAACTTAATAAATCAAGTTGACGCAGTTATTGTTGAAGATCAAGTTGAGTTTGACAGTAAAGGATGCATTAACGATGAAGTTATAGAAACTCTATCTATTATTCGAAAAAAATTTCAGAATAAACTCTTTGTCGTTGACTCTCGAACAAAACCTGAGATTTTCAAGCAATTCTTGATAAAGTTTAATATTAGTGAATTCACAGAAAGTCTAAAAAGAATAGGTCTATTACCCCATTTAGATTACTCAATACCAGATCAAATAATAGTGCAAAAATATATTTCGAATTATTCTAGAGTGACACATTCCCCTATTATCGTTACGGCTGGAGAAGATGGGAGTTATTGTTTCAAAAACGATAATTTGCATAGAATTTTCCCACTAAAAGGAAAAATTAAAGATATCTGTGGAGCTGGAGATGCTTATACCGCGTCTCTTACTCTTAGTTTATGTGAAAAACCAAAAAATTCTTTACTAAGTGCTTCAATAGAAGCCACAAAAACATCATTTCTTTGCGTTGCTCAAAAGGGGACAGGAAATTTCTCCAAAGATTCTCTTTATCATTTAGATAAACCATCTGTGTGTGAAGTTAAAAATAATTCAATTTTTAGAAACACTTCAAGATTACCAGACAAAACAAGATATATTATGTTTGATTTTGATGGAACAATATCGCTTCTAAGAGAAGGCTGGCAAGACATCATGAAAGAACTTATGATTAAATTTATTACTGGAGGTAAACATGTTGGAAGTGAAACAACTTCAAAATTAAATAACGAGATTTCCACTTTTATTGATAATACGACAGGTATTCAAACAATATTACAAATGAAAGGGCTACAAAAAATCATAAAAGAAAACGGTTTGATCCCTCCCGAAGAAATAAAAACTGCAAAGGAATATAAGAAAATATATACTGAACACCTTAAAAAGATTGTAAAAGCACGGATGATGAAAGGTGATAAAACAAAATATCTCCTTTTGGCTTCTTTGGAATTAATAAAATTGCTTAATAGAAAAGGGATAAAAATTTTTTTAGCTTCAGGAACAGATATCGATGATGTTATTGAAGAATCAAAGTATCTAGGAGTTCATGACTATATAAATGAAGGAATTTACGGAGCTCTTGATTCCTATCAGAAATATTCAAAAAAGAAAGTAATAGAAAAACTATTAAAAGAAAAGGATCTTAAATCGGGCGAATTTGTTGTAATTGGAGATGGTCCTGTTGAAATTTCTGTTGGCAAAAAGGCGGGAGCCTTTACAATTGGTGTAGCTTCAGATGAAAAAAAAGGTTTTGGTTGGAATATGAAAAAGTTTGAAAAATTAAAAAGAGTTGGTGCTGATCTTCTTATACCAGATTTTTCCTGTAAGTCTTCTTTGATAAAGCTTATGCTAAGCCATAAACAGTTTTAATGAAAATATTGATAAAAATTCTTTCTTTATCTAGTTTAAATATAATTTCCTAATATAAATTATATAATAGCACCCTTTTAAAAAAATAAATTGTGACCTCAAAATATGATACAGTAGGATCTATCATTTTTCGTGATACGTTTTAAATTAAATATAATGGTCATTAAATCCCTTGCCTTTGTTTGATACTATTTTTCTACTTGACAATATTTCGTTTGCAAATTCTCCGCTTATATACTGGTAGTCATAACTGGCATTATATTTTTCAAGTTGTCTGTTGAATGCGCTGAGATGTTTTTCTGAACCTCTTTCAAGATTGCTGTAAACAAAAAGTAGTTCATCATTTTCGGTTTGCTCCATGAGTTCAAGCAGATCTTTTATGTCCAGTTCTTCTATTAGCATTCCAACTTTTATTGCTTCTACCATTGATGCACTCCCTTTAGCAACAAGTTCGTTGTAAAGATTCTGTAGATCATTGTCTGTAAATATTCCCTCTCCTTCCTGAACAGGGTCCTGAAGATTGTACTGCTCTACCAGATAAGCCATTCTGTCCATATGGGTCTGCTCAGCTTTTGCAATATTGTTGAAGACTCTGAGCTCCCAGAGTTCGTAAAGCTCAAGATAAACGTCTCTTGCAAGTTTTTCTTCTTCTCTCATTAAGAGTATTCCAGAAATTTCTTCATCGCTTAATGTCGCAGCAAGACCACCTATTGCCAATAAAATTACCATTGATATTGCAATTAAACTTTTCATTGTATTCACTCCTTTTGTTGGATTTCAAGTCCATAATACAGAGTGATTCTTAGAAAAGGCTTAAAGGTTGCTTTGAAAAAGCTTAGAATTTGAGTTAGCACTAATAAATTCACTCTTGTTAAGAAATAGGACATTTGTCCTATTTGATAATAAAATTGTCATTGTATACTCATTCAAGGAGGAAAATATGAGAATTAGCAGAGATAAACAGAAAACAGAAAATTATGTACGCAAATTTGACCTTCAGGAAGTCATAGGCAAAGATCTCTTGAAATCTCTGGAACTGCATTTTTTTGAGAGAGATGAAAATGTATTTTCCATTGACGAGAAACCTGACTATCTTTATTTTCTCGTAAAGGGGAAAGTCAAAATTTCTTTATTATTGAAGAATGGAAGCAGAATGCTTATGAGATTTTCTATTCCTCTTTCTATGCTGGGTGATCTGGAAGTCTTGAATGATTATACTGTAAAAACTTCCGTTTCTGCTGTTTGTAAATCTGAGCTTCTTGCGTTAGATATCTCTGTTGCAGGAAAATACTTGATAGATAAACCTGCTTTCTTAAGAATGGTAATAAGAGAACTTGCTTTCAAACTATATCATAACGATATAGTGAGGACACTGACATCTTCTGCTCCACTTAAGAAGAGAGTAGCAACTTATTTATTGTTGATGACTTCAGACGAAAGAAATGAACGAATGCTTGATGAGTTAGAAACAGAAAGCCAGACCGAGATATCAGAGTTACTTGGTGGAAGCTACCGCCATGTCAACAGGGTTATGAAAGAACTTAGCGATGATGGTGTGATAGCCATAAATAGGTCCCAGATAAAAATAATTGACTTCGAGAAACTGAAGAATATAGCTTCAGATCTTTACGGTTGAGGTTGAGATTGATATGGTAACAGGATTCTTCTTTTCAATTCTTGCTGGAACAGTAATTGCTGTTCAAAGTGTATTCAGTGCAAGACTTAGCGAAAAAGTTGGCTTTTTTGGTGCGAATTTTTTTATTCATGGTACGGGTTTCTTTCTTGCTATGGTTCTATTATTACTTTTTGGAAAGGGAGAGCTCAGCCTAAATTCTTTTAAAGGGCTCAATTCTTTGTACGCCACAGCAGGGTTTATAGGCGTTGTGATTATTTCAAGCATAGCACAGGGTGTTTCCAGGCTTGGTGCCAGTCGCGGAGTTTTGATCATCGTGATAACTCAAATAGTTTTTGCCCTGGTAATAAATATTGGTGGCTGGTTTGGAGAGCAACAAATTTCTATTACGCCCGCAAGGGGAATTGGTTTGCTGCTAATGATAAGTGGAATCATAATATATCAGCTAGCCCGTTAAAAAAGGATTTCGGAGTAATTATCCGAAAAACTTTAGAAGCTTCTTGCTATGAAATACAGCAAAGACCCATTTTTATACGGTAAATGATGAAATTCGAAGTTTTCTCTTGAAAACAATTCTTGAAGTTGTTTTTCTGAATATAGTTTGCCTCTTATTCTTTTTCTGGAAGAATTATCAGTACTTCTTCTTTCGGGAACAGGTATGCTACAAAAAAATTGCCCTCCAACTTTCAATGTCCTTTTTATTTCATGGATAACTTTTCCTAAATCGTCAAAAAAATTCAGAGAAAGATTGCATACTTCAAAATCGAAGTTACTATCAGCAAATGGTAAACTATCTGCACTAGCAAGAAATAACTCATAATCTTTAAAACCTGCCTTTTTGAATCTTTTGTACGATTTCTTCAATAATCCTTTACTTGTATCAACACCAAAATAATGGTTGGTATTATTAAGGAAATATGCAAGTAAACCGCTCCCTGTTGCAAGTTCTAACAAATAACTTTGTTTTATTCCTGATAGATTCTCTTTAAGTATTTCATAGTGCCTTGTATAATCGCTTTCAAACAATCCTGAAAATACACTTTTCTCCATGAAGAAATCATATAAGCCAGGAAATAATGAACCGGTCCAGGACTGAAACTTTTTCTTTTTTCCTTCTTCCAGTAAGTAATTTATTTTTGCCTTTTTCTTTATTTCTATTCCTTCAAGAAATCTCACGTAATCCATATCATCACCTTTTTGTAGATCTATATTTTTATAATAAGAAAATCACTATTAATATTAAGGATTCTTATTGATGATAACATCATTACTATAAATATAACTCACAATAATATCTGCTAAAATTTTGTTTAAAGTCGCTCTTTGTGAGAGAATAAGAGAAAGATAAGGAGGGATTGTATATGTTATTTAACAAGAATGTATTTTCAGCTAATCGGACTACAAGAAAGATATTTACCTTTATTTTAATATCGTTGCTGATCATCGTTGCGAGTGCTTCTGTTCTTGGGAATGATACTAAAACACAAAACAATGATTCCAATTGGCTTTACTTTACAATACTACACACTAATGACGAACACTCTTCTTTGATACCACATTCGCCGGCGATCGATCATGAATCAGAAGCTGACGATCCGACCGTAGGGGGTTTTGCCCGTCTGGCAACAGCAATTAAAACGATTGAGACTGAAAAGGTTGAAGAAAATGAACCTGTTTTGTTGTTTAATGCAGGGGATTTTCTTGGTGGAAGTGCCTTTGGATGGCTTGCTCCTGCTGGATTTGCAGCTGAACTCTCTATTCTTCAGGCAATAGGCTATGATGCAATAACTATCGGGAATCACGAATATGACTACGGAACCGAAGTATTAACTAACTATTTGACAGCAGCTGGGTATCCTAAAGCCAATGAAAGAACGGTTGTAGTGGCTTCAAATACCAAACCACCTGAAGGACATCCACTTATTGAAAAAGGTGTATTTAATGACGTTGCTATTTTCCAGCTGGGTAATGGAACAAGGGTTGGAGTATTCGGTTTGCTGGGTGAAGATGCTGAATCGGTTGCTGCAGATACTGGCGAATTTGTGTTTCTTGACAGACACGAAACAGCCAAAAAATTGGTAGAAAAGTTAGAACAGGAAGACGTTGATGTCATAATTGCTTTAACTCACGCTGGTGTTAAAGAAGACAGAGAACTTGCCAAAAATGTTAAGGGGATAGATGTTATTATTGGCGGACATTGCCATACTGCTTTACATCAGCCGGTAATTGAAAATGGTACAATAATTGTTCAGGCTGGTTCACTAACCAGATATCTTGGACGCCTTGAGTTAGCTTACAATCCTGAAAACGGTGAACTAAAGCCATCAAACGATGTGAACGAACCTTACCTTATACCCATTGATGGAAGTGTACAGCCAGATCCTGAAATAGCACTAATGGTAGATGGATACATGGATAAGCTGAATGAACTGGTAAAAGAGATGACTGATGGCCAGGTTGTAGATGTTATGGAACCTATAATTAAGTCAGATTTTCCAATTAGAGATTTATCTTTGCAGGAATCTCCTTTAGGTGATTTTATAACTGATGGAATGCGCCTTATAACCCAGGAAGTAACGGGTGAAAGAGTCGATGTTGCTATCCAGGCCAACGGAAGTATAAGAGGAACAATAACACCGGGAACTATGCCAGACACAAAGGGTTTAATCCCCTTTTATGAAGTCGTTGAAGTTATAGGATTGGGCTACGGTAACGATGGTTATGCAGGTTATCCGCTTGTTTCAGTTTACCTGTCGGGTGACGAGCTGGCTCGACTTATGGAAGTAGCTGTTTTGCTTAAAGAACTCATGGGTAACACTTACTTCTTGCAGTTTTCCGGTTTACGATATGACTACAATCCAAAGAATGCTATTCTTTTTACCATACCGATTATGGACCAACCATTACCATCCACAAGAGCGGTAAAAAAAGTAGAACTCTTTACCGGTGAAGGTGTACAGCCCTCTAAAGTAGACGAAGACTACATAAAAATAAAGAAAGGTGATGAACAACTGTACCATGTTGTAACAGATAGTTATATCCTTTCTTTCTTGCCCATGATTGGAGATATCCTTCCCAGCCTTGAAGTTGTACCCAAACATGCCAGCGGAGAACCAATTGATCTGACCAATCCAGATGAATACATTGTCAGTCGGAATGGCATGGAACTTAAAGTATGGCAGACAGTTGTTGAGTATGCACTTTCTCAGGAAAAAGGAGACGATGGAATACCGGTGATGCCAGGTTATTACGCAGATACTTCAGACCGTATTAATGAAGTAAAGGGTATCTCGTATATGCAGATTGCCGGTTTGACTCTTGTTGGAATTGCAGCTGCTATTGCGATTGTTTTGCTGGCGCAATAAGTGTTAAAAAAGCAATGAAAATAATTTTTGTAATAGTATAATTAACTAAGAGCTATTATAACCATGTGTTCAAAGTTAATTTATAAAGGATGTGAAGTTTAATGAAGACACTTATGGTTTATACCAGCAAGACAGGAACAACCGAAAAATGTGCTAAAAAATTATCGAAATTGCTCAAGAACAATGTTAAACTGATAGATCTAAAAAATGCCGAAAAAGAAAACATAGATAATTACGATGCAGTTATTCTTGGAGGTTACATTCACGCTGGAAAAGCTCCTTCTAAACTTAAGAAGTATATCAAGAAGCATCCAGAATTCCTGAAGAAAAAGCTGGGGATATTTCTTTCTTTTGCAGATGTCAGTGAAAAACTTGACGAATATCTTGCCAATAATTTTGATGAAGAATTTCTTAAAAACTGTGATGTGAAAGGTCATTTTGGAGGAGAATTTCACTTTGACAGAATGAATTTTATGATCAGAAAGATAATCAAAAAAATGTCAGAAGGAAAGCCTGAACCAAAGATAAAAGAAGAAAACATTGAGAAGTTTGCAAAGGAATTTACAGCTGAAGAAGCTTAAAATCCATAAACTATTAATTAAAGAAACCACCCTGAAGATCGTTCAGGGTGGTTTCATTAACAAAGAAGAGTATTCCAATCTTGGACTCTTAGATTAAGGGTCTAAAAATTTACATTTCAAAATTATGTCATTAAAATTAATAAATGTTAGAATCATGCTGTATAAAAAGTCCCGGGAGGTGGATTGTTTGGTACCTGAGATTACACTGGATATGGTAAGGGTTACAGAAGCGGCTGCTTTGATGTCCAGTCTTTACCTCGGCAGAGGAGACAAGGAAATGGTTGATCAGAGCGCTGTTGATGCCATGAGAGGGATTCTTGATCTCATTGATGTTAGGGGAACGATAGTAATAGGAGAAGGCGAGAAAGATAAGGCTCCCATGCTATATCCAGGAGAGAAAGTAGGTAAATGGGGAGATGATGACCCTGCTATTCAAATAGCGGTTGATCCTGTAGATGGGACAAGAGTGGTAGCAAATGGTCAACCCAATGCTTTATCTATTATTGCGGCTGCAGAAAATGGTAAGGTCGCTCCGCTGCCTACACACTATGTAGAGAAACTTGCTGTGGGAAAAGAACTCGCCGGGAAACTTGATATAAACAGTTCGGTAAAGAAAAATCTACTAATAGCTTCTAAAATACTTGACATAAAGCTTTCAGAACTTACTATAACATTGTTGAATCGAAAAAGAAATGACTTTCTTATTGAACAAATCAGATCTGCAGGAGCAAGGATTAGATTCATTGAAGATGGTGATGTTGCTGGTGCGATTTCAACAGCCTTATCAGAGAGCGGGACAAATATTTACATGGGTATAGGTGGCTCTCCTGAAGCAGTTCTTGCAGCAGCGGCTCTTCTGTGTATGGAGGGAGAAATTCAGGTTAAATGCTGGCCCAGAAATAAGGAAGAAATCAATAAAGTAAAATCTGCAGGATTCAAGCTAAACAGTACATATTATACAGATGATCTCATTTCAGGAGATGACGTCATTTTCTCCGCGACAGCCATTACTGATGGTTCATTTCTTAGAGGAATAAGATACAGCCATCATCAAGCAATGACAGATTCCATTGTTATGAGGTCCAGCACTAGAACAATGAGAAAAATCACTGCCTATCATGATCTTAAACATAAAACCATTACCACAAAAACCGGTGGAGAGAAAATCTTTATTGACAGGCTTAAATGGGTTTGATCATTTATTGATAATGCTTAAAAACCACCGGGATTAATCTACTGAAATCTACAATTTCATCATTTCAGCCTTGAGTTTTTTGTTCATTTTTTCCAGCGCATAACGGAAGGTTGTTCTGCTCATTCTTTTAACATTTCTCTTTAAGTATTTAACCGTCTTTTCTGGATAAGAAAGATATGTGTATTTTAGAAGCCAACCAATACCTTTCTGAATATGAGGTTCTCCATCTGAAATCAATAAATCTACAATCTTTTTTACTTTTTCAAAGGACACGTTAACTTTGAAGGATTGTGTGGATTCAAGTAAACATACTGCAGATGCTCTTTTTACATAAGTTTTTTCTGATTTTGCCCATTTGAAGACTATTTCATTATAAAGAGAGTGAAATCTTTCTACCATGGGATTTAAAACTCGATAACATAGAATATCGCATGCTCCCCAATTTTCCGTATGATTGAAAAGCCAATCTTCAAAAATTTCAATGTATTCTTTTTTATAAGCCTTTCTGCGTTTTATCTATAATGTCACAATTTGATAGGCTATCCAGTCATCGGTTTTAATAATTTTGTCGCATTCTTCTATAAGAATGTCATTGTCCTGGGGAAGTCTTGAAAACAATTTGGCAGCAGTTTTATTAAGTGCTTTTCGTGATGTCATTGACTTTAGACTCTCGTACTTATTTCTTAAAAGTCTGTAAAGCATTTCTTTTTCTCCTTTTTTACTAAAACTCCCTTTTATATTAACAAATCTCATTGAGAGAGAAATTTGAAGTATTTTTCCTGTATAATGCAGATTATTTACTTAAAAGCACAAAATATCTACAGCCTGATTTATCTTTATAAAAATCCTCTATTTGCCTGATAGAAATAATATGAAATTCTTTGAATAATTCTTCTATATCTTCATAATCAACATAGTAATGAGGGAATATGTTTCCATCCTGTTCTTTTTTTAATCTGACATTTTCATTAACCACCACACTGTCAGGAGCGGAGTATGAATAAGTGTTTTTTGATAAAAGCGTAAGGTAAATTTCTCCACCCCTTTTCAGTACTCTTTGTATTTCTTTTATTACCTTACTCATACCCTCTGAATCAACATGATAAACAGAGTGGTAAGATAAAATTGCATCGTAACTCTCATTTTCAAAAGGCAAACTGGTAATATCACCTTTCACAATATCAATATTAAGGTTTTTCTCTTTTGCTGACTCTTTTAATATTTTCAACCCACTTTCAGATAGATCATATCCAGTTACCTGAAATCCATTTTCTGCAAAGAAAATTGAATGGCGACCCATTCCGCAACCAAGATCAAGAAATCTTTTATAACCATTTTCCTTCCACCTGTGAAGCAAATAGTAAACATCTTCTGATGGTCTGTGCCAGATATCTTCTTTAACTCTTTTCCAGTCCCATCCTTTGCTCATAGACTATTATCCCCCTTTTTGGCATTGATTATTATAAAATTGCATATCCAGGCTAAAAATTATTCGGTCTATAAACTAAATCTTATTCTCGGATCATTATAAGCGAGCATGAAATCAGCAATGAGATTCCCTATAATTATCATAACTCCGCTTAGAAGAACAGTCCCCATTGAAAGAAAAACGTCCTGCATTCTAAAAGAATTATAAGCAAGATTTCCAAGTCCGGGCAATTTGAATATAACTTCAACGAAAATTGAACCACTAAGAATCGCAGAAAAAGCAAATCCAAAATTAGTAATAATAGGATTGACAGCATTCTTCAAAACATGCTTTCTTGTAACTATCTTTTCTGGTAATCCCTTTGCTTTAGCAAACTGTACATATTCTTTCTGAAGTTCTTCCAGGAACTGTCCCCTCATTATACGCATTATAGGTCCTATCCTCGGAATAACAAGAATAATAATTGGTGGTATTAAATGTAAAGCTCTATCAAACACTTTTTCAGTGAAATTCATGTAAATGTAGGTTGGGGATTTTGTACCACTGCTTGGAAGTAAGAGTGTAAGAGACGTAATGTAATACCACACATATGCAAGAAAAAACTCCGGTAATGACATACCTAAAAAGGTTAAAAACGAGAAACTCTGACTTTTAAAAGTATACTGATGTTTGGCAACATAGATTCCCATTGGAATAGCTATTGCCCATGAAAAAATTAATGAGGTTAAGCCCATCATTAAAGTGAAAGCAACTCTACTCCAAATAATTTCTGTAACTGGCTGCCCAAAACCCCATGATACGCCCAGACTACCTGAAACAATCTGTTTCAACCATCTACCATACTGTACAACAAAAGGTTGATCCAGTCCAAACCTGCGTTCTAATGCTTCTATCTGTTCTGCTGGCATCCCCGTAAGTCTGAAACGATCAAGAAAATCTCCCGGTGCCAAATACATTATTAGAAAAGCAATAATTGATAATCTAAATAATATTGGCACTAATAGTAGTATCCTTTTTAAAAGTATTTTAGCATCTCAATACTCCAATTCCTTTTATTTCTTTTATTATAAAGTAATTGACCCTCAATTTTCTGTTTATAAAAATTGTTTACCCAAATGTATATGGTCTAATATACCTGACCCCCCTGGCTCATAGAAAATTGACCCCATACCCTGGGGCAAAATAGACCTCATTGAGGAGGATAATAGAGATATTCTTCTCAAAGGAGGTAACCAGGGGGTGAAAAACGTGTATGAAGTCAAAGAGATTCAAAGATTGTATCAGGAAAAGGGATCAATCAAAGAAGTGGTTAGAGTAACCAGCATCTCGAGAAACACAGTTAGAAAGTACCTGCGAAGGATAGAAAAAGCAAAATCAGGAAAGATAGAAGAAGTGGTTAAAAGAAAACCCATTGTGTTTAAAAGAAGAACCATCACTGAGGAAATCGTTAATAGAATCATCAGTCTTTTAGAAGAAAACAA
>JAWODV010000086.1:0-2920 GCA_046483075.1 Kosmotogaceae bacterium | reverse complement strand
AAAGAATATTATGACACCATATAACTTTAAAGGAGTATTTTTATGAAATTTATGGTTATATTAGAACCAGCTGAAGAGGGTGGATTTAATGTTTCTGTCCCAGCTCTTGATGGTTGCTTTACCCAAGGGATGGATGAAAAAGAAGCCTTAAAAAATGCAAAAGAAGCAATCAAATGTTACCTGGAAGGGATGGAAAAGGTATGCTAAGTTCGGTTATCAAAAAAGCTGGTATTAATATCGATGAATTGAAGGCCTTATATTTTCTATTTTGATTTTTATTTGCATTTTGGACGCAATACGACTTTGTATTTAACTGAAAACTAAAAACCAAAAACTATAAACTTTTTATTTTAAAGTAATATCATAAAAATAAGATAAAATGATTAAAATTAGAGTTTTTAATTATGAAATATAGAATATTAATTGAACAAGATGAAGATGGCATCTTTGTTGCCGAATGTCCTTCTTTGCCCGGATGTATTTCTCAAGGAAAAACAAGAGAAGAAGTGTTAGAAAATATTCAAGATGCTATAAAAGGATATTTAATAAGTTTAGAAAAACATAATGAACCAATTCCTCCTTCAATTGAAGAAGAGATCGTGGAAGTTATAAGTTGAGCGGGTTATCCATTCCAAATCATAAAGAAATCGCAAAAGGAGCATTGAGAGCTATTATAAGACAAGCTAGATTATCATTAGAAGAGTATAATAAAGTATCAAAATAGTTTATACATCTTAAGTTTTTTAGCTGTTACTTTATTTACTGGTAATAGACATTGTTATTAATTGCCAAAAAATTATATAATTAATGAGAAAAGGAGATTGGTAAAATATGGCGGTGAAGGAACGTCTTTTAAAGGAAATTAAATCACTAGATGAACAGCAATTATATGAGTTGGAACAATATGTAGCATTCTTGAAGTTCCGTTCACGTTTTATGTTATCTCTATTGTCTGACGAAAATCAGATAGCTGAACTATATAATAAATTTGCAAAAGAGGATAGTAATTTTGCCGAGGAAGGTATAAATGATTATGTGGATGGTTTAATTAAGGAAGACAAACAATGATTGTTGTAAACCGTGGAGAAATTTGGTTTGCTAATCTCAGCCCAACTCGTGGTTCTGAGCAAGCAGGCATTCGGCCAGTGATTGTTTTTCAGGCTAATAAACTTAATAAATTTACCACAACTGTTTTAACTATTCCTTTAACAACAAATTTAAAACGGGCTTCATTACCTACATGTGTATTAATTTCCAGGGGAGAAGGAAGGATTCCAAATGATTCTGTAGCTTTATGCCATCAATTGCGTGTCTTAGATAAGATTCGGTTACAACGAAAAATCGGAACTCTGAGCCAAAAAACTATTTCTATGATTGAGAGAGTAATTCTAGTCACAATAGGGATGCTATAAAAGGATATTTAGAAAGTTTAAAAAAACATGATGAACCAATTCCACCTTCAATTGAAGAAGAGATTGTGGAAGTAAAGAATTGAGTCATCTATCTATAGTATCTGGAAAAGAACTTTGTAAAATATTTTGAAAAACCTGTATCGATCTTTTTTCCTCCCCCTTGAGGGGGAGGATTAAGGTGGGGGAGAGGGAAATTTTCAAAAAAATTGTTTTAATTGTTCAACCGGTAAACCGGTAAATTAAAATATCTAGCACCTTGCAATTTAATAATTGGTAAATTAAATATTGCTCACAGTTTATACTAGGATTTAAACGTAATACGGTATACGTTATACGGTATACTTGTAAAAGGTGGTTTTCCCAATGTTACAAAAATTAAATAAAAAATTATCCCATAACCAAAAAGGATTTTCCTTAATTGAATTGATGGTAGCAGTCACCATTTTGGCCTTGGCTGCTTTTGGAATTTTCCAAGCCTTTACTACTGGTTTTATGGGGATGACAGATGCTAAAGAGAGAACCGTTGCCACAAACCTCGCACAAAAGATAATGGAGGATATAAAAAGTAAGAGCGCTATCAATGTTACAGGCGGTTATCCTTCTGAAACAATATCCGAAAAAACCTATGATATTTCAGTCAATTCTTATGAACAGGATGAAAAAGCCTATGTAACCGTCACAGTTAGCTGGCCAGATAGGAATGGTAATACCAAAACTGTTGATCTGGAAACAGTTTTTTATGATTTGGATACTGCATATGTGACACCAGATCCCGTTGTTGACGAAATTATACTGACTTTGGAAACAGATCCAAATTTAGTAATGTCTTGTGATAATGTGCCGATTAAAGCAACAGTGATAGATATTAATGAAAATCCTGTGGAGGATGGGGTTGCGGTAATATTTTCCCTTGAAGGTGAAGGTGAGTTCTCTCCTTATCTTGTTCCAACGAAAGACGGAACCGCAGTAGTTACTTTGTCTTTAGTTGAAGATTCTGGTACCCAAGTTACTGTTACAGCATCATCTGGGGAAGTTAATTCAGATCCTCTTATTATAGATATTAATTCACCTAATCTTCTAGTTACAACAGAACAAACCTCGCTTGCGATTTGTGAAGAATTAATTGTTACAGCTACCTTGTGGAATAGTCAAAATAGTATGCCTATGACAGGAAAACGAATTGATTTTACTAGCGATGGGTTTGGTGAAGTGCTCAGCAGAAACTATAATATCACTGATGGAGAGGGAAAAGCAAGAACAACTGTATATTCAGAAACTATTATAAGTGGTGGAACTAATGTGACAGCAGAATATTGTGGCATTGAAGCATATACAGGAAACATTACTTTTACTGAGCCAACTTTTTCTATTGAAACAAACCATGCTGCTCTTGCTATTTGTCAATCATCCACTATTACGGCTACCCTACTAAGGAATGATGGTTCAGATACCCCAATTAGTGGTGAAGAGATAGAATTTACTGCTAACTCTGGTGGAACACTAAGCAG
>JAWODV010000029.1:0-114996 GCA_046483075.1 Kosmotogaceae bacterium | reverse complement strand
AATAAATGGACCCATTCCAACAACGCTGTCAATTTCGTCAACTGTCCAGGCCTGCTGGTATGTTCCATTTTCCACTGCTTCGTTCAGCACGTGTTTTGGAAGAATACTTGTCCAGGCAACAGCTCTGAAGCCCCAGTAAGAAGGTGTAGACCAGGTGAAAGAAATCGTTGTGTCATCAACAATTTCGATTTCTGGAAGCTCATCATTACTGTCAACATAGCCTGTAGGTCCATTTGCTGTCATACCTTCAACAAAGTATATTTCTCTGAAGGTCCATGCTACGTCTTCAATGGTGAATGGTTCTCCGTCGGACCATTTTAGACCATCTCTGATCTGGAAAAAGACCGTTTTTTCATCTTCGGAATACCACCAGTCTTTAGCAAGTCCTCCACCTGAAGGATTCCCTGCTAGGTCCGCATCGAGCAAAGCGTCCAGGAAGATGTCTATAATGTCTGTAGAGCTTGTTTCTTGAGCCCAGGAGTCATTAAGAGTTTTTGGACCCTGAGTAGTGGTTAAATATAATGTGCCGCCGGGATTACCGTCGAGGTCTGCCACAAGATACTCAGGTTCCTGAGCAAAAGCAAAGCCCACTGCAAAAAGAACAACCAATAACAAAGCTAACTTTTTCATGCTTTTTTCCCTCCTTTTAGAGAAGTATCTGAATATAGATGGCACGCAACGAAATGATTCTCTTCTATCTTGAACATTGGTGGATATTTTTCTTCACAAAGACCTTTAATCTTATATTTACATCTTGGATGGAAGAAACATCCCTTTGGTCTATTAATAGGACTTGGTACCTGTCCACCAATAAGGTCTTTTCTGTTTCTTTTCTTCTTTGGATCAGCAATTGGTGCTGCTGCTAGTAAAGCCCTTGTATAAGGGTGAAGCGGATTATCAAAAATCTTTTGGGTATCTCCCTGTTCAACTACCCTGCCTAAATACATTACACTAAGGCTGTCACATATAAATCTTACAAGGGCAAGATCATGAGAAATGAACAGATATCCGGCATTCAATTCTTCCTGAAGCTTTTTGAATAATTTTACTATTTGTGCTTGTACCGAAACGTCCAGGGCAGATGTAGGTTCATCAAGTACTAAAAGGTCAGGATTAACGCTTATAGCTCTCGCAACAGCAATTCTTTGCCTTTGTCCGCCACTAAATTGATGTGGATATCTATCTATGTGATAAGATTTTAAACCTACCTTAGAAAGTAAATCCTTTACCATTTTAACTGCTTCGTCAATATCCTTTGCAAATCCATGAAATATAAGAGGCTCAGAGAGCATCTGTCCTACAGTCATTCTTGGGTTTAGTGATGACATGGGATCCTGGAATACTATCTGTGCCTTCTGACGAAACTGTTTCGTCTTCTTTTTCCGATTTTCAAAAAGCATATTCAAAGTCTTTTTAGGATCTTTATTGGCTTTTGTGTATGCTTCATATATTCTAAGTTGATGGGGTTCAAGGTCCTTTCCACCATTGTTAAATGCGGGCAAAGAAAAATAATTTTTATTCAGATGTTCCAATGCAACTTTTTTCTTGAAAAAGTAGAATGTAGTGTCTTCGTCGTCAATTAGTAGTTCACCTTCGGTTGGCTCGTGCAATCTTAGAATTGTCTTTCCTATGGTAGTTTTACCACAACCTGATTCACCAACGATACCGTGGTTTTTTCCTCTATCCAGAGTAAATGAAACATCATCAACAGCTTTGATAAATCCAACAGTTCTCTCTATTAAAAATCCCTGCCTGATTGGGAAATATTTTTTTAGATTACGTACATCCAATAACTTCATTCAGTATCCTCCTTAACGACCGAGACCTTTTTTGTAACGGGATTAAAGCAGCGAATGAAGTGATCATCCTCAATCTCTTCAAGTTCAGGTAATTCTTTGTAACATTTCTTAGAGGCACTTTGACATCTTGGCAAAAAGGGACAAAGATGTGGAGGATTCATCATCACTGGAGGTTGACCGGGTATAGGTGCAAGATCTGTTTGCTTTACATCAAGTCTTGGAATACAGTTCAATAACGCAAATGTATATGGATGCATTGGATTGTCGAAAATGACCTCAGCTGATGCGACCTCCATCTGGTAACTACCGTACATGACAGATATCTTTGTTGCAATTTCAGCGATTACTGCAAGGTCGTGTGTGATGAAAATCATCCCACTTTGATATTCTTCCTGTAGGTCCTTCATAAGTTCCAGAATCTGAGCCTGAACCGTAACATCAAGAGCAGTTGAGGGTTCATCTGCAATAAGTATCTCAGGATTACATGATAATGCGATGGCAATTACTACTCTCTGGCGCTGTCCTCCAGAAAGCTGAAATGGATAATCGTTAATTCTTTCTACAGGATTTGGAATTCCAACCTGCTCTAACAACTTTATGGCTCTCTGTACTGCTTCTTCTTCGGTAACCTTATCATGGTGTATTATTGTTTCTGTCATCTGTCTTCCGATTGTGTAGATCGGGTCAAGAGAAGTCATTGGGTCCTGAAAAATCATGCCAATGTGTTTCCCTCTGATCCTGGAAAATCTGCTCTTTTTGATTTTCGCTAGATCGACTGTGTTCTTTTCACCATCTTTGGAGAATTCATCTGTATCAAAAATTATTTGCCCATTAGCAATATATCCTGGTTTATCGATCAAACCTGCTATTGTCTTTACAGTTACACTTTTTCCTGAACCTGTTTCACCGACTATACCTAAAACTTCATTTTTACTCAAACTAAAAGATACATCCTGTACTGCTTTGACTGTCCCCTCGGCCATGTCGAAATAAGTACTGAGATTACGAACGTCGAGGATTGGTTTCTCCTGCAATTATATCACCCCGTAAATTCATCTAAACCTTTCATGAAAAAAATATCTACTGTATAATTATTACATATATAAGTCTATAATATCAAGTCATTGGTGAGAAAATGTATGTAAAAATTGCAAATATTCTTGAAGGTAAGCGTTTTACAAAAATATGTTTCGATAATACCACACTTTTTCCGGATGGAGAAGGTGGGCAACTTGGAGACAGAGGTTATATTGATGGAGAATACTTTGAAAGCGTTGAGCGCTGTCATAATCAGATCTGTGTTTCTCTTGAAACAGAGAAGCAGTTTAATATTGGTGAAGAAGTTAAGCTAGATGTAGATATTAAAAGAAGGTACGATATAGCTCAGCAACATACTGCCCAACACCTTTTATCAGCAATTATCAGTAAAGAGTTCAGTGCAGTAACGAAAGGGTTTAAGATGGGTGAAGAGTATTCAACGATTGATATTAATCTACCACAGTTTGAAAAAGACCACGAAAGACTAGTTGAAAAGCGCTTTTTTGATGAAGTAAGGCAATGCCGAAACGTATATGTTGAAGAATATTCTTTTGAAGAGGTAAATGATCTGGATTTAAGAAAATCAGTTAGTGATAAATTGCATGGAGAAAAAAGCATTCGGATAGTTAGCATTGATGGAATCGACAAAATAGCATGTAGTGGATTTCATGTAAACAGTACCTGTGAGCTGGGAATGTTGAAAATAATCAAAACTGAAAAGAAAAAAAGCAATCTTGCCAGATTATTTTTTGTTGCAGGTTTTAGAACACTGGATTACTTTCAAAAGGGTCATAGCTTGATAAGATGGTTAAATAACGAACTTACCTGCGGATTGAATGAGATACCAGAGAGAATAAAAAAAATGGAGGAGAATACCAGAACTCTTAAAAAGCAGATAAATGATCTTCAGGAAGAACTTGCCATAATATATGCAAAAGATGCAAAAGCAGATGATAATATCTGTAAATACGTAGAAGCAGAAAAAAATATTGTGGAAAAGATTCCAGAATACATTGATAGTGAGGAATATATATTAATCGGTAAAATTGAGGAAAGCAAATATTTGATATTCTCGAAGAGAATCAACCTGATTGACCTGTACTCTTACCTGTCAAATGAGATACCTATTAGTGGAGGGTGTGGGAAAACAAAGGGTCAAATCGTCACACATGTTTACCCAAAAGAGATTGTAAACAAAGTTGAAAAATTCCTGAGAGAGGAATGATGAATATGGAACCAAGAACTCCCCCACATAGTGTAGAAGCTGAAGAAGCAGTAATAGGGAGTGTTCTTATAGACACAGAAGCATTGCCTGAAGTAATAGAAATTGTTAATTCCAATGATTTTTACCTGCATAAGCATAAATTGATTTTTGCTTCTATTGAATATCTTTTCGATAATGGATTTCCAGTAGATATTGTTTCAATAACTGAACGATTGCGCTCAACAGATGCTTTAAAAAATGTTGGAGGGGAAGTTGGAGTTGTCCAGCTGGCTGATATTGTTCCCACTTCCGCTAATGTTCTGTATTATGCCAGGCTTGTGAAAGAAAAGGCGCTTTTGCGGGCACTTATAAATGCAGGTGGAAAGATCGCCAAAGAAGCTTATGAATCTGAAGATACGGAATTAACGCTTGATAACGCTGAAAAGGTAATCTTTCGGATTACTGAAAGCCAGTCTTCAAGATCCTATAGAGAATTGGGTCATGTCATGAATTCTGTTTTTGAAGACCTGGAGAAACTAAAAGACAGACCTGAAACAATTGAATCAGGTGGACTCGTTACCGGCATTCCTACCGGTTTTAGACAGCTGGACAAGATAACAACAGGGTTTCATAAATCAGACCTTATAATAGTTGCAGCCAGACCGTCAATGGGAAAGACAGCCTTTGCTTTAAACGTGGCCAAAAATATGGCACTAAAGAATGATGTCCCCGTTGCATACTTTTGTCTGGAGATGACAAAAGAACAACTTGCTCAGCGTCTTTTGTGTTCTGAAGCAAGAGTGGATCTTCATAATGTGAGAACGGGTTATCTCAATACCGATGAATGGGATTTATTGACAAGGGCTGCTGACGCCCTATACCGATCAAAAATAATTGTTGATGATGAACCTTCCCTTGATCCAAGATCATTGAGAGCAAAAGCCAGAAGAATTAAATCCGAATTTAATATTGACGCATTATTTGTTGATTATTTGCAGTTGATGCATCTTAGAGGTTCAGCAGAGAATAGACAGCAGGAAATATCTGAAATATCCCGGTCCCTCAAACTGCTTGCAAGGGAGTTGAATGTTGTAGTTGTCGCTTTATCACAGCTTTCAAGAGCTGTTGAGCAAAGAGAAAACAAGCGTCCCAGATTGAGCGATTTAAGGGAATCAGGTGCAATAGAACAGGATGCTGACATGGTGAGTTTCCTTTACAGAGAGGAATACTATAAAGATAAATCTGAAGCTCTTGATAAGCCTCATGAAACAGAAATGATCATTGGAAAACAACGTAATGGCCCTATAGGTGTTGTTAAACTTACTTTTAATCCTCGAATAGCCACCTTTTTTGATAAAGCACCTGACGTGTACGATTAATTATGGGAGGACCTGATTTATGATCAAAACAAGAAAGCTCACAAAAAGCTTTGGTGATTTAGTTGCTGTTAAGGAGATGGACCTCGATGTTTTTCCTGGTGAGATATATGGTTTTTTAGGACCTAATGGAGCTGGAAAAACAACGACGATTAAAATGCTTACTGGTATTCTGAAACCAGATAGAGGTTCAATTGAGATATTGAATATGGATATGTACAGCAATGAAATGAATATAAAAAGAAGAATCGGGGTAGTACCTGACGAACCCAGAATGTATGACAATTTAAAGGGTTATGAGTTTGCCAGGTTCATCATGGAAATATATAAGGTTGACATTGATGAGGTAGAAAAGAGATTAAACGATATATGCAATATTCTTGGTATTGATTATCTCAATAAATTTATAGGTGATTATTCTCACGGTATGAAACAAAAGTTAATGGTGGCAACTGTATTGATGAGACAACCAGAAGTAATTTTTCTTGACGAACCAACAGTTGGTCTTGATGCTAGAAGTGCAAAGCTACTGAAACTGCTCCTGAGGAAAATGGCCAATAATAAAACAACAATTTTTATGACTACCCATGTGCTCGAAGTAGCTGAAAAAATGTGCGATCGTATAGGGATAATAAATGAAGGCGAACTAATAGCTGAAGGAACAATGGAACAATTACGTCAAATATCGAATAAAGGTAATAAGAGCCTTGAAGATTTGTTCTTAGAACTTACCGGTGGAGATGAATTCGGCGATATTATCGATCAACTTGATTGAAAGAAAAAGAGAATCTGAATATCTGGTGGTAAATAATGGGAGATTTTGTTCTTCTTGTAAAATATAGGCTGAAAAATACCTCAATAAATAGAAATAAGAATTTCAGGAAACTACCTATTCTATATTTGGTAATCATTCTTGCGATATTTTGTCTGGCATTTTTACCTACCATAGATTTCTTTAAAGAGCTTGATCGGATAAAGGTGTTTGGAGATGAATCATTTTTAACGCTTGCAGATGCTTACTTTTCCTTTTTTTCTTTAATCCTTTTGATACTTGCAATACTGAATCAAATTCCTTATTTTATTTATAACCTGTATGATGAAGATGAGATTGGTTTTCTGCTAAAATTTCCTATTTCCAGATCATCAATTTTCTTTTATAAATTCTTCGAAGCCTTTTTGGGAACTTTCGTCAGTTTTGCTTTATACTTTTCTGTTGCCTTTGTTTATGGTCTATCAAAGGGAGGCATAAATGTTCTGCTATCTTCAATGGCAGCTATTCTTGGTTTTGTTTTTGCAATGGGGCTTTCAGTTCCAATCAGCAGATTAATCGGCAGCTTTGTTTCGAGAACAACTGCAAAGAAACTAAGCGGTTTTTTAACCTTATTAAATGCTGGAGTTTTCTTACTAATGATTTCACTTCTTGGTTCAGTTAATATTGGTAGTGAAAATGCCTTTTTAACTGTTAGCCAGTTAAAATTGCTACCATCTACCTGGGTGATGTTAGCTGCAAAAGGGGGCTTAATTGAGTGGTTGTTACTTGTGATATTTGATATATGGTTAATAAGAATGTCCATTCGTGTTGCAAGTACCTTTATTTTTGAACCTTCATCCAGGGGCAAAGAAGAGAAAATACCTGAGAAGAAAGCTATGACTGCTGTAAAAAAAGAATTTCTTCTTCTTTTTAGAGGAGAAAATGCTGTTTTTTTTCTCCTTTATCCTGTTCTATTTTCAGCAATAATATTGGTAATTACCCGTCAATTTTTATCAACAATAATAGTGATGTTGCTTATCTCAACATTGTACACTTCTCAAATGGTAGTTATAATGCTTTCTGCAGAATTTCTGGCATGGCCTTTCCCTGCTTATTTGCCTGTAAGCTTTCGTAGAATGCTTAATAACAAGTGTTTGCTAATAGCAGGAGTATATACGTTACTTTTTTCTGGATTACTTACAGTTGCTATATTTATTTCAGATGTGAGTTTAGCTCACTTTTTTATTGTTCCCGGAGCTTTTTTTACATTTTTGATTTCTGCAAAATTGGGAACTGTGTTCTATTTTTCTTCAAATGCCTATAAATCTGGAGTTAACAAGAAACGTCTGGGTTTTTCCTCAACGCTTTTACTTGAAATAATTTCTTTTATTATAGGTTTTGGGAACATAGTTGTGCTAACGTTATTCATAAATTCATTAGAAAATACTGATTTGTTAATATTTAAGGAAAATATTGTGTTATCATGCATATTGGGAATTGGTATTCCTGTTATTACAAGTACGCTAAGTTTGCTTGTGACAAGCAGAATGTTGAAAAAATATATTATTAGAATAAAAGAAAGGATGTGAAAAAATGCAGGTATCATTGGAAGATATTCTTACCTCTTTGCTTTCCAAGGTTGAATCTTTGGAAGCCACTGTTGACGATCTGAGAGTTAAATCTAATGTTCTTTTCAGATTATATAAAGAACAGAATGACGACGAGGATATTGATGAAGAAGTTATTAGAAGCGCAGTTAAAGAGGAATTTGAGATTTCAAAAAAAGCTGGTTTAATAAACGAAGAAGCTTCTATCGATGAGGCGATTGATAATGTGACAGATGGATTGATAAAGTGGCTGAAAGGTGATGTAGAAGAAATAAGAAAACGAATGGAAGAGTATCGTAATAAAGTGAAAGATGCTATGGAAAACGACAAGGTTATCGATGTAGCCCCAGCTAATTTTGTAAATCAGATTAAAGGTGACCAGCAGAAAAAGAATAAAGATGATAACAATCTGATTTACTAGTTACAATATTTCAAAGAACCCGACAAAAGTCGGGTTCTTTTCATTGATACTTTAGATAAGTCATATTATGATTGCAATAAAAATTATATTCACTAAATGTGAATAATTAACTTTCTGTTTCTTGGCCCATCGAATTCGCAGAAAAATATTCCCTGCCAGGTTCCTAAATGAAGCTTTCCATTTTCGTAGGGGATAGAAATTGAACAACCTATCAGGCTTGATTTTATGTGAGCATCCGCATTTCCTTCAAGATGAGCGTAACCTTTATTAGGAGGAACCATTTCTTCAAGATGGTTGAGTATATCTTTAACAACGTCTGGATCAGCACTTTCATTGATTGTTACTCCGGCAGTGGTATGTGGTACATAAACAGTCACACAACCATCTTCCTTATCGATTTCTGATAACGCTTTTTGTATCATTGACGTTATATTAACAAATTCATTTCTTTTTGTTGTTTTGACGTTTTTATGTATAATCATAAAACCATCCCTTTAATGAAAAACTACATTTGTAATTATTACTACATAACCATTATGCTCTTCAAGCTGTACGCGAACATTTTCTTCTTCTACTTTAAAACGTTGTGCAACATACCTCTTGATCTGTCCGAGCATGTCTTTGTCAGGCGTACCAACAACTTCGTGGGAAATCACTTCACGCACAGGTACCGAATGTCTGCGTCCGGAAACAATTGCCTGAAGACGATCTTTTGCATCTTTTCTGCTTCCTTCTTTCTTTTTCTTTCTTCTGAATAGTCCAAAGAACATGCTATCAACTCCTCTCAATTGCGCCCGAAAATGCGTTTTATCAATTCAAGGAAGCCTTTGTTAGGTGTGCTTTCAAGATCCTTCTCAATTGAAAGCAATTCTCCTCTCAGACGTGAAGCGATATGCTCAAAAACACGACCTATGCTTTTTCGACCTTTATTACCGTTTAAAATAACAGGAATTCCTCTATTTGAAGATACAATTATATCCTCACTGTCAGGAATAATTCCTAATAAATCTACAGCTAAGTTCTCCTTAATATCCTCTGTTGTCAACATGTCTCCTCGTTTTACCATTCGAGCTTTAAATCTGTTGATAATTAGTCTGACATTTTCTTCTCGAATACCGGCATTGTCAAGAAGTCCAATTACCCTGTCAGCATCTGTTATTGCGGGGAGTTCAGGTGTGGTAATTACCAGAGCTCTTTCCGCTGGGGCTATAGCATTTCTAAAACCTCTTTCAATTCCAGCAGGTGAATCAACTATTATGTAATCAAAATCGTTATATAGTTCTGAGGTTATTCTTTTCATATCTTCAGGGGAAAGCATTTCTTTTGTAGCTATCTGAGAAGCTGCCAGTAAGTGAAGTTCTTTAAATTGTTTGTGCCTTACCAGAGCCTCTTTTGGTGATACTTTTCCGTTTACTACATCCAGTATGGTGTGAACAACACGGTTTTCAAGACCGAGGGCAATATCGAGATTCTTTAAACCAACATCAGCATCAATCAAACATACTTTTTCACCAAATGACGCAAGAGCACAACCGATATTGGCCGTTATGGTGGTTTTACCAACACCACCTTTGCCTGAAGTAACCACATATATCTTGGCCATTCATATCAACCTCCACAAAAACAAATCGAGGATAGAACTTCTGTTAAACTATTATACATCAATTTAATCGATACAAATTGTTTGTCTATATTCTTTCTATCATATATACATTAAACTTCAAGTAAGAAGTTTCGTATATACAGCTTAACGGTGAAAAGTCTATCGACTGTCCATACATATATAATAATCGACCAATTCTATTTGTGTCAATGAACGCTTTGTTTATATTTTCGTTCCATGATGACCACTTAACATTATAAGATCTACACGTTGTCCCCAGTATACCATCATTTGGAAGTGTATTTATAGCCCGAATATTTAGTTCTTTATAACTATTCAGTTTTATACTCTTATTTCTTATTGATTTTCCTAGTGATGGAGGATCAAGTACGATTAAGTTCGCTCTGATGTTTTCATTGTTAATGTATTCAAAAACATTTTCATTAATTATGGTAATTTTATCTTTAACGTTGTTGTATTTGCACGTTTCTTTTGCTACTTCTAGCGCTCTTTCTGAGTTATCTACAAGAGTAGCGTGTGATGCTCCACTTTTTAGCATTCTTAAGGCGAAATTACCTGTATATGAGAAAAGATCAAGAATATTCTTTTCACTTGCGTATCTGGTAAGGTATTCAGCGTGATCCCTCTGATCAAGATAGAATCCGGTACCCTGTCCCAGCGTATCTGCGAAATAAATCACTCCATCAATTTTAAAGGGGATCAATTCGTCTCCTTTTCCAGAAATCCAGCCACTTTCCGGAACGTTCTCTTCATCTTTGTTATAAATCGAATTCTGGAAAATGCCTTTTGGATTGAACAAGTTGTCCAGAATTTCAATGAGTAAATTTCTAAATTTTTTTATCCCTTTATTATTGAACTGCACAACAAGATAATCTCCGTAACAATCAACAATTAATCCAGGCAAGTAATCAGCATCAGCGTACACAATTCTCATAACCCTATGTTTTTCAACCGGTAAATATTTTTTTCTTATTGACAAGGCCTTTTTAATTCTTTTTTTGAAAAAATCTGCATCTATCTTTTCATATTTTCTGGTAATCAATCGAACACGAATTTTTGAATTTTTACAGTAAAATCCCTTGCCAATAAAATAATTTGAATGATTAAATACATCCACAATTGAACCATAAGGTAAATCAGGTTCGTAGTAGATTTCATTTGAATATATCCATGGGTGACCACCGGCAATTCTCTTTTTAATATTTTTTTTGAGAATAAGCCTGTCTTGTTTATTAATCATTGATTATATCCTTCAAAATTGCTATTGATTTTTGTTCTGTTTCCTTTAAAAGCGATCTATATTTTTTTGAGGCTATATGTAAACTTCCGATATCCAATGCTTTGTTTATAAGTTTTCCCATATCACCAAGCTCGGAAGAATATGATAGGTTGTAGTCATCTATCGTCGAGGATAGTACTTCATCCAGTTTTTCACCCTTGAGCCAGATAAAAGGCACACCATAAAATAATGACAAAAGTCCTCCATGAAGTCTTTCAGTAATTACAATCTGTGATTTGGAGATGTTTTTTAAAATATCCATCCATTTGTCTGAATTTTCTAAAATCTCAAGATCATATCTTTTTGCAACTAACGAAGATGATGAAATTATTGACTTTTCTCTGTGGTTTTGAAATCCTGTTATAAAGATCCTTTCTATTCCATTATCTTTCAGTTGTTTTATTATTTCGTCTATTCGAATAGCACTTTTAAGTACAAGTGTAGCCATTTTTTTATCTTTTGACTGATTAGAAAATTCTGCATTGTGTAGTAAAAAAAGTGGACCGTAATCTACTCCTAACTTGAAATTTTTAGAATTTATTGATGCATAACGAAAGGAACTTTTGTCTCTCAATAATCCGGTTGTTAAATGAGAATTAACGATTGAGTTCAATCGTTGTAGATTTTTTGGATTTTTAATGGGGCCGAATCCCTGTGATAGCAAAAGTAAAGGATGGTTAACGGAAAGCGTACGTTTTGCTGTGAAATAATAGTACATGAAACTACGATTGCTTGTTTCATCCTGAAATAAATTACCTCCGCCAAAGATCGTGACCCGGGATTTATTTATGGCTCTGACAACAGAAAAAGGATTGTATCGATCAATAATTTCAACATTTAGATTATTCGGGAAGAGATCTCTTAAGTGTTTTAGACGTTTGGGAGCAGGAACAAATACATTCTGTATATTAGAATTTTTTGAGATGATGTGTAATGTTGTCAAAAATAGAAGATCGTCTCCAAAATTAGAATAACCATAATAACCCATCAGAACCACATTATTATAAAAGTGCACGTTCAGCCCTCCATATTAATCATATTCATTTTAGCATGTGTTGGTAATGATTTGCGTGGTAAAATTTCAACAGTATGAACAAAAAAGGAGGAATGAGTATATGGATAGACAGGAGCTTATTAAAGAACTTTCATTTAGCAATGAAACAAAATTACTCATGGTGGTAATGGATGGGATAGGTGATATTCCTTATGAAGGGAAAACACCACTCCAGGCAGCAAACAAACCAAATCTTGATAAACTAGCGACTGAATCAGAACTTGGACTTACTATACCTGTAATTAGGGGTATTACCCCGGGAAGTGGCCCCGGTCATCTCGGTCTTTTTGGTTATGATCCTTTAAAGTACCGTATTGGCAGAGGAATTCTTGAGGCGCTTGGAATAGATGTTGAAGTCGAGGGGAATGACCTTGTGGCGCGGGCTAATTTTGCAACTGTTGAAGGTGAAACAATCGTTGATAGAAGAGCCGGAAGACCATCAACTGAGGTAAGCTCCAAAATAGTAGATAAACTATCTAAAGAGATAAAAGAAATTGATGGAGTGAAAATCTCTCTATATCCCGGTAAAGAGCATCGTTTTGTAGTTAAGTTTACCGGTAAGAATCTTGATGAAAGATTATCAGATGCTGATCCTCAGAAAGAAGGCAAACCTATTCTTTTTGCCGAACCAATGGATGAACGTGCAAAAAAAACAGCTGAAATAGTTAATAAATTTATGAAAAAGGTAAAAGAGGTTCTTGCTGATGAGAAAAAAATGAATTTTGCCTTATTGAGAGGTTTTTCCAAGCATCCGGATATGCCTGGTTTTTCGGATGTCTATAAGCTGTCAGCTGGAGCAATTGCAACCTATCCAATGTACCGTGGCCTTGCAAAACTTGTTGGCATGGATGTACTGAAGACAGGTACAACCGTAGCTGATGAGGTAAAAACATTAAAAGAACACTGGAATGATTTTGACTTCTTTTTCTTTCACGTGAAAAAGACAGACTCTTATGGTGAAGATGGCGATTTTAATAAAAAAGTTAAAGTTATTGAGGAATTTGATCAATATCTACCATCCTTGCTTGAATTAAAACCGGATGTAATAGTAGTCGTAGGAGACCATTCTACACCTGTTCCCATCAAGTCCCATAGCTGGCATACTGTACCTTTCATGATTTCATCAAGGTATGTCAGGAAAGGTGCAAATGATGCATATGATGAATATGAATGTTCTAGAGGTATGCTGGGAGTTATGGAAGCGCTGGATATTCTTCCTTTGATGTTGGCAAATAGTTTACGATTGGATAAATTTGGTGCATAGGAGAACTGAGATTGAAATGGTTCGATAGTTCAGATATTTCCTCGCCTTTATTCATTGGATTTGTTGCACTTTCATTTGGATTATTGACAGTTCTATTTATAAATATCTGGAGCGGTTTTGAAATAATTATGCCGCTCCTTTTTGGTTTTTTGTTGATTCTATTTTTTAGAGTTTTCTGGAAAATCATGTTGTTTTTCTATGTTGCGGGACTTGTTATTGCATTATTAATACCGGTTTTTGAAACAAAAAATACTGAATATGTAGGAGTCGTTAATTCTGGATCTTTTCGCTATTATAGAGTTTCTAATGGTTATCTTTTAGATTATGAAGATTACTCCTGGACGCCGTACAGAAATGAAATTGAACTGACTCTAGAAAGAGTAAGAACAGAACCTGAAATCGGTGAAAGAATATGGGCAGCGGGTGAAATTAAGAAAATAGAAAGGTATCCCTTTTATCGCATAGAAGTAAAAGATTATGGAGTAATACCCTCTGACAAGATACGTTCTATTTCCATTATATTTAGAGAGAAGATAGTTGATGCAATGAGAAGCAGCGGAATCAAAAACAATCTGCCCTTTTCTGTTTTCTTTGGTGGGATCATGGATATGGAAAGAAATTTGGAAGAAAAAATTCGAAATGCAGGAGTTTCGCATATTTTTGCTGTTTCTGGTCTTCACATTTCTTTGCTTTATCTGTTGTTAAGATGGGTTTTTAGTCTTACATTGGTTAATAGAAAATTAAATATGATAATGACAATTTTGTTTCTGGGATTTTATGTATTATCAACGGGACCAGCTATTTCTGCAATGAGAGCTTTTTTTGTGATACTTTTGTATACAATATTTTCAATTATTGATTATAAACAATCATCGCTTAATATACTTGGTCTTGCGGGTACAGTTATGCTTATAAGTTCACCCATGATTATTGTTTCTGTAGGCTTTCAACTAAGTTTTCTTGCCACATCAGGAATCTTACTTATAGTGAGTGCTTTTGATTATTCAGAGATATCTTTTCTAAAAAAAGCTGTTTTGGTGGGAGTTGGAGCTCAATTAGCTGTTTTACCAATATCCATTGCAACGTTCGGAACTTTTTCAATGTTAACTATCCCCTTAACTATTATCGCTGTTCCATTATTTGTGTTTCCTGTTTATCTTGGTACATTGATGATTTTTATATTCGATGTTTTTAAAATAAAACCTCTGGCACAAATAATGGCCAGAGGTGTAGATGCAATTTCAAATGTTTTCGAAAAAACCGTTGTAGGGTTATCAGAAATTATTCCCGCTTTTGAAATAAATGAAAGCTGGCGTTATCCACTTGCTTTATCTGTTTCACTTTCATTATTTTGTTTCTTTGCCTTTTTCTTTCGACATTCTGGACAAAGACCGTAAAATTTTACCTGGTGATCATCTATTTCAAAACCAGTTTTTTCTTCAGCAAGTTTCTCCAGTTCATCAAGTAGATCGAAAGGAAATTCGACTACCTTACCACAGTTATTGCATATTAGATGGTGATGCTGATGCTTACCTTTGTCAACAACTTCGTATCTTACAACTCCGTCTCTAAATGCAATTTTTCTAAGCAAACCCACTTCAGCCAGTAAATCGACAGTACGATATACAGTTGCCTTACTTATTCTTAAACGTTTATCCAGTATTTTCCGGTACACTTCTTCAGCGCTTAAATGATCATCGTCACTTTCCAGAAATACTCGTAAGATTAATTCCCTTTGAGCAGTCATTCTACGCTTACGACTGCGCAACTCATTTCTTAGAATGTCCTGCTTCACTATAAAACCTCCCTGTCATTTTTAGTACAGTATACATTTTACACAATAAGGGTTACGAGAGTTATGAAAGATGTTACAAAATCTTTTTTACATGACAGGTTTAATGTCTATTTTCCATCCTGTAAGTTTGGCAGCAAGCCTTGCATTCTGTCCGCCTTTTCCGATAGCAAGTGAAAGCTGAGTAGGTGAAACAAAAACGGTGGCTTCTTTTTCTTCAGCATTGGTAATTTTTACATTAACGGCTTTTGCCGGTGCTATTGAATTGGCAATAAATTCTTCTTCATCTTCACTCCATCTTAATATATCAATTTTTTCTGGTTTGATCTCTCTTAGTGCTTCACCTATTCTGGAACCACTTTCGCCTATGCACGCACCAATAGGATCAATCTTCGAATTTGGAGAAGCGACAGCTATTTTGGTCCTTATACCTTCTTCTCTTGCTATAGCCTTTATTTCAACGTCTTCACTTTCAATTTCTGGAACCTGAAGTTTCATAATTTCTTCAACAAATTCAGGTCGTCTTCTTGTTACCATAATTTTTGGGCCTTTACTACTCTTTAAAACATCAATAACATAAACCTTTATAAGAGAATTCGTTCTCATAGTCTCTCCAGGTATTAATTCCCTGGTAGGTAATTTTGTCTCAAGCTTTCCAATTCGCAGATCAATCCAGTTGTCAGTTATCCTTAATACCTCTGCAGTGGTAACTGTGCCCTTTAGATCAGAATATTTCTGAAAGAGATTAGACTTCTCCAATTCTCTAATTTTTTGAATTAAAACCTGTCTTGCTGTTTGTGCAGCAATTCTCTTGAATTTTTTTATGTTAAGTTTTCTTTGAATTGTTTCACCAATTCTTGGTTTTTTATCATATTTGAGCGCGTCTTCAAGTGATATTTCTTTTTCAGGATCCTCAACTTCTTCAACTACATCAAGCTGTTCATAAACTTCAATATCGCCGGTTAATCTATCAATTTTTACAAATACATTGCTGTCTGAACCGAAGTTCTTTTTATATGCACTCTGTAATGCTCTCTCAAGTATTTCAATAACTTCATCTTTCTGTATGTTTTTTTCCTGTTCAAGTTGTTCCAGTGCCTCTAAAAGATTTAAGTTCATGATATTGTTCCTCCCTTCATAATTCCAGTCTTAAATTAGCTTTTCTAATATTACTGAGTTTTGTTTCAAACTCATTACCTGTATCACTTTCATCGATTACGACAGTTCCATCCTCTAGAGCTTTTAATTTCCCAATTAGGACCATTCTTTTTTCAACGGGATTTTTTAATAATAATTTAACATTTTCACCAATAAATCTTTCAAAATCTTCACTATTACGAAGCTCTCTTTCTGCTCCAGGGGATTCGACAATTAAATTATAAGAATCCGGAATTATGTCTTCAATATCTAGCCTCGATCCCATGCTTCTTGAAAATTTTTGACAATCATCAATGCTAACATTACCCTTTAATTTATCAATCGATATTCTTAATTCATATTTTCCATGGACTCTTTTATAACTGAGTTTGTATATTTCGTAACCCAGTTCTTTCGCAATTTCATTAGCAATTGTTTTAAGCCTTTTTATATGTTCCTCCATATAACTTCACCACACATAATAAAAAATAGAGGGCATAAATGCCCTCTCCCTTTGGGGAGTTATAATCACAAAAATTATATACGTTTAATGTACTAAAGTCAAGTTTTTTGGTACCATCGTGGTATATGATTTAAGTTAAGGCATAGATAGTAAATTCTTGGGGCAAAATTCTATTATTTGGTAAAATTGGTTCGAACAACTTCAACATCAAAGAAGTCGAATTAATACTAATAAATCGGGGGTGAACAAAATGAAAAAGTTACTTTTAATTTTGCTTTTGTCTTTAACATGTCTTGCTTTTTCAAATACAGCCTTGCTTGAGAAAGCTCCTTCAGAAGTATTTTCCTTATTCTTGGTAGAAGATATAAAGGATAATTATGGAAACCTTAAAGAAACTGTGCTTGCAGATTTTTTCTTAAATCAGATGGCACTGGAACAGACTGTTGCTCAGCTAATAGAGATGAATGCATATAGCAATGATATTAATCCTGACGAGGTCTACGCAATTTTTGATGGCGGATTAATGGCAGCTACCTGGAATGATGAGCAGGGTAATGAGAGAATGATAATAATTATTGGTCCTGTTAAAAATGCCAGTGATGTAAAAACATCTTTTGAAAAAGTCTTTACCCAGGCTATTCAATTCAACCTTCCAGATATAAAAGTACAGAATGACTTTATTTTTATCGGTGATGTAAGTGCTTATTCCTCTGCAAAAAAAGGTTTTTCTGAATCACATTTGAAGAGCGATCTACCCGAGGGGTTTGCTTACCTGTATATGCTTGGAGAAGATTTTCTTGTACAGGGCTCGATGTGGTATGAAAATAAAATGCTAAAAGGCAAAACATATATGACTCCTTTAAACGAAGAAGCG
This sequence comes from Kosmotogaceae bacterium, assembly GCA_046483075.1. GTDB lineage: Bacteria > Thermotogota > Thermotogae > Petrotogales > Kosmotogaceae > JASMTM01. The sequence continues at coordinate 97,313 of JAWODV010000029.1, read as the reverse complement.
ATAGAAAACACGAGAGACATTATAGGTTCTGAGAGCACAACAATATTTGAAGAGGAAAAACATCTTTCTTTTGCCAGTGTTATAGCCAATGTTGAAGATATCTCCAGACTAGAATCAGTTATTCAGGGAGAAGGGAATCAAAATGATACTTCTGAAGAATCTTTGCTTTCAACCGGGATTGACACTGATGTAATGAAATCAATTGGAGAAAAGCTTACTGGAAAAATGGTAATCGATATGGATTTATCCGTAGAGAGTTTGTTATCTGGTCTTATGAATTCACAGGGTGGTTCTAATGGAGATATGATGAATCAAGCTTCAGATAATGCTACAGGATTTGATGTTGTTAGTAGAATTGGTTTCAGTGGAAATATTAATGATGTTGAGGAAGCATTTAAAGCAAGTGGCGAAGAATATGAATATTCAGCAGATGGTATTGTAGTTGATGATATGCATATCTGGGTATATGATGGATGGTTATATGCGTCAACAATGGCAAGAAATAAAACGCTGGAACAGCTATCAAAAGGAAAACCTTTGAGTGAATACGCATTTTATGACGAGCTGGTACAAAAAGTCCCTGAAAAACGTTTCTTATTATTATTTGTTAATGCAGGGCATATAATTAGTTCGATAACTGGAGATGGTGTAGAAAGCGGATTGTTATTTTCCTTATGGTATTCAAATGAGTTCGAAAGAATAGAAGGTTTATTTCTGTTAAAGTAGAAAAAATCCCCGCCGGGGGCAAAAATAGCGGGGAAGGAATCATCTCGTATATATAGTATACTATCTTCTACCATTATTTGTCAACTATGCTTTATCGGGTGAAATATGAGGCTGGATAAATTTCTAAAAGATAATAGAATAATTAAAAGAAGAGTTATAGCCAAAAGGGCAATAGAAAATGGTTATGTACTAAGAAATGGTAAACGTACAAAAGCAGGTATTGATATTAGTCCTAATGATGTTATCACGGTTAACTTTTCTAATAGACAACTTAAGATAAAGGTCACAAATGATTATGGCGTTCAATTTTTAAGTGAAACTAACTACTGAACTCTCCAGCATATATTTTTTTGGTTTCATTTGAATTGGTTAATATTTTCAAAAAAGAAGGATTAATTTCCATTATTCTGCCGGATAGCGTTTTGCCATCCGGCAGTTTAATATTTATTTCATCGTCTATTCTGTTTATAAGATATTTTTTCCATTTTCTTGTTAAATATCTGTGATAATCCGGTTTAGAGTAGCGGGAGTAAAGCTGATCCATTTTCTTGAGTATTTTATCCAAAAGGTATGAGAGGGAAATTTCTTTATCAACAATGTTTTTTAGAGATTTTGCTTTTTCATTCAGTTCTACAGGTATACTGTTGTTAACATTAAGTCCTATCCCAACCACAAGCACACTAACCTTTCTATTTCTGGAAAAACTTTCGGTAAGTATTCCGCCAACTTTCTTACTATGATGAACTATGTCGTTAGGCCATTTGATGTTTAATTTTACTTTAAACTGATTAACGGTTTCAATAATTGCAACAGATGAGAGTCTTAAATAAAATGAGAAATCCTTAATTTTTTTTGGTTTGAAAACCAAACTAAACCATAAACCACCCTGAGGAGAAATCCAATCACGCTTGAAACGACCATATCCATTACTTTGCTTCAAAGCCCAGATTACTGTACCTGAGGGTAATTTGTCTGAGTTATTTAGGGCATAAATATTGGTAGAATTAATTTCAGTAAAGGACTCTATTCTATCCCCAATGTGCATTTATGTCTCCCTTTTCATTTCTGGCTGATCTATCACATGTAAATCGAGTTGTGGGAAAGGTATGCTTATACCGTTTTTCTTTAATTGGTCATAAATTCTTGAAGAGACTGCATTTTGCACTTCCCAATAGTTTGACCGATTAAACCAAAAATAAAGTGTGAAGTCAATGCTCGATGAGCCGAAACCATTAAAAGCAACTATATTATTTGCGTTTTCTTTGACAATCAACGGTTCTTCTTCAATGACGCTTTGAAGTATTGATAAAGCTGTTGACACCTCAATTCCATATGGTATTCCAACGGATATTTCCATTCTGCGAATATTAGTAGGCCAATAATGGGTTATGGGATTGGACCAGATCATTGTATTTGGAATAAGTATCCTTTTCCCATCGAAGGTATTAACATATGTATGGTTAATATTGACTATTTCAACAACGCCTATTGTGTCTCCAATTTTTACAACGTCACCTTCCTTTAGATTGCGGCCAATGAGAAGAAATATACCGGATATCGCATTTTCCAGAGGTTTTTGTAGTGCAAAACCGAGAACGATACCTCCTATGCCGAGACCGGTAAGTGTCGGAAGGAGATTGTTGAAAAGTACTGAAAGGATTATCATTATGGCTAAAGCGATGAAAACTATATTCAAAACCAGTTTTAATGTGTTAGGTGATGATAGTTCTTTTCCTTTTTGTTTGTAGGACTTGTCAACTATTTTAAAAACAATCTTCGAAATGATTACTGCTCCAATAAATATACCCAGTGATATGAGGATTTTCATCAATACCATCAAGTCGAAGCTCATTTTTCTTCCCCCTTAAAAACATTTTCATCAGCCGGAAATCTGCCTTCATTAACATCGAAAATGTACTCTTTAAGGGATTTAACTATTGTTTCTCGAAGATTAGCGTACCTTTTCACAAATTTTGGTGTGAACTCTGTATTTATACCCAGTAAGTCATGCCAGACCAAAACCTGACCGTCACAATGACGTCCGGCGCCTATGCCTATTGTAGGACTATTCACCTTCTCTGTAATTTCCTTTGCTATTTCTTCGACAACAAGTTCCAGTACCAGTGAAAAGGCACCTGATTTCTCAAGAATCTCTGCCTCTCTGAGCAGTTTGCTTTTACTTTCTTCTGTTTTTCCCTGAACTTTGTAGGTACCTATTTTGTTAATTTGTTGAGGTGTTAATCCTATATGCCCCATAACTGGAATACCGTAATTTACCATTTTTTTGATAATTGTTTTTACTTCTTGCCCTCCTTCAATTTTTACAGCATTGGCTCCATCTTTTAGTAGTTGACCGGCATTATAAACTGCATCTGAAAGAGAAGTCTGATATGAAAGAAAGGGCATATCTGCGATAATGAATGAATTTTTTGCCCCTCTTCTCGTTGCTTTAAGCGCAAGGCGCATTTCATCCATAGACACAGGCAGGGTATTTTCGTAACCAAGCATCACGTTGCCTAAAGAATCGCCGACAAGTAAAAGATCTATACCTGCTTCTTCTGCCATTTTTGCCTGAAAATAACTGTAGACAGTTATCATAGAAAGTTTTCTTTTGCCTTTAGACGAAATTATTTTATTTATATTCGTTTTAATCACCTCCAGAGGAATATTTCATAATTAGCTCGCTTAATAGTTTGTAAAGGGATGAAAGATCAGGATCAATTGATTTTAGTGCTTCATGTTCCATTCGTAATGTTTGTTCATCTTTTCTAATTGCTGGTCCTGTAAATGTATTTTCGAGTGGTTCTTTTTCATTTTTCATTTTTAAATCCTCAAGAAACTCCCTAACTATCTTGCTGGCAGTCTTTTTATTAATTCCTGCTTTTTCATATAATCTCTGTGAAATTAGGGCCAAAATCTGTGTGAAGTTTGAAGCAAAAACAGCTGCAACATGATAATAATTTTTTTCACTTTTGTCTATTAAACAATATTCCAGCCCATTTTTTTCGAGAAAAGCTTTTATGAATGATATGCCTTTTTCATTACCTTCAATGCCAAATATTGTATTATTAAGGACTTTTGGTTCTATAAATCTTTTTTTAATTGAAAGGTTGGGATGTAGGCTTATTACTCCTTTTTTTTCTTCAGCTGCTTCTTTGAAAATTTCGCTTGTTAATACACCGCTGAAATGAATCAAATTGTCAATTTTCTTATTGACATTCCACAAGGATTCAAACACGTTTCGTATTTCATCATCCTTAACAGCTATCATAATTGTTTCCCTGAGTAAAGGAAGAATATTGTCATCAGAAACCTTACCAGCATTTATGTAATTAGCTAATTCCCTGGCTTTTTTTGGATCTTTGTCAACAATGTAATCTATTTTATATCCTTTAGAAACCAGGAAGGATGCAAATAAACTACCGGTTTTTCCTGCACCAATTAATGAAAAACTCATGTTACTCACTCCTGTAATGAAAATTATATCAAATTAACAGAAGAATTAGCTACAGCAACTATTGTGGCTAAGACATATAGGTAGTCTGATATAATTTATACGAAAAACAGTAGCAATAAGGAGGTATGGTTTGATGAAATTAATAGAATCTGTTCCTAATTTTAGTGAAGGAAAAAGACAGGAAATTGTTGAGGCAATAGTTGATGAAGCGCGAGAGGTTAAGGGGGTTATGATTCTTGACTATTCAAGTGACCCTGATCATAATCGTTCAGTGGTAACGTTGGTAGGAGAGATTGATCCAATGCTTGAGGCACTTTTTAAAATGGCTAAAAAAGCTGAAGAGACTATAGATCTGAGACAACATTCAGGAGAACATCCGAGAATGGGTGCTACCGATGTCATTCCACTTGTACCTATATCAAATGTCACAAAGGAAGAATGCATAGAACTTTCTAAAGTTCTTGGAAAAAGAATAGCTGTCGAGTTAAATATTCCTGTTTATCTATATGAAAAATCTGCTACGAGTAAAGAAAGAAAGAACCTTTCTAAAATCAGAAAGGGAGAGTTCGAAGGATTTAAAGATAAAATAAAAAAAGAAGAGTGGAAACCTGATTATGGGAATGCAGAGATTCATGAAAGTGCAGGTGTTACTGCAGTAGGATGTCGTGAATTTTTAATTGCGTACAATGTTAATCTCGGTACAGACAATCTTGACATAGCAAAAAAGATTGCCAGAGCTGTCAGACATATAAGCGGAGGTTTTCGATATGTTAAAGCTCTGGGTTTTGCTCTGGAGGAAAGAGGCATTGTTCAGGTTTCAATGAATCTAACAAATTATAAAAAATCTAAGATACATAGAATTTTTGAAGTGATAAAACTTGAGGCAGAACGTTATGGCGTTCCTGTTATTGGATCTGAGATTGTTGGAATGGTTCCTTTAGAGGCTCTTGTAGATGTAGCGGATTTCTATTTAAAATTGGAAGGTTTTGATATGAAAAACGTAATTGAGCATAAAATCATGGAGGAAATGATGAAGGATGAAAGCTGATTTACTACTAAAAAACATCGGTGAACTTGCAACCCCTGACGGTACTTCTGTACTCAGGGGAGAGAAAATGAGTGACATTGATGTAAAAACCAACGTTAATGTTGGCGTTAATGAAGGAAAAATTTGTTTTGTTGGACAGGAGGAAATTGAAGCTGAACGAGTGAGAGATATAGATGGAAAAGTTGTCATACCGGGGATTGTGGATTGCCATACGCATATACCTTTTGTTGGGAGTCGTAGTGATGAATTTCTAATGAGACTACAGGGATCAAGTTATATGGAGATAATGAAGGAAGGTGGAGGAATATTGTCCACCGTTAAATATGTGAGGGAAGCCAGTAAAGAAACACTCTTTAAGGAATCTATTAAGTTGCTGAAGAAGATGCTTATATGTGGTGTAACCACGATTGAAGGGAAAAGTGGTTATGGACTTAATAAAGAAACTGAATTAAAGCAACTTATTGTACTGGATGAGCTAGATAAAAGTGTAAAGGTTGACATAATTTCTACGTTTCTTGGTGCACATGCTTTGCCAGCTGAATACAGTAATAAAGAGGAATATTTAGGTGATGTGTTGAGTTACATTGATGATGTTTATTCCCTAACAGATACCGTTGATGTTTTTTGTGAAAAGGGTGTATTTGAACCTGAGTTAGTGAGGCCCTTTTTGGAAAAATTTAAAGAAAAGGGTTTTAGATTAAGATTACACGGTGATGAACTAGCAGCTTCAGGTGCTGGTAAACTCGCTGTTGAACTTGGAGCGATCTCGGCAGATCATTTGATTTCAGCTGATGATGAAACAATTCATGCACTCGGTCATAGCAATACTGCTTCAGTTATATTACCTGGCACTTCGTTCTTCCTGAATGAAAAATATGCTTTAGGAAGGAAAATGATCGACGAAAATTGTATACTGGCACTAGCTTCTGATTTTAATCCAGGTTCTTCAAATATTTTTGATCCATTGTTTATTATCCATCTGGCTACTACCAGATGTGGGTTAACTATAGAAGAAGCCCTTTCAGCTTATACTGTTAATTCATCATATGTATTGGGGATGGAAGATAAAAAGGGCCGTATTAAACCAGATTTTGATGCGGACATGGTCATTTTGGATCTAAATAGTTACAGAGAAATCCCTTATATGTTTTCTAGAGATATCATCGATGCTGTTGTAAAAAGCGGTGAAATAATTAGCAATGAATGCTGAAATATTGATTGTGGGTAAGCCGAAAACGCCTTTTATAAAATCAGGGATCAAGAGATACGTAACCTGGATAAGGCCATATTTAAGCCTTGGAATAAAAGTTGTGGGAGCCGTTAACAAAAGAACTAAAAATGTTGACGATATAAAAAAGTTTGAATCAGATAATATTTTGAAGCAAATTGAGAAACACTCGAAAAAAGTCCTTTTAGATGTTCAGGGTGAGCTGCAGACATCATCGGAATTTGCAACTTTTATAAAAACGTGGCAGAATAGTGGTAGAGAAAAACTGAGTTTTATTATTGGGGGAGCCTTTGGTTTTTCTGATGAAATTTATGATAAGCACTGGAAAAGTTTGTCATTATCACCAATGACATTAACACATGAGTTGGCTCTTCTTTTTTTATTGGAACAGATTTATAGAGCTGAAACGATAATAGTGGGAAAGAAATATCATTACTAATTTTGGAGGTGTTTAATCACAGTGGGAGACCCTGGTGGTACCGGAGATCCTTTGTATATTGTTCTAAATTTATTTTTCCTCGGATTCTTACTTTTTCTTTCGGGGTTATTTTCAGGTTCTGAAACTGCTCTTACTTCAATAGGCAAATTGAGATTGAGAGATTTGATTGAAAAAGAAAAAGGCAGAGTTAAGAAAAAATCATTGCATATGGCTTTAGTAAGACCGAACAGGGTTCTAACGGTAATATTGGTTATGAACAATCTTGTAAATATTCTTGCGTCATCTGAGGCTACTTTATTGACATTACAATTGCTACCTGATAGTCCACAGAGTGTAGCAGCTGCATTGGTTACCGGAATCATGACTTTTTTAATTCTTGTTTTTGGTGAAATTACTCCCAAAATATTTGCGAGAGAAAATTCAGAAAAACTTGTTAGCAAAGTGTGCATAATTATTTATGTACTGTCAAAAGTGCTTAAACCTGTAATATGGCTATTAATGGAGTTATCCAATATATTTATTGTAATTATTGGCGGTAAAAGAATGGACGAAACACCTTTTATAACAGAAGGTGAAATTGTATCCGCAGTCGATTATGGACACGAAGACGGGATCTTGCAACCTGAAGAAAGAATAATGATGAAACGTTCTCTTGAACTAAAAGAGATTTCAGTAAAAGAAATAATGACTCCAAGAGTTGAAATTGTTTGTGTAGATGAAAATGCTTCAATTGCTGAATTTATAAAGGTCGTAAGAGAAGAGGGTTATTCAAGGATACCTATTTATAGGAATAACATAGATCGAATAGTTGGAATATGTTACGCCAAGGATCTTTTCATATTTTTTTCAAATGAATCTGAAGAAGAGTTACTTCTCAACAAACCAGTTAAAGAGATCATGAGACCGCCTTACTTCATACCTGAAACAAAAAAGCTTGATGATTTAATGAGAGAATTCAAAAAGAGAAAGATTCATCTGGCTGTGGTAATTGATGAGTATGGTGGTACAGGCGGAATCGTAACACTCGAAGATATTTTAGAGGAATTCACAGGGGAGATTCTTGATGAATATGATGTTGAATCAGAGGAGCTTACAATAAGGAAGGTTGGAGAGGATGAATACATTGTTGATGGCATGACTCCAATCAACGATATTGAGAGAGAACTGGACGTAGAATTTCCAGAAACTGATTTTGAAACAATTGGCGGTTATTTGCTTGAGATACTGGAACGATTTCCCAAGATTGAGGAAGAAATTGAAATTAATGGCTTCAGGTTTGAAATAATGGCGGTTACAAAAAACCGCATAGAGAAGATCAAGTTGTATGTTAACAGGAGGAACGATTCTGATGAACCAGAAGAAGATATTGATTGAGAAAGCTCGTTCAGCAATAAAAAATTCATATTCACCATATTCAAATTTGAAGGTAGCTGCAGCGCTGTTGACCGATGATGGGACAATTTTTACTGGCGTTAATGTAGAAAATGCATCCATAGGGTTATCAATATGTGCAGAAAGAAGTTCAATGGTCAGCGCAGTTTCAGCAGGATATAAATCATTTAAATCAATAGCTATTGCGAGTACCAGAGTTGAACCTATTTCTCCATGCGGAGCATGCCGACAATTCATGGCAGAATTTGGTAATTTTGAAGTAATTTTGGTTGGAAAGGAAAAAAATATAATCACTACTGTATATGAATTATTACCCATGAGATTTGAAATGGAGTGAAAAATGGAAAAAGAAGTAGAGAAGAAAGTTATTTTTAGGGGAAATATACTCAGTGTTGAGAAATATAGAGTGAGATTAATTGATAATACCATTGCTTCACGTGAAGTCGCAAGATTTTCAGGAGCTGTGGCAGTGGTTTTATTTAATGGAAATAAGATTGTACTTGTTGAACAATTTAGATTTCCAATGGGAAAAAGGGTTCTAGAAATTCCTGCTGGAAGATTGGAAAATGAAGATCCTCTACACTGTGCAATAAGGGAAGTAAAGGAAGAAACAGGTTATAGCTGCAAGAATATTGAAAAGTTAACGAAAATATTCACGTCTCCAGGTTTCAGTGATGAAGTTATTCATATATTTAAAGCTGATGTAAAAGATCATGGTGAACCACAACCGGATCCCGGAGAATTTGTAGAAGTGATGGAATTATCTGTGGAAGAATGCCTGAAAAAAATTTATACTGGAGAAATAAAAGATTCAAAAACAATTGCTGGAATACTTTTTGCAGTAAAGTTAAAGGAAGGTGACTGATGTGATTCGCGTAAGATTCGCTCCGAGTCCAACAGGATTTTTACATGTAGGTGGTGCCAGAACTGCATTATTCAATTTTTATTGTGCAAGACATAATGAAGGTAAATTTATTTTAAGAATAGAAGATACAGATGTTGAGCGATCAACTAAAGAATCAGAAGAACAATTAATGAATTCTTTAATGTGGCTGGGGATTACATGGGATGAGGGGTCTGATGTTGGTGGATCTTATGGTCCTTACAGGCAAAGTGAAAGACAGGATAAATATCAAAAAGCTGTCCAAAAACTGCTTGAAAATGGCAGTGCTTATAAAGTATATGCTTATCCTGAAGAGATTGAAGAAATAAAAAACAGATTGCTTTCTGAAGGAAAACCACCACATTATGAAAAAGAAATGTTTTCTGAATTTGATAATGAAGAACGGCGAAAAGAGTTTATAAACAAAGGACTCACGCCGGTAGTTTTTTTCAAAATGCCTAGAAAAGACTACAGAATTGTTGACATGGTTAAAGGTGAAGTGACATTCAGAAAAGGTGCTCTTGGCGATTTTGTGATAATGCGCTCGTCAGGGTTACCCATATACAATTTTGCAGTGGTTATTGACGATATAGATATGGAGATTACCCATGTAATTCGGGGAGATGACCACCTATCAAATACTCTAAAACAGCTGGTAATATATGAAGCACTGGAAGTTAGTCCTCCAGTATTTGCTCATGTTTCAATGATTTTAGGTCCAGACGGGAAGAAGTTATCTAAAAGGCATGGCGCAACATCTGTTGAAGAGTTTAAAGAAAGGGGATTTATTCCAGAGGCTTTTACCAATTATCTATCACTCCTTGGATGGTCCCATCCTGAAGGAAAGGAAATTATGAATATAAATGAAATAATTAAAACATTTACTATTGAACGATTACATTCAAGTCCGGCCATATTTGATGAAGATAAAGCCAGATGGATGAATGGAATATATATTCGCGAATCATCGCTGGAAAGAATTACTGAGCTTTCAAAGCCATATGTTTTGAAATCAGGACTGCTGAATGAAGAAGAAATTCAATCAAATGAAAAGTGGCTCAAAAAGGCAATTGACTCAGTAAGAAAGAATGCTGAAACACTAACTGATATTGCACAAAAACTATCTATATATTTTGATGAGCCAGATTATAAAAAAATAAAGATAGAACAGGATGATAAGCAGAAAGTAAGTGGAGCTCTGGCCGTTATGAGAGATAATCTTGATCATATAGACGATTGGAATCAGTCATCAATTATCGGTGCTGTTAAAGAAGCAATAAAGGCTAAGAACCCTTCAAAAAAGGAATTTTATCACAACTTAAGAAAGGTACTAACAGGAAAAGATGAAGGACCAGAATTGATAGATATTATTTATCTTTTGGGAAAAAATGAAGTCATCAAGAGAATAGACAAGGCGGTTAACGCTGTATGATATACATTTACAATACATTGACCAGAAAAAAAGAGCCCTTAGAGCCGAAAGAACCCGGTTTATTTACTATTTATGTTTGTGGACCAACGGTTTATGGTTACGTACACCTTGGTAATACTAGACCGGCCGTGGTTTTTGATGTTTTTAGAAGATTTTTAGAATACGAAGGTTATCGGGTTCTCATGGCGCAAAACTTTACAGATATTGATGACAAAATTATAAAAGTGGCCAATGAAAATGATATGGATTCACTGGAAGTGGCTGAAAGATATATAGTTCAGTACTGGAAAGATGCTATGTCTCTGGGAATACGTGCAGCCAATTTTCATCCAAGAACTACTCACTTTGTAAAAGAAATAGCGGATTTCATTGAAACATTGATAAACAAGGGCCATGCTTACGAAGCAGATGGTGACGTTTATTTCGATGTTTCAGGTTTCAAGGAATATGGAGCATTATCACATAGAAAAGTGGAAGACCTTAAAGCAGGAGCGCGAATTGAACCGGGCGAGAAGAAAAAATCACCGGAAGATTTTACTCTCTGGAAGGCAGCTAAACCTGGTGAACCTTCCTGGGAAAGCCCATGGGGAAAAGGAAGACCGGGATGGCATATAGAATGTTCAGTAATGTCTACTGAAACCTTGGGAGAAACATTTGATATACATACTGGTGGTTCGGATTTAATTTTTCCACATCATGAAAATGAAAAGGCACAGAGTGAAGCGAAAACAGACAGGACCTTTGCCAGATACTGGATGCATAACGGTATGATGAAGCTAGCCGGTTCTAAAATGTCCAAGTCAAAAGGTGTATTTATTAGCATTGATGAAGCTGTAGAAAAATATGGCAAAGATGCAATAAGGTTGTTCATTTTGTCTAAGCACTATCGTTCACCAATCGAATATTCTGAGGAAATGCTTGAAGAAACGAAAAGGGCTGTTTTAAGAGCAAACAGAGTGCTTGAACCCTTCGATTCTGAATTGAGGAACAACCCTCTTTTAAAGAAATCAGAATGGATGAAAGAATATATAAACAAATATAAAAAAGCTCTTAGAGATGATTTTAATACCCCAAAGGCGATTTCACTAATCTTTGAACTCGTTAATCAAATAGAAGGAACAGATGATAAACAAAAGAAGTTTGAGTCCAGTTATTTGATAAGAAATGAATTTGGCCCAGTTCTTGGAATACTCGAAAATAGTGAGAAAAATCTTGTAGACATTGATGGTTTAGTCAATTTATTAATAGATTTACGTAATGACTACAGGGAAAACAAACAATTTGAAAAAGCAGATAAAATAAGAGATAGACTGGCAGAGTTAGGTATTAATTTAATGGATGGGCCACAAGGAACATCATATAGTTTTTAGATTAAAACCCGCCTTGATGACGGGTTTTTTCTTATTTTATAAATCAAGTCTTTTATGATTCTTTTTCATATGGTTCTCCACTGGCAGCTGGAGCTCTGGTTTTTCCAATAAATCCTCCAACAACAACCAGAGTAACCACAAAGGGTAACATGTTGAACAAAGGTTTTATAGCATTGGACACGGTAACAGCAGTACTGCTTTGGAGTTGAAGATTTAGGGCTTCAGCAGCGCCAAAAAGAAGTGCCGCGCCAAGTGCTCCTGCGGGGTTCCAGTTACCTAAAATCATTGCGGCAAGAGCAATAAATCCTCTTCCATGTATCATGTTCTCTCCGAAACTACCAAGTTCTCCCACAGAAAGGAACGCTCCACCAAGACTTGCAAGAGCACCACTCATCAAAACTCCAAAGTATCTAATGCCATGGACATTTATTCCCAATGTATCAGCTGCTTCCGGATTTTCGCCTACTGCTCGCATTCTTAGCCCAAGTGGAGTCCTGTAAAAAAGGAACCACGAAATTAGAACAACCAAAAGAGCAATGTATACAAAGGCACTTAAATCACCAAAAATTTCTCCAAAAAATGGAATAGATTCTATGAACTCAAGTTTTATATTGGGAACCCTTCCAATAATATCTGTTCTACCTTCCTGGCCAAATATCGGCATCATCAGAAAAGCAGTGACACCTTCAGCAATTATTATGAGAGCAGTCGCGCTTACAATCTGATTTGCTGACCATCTTATGCTTGCCCACGCATGAAACCATGTAAAACCGATTCCAACGATAACCGCAATTAAAACGCCTAACCAGGGATTTCCTGTAATGTAAGTAAAAACAATTGAAGTAAAAGCGCCCATTAACATTATTCCTTCGAGTGCAATATTTACAACACCAGTTGATTCACTGAAGGTTCCTCCAAGTGCACCAAATATAAGAGGAGTTGCAGATAAAAGTGTCATTTTATAGAAAAGAGGATTTACTAATATTTCAAGAATTGCTTCGATCCAGTTCATACGACCTCCCTCCTCTTTCTTTTATAACCTATCATAGTTGAGACAATTCTTTCGGCTGCAACCAGGAAGATAACAATACCCTGGATAATTAAAACGATGTCATTGGGGATTTGGGCAGTGATTTGCATTGCGTTGGAACCCGTTCTGAGGGAGGCTATTAACAAGGCTGCGAATATTATCCCAATAGGGTGGTTTCTACCTATAAGGGCAATTGTAATGCCATCAAAACCACGTCCTCCTGTTAACTCACCAACAAATCTATTGGGTGGTACACCCAAAATATCAATTATTCCAGCCATGCCGGCTAAAGCTCCACTAATTGCCATTGTCAATATAATACTTTTCTTGATGTTTATTCCGCCATATTCAGCAGCGTAGGGATTAAAGCCCACTCCTTTTAGTTCATAACCCAGTGTTGATTTTTCAAGTAGTATATACATTACAATGGCTACCATTATAGCGATGAATATTGCGATACTCATTTCTGTAGCCTTCACCTTCAGTATTATTGGTAACTTCGATGATTCAGAGATTTCCGGGCTTTTTGGAGTTCCAGAACCTATAGCCAACGGTCCTGAAACCATAAATATTGCAATATTTGCTGCAATCCAATTAAGCATAATAGTTGAGATGACTTCGTGAGCTCCCGTGAATGCTTTAAGAAAACCTGCTATTGAAGCCCAAATTGCGCCTGCAAGCATACCAAAGATAAGAGCAAGTGGAATTGCCAGAAATGGTGGAAGGAAACCAACGTTCATAGCAACCATGGAACCAACTAAAGCCCCCATGGCCATCTGTCCTTCAGCTCCAATATTGAAAATCCCTGCTCTAAAACCAAATCCCACTGCAAGACCTGTTAAAACCAGTGGTGTCATTTTTACAATCGTATTTGCAAGCTGTTCTGCTCCACCAAATGCACCAACAATCATCACTCTATAAGCATATATTGGATTTTTTCCAATTAGTATAATGACAATAGATGCTATAGCAAGTGCAATCAATACAGATACCAGAGGTACAAGAAAGGGGTAAAGCTTATTTTTATTCATTGTCATCACCACTTTCAGGCAGTACTTCTGCTTTTTTATGACCGGCCATCATCAATCCAATTTCTTCTCGGCTAATCTTTTCTGGAGTAACTTCACCCATAATCTCTCCTTCGTACATAACTATTATTCTATCCGATAGAGAGAATATTTCATCTAATTCCATTGAAACCAGCATAATTCCTATGCCTGCATCTCTCATTGAAATAATTGTCTTATGAATAAATTCTATTGCTCCAATATCAAGACCTCTGGTTGGTTGTGATATTACAGCTACCTTTGGTTTTCGAGGTTGATTGTCCAGTTCTCTTGCTACAATAACTTTTTGCTGGTTTCCACCTGAAAGTGTTCCTGCAAGTATCTCGGGATTACTTGGTCTTACATCAAACTTTTCAGTTAAACTTTCTGCATAATTTTTAATCGCTTCATGGTTGAGGAACCCATCCTCAGAAAAAGGTTCACTTTCGTGTTTACCAAGAATCATATTATAAAAAACAGGATAATCAGTTATCAGGCCACGTCTCAAACGATCTTCAGGGATATGGTTTAATCCCTTTAGACGAACTTCTAACGGGGAAGCATCTGTAAGCTCTTCTCCCAACAGTTTTATCTTTCCTTCTTCTGCTTTTCGTAACCCTGTTACTGCTTCTACCAGCTCAGATTGTCCATTGCCTGCTACACCAGCTACTCCCAGTATTTCTCCACTTCTAACATGAAGAGATATTCCCTTAACAGCAGGTAAATTTCTATTGTCCCTTACTTTTAAATTGTCGATTTCTAAAACTTTTTCACCAGGTTTTGCAGGCTCTTTTTCTACTCTTAAAAGTACTTCTCTGCCAACCATCATTTCAGCCAGTTCTTTAGGATTGGTATCTTTTGTGTTTACTCTACCGGTGACTTTACCGCGTCTCATTACTGTTACTCTTTGAGTTATTGCAATAACTTCATTCAGTTTGTGTGTTATAAAAATTATTGTTTTGCCCTGTTTTTGCAAAAGTCTTAAAATCTCAAAAAGTTCTTCTGTTTCCTGTGGAGTTAAAACTGCTGTAGGTTCGTCAAAAATTAGAATGTCAGCTCCTCTGTAAAGTATCTTAAGTATCTCCACTCTTTGTTGCATTCCAACAGAGATGTCTTCAATATTGGCATCAGCATCAACAAGAAGTTTATATTTATCAGAAAGATCTTTAACAATTGTTTTTGCCTTAGTTCTATTGAAGAATAATGAAAGGTTTTTTGGTTCTGATCCAAGAACTACATTTTCTGTCACTGTCTGGTTATCAACAAGCATAAAATGTTGATGAACCATGCCGATTGCCTTTTCTATTGCATCTTTTGGTCCTTTGAATGAAACTTTCTGTCCGTTTATGTAAATTGAACCTTCGTCAGGGGTGTACAATCCATACAGTTGGTTCATCAAAGTGGTCTTTCCTGCTCCATTTTCTCCTACAAGTGCGTGAATTTCTCCCTTCCTAACATTGAAATCGACCTGATCATTTGCAACCACAGAGGGGAAACGCTTTACTATGCCTTCCATTTTAACGGCATATTGAGATTGACTATTAATTTGATTGTTAGCTTCATTTTCTTTGCTCACTCAACACACCTCCACTGGATCTAATGTTACCAAAAATCGGGAGAAAAAACTCCCGATCTTTAGTATCATTAGAAAAAGAGTAAAGAGCGCCTTTAAGGCGCTCTTAAATTCTAATCATTACCAGGGAAATTCGATATCGGGAACAACAAATGCATCCAGTTCGTCCTGCGTTTCAGGAACTACTAGTTCATCTTCTTTAATTATTTTCTTTAGATGATCAAGTTCATTAAGCAATTCCGTTGGTACCAGATGTTTTGTATATTCCATTTCAGTGATACCTACACCATCGTCCTTGATACCAAGAACATGTGTACCTGGTTCAAATGTTCCAAGTGCAATAGAAAGGACAGCCTGATATGCTGCATTATCAACCCTTTTTAAAGAGCTAGTCAAAACATGTCCGGGTGCCATGTAATCCTGATTAGAGTCTACTCCAACTGCAAAGTAACCTTCACCCATTTCTGCAGCTGCTTCAATTACACCATTTCCACAGGCACCGGAAGCGTGGAATACAATGTCAGCACCAGCAGCAAATTGTGAAAGTGCAAGATCCTTACCCTTTTTAGGATCGTTGAAGTCATTGGTGTAACCCTTTACAAGGTCAATAGTTTTTCCTTTTATAACCTCATAAACTCTAATACCTGCTTCATACCCATATCTGAATCTTTCTACTGGTGGAATAGCGATACCGCCAACAAAACCTATTTTGTTTGTTTCAGTCATACCGGCAGCAAGATAACCTACCAGGAAAGCTCCCTGTTGTTCTTTAAAGATATAGGTTGCCACGTTTTCTATTGTTTCTTCGTAAGAAATGTCTATTCCTACAAAATATGTACCAGGGTACTGACGGGCTACTTTAGCGAGCTGATCCTGCATCATAAATCCAACACCAAAAACAATATCGGCTTCTTCAGCAGCGTTCGAAAGATTTGGAATGTAGTCAGACATTTCATGTGACTGGACCACTTCAATTTCTAGTCCAAGAAAATCTGCAGCTCTTTCAATTCCTGCCCATGTTCCATCATTGAAGGATTTGTCACCTAGACCTCCGACGTCAGTGACCATAATGACTTTCATGGCAGCAAAAGCTGGTAGCGTGAATATCAACAAAAGAGCTAATACAAAGAAAAGCTTTTTCACGTTAATTCCCTCCCTTTCTTATAGAGTGTAAAAGCATAAATTAGTGACACAACTATTATACAGCTATAAAGGATTAAAAACAAAATACTCATATATGAACTTGTTTGTGTTTCCAAGATGGGTGCGCTTGAATGAACAAAGATATTTAACATATTTGCATTAATTAGGCATAAAACTAACCCAATAACCAGTACTACGGATATCATAATTATGAACAGAGGTTTTTTAAACAAAACTGTGAAAGGTCCAAACAACATTAGTCCGATCAACAGGCCCTGAAATCCAACCGATGAATATGTTCTTACGGTTCCTGGTTCAGGTTTTGCATCAAATTCATCTTTTAAAGACTTTTCAACATGTGCAAGTGATTCTTCAAACTGAGGTTTATTGCCAAGTTTTTCATTTAAGTAATCTTTAAAATCATCTTTTAAGTAGCTACTGGAGTATTTTACAATAGTTTCTGATCGGTTGATAACCTGGTCAATCATACTTAAATAGTTTTTGTAATTAGCCATGCTCGTCCTTGAAAATTCTTTCAATCTTCTATGAAGTTCATTGAATTGTGAAATATATTCATCATGATTTTCTATTGAAAAATACTCACTGTACGAAGGTATTAGCACTCTTACTCTATTGTTAGTGACCGTTATCTCCGAATCGCTTTCTTTGGCAAAACTGTTAAATGTATTGCCTAACAATACTCCATATGCCCGTCTAAGTTCGGTGAATTCGCTTGAAATCAATGATGTTAAATCATCGATTTCTCTATTTAGCAATGAATTATCTGAATCGAAAATGTCGTACTTCAATGTATCATAATAGACCGATTCATGAAATTCAGGATGCTCATCAAGAGAGATTTCTGGCACTTCGTTATAAAGTTTGATGAATGGGACGATTATAATCAGAATAACCAGTGCTAGCGCTAAAAAATCAAGAACCGTTTTTTCCTTTCTACGTGTTAGTAGCTTTGAAACATATATTATTCCGGTAAAAAGCAATAATGGTAAGACAAATGAAGAGTAGACTGAGATATTTACAATATTTGTTATAAGGTTTGCGAAGAAAACAACATAAACTACCTCTGCTGTAATGATAATAGGAACAAAATATCTTTTTAGTATTTTGAAATAAACTACTGACAGAATAGCGAAAATTATATATCCAACAAATCTAAGCCAATCTAGGTTTAATTTGGCTTCGTTAGCTTCAATTAGTTTCACGGATAACTCATCTTTTGTGTGCCCCATCTGGATAGCTATTGTAGATTTTATTTTATTTACTTCGTTTTCAACATCTTTTTCGATAAGTTTGGTTGGAGTGAAGTCCTCTCTCTGGATCATCATCTTTTGTACCCTAAGATTCGTTATAGTTTGGGTCATTATATTCGGGTTGCTGTCTAGAAAATTGATTACATCTTCAAAGGATACTTGAGAATCATGAAAAGGATTCTCGAAACCCGAAATGTTTAATTCAGTGACTGGTAATTGTTCTGGATAAGCCGGAGCTTTTTCAACCAGAGAAAAGGATCGATAAATCCAATATTCAAACAATTTTTTTGCTTTTTCGCGAATGTTTTCAGGGAGGTTGTTTGCAACAATTCTGGCTCTTTCTTGTACCATTTCTATAAAAATAGACGATGCGTTATAAGAATTTGAAGAAATATTATCTATTATACTGTTTAATTCCTTAATAATCGTTTCTTCTGTGAACCAAATTACATCGTTGGCTAGTTCTTTATCAATTTGAACGCTATCAATTTTCCACTGATCAAATGAATCGGTTTTGTTTAGATCAACGGGGAATTCGGGAGGTTTTTCGCTGTTTAGACCCAAAGAATATAGGATCCAGGCTTTGTATACTTTTGTTGCCCTGTCTTGGGCTAAATTTACATAATTGGAAAAACTTTTTGCATAGGCAGGCATTTCATTAATTGTTCCCAGTTGAAAATCGGCGTAAGAAATTTCCGAAAGGACCCAGGCTAAAAAAGCAGAATAAGCTATCCTTTCATTATATTCAGAAAAGAATCCCTCTGGAAGTGAATCCATATGTGAAGAAAGCAGCTCAGCCATCGTTGTAGAACTCTCTCTTTTTTCTATACTGCCAACCATTTGGATTTTATAGAATCTATATAAGGCAAGATTTTTAAGGTCGGATTTCAATTGAATAACTTCTTCCAGTGTTGATTCTTCTCTTTTATAATCAGTCACATATTCATTAAAATCTTTCAGGATAACCTCTTTGTCTATAGGGAAAGCGGATATTATAAATGCAAGAAATACTATTAATAATATCGAGCGCTTATTCACTGCTCCACCTCCTGGTTCATGCGTCAACTCTTAATCATATTTTCAATAGCATTAATTATTACACCAAGTCCTACAATGTTTTGAACCCCTTCAGGTAAAACTATATCACAATAATATTTCTGTGGTTCAATAAAACTTTTAAATGCAGGAGCCACGAAACGTCTATATTGTTTTATTATACTTTCAAGAGAACGTCCTCTTTCTTTAGTATCACGTTCGATACGTCTTATCAAACGTTCATCGGCAGGAGCATCAATATAAACAGAAAAATCAAAAAGTTTTCTAAGTTTTTCACTGTAAAGTGCCAATATGCCTTCAACAAGTATTAATGGTGAAGGTTCAAACGTATTATACACACCCTGTTCACGACGATATGTGACCATATTGTAAACCGGTACTTTTATTTCCTTTTCTTTTTTCAAATATTCAATATGTTTAGTAAATAAATTAAAATCGAATGCATTTGGATTGTCAAAGTTAACTTCTCTAGGGTCAATCCCAGGTTCAAGATTTTTATAATAATCATCCATTGAAAGTATTCCAACCCTATTTTCAAAATGTATTTTAATTTTTTGTGCAACTGATGTTTTCCCAGCTCCACTTCCGCCTACGATTGCAACAAGCATTTTATTATTCCTGACCTTTTCTTAAAGTTCTTTGTTGCATGCTTATTTGAAATGATAGTGATCTGAAAAAAACTGAAATATCCAGATCCTCTATTTTTATGTTGTCAGGCAATTTTAGTTTTATAGGTGCAAAATTTATAATTCCTTTAATTTTGAGGTTTACCAGTTTATTTGCAATTTCTTGTGCGCTTTCGGCAGGGACAGTAATTACACCAACATCAATTTTATTATTAATTACGAAATCATTCAATTCATTAATATCTTTTATGATCTGTTCATTATTTACCCTTTTCCCGATTTTATTTTTGCCATTGTCAAAAACACCTTTGATAATAAAACCACTTTCCTTAAGCGCTTCAAAGTTACAGATTGCCTTTCCTAGATTACCAGCACCAACAATAACAACACTCCAGGTTTTTTTTATTCCTAAAATTTCTCCAATGCTATCCAGTAGTTTCGAAGTATTATAACCAACACCTCTTTTTCCAAATTCTCCAAAATAAGATAAATCCTTTCTTACCTGGCTTGCTTTTATATCAAGACGGCCACCAAGTTCTTCAGAAGAAATGTTAATTCGATTTTCTTGTAAGAGTTTCTCAAGGCATCTATAATAAATCGCAAGTCTTTTAATAGTCGGTTTGGGAATTTTTTTGTTCAATTTAGTTGCCCCCAATGAGGATAAATTAATTCTTGAGAGTAATCAATATTTACTTTGTGAAATTATATCACATTTTTTGTAAATGGCTACTCATGTAACTTATTCGATTTGACAATTTGCTAATATGAAAATGAAATGTGTACCTTACCATGATATAATTTTAAATAATGAATAACAATATAATCGCTAAAATATTTAACTTGTTATATGTTACATTTTCGAGGTGTTGATATGAGTAATGTTCGTAATGCAGAATTGGTTAATTTAGTGATATTCGTTTTTTCATCATATATAGATTATAGGTTCACTGAAATTCAACCAGTATTGGAAAAAAAATTTGGCCCAATGGATTATATTTCAAAGACATTAGATTTTGATAAATATACATTATATTATAATGAAGAAATGGGAAACAAACTTCAGGGAAAACTGCTGAGTTTTAAACGATTAATACATCCTTCTGAGCTTGCGGAAATAAAACTTTTAACAAATAATATGGAACAAGAATTTCAGGTTGATGGTAAAAGAAAGATAAACATTGACCCTGGATTCATTCATCATGCTCAATTTGTTTTGGCTTCCACAAAACATTGGGCTAACAGAATTTATGTTGGTAGAGGCATTTATGCTGAAGTGACATTGATGTACGTACATGGTGAGTTTAAAGAACTCGAATATACCTATCCAAATTACAGGGACAAGGAATATAAAGAAGAGCTCGCAAGTATTAGAGAAATGTATTTAAGAAAGAGAAAGGATCATTATAGATGAAGATCGGCATAAAGACAATGGGCTGCGCAAAAAATGAAGCTGATATGAGAAACCTGGGAGCCATTCTATCAAAGGAAGGAAATGAAATAGTATATGATACAGACCTCGCAGATATGATTATAATAGATACCTGTGGTTTCATAGAGGAAGCAAAGATTGAGAGCATAGATACAATTCTCGGATTTTGTGAATTAAAAAAAGAAAGGCATTTTAAGGTAGTCGCTATCGGTTGTTTGGTGCAAAGATATTATGATGAACTTTATAATGATATCCCGGAAATTGATGGGCTGATAGGTGTTACATCTCCAAGAAAGGTTGCTGAGCTCATAAATAATGGTGAATATTATTATCGTTCGGAACCTGATCCAATTTATGAGGATTGCTACAGAATTGATAATATGCCATATGCATATGTAAAAATTGGAGATGGTTGCGAAAGAAAGTGTTCATTTTGTTCAATACCGCTTTTTAAGGGTGAATCGAAGAGCAGATCTATTGAAAGTATTGAGAAAGAAGTCAAAGAATTAATTGAAAACGGAACAAAAGAGATAGTTTTAGTTTCTCAGGACACTACGCAATATGGGACTGATATTTATGGTAAAAAGAGTCTATCAAAATTACTTAACAGGCTAGGGAAACTCCGAGGTGAATTTTGGATAAGGGTGTTGTATCTTCACCCAGATCATATAGATTTTGATATTATAGATACAATTGGTAAGGAAAAGAAAGTATTACCGTATTTTGATATACCTGTACAAAGTGGTTCAAATAAAGTTCTGGAGTATATGGGAAGGACCAGAAAAACGAATGAACTTACACAGATCTTTTTG
This sequence comes from Kosmotogaceae bacterium, assembly GCA_046483075.1. Classification (GTDB taxonomy): domain Bacteria; phylum Thermotogota; class Thermotogae; order Petrotogales; family Kosmotogaceae; genus JASMTM01. The sequence continues at coordinate 75,352 of JAWODV010000029.1, read as the reverse complement.
GATATTAGAACAAGGATTCCTGAGAGCATTTTGAGAACCACAATTATGCTCGGCCATCCCGGTGAAACACCTGATACAATAAAAGAAACATTTGCTTTTATTCAAAATATTGAGTTTGATCGATTGGGTGGTTTTGTTTATTCTCCAGAAGAAGGAACAAGTTCATATGATTTACCAATGACTATTTCAAAGGAAAAATCTGAAGCTCATATGGAAGAACTTTTAGGAATTCAGGATAACATTTCTTTAAGGAGAAATAGGTTGAGGATCGATGAAACATATGATGTTTTGGTTGATGAAATATGGGGAGATAGAAGCCTAGGTAGAAGTTATCATTTTGCGCCAGAAATTGATGGTAATGTTTTTTTGAATAGAAAGGTTGAACCAGGAAAATTCGTAAAATGTACAATTAGGAATGCGTATGAACATGATTTTGAGGGAGAGGTAATAGATGAATTTACCTAATATATTGACATTATCAAGAATAATAATTACGTTTCCCGTAATTTTTGCTCTTTACTTCGGGGCAGGAGAAGTTCACTGGATAATTTTCTCAGCAGTTCTTTATTTGGTAGCAGCGTTGACAGATTTTTTTGATGGATATTTTGCAAGGAAAATGAATCAAATAACAAAATTAGGAAAATTTATGGATCAGATATCTGATAAATTTTTGGTTACATCAGTGTTTTTGATTTTTGCGTATCAGGGGTATGTGAGTTTTTGGTTAGTTTTTGTTGTGGTAGCAAGAGATATTCTGGTTTCAGGTTTAAGAATGAATGCAGCATCCGAAGGAAAAGTGATCGCAGCAAATTACTTTGGGAAGGCAAAAACAGTACTTCAAATGACTTTTGTACTATTTGTGTATCTTGAAAAAATTGCAGGATTTGATATACCGATTATTTTTCAGATATTTCAATGGAGTGTTATATTAATTACAGCAATAAGTGGTTTAACCTATCTTAAAGATAGTTACGTGTTTTCTGAAGGAGGAAAATGATTTGCGAACTTTTGTCGCTATAGATACAGGTGAAAAAGTAGCAGACCTTGTTGATTCAGTAGGTGAAAAACTGAGAAAAATGGGTTTTAAAGCCAACTGGATTTCAGGAAAAAATAACCATATAACACTTGCATTTTTGGGAGAGCTCGAGAAGCCGAAGGTGAAGGTGGTTGCTTCAATGATTTCGAAGCGACTTAGAGGTTTTCCTACATTTACTATCAAAACTACCGGGCTTGGTTATTTTAAGAAAAAAAACCTGCCAAGAGTTATATGGATTGGACTTGAAGAAAATGATTTACTTGCTCAGTTGTTCAGGGAAACGAAGGTTGCACTGGATGGTTTGGGTTTTAAGGTTGAAGGTCGTTTTCATCCTCATATTACCGTAGGAAGGATGAAGTACAGCCCGGCATACTGGATGAAACTATTGAAAACTATCTCAATAGACGAAGTTGTTTTTCCAGTTAACGAAGTGATAGTATACAAATCGATTTTGACACCAAAGGGTGCTATATATAAAAAACAGTATTTATGTGATTTTGAAGGAGGTTTAATAGAACATGAGTCCGAAGAAGGATGAAAACCTTTCTAAAGAAAAAAAGACAGCATTGGACAAAGCAATAAAGCAAATTGAAAAACAGTTTGGAAAAGGTTCAGTTATGTTACTTGGGGAGGATCAGAAAGGTGCAGTTGAAGTTATTCCCACAGGATGTCTTGCACTTGATGTGGCATTAGGAGTTGGTGGTTATCCTAGAGGAAGAGTTGTTGAGATATATGGACCAGAAGCCAGCGGAAAGACAACAGTTGCACTTCATGCAATCGCTGAAGCTCAGAGAAATGGAGGATTGGCGGCATTTGTTGATGCAGAACATGCGCTGGATGTTACTTATGCCAGAAACCTTGGTATAGATGTTGATAACCTTCTGATATCTCAACCGGATTATGGAGAGCAGGCACTGGAGATAGTTGATGGACTAATCAGATCAAATGCACTGGATATAATCGTAATTGATTCAGTAGCAGCTCTCGTACCCAGGGCTGAAATTGAAGGAACAATGGGTGACATGCAGGTTGGACTTCAGGCTCGATTAATGTCCCAGGCTTTAAGAAAGATTGCAGGTACTGTCAACAAATCAAAAACAATAGTGATTTTTATCAATCAGACAAGGATGAAAATCGGCGTTATGTATGGCAATCCTGAAACAACTACTGGAGGAGTTGCGTTGAAGTTTTATTCCTCAGTAAGGCTTGAAGTAAGGAGAGGTTCATCAATTAAAGAGGGAGACGAAAATGTAGGTAACGAAGTAAATGTGAAAGTTGTAAAAAATAAGGTTGCTCCACCTTTTAAGAAGGTTAAAGTTGATCTCCTATACGGAAAGGGAATTGTTCATGGGAATGAAGTTTTTAATCTTGCACTTGACGATAACATTATTGATCGTAAAGGTGCATGGTACAACTATGTAGACGAAAATGGCAATGAGATGAGTCTTGGACAGGGAAAAAGCAATGCTGTAGAATATCTTAAGGAAAACCCGGACATTTTAAAGGAAATTGAAAATCGAATAAGAGACAAAAACAATCTCCCAAAAATTGGAGATGAGGAAGGAGAAAAGAAAGAAGAGAAAAAGGGTGAGTGATACAAAAAGAATAGATGAAGCGCTGAAAAAAGCTTATCGATATCTTAAATATCGAGAACGATCGAAATATGAAGTAGAAAAGAAGTTGAAAAATGAAGGATTTGAGAACGAAGTTATTGAGCAAGTTATGGGAAAATTACTTGATAAGAATATTGTAAATGATAAGCGTTTTACACGAATGTACGTGGAGGATTCTTTAAATGTTAAGAAGAAGGGTCCCTATAGGATAGAAAAAGAACTTAAGAATTTTGGTATTGAGGAGTATTTAATAACGGACACATTGAAGGATTTTCAAAATGAATTTCTGGAAACACTGAGGTCATTGGTGAAAAACTATGCAGCAAATAAATCATTGAATGAGAAGGAATTGTTGAAACTTAAGAAAAAGTTATATCGAAGAGGTTTTTGGGTTGAAAATATCGAAAGTGAGTTTGAAAGACAGGGATTAGAATAGTAAGTTCTTTGAAAAACTAGACATGAAAGGAGGGAGCTGGTAATAAATCATTGATATCAATATATGCCAGCGAAATAAATGGTATTAGCAGTCGCAATTGTAGTCTCATTAATTTTAGGAAGCATAACAGGATTATTAATAGCGTTACCTTTAGCCAGAAAAAAGGCTGATAGAAAAATTCGTGAAGAGCTTAAATTAGCCAAGCAAGATGCGGAAACTATCAAAGAAAGAGCAAAAGAAGAAGTAGAGCACTTGAAAAAGAAGACGATTATCGAAGGCAGAGAAGAAATTCATCGTTTACGGGAAGAACAGGAAAAAGAGTTAAAAAGAGAACGCGATGAAATGAAACAATGGGAAGAGCGATTATCTCGAAAAGAAGATAATCTTGATAGAAAAGAAACGAATCTTGAGACAAAGCTTAAAGAAGTTGAAAAAGAAAAGGAAGAGGCAGAAAAAATAAAGCAAGCAGCAGAAAAGAAGATATACGAACTTTCAGAACTTACTCCCGAACAGGCAAAGGAAATTGTACTTGAACGTTCTGAAAAGAAGTATGAATATGAAGTTGCCCAGCGTTATAAACAGATAAAAGAAGAGTTTGAAGAAGAAGCGGATAAACACGCAAGATGGGTTTTGGTAAATACAATACAACGTTATGCTGCGGACATTACAGGAGATATTACCGTGAGCACTGTTAGTTTGCCCTCTGATGAGATGAAAGGAAGAGTTATTGGACGTGAAGGCAGAAATATACGTGCCTTCGAGAAGCTTACTGGAGCAGATCTGATAATTGATGATACACCTGAAGTAGTCGTTGTATCTTGTTTCAACTCATTGAGAAGAGCAATTGCTACAAGAGCTCTTGAAACACTAGTTGAAGATGGAAGGATACACCCGACAAGAATTGAAGAGATCTATGAAAAAGCAAAAAAAGAAATTTATACTGAAATAAAGGAAGCTGGTCAGGACGCATTGATGCAGGTTGGAATACCTTCAATGCATCCCGAGTTAGTGAAACTGATAGGTAGATTGAAATTCAGAACAAGTTACGGGCAGAATGTTTTAAAACATTCCATTGAAGTTGCCCAGATAGCAACATTAATGGCATCTGAATTAGGTTTAAATATTGAAAGAGCGAAGCGGGGAGCAATCTTGCATGATATTGGAAAAGCTGTTGATCATGAGATAGAAGGCTCTCATGCAGTAATAGGAGGAGATCTTGCCAAACGCTATAACGAAAAAGATGATGTGATAAATATGATAAAGCATCATCACGGTGATGTTGAACCCCATACACCTGAAGCAGTCCTTATTGCAGCCGCGGATGCTGTATCTGCTGCAAGACCGGGAGCTAGAAGAGAGTCTCTTGAAATGTATATAAAGCGATTGGAAAATCTTGAAAATATTGCGAATAGTTTTTCTCACGTTGAAAAGGCCTATGCAATTCAAGCTGGAAGGGAAGTACGAATAATGGTTGAACCTGACAAAGTAGATGATGTTCTTGCAGATAAATTGGCTGCTGACGTATCCGGAAAGATAGAAGAACAACTGGAATATCCTGGTGTAATAAAGGTAACAGTTATCAGAGAAAAAAGGAGCGTAGCCTACGCTAAATAAAAAATTGACACTTTTACTTAACTGAGTTAAAATAACTCTGTTGCCAACGTAGCTCAACCGGCAGAGCGGCTCATTCGTAATGAGCAGGTTGGGGGTTCAAGTCCCTTCGTTGGCTCCAGGCGCCCTTAAGGGCGCTTTGTTATTGGTGGTGATTTTATGCATAAGCTTGAATATGAAACAATTCAATTTATAAAAGAAAGGGAGCTTATAAAAAAAGGAGACAAGCTTTTACTTGCGGTATCTGGTGGTAAAGACTCCATGGCAATGCTTGACTTCTTTATTAAACACCATCGGAAACTGGGTTGCACGATACATGTAGTAAATCTTGATCATATGTTAAGAGGAGAAGAAGGTCTTAAAGAATCGAAGATGATAAGTAATATCTGCGAAGAATATGGTATTACTTTTCATTTCGAGCAAATAGATGTAAAGAAATTTATGAAAGAAAACAAGGAACTTTCACCGGAAGAAGCTGCGCGAAAAGTGCGTAAGAGTTTTTTGATAAGAGTCAAAGAGAAATTTGACCTGGATAAAATTGCAACAGCACACCACCTCAATGACCTTGCGGAGAATATTATCTTACGAATTACTAGAGGAACAGGGTTAAAAGGTATACTTGGATTAAAACCGATAGAAGGTTGTTTTATACGACCTTTCCTTAAATTAAAAGTGCAAGAGATAGAAGATTATGTTACAATCAATATGATCAATTTTAAAACTGATAAAAGCAACTATCTCAAGGTCTTTGACAGGAATTTTGTTCGGCTTAATATTATGCCTTTATTAAAGGAGCTCAACCCTTCATTTGAAAATTCAATATGGAGGCTTTTTCTGAACGTCAAGGAGAGCTACGATTATATTTGTAAGAGGGTTGAGAAAGTAATTAACAACATACAGTTTGATAAGGACAGGGCAGCAGGCAATCTAGAAGATTTCAGAAATCTGCATGAAGTTATTTTATCAGAAGCGATCAAGCATATAGTTACCTATTTTTCAGAAGACAACTATCCTCCTACACGAGAGCGAATTAAGGCTGTTATATATCAAATTAAAGATAATAGAAGAAATAATTGGACGATAGAATTCAAGAATCGTTTAAAGGTTTTCGCTTATGGCGGACAGGTGTTTTTTTACAGGGAACCTTTTATTAAAGAAAAAGAAATCTATTCTGTTGATAAAATCCCTTTTTGCAATGAAATTTCCGGAGGCATTATAAAGATATTTGAAGATGATAGATGGCCGAATGAAATTGATGGAAAGTATATAAGCGTTTGTTCTAGGAGTTGTATTATTTTTCCACTAACACTAAGAAATATGCACTGGGATGACGAAATTATTCCCTTTGGGAAGAAATCTAAGGAAAAAGTCAGACGAATACTAGTTGAATCGGGTTATAAAGGTTTTTTTGATGAGCAGTATGTTCTGGTAAATGGAGATAATGAAATACTCTGGGTTCCGGGGATAAAAAGCTCTCAAATTTGTTTTGCAAAAAAAGGTTACGGAAACGTAGTTGTTTTAGGATTTGAAAGGAGGTAGTTTGGTGAACCAAAAACCCAGAATTGGTATGATTCTCTTTTATGTAATTTTCGGTATTTTTCTAATTCTGGCATTAAGAGGACTATACCCTTCAGATACAAAAGAAACTGTAATGTACAGTGAATTTGTGGATGATATAAAATCAAACAAAATAGATAGATTGATTGTTTACGATGATGGAAAGGTAACATATACATTAACTACTGATACTCAGCAGCGGGCCATAGAAACCTATGTTGCCCCGCAAATGATTTCTACAGATAAATTTCAGAACCTTCTTGACGAACTTTCAAATAATGGAGTAAGAGTAAAATTTGAACCTTCTGGTAGTTCAATGTTTTGGGTCAATGTCTTAGGAACAATAATTCCTCTTGGGATAATAATTTTCATCTGGTTCTTTGCCATGAGATCCTTTTCAGGTAGAAATTCTCAAGCTTTTAGCTTCACAAAAAGTCCTGCAAAAAAATATCTATCAAATGATCAAAAAGTAACGTTTAAAGATGTGGCAGGAGTTGATGAAGCCAAAGAAGAACTGGAGATAACAGTCAAGTATTTAAAGAATCCTGACCTGTTTAAAGGAACAGGAGCTAGAATGCCCAAAGGTGTACTCCTTGTTGGAAAACCGGGTACAGGTAAAACGCTTCTAGCAAGAGCAGTTGCCGGGGAAGCTGATGTCCCCTTCTATTTCATCAGTGGTTCAGATTTTGTGGAATTATTTGTAGGTGTTGGAGCTGCAAGAGTGCGTGATTTATTTAATCATGCAAAGCAAAGTGCTCCTTCAATAATTTTTATCGATGAGCTTGATGCTGTTGGAAGGCAAAGAGGAGCAGGCCTTGGTGGAGGCCATGATGAGCGTGAGCAAACATTAAATCAAATACTTGTAGAAATGGATGGATTCGACCCGAAGACTGATGTAATAATAATGGCAGCGACAAACAGACCCGATATTTTAGATCATGCACTTCTCAGACCTGGAAGATTTGACAAGAAAGTGGTTGTTGATCCACCTGATGTAAAGGGTCGAGAGGAAATATTGAAGATTCATATGCGGGGAAAACCTATAGACCCTGATGTAGATGTTAAGTTACTTGCCAGGAGAACACCTGGATTTGTAGGAGCAGATCTAGAAAACCTTGTGAACGAAGCAGCTATACTGGCGGCCAAAAAGGAAGCGCGATTAATAACGTTACATGACTTTGAGGAAGCAATAGATAGAGTAATTGCAGGACCTGCCAAAAGATCGAGGATAATGAATCCTAAGGAAAAAAGAATCATCGCTTATCACGAGCTGGGGCATGCAATAGTAGGCCTTTCACTACCTAACGCAAATCCTGTTCATAAAATAACTGTAATACCAAGAGGTACCTCAACTCTTGGTTATACAGAAAGCCTTCCAGCCGAAGACAAATATATCGTTTCAAAGAGTGAATTAATGGATAATTTATCGCAGATGTTAGGTGGTCGTGCTGCAGAAGAACTCGTTTTTGATGAAATTACGACCGGAGCAGCTAACGATCTGGATAGAGCTTCTGATATTGCGCGTAGAATGATTTGTCAGCTTGGGATGAGTAAAAAACTTGGACCAATATCCTGGGGCAGAGAAGAAAATGAAGTATTTCTCGGAAAAGAATTAACCAGAATGAGAAATTACAGTGAGGAGATTGCAAGCGAAATAGATAACGAAGTAAAACAGGTAATAATGGATACTTTTGACAAAGCTAAAGAAATTTTAGAAAAACACAAAGATAAGCTTGATGAAGCAGCTGATAGATTAATTGATCAGGAAACAATTACAGGGAAAGAACTTGCTAAAATAATTGGTCTAGAAGAAGAGGGCAACTACTATAGAGAAGATGAAAGTGAAGAAAAAGAGCAACCCGAAGAAGAAAATGATAGTGATAATGAGAAAAAAAATGAACATAAAGTAGTTCCTGAAAATGATAATTCAGAAGAAAAAGAAGATGATAGTAATGGAGAAACTGAAAAATCTTGAAAATAGGATTGAAAGTTTTACACTAAATATCGATGAACCGGAATTAAGATGGGAAGAATATTCAAGTATAGTAGTTTTTGATTTACTTTCGACAAGCGGTTTAATGAAACTAGTTTTTAAGTGTTCACTGGAGATGTTATCAGACTATAGAGATGAAAACACTATTTTTGTTGTTTCTAGATCTGAAGTTGAACATAAAAATCCAGCAAAATTAAATGAAGAACTTATTGTAGAGTTAAGAATTAATGAAGCTAACAACAGTAGAATATATTTTACAGGCAATGCAAAACAAAACAACAAAAATATTGCAACCTTTAGTTTGGAAAGAGTTGCTGTAACAATGGAACATTTTGGGAGAATGATTGAGTGAGGAGGCCTAGAGAAGAAAAGGCCTGGAAAGAATACCAGTTAGTTTCGAAATACAAAGAAGCTGAACAATTTGTAGATGTTATTCAATATTCAGGAGATTTGGCAACAGCTCTGATTTATCCAAACTCATATCCAATAGCAAGTTCTAGTTTATCGTTTCATGAATTGTTTAGGAGATTTAATCAAGCTAGTAATATTAGCTGTGAAAGATTTTTTTACGAGAGGTCTTTTAAAAGGTTTTTCTCAGTGGATTCATTAAAGAGGCTTGATGAATTCAGAATATGGGCTTTTAGTATTCATTATGAAACTGACGTACTAAATTTTATAGATATTTTGATGAGTTTTAAGATTCCTCTTAAGAAGGAAAAACGAAATCCATATCATCCAGTTATCATAGTTGGCGGAGCACTGACGTATATTAATCCTTCTCTATTTGACAGTATAGCAGATTTCATTTACAAAGGTGATCTTGAACAATCTTTTCTAGAAACATTTTGGTCTTTGAAAAGTTCTTTTAGCAGACAAGAAATTATTGAAAAATTATCGGAATTTGATTCTGCAAATCCAGCAATTAACAACAATCTCTCAAAAAGCAGTTTTCTCTCTGCTTATTCAACGTTTTCTAATAGGTTGCTAATAGAGATTGGCAGAGGATGTGATAGAAAATGCAAGTTTTGTTCAGTAGGATATTCTTTTGGAAAAGCTCGTTTTGCTTCAATGGAGCAAATTGATAAAATTATCAGTAATTTCATTAAGATGACGAATAAAATTGGTTTTATTGCTTCAACTGTGACTGATTATCCCTATCTTGAACAACTGCTTGACTTAATAGAAAAATATGAAATAGCTCCTTCATTTTCATCATTACGAGCAGATTCGATTACTGAACGTTTATTAAAAACATTGAAAAAGGGTGGGCAAAATCAGTTTACTATTGCACCTGAAGGTGGAAGTCAAAGAATTAGGAATTTGTTCTCGAAAGGTATAAATTTAGATCACATCGAAGATGCATTGAATTTAGGAATAAAAACAGGTTTTGAAGTTGTAAAGTTATATTTTGTTTATGGAGCTGTTTTTGAAAGAGAAGATGATAGAGAGGGTATTGTTAGTCTTGTTAAGAAAGCAAAGAAAATGGGTTATAAAAAGATAATAGTTAGTTTGAATCCGTTGATACCAAAACCCGGAACAGCCTTTGATAGTAAACCAATGACCGGTATAAAAGAATTAAAAAGTATAGAAAAAGCACTAAGAAAGAAATTGAATACTTTAACTGATGTGAAGACGATGTTCGAAGGTATTAAGGAATCAGTAGTGCAATACAGTATAGCCAATCTGAATCGTGATGCAACCGAAGAGTTAGTAGATATTTTTGAAAAAGGAGAAAGAGTTGATAGGTTTTTATTAAAATATGCTGAGCGCATTAATTCATTAAGGAAGGAGTGAAGAAAATGGCAAAGAAAAATATTCTTGTAATCGATGACGAACCTTCAATAGTAGAGTTGCTGACATTCAACTTGAAAAAAGAAGGCTACGATATTCTAAAAGCTTATGATGCGGAAGAAGCCTTGAAAATAGCCAAGGATAGTGACATTGATATGTTTATCGTAGATATCATGTTACCCAGAATGGATGGTTTTGAACTGGTTAGAACATTGAGGGGAATGGAAAAGTATCGAAGAACACCAGTAATATTTTTAAGTGCCAAGAGCGAGGAGTTTGATAAAGTTCTTGGGCTTGAACTTGGAGCTGATGATTATATTACAAAGCCTTTTAGTGTTAGAGAGGTACTTGCGAGAATTAGGGCAGTTTTTAGAAGAATCCAGCAAAGTGTTCAGGCAAAAGAAGAGAGACCAAAGAAAATTACAGCACGGGATCTGGAAATAGATACAGAAAAATATGAGGTCAGGGTTAGAGGAAAGCTTGTTAGTTTAACTCCTTTAGAGTTTGAATTGCTCAGGTTCCTTGCAGAGAACGAGGGAAAAGTTTTTAGCAGAGATGTATTACTTGATAAATTGTGGGGATATGATTATTATGGAGATACGAGAACGGTTGACGTGCATATAAGAAGACTCAGAACGAAGATTGAAGAAGACCCATCAAATCCAAGATACATTATTACTGTGAGAGGAAAGGGATACAAGTTTAGAGATCCTGGAAAGGAAGAATAATTACATTGTACATTCTGGTAATAATATTAGCAGCGCTATCAGCGCTGCTATTATATGCGTTTTTCACTTTGAAAAATAAATTATCTGTTTATAATAAAGCAAGAAAAAGGTATGCAAAACTTCTTGATATCCCTGAAAACTCTGAACCGATTTATATTTATCATCAATTAAGAAAGAAATTTGCTGCGAAAAATCGTGAAATAGACCTGATAAAGAGGAGACTTGAATACTTTTCATTGGTATTGAACAACCTTGGTGAAGCTTTGTTCATAGTTAACGAAGATGGGAAAGTAAATTATTTCAATAAAGCAGCAGAAAAAATTTCTAAAAGTCCCGAAACGATGGATAGAAAAATTAGTGAAGTTATTGATAATTACAACATTACTGATTTACTTGATGAAGTAATTAAAAATGACGAAACTCAGAAAGCAGAGATTGTTATTTTTCTGCCAAAAAGAAGGCATTATGAATGTCAGATTATTCCGGTTATTTATGGAGATGAAAACAATTATATGATTCTGTTGAGAGATGTCACAAAGGAAAGGGAAATTGATGAGATGAGAAGGGAATTTATCTCAAATGTTTCTCATGAGTTGAAAACACCCTTAACTTCTATTCATGGTTATGCAGAAACGCTAATGGATATGGATCTTGGTGATGAGAGTGGTGTTGTAAAGCAATTTGTCAACATTATTGAGAAAGAGTCAGGTCGAATGACACGTCTAATAAATGATCTGCTTGATCTTGAAAAATTGGAGTCAGGTAGTTCAGATTTCAATATGGAAGATGTTAATCTCGATGAAATTCTTGAGTATGTAAATGAAATAATTGAGCCATTAGCTGAAGAATCGGGTGTTGAGCTGGTTTATGATTCCAGAGATGACATTACCATAGTGGGAGATTTTGATAGATTGGTGCAGTTATTACTGAATTTGACAGATAATGCAATAAAGTATACTACAATAAAGGAACATGGCGAGAAGAGAGTCAGGATAAGGACCTGGGTTGATGAAGAAAATGCCATAATACAGGTCGAAGATACAGGAATAGGAATTCCAAAAGAAGCAAAGGAAAGAGTATTTAATAGATTTTTTAGAGTTGACAAAGCTCGCTCACGGAGTATGGGAGGCACTGGATTGGGATTGGCAATAGTGCGTTTTATAACCGAAAAGCATAATGGAAAAGTAAATATGGAAAGTGAGTTTGGTAAAGGCACAATATTTACTGTCAAACTACCATTGAAGAAGGTGCTATCGTGAGAATGTACGACTTAATTAAGAAAAAACGCGATAACGCGGAAAATTCTAAAGAAGAATTAACAGAAATTATTAATGGTTATGTAGAAGGCAAAATCCCCGATTATCAGGTTTCTGCATGGTTAATGGCTATTTATTTTAATCATTTATCACCTCGAGAAAGATATGATCTAACTGAAGCTATGGTTGAATCAGGTGATAAAATCAATCTCGATAAACTTGATGGCATAAAAGTGGACAAACATTCAACTGGTGGTGTAGGTGATAAGGTAACACTTGTAATGGGTCCTATCATAGCAGCTTTGGGTCTTACTTTTGCAAAACTTTCTGGTAGAGGATTGGGTCATACCGGAGGGACTGTCGACAAATTAGAATCGATACCTGGATTTAAAACGTCTTTGAGTGAAGACGTATTTATAGATATTGTTAAAAAGAACGGCATAGCTATAGTTGGTCAGACTGGAAAAATTGCTCCCGCAGATAAAAAGCTTTATGCATTAAGAGATGTTACTGCTACAGTAGATGAAATATCGTTGATAGCTTCCAGCATCATGAGCAAGAAGCTTTCGATTGGATCGGATTTAATAATACTTGATGTTAAAACAGGGAATGGAGCATTTATGAAAGATGTTTCAGAAGCGATGGTATTAGCAGAAGCAATGATAGATATTGGAAAAAGGCATGGAAGGATTATGGGAGCTATTGTAAGTGACATGAATCAGCCCCTTGGCAAAGCTGTAGGCAATTCACTTGAAGTGAAAGAAGCTATTGATGCATTAAAAGGTAAGGGACCTGAAGATTTGAATGAAATATGCAGAGTCATTTCTTCAAAGATAATTCAACTTGCAAAAAACATAGAAAAAGATAAAGCAGATGAAATGGTTGATAATGTAATAAGATCTGGAGAAGCACTGCAAAAATTTGAAGAATTCGTTATTGCACAGAGCGGTACACCTAATATAAGGAGTAAGGGAGCAGAAGTGCTTCCATTAGCAAAATATAAAGAATATATACGTTCCGATAAATCGGGCTACGTTAACGGTGTTCAGACTGAAAACATAGGACATGCGTCGATGTTGCTGGGTGCGGGTCGTTCTAAGAAGGAAGACAGTATTGATCCATCAGTTGGAATAATAGTTGAAAAAAGGATAGGAAACTACGTTAATAAAGGTGGTTGTTTGGCAACAGTGTTTTTTAATGACAAAGAAAAATATATTGAATCAGCAAAATTGATTGAAGATTCTTTTGAAATATCTAACAGGAAAGTTGAATCACAAAAATTGATTTATAAAATATATTAAGGTGGATAATAGATGTATAAAAAAAATTGGCTAATTTTAGGCATAGTATTATTGATTACCCTTGCATTAGGTTCAAATGAACTTATCTGTCATTTATCAGGAGATAGTAAGCGATTTGAGGATGCGTACATACAAAATTCTTTTGGTCTCTTTGTGGATATAGGAAGAATATTGAATATGTATGAGGAGTCATGGATTTCAAGGTCAAATGATGGTAAAGAAGCACTGGCGATATTTCCAAATGATCTCATAGTAACACTATATCCTGAAAATGGAGAGGTATACGTAGAATTTGGACAAAAATATAATAATGCAGTAATTAGAAAAGGACAGAGTTATTATTTATCTGTTGACCTTCTTGATAGATTGCTTTCTATAAATTCATATACAAAAGACGGTTTGCTGATTTTGTATGATTATTATCCTGAACTGGTCAACATTGAAAAAAATAACAATGAGATAGTACTGGAATTTAATAATGAGCTTTATACAGATGAATTTGATTTTTGGATAACTGACAATAATTCTGCTGTAATAACTATTAAACCAGCAAAAACCTTCATTATTTCCAATCCAGATGATGTTGAAATCTATAAAGGTCAGGAATATATAAAACTGGTTGCTAAGTGGTATGAAGAATCGGAGAATTTGCACATACTGAAGAATGGCAATAGATTTATTATAAAGGGTGAACAAAATTCCGGGAATACAATTATAAATCAAACTGGTGAAGGTTATAAACTCAACGTTATAGAAGATTATATAGGTTCCAGAAAAATTGCTCTCACGATGCTCGAACTTGACCCTTTAATGGTGGAAATCGATCTTGAAATTGCTGATAATGGTATTCCTTCAACTAACAGAATCACATCTTTTGGAGGCAGAAAAACCTTTGCTGTAATCAATGGTGGATATTACGATCCGGGTACAAATTATCCTGTTGGATTGGTGATAAAGAATAATAGGGTATTGAGTCTCCCTTCAAATGATCGACCACTTTTTTACAAGCTTAATGGTGAATATGAGATAGGCAGGATTGATCTGGAGTATATTATTGAAGTGAATAACAGGAAAGCAATAGTGAACGGAGTTAATACACCATATCGTGGAGGAATTATTGTTTATAACGATGAATTTAATGGCAAAGTTCCTTATTATGATGAATACAAATACATAACTTTTTCAAATGACATAGTAACTCATACTGAATACAAAGAAAGGGTAGTAGAAAACACTACGATGATTGTTACGTCTCCCGCAGGCCAACAAAAATTAGGAGATATAGGCCCCGGTGATAAAATAAAACTTGATATTTTCAGTACTGTTGAAGGAGATTTTGAGTTTGCTGTAGAAAGTGGTCCAATGATCATCTACAATAATAAAGTTATTGCAAGCTTTGAGCGAAATTTTTATAGCACATCTATTCTTGACGCTAGAGCTCCCAGAACGCTAGTTGGGGAAACAAATGCGGGTAAAATTGTTTTTATAGTGGTTGATGGTTATCAGACACAGAGCTATGGTTTAACTTTTGAAGAAATGATAGAGTTTTTTTCGAATAAAAATTTCAGAAATTTAATGTGTTTGGACGGAGGACGCTCTACGGCTCTTGTAGTAGAAGGAGAGTTATATAACAGTCCTGCATCAGGAGAGCCGGTAATACCAATCGCAATAACAATTGATAGCAAATAGTATTTGGAGGTGTAATCAATGGAAAATATTCCTGTTAACGAGAAGAGAAATGTAGTTTTTATTGGGCACCATGGCTGCGGTAAAACTCATCTTGTTGATACTTTACTGTTGACAGAAAATCTTGTAGAAAAAAGTGGTATAAGATTAACCGATTCAGAGAAAATTGAAAAGGAAAGAAGTGCAAGTTTTTCACTGGGAGTGACAGGACTCACGAAAAAGGGTAAGAGAATAAATATTATCGATACACCTGGAATGTCAGATTTTCAGGCAGCTGTTGCAAATGGAATTTTTGCTTCTGAGAATGCAGTAGTTGTAATCAACTCCACCGCAGGTCTGGAAGTGCAGGCGGGAAGATTTGGAACACTAGCAAAGGACATGGGGAAAGGTCTTATTGTTTTCTTCAATATGTTTGACAAAGAACGAGCTGAATATGAAGAAGTACTTGATGAAATACAAGCAGCCTTTGAAAGAACCCCTGTATTGCTTCAGCTACCTATAGGAAAAGCTGAGAATTTTAAAGGTATCGTTGATTTGATCGATAAGAAAGCTTATATTTATGAGGGTGAAACTGGAAAATACAACGTTGAAGAAATTCCTTCAGATATATCTGATCAAGTGGAAGAAGCAAGAACAAAGATGATTGAAGATATTATAGAAAACGATGAAGAGCTTATGGAAAAGTATTTTGAAGGAGAAGAGATCACACAGAATGAGCTGAAAGATACGTTAAGGAAAGCATTTATTAATAACCAGATAATTCCAATAACATTTGGCTCGGCTGAAAGAAACATAGGAGCAGATCCACTATTAAATGTTTTGGTTGATTTTGGAAAAACTCCATCTGAAGCAGATGAACTTGATGCAGAGTTATCCAGCGGAGAGAAAATTAAAGTTAAATTTACTGGAGAAGAGCCCTTTGTAGGATATGTTTTCAAGGCAATTGTGGACCCATTCGTTGGTAAATTAACGTTTGTAAAAGTGATGTCAGGTTCTGTTTCACAGGGAGAAAACTTCCTGGTTGTTAATGAAGATTCGACAGAAAAAGCAAGTCACATACAAATTACAACAGGTGGTGAAGATGAAGAGATAAAAGAAGCATCTGTTGGAGATATCATAAAATTTGCAAAACTCAAGAAGAGTAAAGTTACTGATACGCTTACACACAAAGATAGACCACTCAAGATTGTTTCACCAGTACTTCCTGAACCCATGCTCTCTCGTTCAATTCAAGCAAAGACGAAATCTGACATTGACAAAATTAGTAATGGACTTTCGAGACTTTCAGAATCCGATCCTACTTTTAGCTGGGAACATGATGCAGAAACAGGGGAAACTGTTATTTCAGGACTTGGTGGCATTCATCTTGATGTGATGGTTGAAAGATTGAAAAAATTGTTCTCTGTTGACGTTGAAGTCGGAAAACCTAAAATAGCCTACAGAGAAACTTTGAAGAAAAAGGTAACAGCAGAATACAAACACAAGAAACAAACTGGAGGACATGGACAATATGGACATGTTGAAATGGAAATCGAGCCACTGGAAAGAGGACAGAGTTTTGAGTTTGTGGATAAGATAGTAGGTGGTGTTATTCCTAAAAACTATATTCCTGCAGTTGAGAAGGGAATAAAAGAAGCGATGAAAAGCGGAGTAATTGCAGGATATCCTGTCGTTGATGTTAGGGTGAAACTTGTTTACGGTTCATACCATGATGTTGACTCTTCAGATATGAGTTTCCAGATTGCAGCTATACATGCTTTTAAAGATGGTATGAAAAAGGCAGACCCGGTTATTTTAGAACCCATTATGGAAGCTGAGATATTTGTTCCCGATGATAATGCTGGTGATGTAATGGGAGAAGTTACATCAAGAAGAGGTAGACCTCTCGGAATGGAACCCCAGGGCAAGGGTCTGAGTAAAATTAGTGCTCAGGTTCCTTTATCTGAGATGCTTGACTTCTCAAGCAAACTTAATTCACTAACAAGTGGCAGAGGCTACTTCACAATGAAGTTCAGCGGGTATCAAGAAACACCTTCAGATGTACAGCAGAAAATTGTTGTTGAGCGTGAACGTGAAGAAGAAAACAAATAGTCTTATCTAATTATAAGGGGCATCATTGCCCCTTTTTAAATTGTAAGTGCAGTATTGCAAATAGTTTTATGTTCGTTTAGTTAGTCAAATGAGAAAAATTAGTGCTTGTTTATGGAGTGGGCAATATGCATTTTGGATATACTACTTTTTTGATAAGATTGCGGGGAGTAAAATCGCTAAAGGAAAAAAGAAGTATTACAAAGAGACTGATACATGATCTTAGAAAAAATTACAATGCATCGGTTGTTGAAACCGGTGTTCATGATTCTAAAAGAGAGCTTGAAGTTACCGTTGGTATGATTGCAAATTCGAAACCGGATCTCGATTCTTTGTTTGAATCGATAGAAAATCGAATTACCGAATGGAACGGGCTAGAAGTTTTTAATGCATTCAACGAGGTATGGTAGCTCATGCAAATTGAATTTATGTTAGGGATATAAATGAATAATGAAAAGTGCGTTTTATGGCTGGAGACACTTTTAAAAAAGCTTGTTTCACAAAAACGGTTGGAGCATATACTGGGTACATCAAAACTGGCTGAAGCTCTTTCTGTGATGTATGAAGCTGATGCTAAGCGTATCAAAATTGCTTCACTCAGCCACGACTTATTCAGGGATACAGAGCCATACAGATTGTTGTTAATGTTTAGAGGTTATGGGAAAAAGGAAAATAAATTTGAATATATGAAACCAGCCCTGCTACATGGAAAGGTTGCAGCACTTTTTCTACGAAATCATATTTATGTTGATGATGAAGTTTTTGATGCTATTTACTGTCATGTTACAGGACATAAAAAACTAAAAAAGATTGGTAAGATACTAATGATTGCTGACATTGCAGAAGAAACCAGGACATTTCCCATAAGCAGAAAGATTAGAAACAGAGCATTTAAAGACCTTGAAGGAGCATATAAATTGACATTACGTTCAAAAATCGAATGGGCATTGGAAGAAGATACCTTTTTGTTACCAGAGATAGTAGAAACATGGAATCATATTCGAGGGGGTGCTTAAAATGCCTGCTATAAAAGTAAAAGCAAAGAAAAAAAGGAGAAGGAAACCTGTCTTAATATTACTATTAATATTGTTAATAGCGATCGGTGTTTTTTATATTTACTATATGATTTCTAGAGTAAGAAATAATGAAATTTTTAATGCAGAAAGCATAGATTACTTAGTCCTTTATGAACATGAAGAAAGCAGTGCGAATTTCTATCTTATTAGAACAAAGAACGACAAAGTAATGGCTATAGAGATTCCTTTGTACGCATCACTTCATGGAAAGGATACTCTAAATGGAAAAGATGTTGGCAATGCTCTTCAAACAATCGATGAATGGTTGGGCATTAATGCTGAATATGAATATCACTTTGCTATAAACGATAAAACTTTAAGAAACTTATCTAATTCTTTAGGAAACGAAGTGGAAAATATGGATGCGTTTTTAGACTTGCTTTCAGATAGAGGTTTAAAGGTTTTTGATTATTGGAGACTGGGTGATTTTGAGAAAATTATAATTGATAACAACACCAACGCAAAAATAAGTACCTCAGCAATAGCTGCATTGTTGGATAGAGTTACCAACTTGAAAAGAGATCCATATAGACTAAAAGGAATGACAGAAAAACCAATTAAAATTTATGTTTCTAATAATGAAGAACCAGTAGAAAAAATATACATTGATACTGAGTCTTTAGATGATTTGAGGAAGCAACTTGAAGAATGGTAAAAACATTAAATTACTTAATTACCATTTTGGCCTTATTTGCGCTTTGCGCTTACATCTTTTTCACAGTTAATTTATTTAGTAATTTTTTTGAAGAACAAAATCTCAGTGAAAGTACTGCGTTTATTATAGTTGGTAAAGATTCCGGCGGGAAATTGTCTTCTGGTGGACGTACTGATTTCATTATTTCTCTTACAAAAAAGGAAAACAGTGATTTCGAAATTGTTAGTATTCCTCGTGATACCTTGGTAAGGGTAAATGGAAAAGAGCACAAAATAAACTCTATTTACTTAAGTTATGGGATTGAAGTATTTGCTGAGAAGATTAAAGAACTTGTTAAAGTCGATGTAGTTGCAGGTTATATGGCACTTGATTTCGAGTCCGTTATAAGAATGACAGAATTTACTGGCCCAATTAATGTTTGGGTAGAAAAAGCAATGCATCATGATGATTTTCAACAAAACCTTCATATACATTTTGAGAAAGGTTCTCATGAATTGAAAGGGGAAGAATTACTCAACTATTTGAGATATAGATCTGATAG
This sequence comes from Kosmotogaceae bacterium, assembly GCA_046483075.1. Taxonomy (GTDB): domain Bacteria; phylum Thermotogota; class Thermotogae; order Petrotogales; family Kosmotogaceae; genus JASMTM01. The sequence goes on along the minus strand of JAWODV010000029.1, from coordinate 55,984 downwards.
TGAAGGTGATCTGGGAAGAATAGAAAGACAGAAAGAGGTACTGAAGAAGCTGGTAGAAAAAGTTTTTAGCCTTGATCTTAAAAAGATGTACAGAACGGTCAGGTTTATTCTAGATGAAACTGAAAATGAATTTGATTTTATACCGTTAGTGAGTTTGATGTATTCTTTTGTAACAAGTAAGTCTGGTTTGACAATAAATACCCTTCCCTACGAGATCGATGAGAGTGGTAATGTTATTCCTGTGAATGAAGCTCCTGCAATTGATAGAGAAAGAGAACCGACAATTTTTATTATTAGTAATATTCCCAATTTTTCACGTTATGGGAATTTCTCCCAGATTGTAAAAGGACAGTGGAAAAAAAGAACAGGATATGAAGTGTGGACCTTCGATAAAGTCCCTGATCTTGGAGTAGTTGAAAAACGAAAAACATATGTATTTATTAATAGTGAAGAGACTGATCTTGTGGAGGTATTCAGGTTAGCACAACCCTATCACAGTGCTGAATTTTTTAAAACTTACTCACTTGAGGGTTTGAGTTTGTATTATCCATTAATTGAATGGATATCAAAGGAAGGCATTTATCCAGAACAATTCGATGCCGTTATACTGCTTGGAGTTTCGCAATCCTGAGATAAGTATAGTTGATTTTTCAATATCTGTAGCAGAGTATTGATAGTGATTTGTGAAAAGAATTCTGTAAACTCAAGATAATTAATATTCAAAGTTAGCTAAGCCCAGTGGAGGTGCAGTAATGAGGAGTATAATTAGGGACTTTACTGGAGAATATTTTCGAATATTAAGCTGGCCAAAAGAAAAATGGCCTGAATTTTGGGATAAATATACAGGTGATCATCCAAGAGTATTTGAGGAATACAGAATGAAAAATTGTTTAACTTCAGATAGAGTAAAAGAGATTTTGTTATCAACAGAAAGAAGATATCTGGATAGGTTATACCGGAAATGGAGTCAAATAGGAATAGAAAAAAAACATGAAGCGGTTGAGTGTTTAAAAAGGGATTTAATAGACCTAGAATTGAACAGAGAGGATTTTGTCATACAGATACTGGGTGGTCCTGGCATAATAAAAAAGCTTTTTATTCCAACGAGTAAAGGTTTTGTTGTGTTCATTGATCTGGTGGGTTATTTCAAGCAAGAAAATCTTGAAGAGATTGATTCTTTTATTAATAAAAGCGCCTTTGAATTCAGAAGATATTCAGAATTATGCATTACGTATGAAATGGATAATGAAAAAAGAGTCAGACGATTCGAAAGGCTGATGAAGATATTAAAGGAGAGATTAAAAAGTAAAATCTTTGACGAAAAACTCGAATTAACTGTGTCTTTTCTTGATCATTATATTGATTACTATAATTGGACAGGTTTTTATTTGGCAAAAGGCAACGATAAACTAAAATTGGGCCCATATATAGGAGAACCAACAGCACATGTGCTGATAGATTTTGGTAATGGTATATGTGGACAGGCAGCTGCGAGGAAAGAAAATTTCATTGTGGGTGATGTTTCAAAGGAAACAAACTATCTTAGTTGTAGTTCAAAAACAAAATCAGAGATAGTGATTCCGCTAATGAGAAAAAAAGAGGTAATTGGCGAACTTGATATCGATAGTCATTTCATCGATGCTTTTACTCCTGCTGATGAAAGGTTTCTTGAGAATATTTGTGAGCTTCTTTTGAAATGATTTATCCATTTCAAACTTCTTTATGATTTGGTAATATTATTGGTATCCAAAAAAAATCTTAACTTATTGGAGTCTTAATGTTTTTGATGATACAATGTTTCGAATTTTATAATGAGGAGGAATGATAAGTGATATTAACTCCGGTGGTAAGAAAGATTGCACTGGAATCAAAATGCCAAATTTTAATTATGGACTTGAGTTATGTAAGAGAAAATTATTATGGAATCAAAAACAATGTCAACCGTTCTGAAATCTTTTACGCTGTAAAGGCAAATTCGAATCAAAAGATTATTAATATCCTGAATAATCTCGGAAGTAATTTTGATGTTGCCTCAAAAGGTGAAATTGATAAACTTCTTGCCCTAGGAATTTCCCCGGAACGAATGAGCTTTGGAAACACAATAAAGAAGATAGAAGATATTCATTATGCATATTTGAATGGCATAAAGTATTTTGCTGTGGATTCTGAGATGGAAGTTGAAAAAATTGCTGCTCACGCACCCGGGTCAATGATCTATGGAAGGATTTCGACTAGGGGTAATGATAGTGATTGGCCATTAACAAAAAAGTTTGGTACCGATGTTAAACATGTTATATCTATATTGAGGTACGCTGACCAGCTAGGACTGGATGCTTTTGGCGTTAGCTTTCATGTCGGTTCCCAGAATTACAATCCTTTTAACTGGGAGACAGCAATAAAAGACGCTTCAACTGTAATCAGTGAATTAAGAGAAGACGGTATTAACATTAGAATGTTAAATATTGGTGGAGGAATGCCGGTAGAACATATTAGACCAATTCCAACAATTGAGAAGTTTTCAACTGTTATCAATAACTCGATAGATAAACATCTTTCATCAGTTGAAGATCTGAGAGTTTTCGTTGAACCAGGTCGTTCTATGGTAGGAAATGCTGGAGTTCTTGCAACGAAAGTAATTTTAAGAAGCTCAAAAGGTGAAGAAGAATGGGTCTACATTGATGCTGGAGTATTCCATGGACTTGCGGAAACGCTGGAAGATTTTAGATATGAGGTAAAGGTTGAAGGGAAAGAAAATGATAGTGTAAAAAGTTTTAAACTTGCAGGTCCAACCTGTGACTCGGTGGATACAATTTACGATGATATTATGCTTCCAAAAACCATAGGTTATGGAGATACTGTTTACTTTATCAATGCCGGTGCCTATACAACAGAATACAATACATTTTTTAATGGAATCGAAGGACCATGTACTGTTTTTGTTGAAGACTATGCTTTAATAGAAGATAACTTTCATGAATCGGAAGACTATTAGTTACCAATAAAGCGCATGAATATTCTTCTTCCATAGTCGTTTTCAATATTTCCAAATATGAAATTTCCAGCTTTCGTAGAGATTAACCTGGCTGGAAATTCATTGAACTCGGATTCAAAAAAGTTGACACCCGCTGTTTTTCCGTCAGCTGTATAGTTCACGATATATGATGAATAGCTTTCATTTGTATAATATGTTCCCAGTACCTTTAAGCAATCATCTTCGATGGTTAACTCACCCGGGATATCATCACCATAATTATCGATGGAATTGCTCCATAAAAGATTACCTGAAAGGTCATACTTTCTGATAATAAGATCCTGTCTGCCTTCATATGAAGAGGGAATCTGTCCCATGACATATAAACCATCGTTTGTTATCTTGCAATCAGTAAAAACACCAGATATCTCGAGAGCAATGTCAACCCATTGCTCTTCGTTCTTTTTAAATGCTATTGCGGGAACGTAAATATCTTTGACTCTTTTCTTTCCTGCAACGAGTAAATAATCTTTCATATGATCGGAAGAATAGCCAATAATTTCTGAAGAATACTTATCAACTGGTTCAAGTCGTTTATCGAGAAGAAGTACTTTTGATTTTTGATTGTTAATCCCCGTAACAATAAATCCATCTTCAATTTCTTTTATTTCATGTATAGAAGAAAAGTATTCGTCACTGATAAAACTGGTAGTGTCATTAGTCAAATTGTAAATGCCAAGCTTGTAACCATTTTCGTCAAAGGTATGCCCTATCAGTTTGTTATCAACAATAAGATGTGCATAAAAATTATTCCAATGTAAATTTTTCTCCTTCAAAAAATTTCCGCTGTTTTCAATAGATATAACCTTTGGGTTGTATTGTCCTTGAATGATTTGATTTACAATGACATTAAAAGAATTTCCTGAATAACTCACATCAGCAAAAGAACCATTGTTTGTAACTCCGTAAGTACGCATTAATTCTTCTGGAATTCTAAATGTCCATGAAGGACCATAATAACTCTCTTCATAAACATTTGCTATAACAGACCATTTCAGTTCATCTCCTGATTTTACATCTATTTTTATGGAATTTGTTCTTAGATCTTCGAACGTTATTTCCTTGATGCCGTTTATTAGTAATTTAACCTTATAAGTCACAGTCTTTTGATATGGATTTAGACATCTCCATGAAAGTCTAACCTGTTCATCCATAGGAATAATGACTGAATTATTATGAGGATATGGATTAAAGGGTACATAATTTTCCTGAGCAAATGATATCGTAAATATCATGAGTAAAAAGATACACAATAAAACTGGGTTTTTCATGGTTTTCACCACCCTAAATAAGTTTACGTACTTTATCAAATTCGCTGGTGGTAATCATATCTCTTCGATAGAGCTCTTTAAGAACCTTGTATGCGAGGTCATAATCATTCAAATTGCTTAATTCACTCCTAAGCTGGGCTATACGTACATTTCGTTCTTCGCCTTCTTCTTTATTTAAGGAATTGAATACATTTGCGTATTTTATCAATATTTCTCTTGCAACAGCCTGTGGAGATTTTTCTCGTACCCTGGTGCTAGTGTGACGTCTTCTGAAGCCTGAGTAACCTGGACCTATGAACCAGCCAAGCGCAATACCACATAGCAAACCTCCAATATGTGCTGAATTACTTATATTTTGCGCGGTAAACCCAAAAATAAGATTAATAATAATTATTGGTAAAAGCGAAAGACCTGTTACAGATTGTAGTATAGTTGGGGTATCTTTTCTGAAACCCAGGATAAAAAGCACACCAACGAGTCCAAAAATTGCACTACTCGAACCAATAGTTGGCACAGTTGGCGGGGAAAAAAATGCTGCAGAAAGATTTCCTACTAAACCAGTTCCAAAGTAAAAGATAAGGAATTTTTTTTGACCATAGACACCCTCAACAAGACGGCCTAACTGGTATAGAGCAAACATATTAAAAGCGATGTGTAAAAAACTACCATGCAAAAAAAGTGCAGAAATTATTGTATAAACCAATCCCCGATTCAAAGCCCATTGACTTATACCTCCATAGTAATAAATAACTGTTTGCAAATCACCCCTGCCAATAGTTGCAACAGTTATAAATAAATAAATCGAAATGTTTATTATGAGTAGAATAACGGTTATTGATTGTGTTCTTCTCAAAAAATCACCACTCTCTAAGCAAGTAATCTGTTTAATTTGCGATATTCGTTTTCACTAAGAACGTTATTTTCCAGTAATTGTTTAATTATTTTGTGGGCTTTGTTTGATTGTAATTCACCCAAATCTCTGAAAAGAGAAGCAATAATCTCTTTCCTCTTTTTATAATCTTCAACTTCATTCAATAATTTAGTGTATTTATTCTCGAGTTCAACAGTCAGATTTTCTCTTCGCTTTTTCTCTTCTTCAAACTCTTTTGCCTTTTCCATAGATTTCTTTTTCATCACACTATACTGTTCTTCCAATTTTGTGTGTATCAGTTGAACAGCCATAATCCGGTATCTAATATACCAACTAAACAAACCATATGTAAGTAATGTAAAGATCACAACAAACCAGACTGAGATACGGTTCTTTATTAATAATGGTACTTGACCTTTTTTACTTTCCAGAGCCTGCATTTTAGCTTCATCATTATATATAACCTCAACCAACTTATAAAAAAGAATAAAACTTACTACACTCGCTACGATAAATATTAGAGAAATTATAGGATAATAAGAATCACTCAATTGATTCATTATATCTTCAGGATTAATATCACCTTCAAAAATCTCAATATTATCAATGATTATTTGCATGGAGTAAAGGCCTGTAACATTCATAGTTACATATGAAATAGAATAAAAAACTGCATGTTTTACGCTGTTCTTTTTCAATTTATACGTTAGAGAACTTTCGTTTTTCAGTAATCCTTTTTTTTCTAGTCTTTTGTAATGCTGATCTCTGTTCCATGCCAGGGCATACCAAATATAAAGACTTATTAACATTCCGATAACCGAAAAAATTAAGACGGTAAACCCTTCTCCAAAAAAGAGAGGCAGATATGTAAAAATTGCCCCTGCAAAAAAAAGAATGATTCCTATTCTAATCAATCCTATTCCTCCTGTTTCTTTAGCTCAAAATCTGTAAAATCAATAACTATTGTTTTGAAATTATCGTACAATACTTTTCCTGGTGGTAAACCTTTGGGTTTTCTAATATATTTTAAAAGAGTATAATCCACTTCAACTTTTTTATCATAACGTCCTCTAGAATTGGCTGCTGCAAGATAAGCACCATAATCTAGAGCTGCTTTATTTGGCTTTCTGCCTGCTCTTTTAAGTATAACATGCGCTCCCGGGATGTTTCTTGCGTGAAACCAGATGTCATCTTTTGCAGCTTCGCGTGTTATTTGATCATTCTGAATATTGTTTCTACCTACCAGATACTTAAATCCATATTTTTCAAAAACTTTTGGACCTGATTTTTTTTCTTCTTTTGGTTTACTCTTTTTTTTCTTTTTAATTAGACCAATGTTTTCTAACTCATCCCTGACAGATTGTAGCTCATCTTTGCTCTCGCATAATTTTACAGTTTCAAATAAATCATCTAGATATTCAAGTTGTCTGTTTATATGACTGATTCTTTTTTTTAGATGTTTCGATTTTCGTTTTGCTTTTTCATAATACTTGAAAAACACCTGAGCGTTTTCTGCTGGCGTTTTGGCAGGATCAAGGTTTATTTTGCGATTCTTGTTCTCATACCAATCAAATACTTCTACATGATCTGTTTTTTTTGTAAATCTATACAAATTAGAGGTTAAAAGCTCACCTAATTTCTTATAATGCCCATAGTCTTTTATTGATTCATATTCATTTCTCAGTTTATCTAAAAGCTTATCCATTTTACTGTATTCTTTTTTTATGATTGATTTATAGCGATTTATGGTATCATTTAGTTCATTTCTTTTTCTCTTTGTTTCAGCAAAATTTAGAATTCCTTCTGAAACATTGACCATTTTTGCTTGTTTTATTTGTACTGGAAAAATGTCAAGATAATTTTCACTTTCTGTGTAAATATAATAAACATAAGGCTTATCTATATTTTTAACCATCGTTTGAAAAGTACTCCAAAACTTCTTTAAATAATAAGGATCGTTTAAATCGATAGATTTTCCGTGATAACCAAAAAACCGTTGAAAACGTTTTGGCGATATACCCTGAAGCTTTTTTGATAAATCTTTTGCAGGATTTTCGCTTTTAGATATTACTCTGACAAATTCATCATAGGTTATCTCTTTGGGATGAATACCTGAAGATTCAGGTGGATTATAAGTAGCTTCTGGAATCAATGTTCTTTTTTTGGTAACCCTTTGATTGAGAACATTGATAATTTTCATGTCATGGTCAGTAATGAACATATTTGAATTTGGTCCCATAATTTCAGTAACCAGACTAAATATCATGGTTTCTCCAAAAGCATTTCTTTGAGTGAATTCTAGGATGAAGATTCTATCGAGTTCAAGTTGTTTGACATTTGTGAGCTTTGAAGCCCCCAGTTTATCTCGAAGAAAACGAACAAAGGGTGTTATTTTGGTATCTTCGGAGGTAATTTTTTCTCTTGTTGCGACAAAAGTAATATCAGGGCGTAACGAAATCTGAAGTATTTTACTACCGAATTTTAGGAAGAAATTTGCTTTCCCTGATTGATAAATTTGTCTCAGCAGTGTTTCATTTTGGTTTTTAAACTCAATTAGTACCTTGTGTAGTAATATACCATCAAATATCATGAGGCTTTAATCAACACCTTTAACAAAACTGAATGAATACTGTACATATTTTGGAAAAAGTTCATATATTGCACTACCTGAACCAGTCATCCGTTTAACCACAATATCACTGCTTTTTATTGATTTAAACAATGAGAATATTGAAGGTTTATACATAAAGACAACATCTTCAAAATCATTCCTTGATAATTTGCTTATCGTTTCATAATCGTTATTTTTGAAAGCTTCCCATAATTTTCTGACTTCATCGTAGGCCTGTGAACTATCACGATTAACTAATCCACTTTCATCAAACATTTTGTAAGCTTCTGAAGTGCTTACACTACTGTCTGGAAAATGCAGTTTAACATAATAATCATTGAGACCTCCGGGAAACTCAAGTAATTCTCCTCTGCCTCTTCCTATAGCTGTTCCGCCCTTAAGAAAAAAAAGTACATCGCTTCCAAGCATTCTGGCAATGCGCTCTATTTCTTTTTTAGGAAGGCTTAATATTTTTCCAAGATGCTTTAGAAAAACTGCAACATCACTACTACCTCCACCGAGTCCTGATTTGGGAGGAATATGTTTTTCGAGTTCAATTGAAAGTTTTAGAGTTTCTGAGGAGGCTTTTTCAAGTTCCTCAACCGCTCTATACAAAAGGTTATCATTATTCCATTTCAAATCTATATTTGTTTTAAAGACTGTTTTACTGTTGCTGGATTTTACCCTTATAATATCGTAAAGGTTAATTGTTTGAAAAAGCGTGGTAATGTTATGAAAATCATCTTTGCGTTTGTTATGAATGCTGAGATAAAGATTAACCTTTGCAAAGGCTTTTAGTTCTACCGCTTTAATAATTCCATTAAAACCAGTCGTGACCAACCCTCCATCTTTTCTTCGAATTTTTTTAAATCACTTAACGGAAGCTTTTTAACCTCAAATTTATCAGGTTCATTTAAACCAAAAAATTCAATATAAGCCAGATATGCAACACCCAAATGCACCCTGCTAACAGCAGTAGAAAGGTCATTTATTAATCCCAAATAGTTAATGTTTTTCAATTTAATTTCTACTTCTTCTTTTACTTCGCGATACATTCCTTCTTTAAAGGTTTTCCATATACCATCTTTGTGTAAATCCTGTCGATTAATATGGCCTCCAACACCAAGTGTATATTTTTCATGAAGGCGTTTTTCTCCCTGTTTTTTTGTTCGTTTAAACAGGTAATAATTATCACTATCCTTTAAAACAACATAGGGAATAATTTGACGATAATTCTCATCAATTTCTGCCAATTCTCTGGGTATATACATACCCTCCCTTTCTATTAATTCAATCAAATAGTTTAATTCAATATTAGAAAATCCTTCCGAGCTTATTACACTGTCGATATGCTTTCCAGGCAGTACAAGCACATTTTCATTCAAAAGAATCAACCCTTCAGTATTCTATGTCAGGTGAAAATACCATCTCTATCCCTTTTAATGTTGAACCTTCGGTAAGAATTATTCCAAAATACGAATTTTCACCCCATAGCTCATCTCCGGAAAGCTCCGAAAACTGGTCTTCTGAAATATCAAACTCGACGGTTATAACCACCGTAGGTTCAAATTCTTCAGATGGATTGGGCAATTTATGTGTAATATCTATAATGTCGGTCACAACAAAGTCAGAGCTATTATCTTTTTGCGCTCTGAAAATGAATAGTTTATTGTTGCTTTGATCAGCTTGACCTCCTATTTCCACATGCCAGTTTTTTGCTCTCCAGCCATCTAATGGATTATTTTTGCTTATAGTAATATTCCAGCGTCCAGTTACATTTACTGAATTAAAATATTTGTCAAAGAAACTATAACTGTATTCGCTTCTTAAAAATTTGTCTTTACCATTTCCGTAAATTACTCCAGTTTCTCCAATATCAGTGTAATTATTTGGAGACATTTTCACATAATCTACTCTGGCTTCATATGGATTTTCAGGTACAATTACAACCGATTGATCGAAATCAGTAATATATCTAAAGTAAGCTGGAGTTCTGTCGCTATTATATTCTTCATTTTTGAACCAATTGTCCGGAGAATTAAAGTTTTCCTGTGGATCGAATACTTCAACCAATACATCCTTCTTATTGCTGGGATAAAGAAATTTTCTGTCACTCACCAATCTGCTTTTACCTTCATGGGTTATGTATGTTTCAACTTCAACCTTAATATTTTTTACTTCAGCGGGTATGTATATTAATGCCTGATCATCTTCAAAAGGCTGATGTACGTTTAGATCTGAATATCCAATATCATCAGGTTTTTTGTAGTAGACACTCCAGATATAATCTTCATTACCGGTTGGTGTAAAGCCATCTGGTATAGCTCTCATAACTATCGGTTCTCCAGGTTCTCTGTTCAACTTTTGAAACTCAATATCAAGTGTAGGACCAAAACTACCGGGACAGCCTGCAAGAAGCAGCATAATAACCACGCTAAATAATGAAATAAAAAAAATGTTCTTCTTCATTTGTTCTTACCTCCTTTTAAATAGTCTTTTACAAATTTTTTCTCTTTCTCTTCGGGTAATCCTTCAATTCTTGCTCTATACAATGCATCCAGAATTTCTCTAATTTGAGGTCCTTCTTCAAGATTAAACTGCTCAATTAAATCTTTTCCAGTCATTGAAGGTTTGTTCTTCTCATATAAAATAAAGTATGTTCTAATTTTCTCTGATATTTCCTTACTGAACCAGGAATCAACTGATACTATTATCTCATCCTGTGGTCTTTTTAATATATCATACAGCTGCGAACAAGAAGGTTTCTCTTTTTTTTGAAGATCCATCTTTAATTTTTTACTTTTGTTAATCCAGTCTTCAACACGATCTGGTAGTCCGTAGCGATCAATGACTTTTTTTATACTTTTTTCTTCTTCGTCAAAGCACAATATCATTACGACAATATAAAACAGCTTAGGTTCTATGTTGATCTGTGAAAAATATTTTTTTCTTTTCACAGCATTTCTTAAACACTTAATTTTCTCAGAAGTAATGCTGCAATCGCAAAATATATGCTGCAAAACGTTAAGATCATATATGCGTTTAATTCCTTTGAAAGGGTCGGGTTCCTCCAGAATTTTTTCCAGCTCTTCTCTTATTCTCTGTCCTGTAACATGTTCAATATAACCTTCTTCAGTAAAGTGCTTAAGCATTTCAAGTGTTCTTTCTTCAATAGAAAAGCCAAAGCGTTGTTCAAATCGTATGGCACGCAAAATTCTGGTGGGATCCTCTACAAAACTCAAATTATAAAGTGTCCTGATTATTCCTCTGGATAAATCCTGTCGGCTTCCAAAGAAATCATAAAGGAGACCAAATTCTTCCTGATTTAGTTTGATTGCCATGGCATTTATTGAAAAGTCCCTGCGGTAAAGGTCCTTTCGTATGGTACTGACATCAACATTGGGCAGAACAGCTGGCTTTTCATAATACTCTGTTCTGGCAGTTGTTACGTCTATTCTAAAACCGTTTTTAAAGAAAATCGAAGAGCTAAGAAATTCAGGATGATTAACAACCCTAACCTCAAAATACTTTTTAAAAGCCTGGCTAAAAGTTATGGAATCACCTTCCACTACAATATCTACATCGTAATTTTCGCGATTTAGAAGAACATCGCGAACAAATCCTCCAACAACGTAAACAGGCATATTAATCTCTGAACCTACGATTCCGACAAATTTCAAAATTGTCATTATACGCGAAGTTAATCTTGTTTCAAGTAGTTCTCTCACATTAACGGTGATTGGTGGCAAGCTTTTCCTTTCGAGAGTTTCACAAGATATGTTTTTGGTGATAAAACCGCTTCTCATAATATCTGTTCGGGTAATTATCCCTGAAAGTATTCCTTCATCCAGGACAAGAACTCTTCCTACGTCATTTTCTACCATCCTTTGCAAGGCTTTGTTTACTGAATCAGATTTTTTTACAGTGACTAATTTTGTATTCATTAGTTCTTCAACTTTTTTCTCTATCAGAGCATGTTTCATTGCTTTTTGAACATCCTTCAACGTAATAACCCCTACTACTTTGTTGTCTTTTATCACCGGAAGACCTGAATGACCTGTGTTTTCCATAATTTTACTTGCCTCACGTACTGGCATTTCACTCAAGACAGTTCTTACAGGAGATGACATAATATCTTCTGCAGTAACAAATTCAAAGGCATTTTCTTTAATTCTTTTCTTTATTTGTTCAAAATATTCATCGGGGTCCTTTGTTTGAACATGAGCATAGGTTATATACGGATGAACACTTATAGAAGCATCTTTAAAAACATTTTTGAAATTTATCTCTTCTCTTTTGTAACGTGCAATTATTAACATTTTTTTACCCTTTGAAAAAGCAAGAACTAAATTGTCATATCCAAGCTGACCCCAGGCATTTTCAACTATTTCAACTATATTTGAAGGAAACTTTTCTGGCTTTATCAAAGAAGTTCCTACCTTTACTCCATTTAGTTCGAAGTTATCAACTTTATTTAGTATGGTTTCAAGAATCTTTCTCTGATAATCATTAAGTTCCTTCTTAACATAGTTTGAGATAATTTCCAGTGAAGCGTTATTTTTCAACAACCAGCCAGTTATTTCCAAATCTTGCGAAGTGGTTGTCATAAGCGTGAAATTTTTGGTTTCTCTGTAGATGGAGGTCGCAAAAAAAGATGCTTCAGCAGATGTAATATTTATGTTATTTTCTCTCAGAGCTTCACATAACAAGGTTGTGCAGCTACCTCTGGGTTTGAATATTCCGTCAAAATCTGTTGTAATATCATGATGGTCGTAAAAAAATATTTTGCCTTCATTTCTGTCAATAATCTCTTTAGGTATGCGGTTCATTTCATGACAGTCAACAATTATCAATGATTCAATGGATTTTAGTTCAATTTTTTTCAACATGTGGTATGAAAGATACGGAAAATAAGTTTCCAAGAAAGCAGTAAGCTGTTTAGAAAAAGTTCCAGAAACAACTATTTCATGATCTGGATAGATCCTTTGTGCTGCGATGGCTGAAGAGAAGGCGTCAAAATCAGGATTACGGTGTGTCGCAATTATTTTCAACGAATCACCACTTCCTAGGTATCAGTATTTGAATCAATCTTCTCAATTTCAAGTAGTTCTCCTTGTTTTGCACCAAGCATTTTTTGTGCATCCCCTTCATTAATTGCGATTTCTATAAATCCGCTACTGTCTGTGTGTATAAGCAACTGTCCCGGTCTGACATCAAAATATGTTCTACAAAAGGTTGTCTCGTATTGATTTTGACCAATTTTTAAAAGTGCATCATAATCCAGAAATTCCTCAACATATTTGCCGGGGATATTGGTTTCAAGATTTCCAAAATGGTCATAATATGCAATTTCGCCACGAATTGTATTTCCAGTTTTTTGAGGTTTACGATATCTAAGTATTTCATAATTCATGAGTAAACTGCCCATTTTCTTAAGTTTCACTCCTGATGCCAGATGCGCTGCAGCAGGCGCAAAAATATCTCTGCCATGAAATGTTGGTGAAGTACCATAAAAAAAATCTTCATTTTCAAGAACTCTAACCTCTTTTACTTCAAGGTCACTACCAACAAAACTGAAAACGCCATTATCCGGACCTACAAAGAACATATCGTTCTTTGTTTTCATACAAATTGGTTTTCGTGAAGTACCAACACTGGGATCCACAACAACAAGAAATATTGTTTGAGGTGTAAAATCCTTGCATACTCTTTGTAGTATGTGTGCTGCCTGTCTAATATTATATTGTTTGATATTATGGGTGAGGTCAATTATTTCTACCTCAGGGTTTATTGACTTAATTACGGCCTTTGCTACTCCCACGTAATAGCTCTCGTAACCCCAGTCGCTTAAAAATGCAATCACAACAATTCCCTCCATTTAGAAAAAAGCTTTTTGAAAATCTCTTCAGCATTCTCTTCATTTATTTTATAAAGATTCGAATTGAGATCTTTGTAATCAGTTGAACCAAATCCTTTTATGGGTATTCCAAATTTGCTGACAAACTGCGAAATATCCTTTTCCACTTTTGTTTCAGACGGTAACAGCAGAATAAGGAAAATTTCAGACCTGGAAGTTAGAAAATCTATGTGCCAGTGTTTTTTCTTTTTCTCTGTAAGGTGCCTCTTTATTCTGCCGGTTAAAGTGGACATTGCTGAACCAACATAGATGTATAATCCAGGTTCAATGGTCCAGTCAGATTTTTTTGAACTGACTTCGATTCTTCTTGATACTTTTATAAATAATAAATAAGAACCTGTATTCATATTCATAATAATTATACGATATAATTTTAATAAAACCATTTAGACTTAAAGGAGTTGTGTGGATGTGGCTCATGTTGAGATTTATTTAGATAGAATTGCAAGTAATGCAGGATATTTAAGGAGTTTATTGAAAAATTCCAGTATTGAAATGGTTGCTGTTTCGAAGGTTACATGTGGTGACCCCAATGTTGTCTATGCGCTTTGGGAAGAATGCCAGAATGTAATAATCGGAGAATCCCGTGTTGATAATCTTGAAAGATTACATAAAGCAGGTCTAAATGTTGAAACAATGTTGCTCAGAACTCCCTCGGCTGATAAAGTCGAAATAGCACTTAAACATGCTAACACAATCCTTGTTAGCGAACTGTCAGTACTTAATTTTTTGGTAGAAAAATCCAAAAGGAAAAATAATTGTTTTATTTATATGGTTGATACAGGTGACTTAAGAGAAGGTGTATGGTTTGAAAACGCTTTTGAGGAATTGAAGAAAGCTGTAGATATTGCGGGGAAAAAACTCACAGGTATAGGAACCAATCTTGGCTGTTACGGTGGTGTCAAAGCTACTCCGGATAAGTTCAATATTCTTATAGATCTTGGAGAAAAGATTAGAAAAAAAACGGGGCACATCTTTAAATATTATTCTGCAGGTAATACTGCTTCATTACCTTTAGTGGAAAGCGGTCAGTGTCCAGAGGGAATAAATCAATTCAGACTTGGAGAATCTATAATATGTGGTACAGATGCTACAAATAATCGGGATGTACCCGGTACAAGGCAGGATACAGCTATACTTTACGGTGAAATTATTGAACTCAAGGAAAAACCATCTCTCCCGCTTGGAGAGATTGGTAGAGATGCGTTTGGAAGAAAACCTGAATTTGTTGATAAAGGGTGGAGATTACGGGCAATTTTGGACCTTGGGGAACAAGATGTATTACCCAGGTCACTTAAGCCACTCGATGAAAATCTCGAGGTACTTCATGCTTCCAGTGATCATTTGATAGTCGATGTAACAGAAAGCGAAAATGAATACAAAACAGGCGACCATATTGCTTTTAATATGTCTTATGGAGCACTTTTAAGAGTAATGAATTCAAAGTACATTCGTAAGGACTATAAATAATTAAAACAAAAACTTCTTAATATTGGTCCTCTGCAATCTATCCTGGTAAGCATTTGAATGGTCAAGGTTAAGTGATAAAATTATCCCTTATATGAAGGTTGCTAGCCTTATGTGCAAACAATTTAACAACTGCACACTTCAATGTATTCTTAAATAAGAAATAATCAAATACATATATAGTGAAGTAGAATTCTTTAAGGTATTCTTTGCTGTGCAGTAATTGTTTTCATATATAGTTTGAACTCGAAAAAAATTCCATTTGTCTAATAACTGTAATTAATGATGTTAAATATTCAGGAGGTGTTGGTGTTGAGAAGATTATTTATATTGTTGATTATTGTTATGCTTGCATTTTCGGGTCTTGCTTATGTGAATCCTGATTACAAAAGTCCGGTTGAAAATGTTGTAGAAGCTTGTGCGGCAGCAGTTGTAAAGATTGATGTTGTTTCAACACAGGCTTACAGTCCTTTTGATTCATTTACTGAAGAGTTTTTTAAACGGTTTTTTGGGGAAATACCAGAGACTCAAAGAAAGCAAGAAACATTAGGTTCAGGTTTTATTTTTAGTAAAGATGGTTATATTCTCACAAATGAGCACGTTGTAAGTAATGCAGATAAAATAACAGTAACATTGCTTAATGGTGATAAATATGTTGCTAAATACATTGGAGGAGATTCTGAATTAGATATTGCTGTAATAAAGATTGATCCCGGAGATAAAGAATTACCCGTACTGGAGATCGGTGATTCAGACAAGGTAAATATTGGCGAATGGGCAATCGCGATAGGCAATCCTCTTGGTTTTCAACACACAGTAACTGTAGGAGTAATTAGTGCTAAGGGTCGCCAAATCCAAAAGCCATACGGGAATGGATATTATTCAAATCTTATACAGACAGATGCATCAATTAATCCTGGAAATTCGGGTGGACCGCTCCTTAATATCCATGGACAGGTTGTAGGAATTAATACTGCTATCGTTTCATCACAATATGGTTCCGCGTTAGGATTTGCAATCCCCATTAATCTTGCAATGAGATTTGTTGATCAATTAATTAAGACCGGCATGGTCGAAAAGGCATATCTTGGTGTTTATGGTAGAACAGTTGATGAAAATACTGCCAGGTCTATTGGATTAGAGGTCGAATCTGGCGCTTTGATAACAGATGTTATAGCTGATTCTCCCGCCGACAAAGCCGGATTAAAAACCCAGGACGTAATCATAGAAGTAAATGATCTGGAGATAAAAACCTTTAATGAACTTGTTGCTGTAATTCATAGTTATCCACCTGAATCCAAAGTCAACATAACTGTAAATAGATTTGGAGAAGAGCTAACTTTAGATATTAAATTGGGACGCCAGAATGATGAAGAGGGTAAACTTGATGAAGAAAGATATGAAGATAACAAGATAGGCATGGTTGTTGGAAAAATCCTTCCAGAAGATAGAGAAAGATTATCTATTCCAGATGAAATAAGTGGTGTAATAATAAGAGAAATGCTTTCTGATAATTATGCTTCAAAACTAGGACTTCAAAAAGAAGATATTGTAATAAGGATAAGTGTTAATGGACAGCAGTATCAGGTAAACAAGCTTGAGGATTATAAAGGACTTGTTGAGAGTATAGCCCAGGGTGATTATGTAGCAGTATTCATTTACAGACAGGGAGTTAGATATATTGCCAGTTTCAGATACCAGGGATAACCGGTTTTGTAACTTAAAGCGCTGCCATCAGAGCAGCGCTTTTTTCTTTGCAGTCAATAATATAACACATAAGGTTTCTTTGTTAATGGATTTTCTGTAATAAGTGATTTTGCGCCGTAAACTATTTTTATTAGTTTCTCAGAAATAATGTCTTCAGGTTTACCTTCGGCAACGATTTTGCCTTCTTTTATGAATATCAATTTTTGTGAAAAAGCAATTGCTTCATTGACATCATGAGCCACCATTATTGTTGTCGAATTTTCTTTCTTAATTTTTTCCATAATAATACTGGAAATTTTTTGTGTATGTCCTGGATCTAAATGTGTTGTGAGTTCATCAAGAAGCAATATATGTCCTTTCTGTGCGAAGGTTTTAGCTATAACCACGCGCTGCTTTTCGCCACCGCTTAATGTGAAATAATATCTGTTTTTCAAGTTAACTACATCGGCCTCAATCATTGCATTATCAACGATGTCAAAATCTTTTTTTGTAAACCCTCCAAAAAAATTACTGTAGGGGTTTCTCCCAAAGGAAACAATAGTTTCACATTTGAAATTGAAGGTAGGGTTAAATTCCTGAGGTACAAAAGAAACAATTTTTGCCAGTTCTTTTGGAGCGAATGAATTAACTTCCTTACTGTTGATTTTCGCGGAGCCTCTATAATCTTTGAGAATTCCAGAAATGATTTTTAGTAATGTTGTCTTTCCACTTCCATTAGGACCGAGAATACCCAGGACTTCACCTTTTTTCATTGAAAGAGTGATACCTTTCAACACATCGATATTGGTATATGAATAAGATAGATCATTTATTTGAATCAAATCATTCATTTGAAACAGCCACCCTTTTTCTTAACAGGTATATGAACATCGGAGCTCCGATAAGAGCAGTTATAGCTCCCAATGGAAGTTCAGTTGGCTGGAATAATGTTCGAGCTATTGTGTCACAAACAGATAAGAACAAACCACCTATTATTAATGTTGAGAACAAATTTATCCTGCTGTCAGTGCCAAACAACAACCTGCTTATATGGGGGATTATCAGGCCTACAAAACCAATCAAACCTGCTATGGCAACACTTATGCCAGAAACAAAAGCAACCATTACAAAAACAGCAAATTTGAGTTTTTCCGGTTCAATTCCCAGGGTTAACGCGTGCTGTTCTCCTGTTGCAAGGATCAACATTTTTCTTCTTAACAACATATAGATAATGGATTCTATTATTAGCACCGGTAGCATTTTCCAGAAACCAGACCAGGTAGCTCCTGAAAGCGATCCAAGAGACCAAAAATGTAAACTAATTATGTTTCTCCAGGCGAAGACGACAATGAAAGTAACAGCTGCGTTGAACAGAAAAGAAACGATTACTCCGCTAAGTATAAGATTGGTAACCGGTACCTTACCACCTCTTTTAGAGATGTAATAGGTTAAGAATGCAGAAAACAATGCAAAGAAAAAAGCCAAAGTTTCGATGCCAATATTTATGCCTAAATAGTCGTTCATAACCATGGAAAGTACTGCGCCAAAAGCACCACCTGCAGAGATACCTATAATGTATGGATCGGCCAGTGGGTTCTTCAAAGTAAGTTGCAGACTATCTCCTGCAATAGAAAGAGCCGCTCCAATAAGAAAGGCAAGCAGTACTCTGGGGAGCCTTAATTTCAGATATATTGCACTTATGGAACTTTCATCCGGAGAAAAAATTATATTAATTAACTGCGAAAATGAAAAATTTACTGTTCCAAAGGATGAAAGCCAGATAAAAAATATGAAGCCTGCGATACTTAACAATACGAATTTTAATGTTTGCAAATATTTATTTGTTATCATAAAACAATTTGTACAATAATTCTAAAAGTTTAATGGATTCAGGATCGGTATGGGCTACCATGTTATCGGGTATTCCGTATACATTTTCATTTACAACAGCCTTGATATTTTCAAAAGGAGGATAGTTCTTAATCAGTTCCACAGTCTTTTCTTTATCATAATAATAAGGTACAAGTATTACATCAGGGTCGTTTTTTACCACGAACTCAGCATTTATGGGAAACCATCCACTGTTTCCTGTATAGGGAGCTGCAACGTTTACTCCACCTGCATAGGCAATAACCTGATTAATAAATGAACCTGTACCGCAGGTCCAGATTTCCTTCATTTCTCCAGTTATCATGGTGTAGAGTACCTTTGGTTTTTGCTCATTTGGAATGGCGTAGGTTTTTTTCGCCAAATCAAGATACTTCTTTCTGAAATCATCTGCAAGTTCTTTGCCCTTTTCATTTTTACCAAAGATAGCAGCAATCTGTACAATGTCCTTGTAAATTTCTTCAAATGTATTTGGATTAATTACAACAACTTTTAAGCCATATTTTGTTAATTTCTCAGCTTCAGTTTCCTGAAATCCACCGGTTAAAAAAACGATGTCAGGTTCCAGAGTAATAATCTTTTCTATATTTATTGGAACAAGATTACCTATTGTTTCAACATCATTTTTTTGAGCATACTCGTCCCAATCTGTAACTCCGACAATTTTTACTTCAAGACCAAGATAAACAAGAAAATCGGTAACAGCTGGAGCCCCAATCACTGCCCTTTTGGGTAAATCTTCAAATTCAACCAATCTGCCAGCATCATCTACAACTGTAAAAGCGTATGAAAGACCAACAACAACTGTAAACGCTATAATAAGAATCCTTCTTAACATAACAACACCTCCATTACAAACAAACCCACCATTTCTCTACCACGGAGAAATGGTGCCAGAATCTGGTGAAGGTATCCTGACTTGTGGATCGCCCTACTTTCCGCGCCTTCCCGGAATATCCAGTGGCAAATGCGGATTTCGTACCCACTTACAGTGGCGGGACCGCATCGGTTTTACACCGATTTCCCTTCAGTCAGATCCAGAGGTTTGTTGATTTATCTAGAAAAATAATTATCAAGATCTGAAAATTTAAGTAACATAGTTAGTGGTCTGCCATGAGGACATACCAATAACCGTCTTTTTTTAAGCTCTGAAATCAGAGCTTTAGCCTGTTCAAGATTCATCATATCTCCGGTTCTGAACGACGACTTACAAGCAATTTCAGCCAAAACATCTTTCCTTAGTTCTTTTTTGTTTTTAAAAACCCCAAGTCTCAATTCGTCTAAAACGTCTCTAAAAGTACTTTCTACATCACTGTCGTCAAGTATGTATGGTATAGACTTCAAAATAATTCTATCACTTTGCACATCAAAATAAAACCCGAGTTCATTTAACAAAGTTTTTGAGTCTTGTACTATTTCCATGCTGGTTTGATTAAGCAAAATACTAACAGGTTCAAGAAGATTTTGAGAGCTCACTTCAGTAGTTTCGTTAAGTTTTTCATATGTAATTCTTTCGTGTGCTGCATGTTGATCTACAATTAGTAGACCTTTAGCTACCTGAGCAATAATATATCGTTCCCCAAGCACCCCAATGAGCTCAACCTGCTCTATGTAATTATCTTCTTTATCTTCTTTTTTTAAAGGTCTGAAAAAACTTCTTTCAATATCTATAGGAAGATTTGAGCTTTTATCATTATTTTTCGTTGGTAAGTTTTTTGTGCTAAACCGTTCTTTTAATGTATGAGGCTCTTTCGATATCTTTTCTTCGTGTCCGGAATCTGAATAAATTTCTTCTTTACGTTCTGATTTTTCGATTTTAATGGAAAAGCTTCCTTTGTTCCTTAATGTTTCCCTGATTGTTCTAGAGATTGCCTTCTTGACCTCAGTTGTGCTTGAAAATTTTACTTCCAGTTTTTGTGGATGGATATTAACATCAATTTGCTCGGGAGAAAGCTTCAAAAAAATGAAGCAGTATGGAAATCTACCTTTTTCAAGTGATTCAGAATAACCCTGTTCTACTGAGAAGTTTAATACTGGCTGTTTTACATATCTTCCATTAACAAAGATTATTTCACCCAATCTGTTTGGTCTCGTTTTATTTGGCATGACAATAAACCCTTTAACACTTACCCCAGGAACTTGTTTATTATCTTCAACTTCTATAACATCTCCAGGCTTTAATTCAGGGAAGAGTTGTGTGATCCTTTCTTTAATAGTTGAAGTAGAAGTTATGTCGTAAATTAGTTTGTCATCTCTGAGGTATTTAAATCCTATTCCTGGATGTGAGAGAATAAACCTCTCAATTGTCTCTGTTATCATTCTGCCTTCAACTGCTTTCGACTTTAAAAATTTTCTTCTTGCAGGAGTGTTGAATAGCAGATCATATACCTCTACCGTAGTACCTGTGTCTCTTGCAATAGGCTGCTCTTTCTTAATATCTCCAGAGGTAATTTCGAACATCAATCCCAGATCATCTTTTCTGGAACGTGAGGATATTTTCATTCTTGATACACTTGCAATTGTTGATAATGCCTCACCACGAAAGCCATAACTAACAAGATTGTCAAGATCGCTAAATCTTTCAATTTTGCTTGTTGTATGCGGTTTTATTGCTAATTTTAAATCATCAGGGTTCATACCTGTTCCATTGTCAGCAACGCTTATATACTCTTTTCCTCCATTTTTAACTGCAATATCTATCTGTGTTGCTTCAGCATCCAATGAGTTTTCAATCAGCTCTTTTATAACGGAAAAAGCCCCCGTAACAACTTCACCTGCCGCAATCTTCCTGACAATATCCTGTGAAAGTATTCTAATTGCCATATCAATCACCACTATAAAATAATTTTCTACGTAAGTGAAACATTATAATAGCTGCTGATGCAGCCACATTTAATGAATCAACATCTTTTTCCATGGGAACTGATATCTTAAAATCACATTTTTTGTTTACTAAATGTCTTATACCTTTAGCTTCGCTTCCAAAAACTATTCCACTCTTTTCAGAGTAGTTTTCGCTGTAATAGGGTTTCCCATGCATAGTAGCAGCGTAAAACCAGAATCCATCTTCTTTTAGAAAATCAATGGTTTTCGCGATATTGGTTACAATGGTTAACGGGATTCTAAAGGCCAGGCCTGTTGAAACCTTTATTACCGAAGGCGTAATGCTACATGAGCCCTTTTCTGGAATTATTATTCCATCAGCACCAGCTGCAACAGATGTTCTTATGATAGCTCCAAGGTTATGGGGGTCCGTTATTTTATCCAGCAAAACAATAATTGATTTGCCTTTTCTAGATATTTTCTCACGGAGCTTCTTAAGCTCGGTATAAGGGAAACTATTGATTTCAATGACTACGCCCTGATGTTTTTTTTCATCTGAAAGTTGTGCAAGTCGTTCACTTGAAGCGGTTTCTACTATGAATTCTTTTTGATAACAAGCCTCTTTTAAAAGATTTATCTGTCCATCCGTATTTCTTTGATTTGTAAATATCACCCGTTTAACCTTAATCGAGTTATTAATGTTCAGAATTTCTTTGAGTACATTTCTACCATGAAGATACATTTTGGCTCACCTTGTGTAAAATTGATGATAGCTGATGAATTTTACCTTTAAGAAATAGATAGCCCACAAGAGCTTCAAGTCCAGTTGCGCGTTTGTAATCTTTGTCATCGCCTTTTCTCTTTGCGCCTTTTGAGTTATAACCTCTTTTAACAATATCACGATATTCTTCAGTGAGCTGTTCCCAGATTTCTTTTAAAGCCTCACTTTGTCCTTCAGCGCTAACATAGTTCTTTGTCAGTTGATGTTGATAAAATGTACGTCTTTGGACGTTTTTTAGTGTGTGTAATCTGAAATATAATTCATACACAGCATCTCCAACATATGCAAGAACATCTATTGAAAGGTCTTCAGGATCTGTATTTTCAATATTTTCAAAAAGAACAGCACTATCAGCCATTTATAAAATCCTCAATATTATTAACGATATATTCGATTTTATCAATGTCCTTTCCCCCTGCCTGGGCGAAATCAGCTCTGCCTCCTCCACCGCCGTTTAGCTCTTTAGAAATTCTTTTAGCAATTTCACCTGCATTGAAACTTTCTGTGAGATCATCGGAAACCTTTACAACAAATACCACCTTATTTTCAAGTCTATTAAATATTAATACTATACCGCTTTTCAATCTCTGCATCATAACATCTGCTGCATTTCGAATAATGTCGACCGGAGAATCGTCAACAATTCTTACATGAACTTGATTACCTTTTACATTTGCATGTCTATCGTTTACCGGCGCTGAACCTGATAGAACTTTTTCTCGCAGTCGTTTTACCTCTTTCTCCTTTTCGCGAACTTCCTGGTTAATACTGGCAATTCTTTCGATAATTTTATCTTCCACTGCAAGCATGTCCTTTATAATGTTTAGCTTTTTGTAGTTATCCTTTAGAAGCTCATATGTATTGAAACCAGTAACTGCTTCAATTCTCCTTACTCCGGAAGAAACAGAACTCTCTGAAGTGATTTTTAGAATACCAATTTCTCCTGTTCTTGAAACATGTGTTCCTCCACAAAGCTCTTTACTGAAACCATCTATAGAAACAGTTCTTACAACATCTCCATACTTTTCCTCAAAAAGTGCTGTAATATCTTCACTTTTGGCTTCTTCAAGTGTTTTTGTTTCGATTTTAACAGGGATGTCTTCAAGAATCTTTTCATTAGTTATTTTTTCAATCCTTTCAATTTCTTCTTCCTTAAGCGCTGAAAAATGTGTGAAATCAAATCTCAAACGTTTTTCGTCAACCAGTGAACCTGATTGTCTTACATGATTGCCCAGAACCTTTTTTAGTGCAGCATGTAAAAGATGTGTGGCTGTATGATTTCTTGCAGTAGATTTTCTTTTTTCTATATCCACTTCAAGAATGACCTTTTGTCCTTTTTCAAAAGTACCCTGTTCAACATATACCTTGTGTGAAATAAGTTCATTGCTAGGTATGAATACATTGGTAACCCTGGCTTTAGAATCATACGACTTAATTGTTCCTTTATCTGAAATCTGTCCACCCTTTTCGGCATAGAAAGGAGTTTTCTGGAAAAAGAGTTCGCCTTCATTTCCTTTTTCAAGTTTTTCAGTCATTTCGCCATCAGAAATTATATATTTTATTTCCGTTTGTAAGGAAAGCGTTTGATAACCCTTAAATGAGGTATTACCAAGCTTGTTATAGATTTCGTTATATGTGGCAGAAATAAAACCATAGTCTTTTTTTCCCTGAGCTTCCCTTGCTCTTTCACGCTGTTTATTCATTTCAGCTTTAAATCCTTCGGAGTCAATTTTTACATTTCTATCCTGAACAATTTCTTCAACCAGTTCTACAGGAAAACCATAGGTATCATACAATTGAAACAACTCTTTTCCTGATATAACCTTGCTATTTTCTAGTATTTCATGAAGCCTTTTTGTTCCCTTTTCTAAGGTTTCTAAGAATTTCTGCTCTTCGTTCAATACAATATTTTTAACAAAAGACAGTTTATCTTTAAGTTCCGGGTATATGTTACCCATGTCTTTTGCTATAACTTCCATTAACCTGTTTAGAAAGGGTTTGGAATTACCCAGCAGTGACGAGTGCAACACTGCTCTTCTTATGAGTCTTCTCAATACATAACCTCTTCCCTCATTAGATGGCATTACACCATCGGTTACAAGAAAACCCACAGATCTTGAATGATCGGCAATTATTTTGATTGATATATCTGTCTTATGATTAGCAGCATAACTTATGCTTAATTCTTTCTCTATTTCCTTTATAATATTTTTAAAAAGATCTGTGTCAAAGATTGTTTCAACATTCTGCATAATTGCTGAAATTCTTTCAAGACCCAATCCTGTGTCTATGTTTTTCTGTTTTAGCGGAGTCAGTTTACCATCTTCACTTTGATTGAATTCTGTGAAAACCAGATTCCAAAATTCCAGAAACCTATCGCAATCGCAGTCAAGTGAGCAATTTTCAGGATCAGGGCAGTTTTCTTTTCTGCCTGTGTCGATAAATATTTCTGAACATGGTCCGCAGGGTCCTGTGTTGCCTACTGGTCCCCACCAGTTCTCCTCTTTGCCCAGCCTCAGGATTTTTCTTTCAGGAATTCCGATATTATTTTTCCAGATTTCATAGGCTTCATCGTCCTCTTCAAAAACAGATACCCAGAGAGAGTCTTCAGGCATTTCAAGGACTCCTGTGACGTACTCCCAGGCCCATCGAATTGTTTCTTTCTTAAAGTAATCGTTGAAGGAAAAATTACCCAGCATTTCAAAAAATGTATCGTGCCTTGCAGTCTTTCCCACTTTATCAATATCTACAGTTCTTACACATTTTTGACATGTTGCAATTCTCTTATGTGGTGCTTCAGCAATACCCCAAAAAAAGGGCTTAAACGGAACCATCCCGGCTACAGTAAACATAAGCTGAGGATCTTTTGGAATAAGCGAACTGCTTGGAAGAATAACGTGTTGTTTTTTTCGAAAGAAATCAAGGAAACTCGACCTAATTTCTTTACTGCTCATATACTTCATAATCTATTTCCTCCTCAGGTATTGAGTAAAACAAGAAAAATGTAAAACATTGGAGTTACAAAAAGAAGACCGTCTATTCTGTCCAGCATCCCGCCATGACCTGGAAGAATATTTCCTGAATCCTTTACATCATGATAGCGTTTAATTGCAGATTCAACAATATCTCCAATTGTTCCGAACACTGCTACAACCATTGCAAGTAAGAAGAAATGAGCAGGTTTTATAGCAATAGCATCCGTGATGAATAACTGCCTAAAAAACTCATATATAAACATAAAGAATACTACAGAAAAATAACCTCCTACTGCACCTTCAAGGCTCTTTTTTGGACTGTAAGCAGGAGAAATTCTAATTTTTCCAAAATTCAATCCAAAGAAATAAGCACCTGCATCAAAAACCCATACTGAAGCTAGGTTTAGCAGAGCAATAGACCCGCCAAAGTTTATAAATATTGGATAGAAAAACGAAAGATTTAGTCCAATATAGAATATTGAAAAGACACCATTGGTCAACATTCTTTTTGCTTTTGTAGTATCTTTTACTGCAAGTATTATCATTGTTGAAGATGTTATTAACGACAACGCGAAAATTAATTCGGGCATTCTAAAATTATCACTAAAAGGATAAAGCTTGTGTAAAAGGAATCCATAAAATATTGATGTTATGGTTACAATAGCAACTATTCCCAGCTTTAGAATTTGATGCCCATCATTCTTTAAAGTGAATTTTATGTACTCATAGGTTGCAAATAGTATAACTGCTGCTACAAGACCTATAAGTGAGTAATAATTCACAAAACAGGCCACCACAAAAGGTGCCACAACACCAGCAGTGATAAATCTTGTCAATAATTCCCTACGTTTTTCAGTCATAAGTCATTCCTTGTTTTTGAGATCGCCAAATTTGCGTTTTCTTCTGGAATACTCTGCAAGAGCTTCTTCAAAATGTACTTCACTGAAGTCTGGCCAGAGAACCTCAGTGAAAAATAATTCACTGTATGAACACTGCCATAGCATAAAATTACTTAAGCGCTTTTCTCCAGCTGTCCTGATAACAAGATCAGGTTCTGGTATATCCGGAAAATATAGATGATCTGTGATTGTTTCTTCTTCAATATCTGTAAAGCCCTCTCTAATTATTTTTTTGAAAGCATCTACCAGTTCTGTTCTACCACCATAATTCAAAGCAACAATCACATCAATCTTAGTGCAATGTCTGGTTTTTGATTCAATTTTCCGACATACTTCTCTGGTTTTTGCAGGAAGCTCTTCTATTCTACCCATGAATCGTAATCTTACTTCTTCAGATAGCATTTCATCAATTCTTGATTCTAGATAGGTTACTACCAGCTCCAATAAAAATTCGACCTCTTCTCGAGGTCTTTTCCAATTTTCTGTTGAAAAAGCATATAAAGTTACATAACGAATATTTTCTTTCTTTGCTTTTTTCGCTATTTTTTCTGCAACCTGAGCTCCTATTTTATGCCCTTCCATTCTTTCCAGGCCACGTTTTTCAGCCCAACGTCCATTTCCATCCATTATAATTGCTACATGCTGTGGTGCATTTTTCAAAACTCCATTATCTCCTTTGTTTTCTTCTCAAGAACTTCTTCGAGGTTATCTATATATTCATTTGTTAAATCTTGAATATCATCTTCAAAACGATTTAAATCGTCTTCTGTCATTTCTTTATTCTTTTCTGCTTCCTTTGCTTCCTTTATTGCTTCTCTTCGAATATTTCTGATAGCAATTTTACTTTTTTCGCATATATCTTTAGCTACTTTTGCCCATTTTTCTCTTTGGTCAGTTGTAGGCGTTGGGAAGTTCAGTCTAATAACAGTTCCATCATTCATTGGAGTAAGGCCAAGGTTTGAGGCAAGAATAGCCTTCTCAATCCCACCAAGTAAATTTTTATCCCATGGTTTTATTATAAGCGTTCTATCTTCTGCTACATTAATAGTTGCTAACTGATTTATTGGTGTTGGTACGCCATAGTAATCAAGTTTAATTTCTTCTAAGATTGCTGGAGAAGGTCTGCCTGTACGCATATGACTGTATTCTTCTTTGGTCTTTTCGACGGTCTTTTCCATCTTTTCCTTTGCATCCTTCAAAATTTTGTTTTTCATGGTCTACCTCCTTGTTTGTTCAAATGTTCTTTAACATGTTAGTTTGCAAGCGAATTCTATTCGAAATTATATCATAATCTTTGAGTGCCTATAGATATAGTTTTGTTTGTCAGTAAACATCTTTTCTTGAATAAAATCAAGACATCTGGTAAAATTGCTTTCGATGTTTAATTGCGGGAGGTATTAAAAATGTCAGAGCTTTTAGGTTTTGTTTTATATGGCCCAGCCACTTCTGAACCTGCCCAAACTGAGACTGCAGCTACAAATGGCGCAGGCGGAATGACTGGAATTATTATCTGGTTGGTAATAATGGTAGGACTTTTTTATTTTATGATTGTGTTCCCACAGAAAAGAAGAGAAAAAAAGTTTAAGCAAATGATGGAAAAACTCAAAGTAGGAGATAGAGTAGTTTCTGCTGGCGGAATAATAGGAAAAGTAACCAATATGGAAAAAAATACTGTGAGAATTCGTACTGGAAAAGGTGCAGAACTTGATCTAACAAGGCGCTCCATAACTGCTATCCTTGGTAAACAGGAAGGAACAGAAAACGTTGAGCCAGATGTTGAACAGAAAAATCAATGAGCTCGTTTTGTCTTGAAAGGGGGTGCGCTGTCCGAAATTCGGACATAAAACATGAGAGCAAACCAAAAAAGATTAATTGTAACAGTTGCAGTGCTTCTATTAGCTATTTTGCCCTTAATAATTCCACGAGGTAGTACTGAAGGAAAAACCTATCTTGAGAAAATCTCAAATAATATTAAACTTGGTCTGGATATAAAGGGTGGAACCCTACTGGAATACCAAATGTTGGCTGAAGGAAGTATTGAGGAACTGAATTCGCTTGCAGATAGAGTTGTTCAGATATTAAGAAGAAGGCTTGATGCAGCTGGTTTTACTGAAGCAACAGTAGAGAAGGTCATTTCGAGAATAAGTTATGGTGAAGAGATCCCACCCGTAAGAATAAGGGTGCAGATTCCTGGAATTACTGATATTGATAGAGCAGAAAATCTTATCGGTCAGACAGGTCGATTGTATTTTGCTGATGTACTTGCCATTGAAACAAATGAGTCAACTCCATCGATACCTTCAAACATGAGACTCGAAGTAAGTAAACGAAGAGCTCGTGATGCTGAGATTTATTGGCTTAAGGATATAGATTTTGGTAAAATTCAGAATGGCCAGGTTAACAACACCTGGTATCTCATCAGTACAAAAATAAATGTAAGTAATGATTATTTTGAACTTGATGGTAGCACAATTGTTGATGCAAAACCGCTTGTAAACCAAAATCCTCAACCCGGTCAGGGACGTTATATGGTCTCGCTTGATTTTAATCAGACCGGGAGTGATATATTTTCAAAGATTACTTCTTATAAGTCTGGAATACCGGCTGAAGATATCGAAAAACGACTTGCAATTATTCTAGACGAAAGTGTAATAATTGCACCTGTTGTTCAGTCAGCAATAAGAAATGGAAAAGCAGTAATAGAAGGTATTCAATCCGTTGAAGAATCAAAAGACATTGCTGTACTGGTTAGTAGTGGAAACCTGCCAGTTGAACTGGATGCATTTAACAAGCAAATTCTGTCTCCGACACTTGGAAAAGATATCATAAATGCAGCATTGTTAGCAGGTATAGCAGGCATTATCATTGTAATGATATATATGCTGATTGTTTATGGATTGATGGGTATTACAGCTGATATTGCCCTGGTTTTTAACGCGGTGTTGTTATTTGGAATATTATCATTAACTGAAGCAATATTAACACTACCTGGAATTGCAGGTATCATTCTTACCATAGGAACAACTGTTGATGGAAACATACTGATATTTGAGCGAATAAAAGAAGAACTGCGTCTTGGAAAAACCATTGAAAATGCAATTTCCAGCGGTTTTAGAAAAGTTTTCTGGACAATATTTGATGCGAACCTTACAACCATAATTGCTGGTCTTGTACTCTTATACTTTGGAACAGGTACGGTAAAAGGTTTTGCAACCACTTTGATAATAGGTGTTCTTGGAGCAATGTTTACTAATCTAGTTGTTTCCAGAACTATTCTTTCAGGTATAGAAGGTTCTATTAACATAAACCGCTATATGAAAAAGGCTAGGGTTGAAGGGAACGATGCACTATGAGACAATTTAATTTTGTGAACAAAAGAAAAACATTTATAATGCTTTCAGTTATAATAATTGCAATTTCACTAATATTTATTTTCATTAAAGGTTTTAATTTTGGAGTAGACTTTACAGGGGGAACTGAAATAAGCCTCACAGTTTCTAATATCGATGCTACTGTTGGTGAAGTGCGTGAACATCTCGTTGCAAAAAATGAACTATTTGAAAGGGCTAGAATCATAAAACAGCGTCCCCTTGCAGAAACACTTGAAGGAGAAACTGTTACCAAAGCGAGATTTTCGATTATCGTAACTGGAGAACAGGCTGAAGAGCTTGAAGACATAATAGTAGAAGCTCTCGAAGAACCTTTTGGAGTCACATCAAGTGATATTGTTTCTGTTAATACGATTTCAGGTTTCGCGGCTCAGGAAATAAAAGGCTATGCAACAACAGCTATAATTGTTGCAGTTGCATTGGTTTTACTGTATATAACGATTAGATTCAGATTTGCCTTTGGATTGGGCGCTATTTTGGCTTTGATTCATGATCTGGTGATTGTACTAGGATTATATAGTATATTCGGTATAGAGTTTAATGCTCCAGTTATAGCGGCATTTCTTACATTACTAGGATATTCTTTGAATGATACTATTGTTGTTTACGACAGAATAAGGGAAAATCTTAAAAAGCTAAGAGGTAAACCAATTACAGAAATTGTTAACTCAAGTATTAATGAAGTTATAGTAAGATCAATTAATACATCGCTAACTACGTTTATTGCGGTATTGATTCTATATATATTTTCTGGCGAGGTATTGCAGCCCTTTGCCTTTGGAATATTAGCGGGCGTTATCGTTGGAACATATTCTTCCCTTTACATTGCATCTCCTATAGTAATTACATGGATTAGCAAAAGAGGGAAAACAGCTTAATTTATCTTGAAAACAAGAATACGGTGATGTATAATGTTTAAGAAGTGGGGTCGTAGCGCAGCTGGGAGCGCGTCACAATGGCATTGTGAAGGCCGAGGGTTCGAATCCCTTCGACTCCACCACAAAAGGGACCGATTGGGTCCCTTTTTTGTTTTGCTAATAGTTATTCTACTAATTTTATCAGTAAGTCTTTATTCAACTGAGATTCGTTTCACCAAAGATAATGCAGTACTGGATAGTTTACTGGAGATTATTGAAAGCACAGAGGATGAATTATTTATAGTGGCGTTTTCGCTGGATCATCCAGAAATAATTGAATCATTAAATAATTTGGTAGAAAAAGGTGTACATGTGGAAGTAATAGTAGACGATTCAACAGTACAAAGAACTATACTATTGAATCCAGAGTTTGATGTACTTTGTGATTCATCAGATGCTCTCATTCATGCTAAGTTTATTGTATCTGACAAAAAAAACTCGGTTATCGGTACAGGTAATTTTACGTTATCCGGGTTAGAAGAAGGACTCAATTCCTTCATATTTTTTGATTCGAGTGAAATAGCTGAAGGACTTAGCGATTTTTTTCTGGCGCTAAAGAATGGTAATAGAGCTACTGAATTTGATAATTCAAACTGTGCTTTTTATCTGCTGCCCAGTTCTGATTTTAAGGATAAAGTACTTGATCGAATGATCAAAGCGAAAAAATCAATCTTCATAGCTGCATATGCCTTTACTGATTATGATATTCTTAGTGTTATGAAGCTTCAATCAATAAAAGGCATTGAGATCAGATGTCTGGTGGACAGCTGGACTTACGATTACGGAGAAATCGTTTCTTATTTAAGCAATCCGTTCAACGTAAGACGTATTGGAAGGGATAAATCATTGCATGAAAAAACGATGGTTCTGGATCGAGAAGTTGTAATTACAGGGTCAGCTAATTTGACATATTCAGCCTATGAAAAGAACAGAGAATTAGTTGTTATAATAAGAAACAAAGAGGTTGCTAAAAAGTTTTTGGAATATTTTGTATACATTTGGGAGGTATGGGGAAATGATCATTAGGATAGGTTTGGCTCAAATAAACACTGTTGTTGGTAACATTGAGCAGAATCTGGCAAAAATGAAAGAATACATAAATAAAGGACAGGACAAAGATGTTGATATCATTGTTTTTCCTGAACTCACCATTACTGGCTATCCTCCTGAGGATCTGCTTTATCGAGTAGATTTTGTGAAGGAAAACCTTTCTGCACTTGAAGTAATCAAAGATTACACAAGCAATTCCGATATTACAGTTATTGCAGGATTTGTGGATTTTGATACAGAGTTGTATAACGCAGCAGCAGTTATTCAAAATGGAGAATTGATTGGGGTTCATAGAAAAAATCATCTTCCCAATTATACAGTGTTTGATGAAAGGAGATATTTTTCAGCAGGTAACGATTCGTTGATTCTTACTAATGGAAGAATTAAGTTTGGCGTAAATATCTGTGAAGATATCTGGGTCCCAGCAGGACCCGGTCATGATCAAACTAAATCTGGTGCAAATCTTTTGCTTAATCTTTCCGCTTCCCCATTTATGGCTGAAAAACATTTTTACAGGCTAAAATTGCTTCAAACAAGGGCGAACGAATATTCATGTGCAATAGGTTATTGTAATCAAGTTGGTGGCCAGGATGAACTGGTCTTTGATGGAAGAAGCGCTATTGTTTTACCAAATGGAAAAACCTATGTTGCAGCTGATTTTGAAGAGGAATTGCTAATAGGAGATATTGATCCATACGATGCCATTACGTTGAATCTTGTTGAAGGAAAAAGAAAGAGTTATACAATTTTTAAAGATGTGAATGAGAAAAAGATATCGCTGAAGGGAAAATCAAAACAGGAATTTTTTCCTGATTCTCAGGAACCTATCTGGTATAGAGAAGAAGAAGTATTTAAAGCATTGGTTACTGGTCTAAGAGATTATCTGGTAAAAAACGATTTCAAAAAGGTTGCCTTGGGATTGAGTGGAGGACTGGATTCTTCACTGGTAGCATGTCTTGCTACTGAGGCTATTGGAAAAGAGAATGCAGTAGGAGTGTTTATGCCTTCCGAATATACATCTGAACAAAGTAAAGAGGATGCGATGAAACTTGCGGATAATCTGGGGATAAATACATTAACAATACCAATTAACAGGGTCAATTCACTGTATTTGTCTTCGTTAAGGGAATTTTTTGAAAATACAAAACCGGATGTTACTGAAGAAAACATTCAGGCAAGGATTAGAGGAAATATATTAATGGCTTTTTCAAATAAATTTGATTGGATGATACTGGCTACCAGTAACAAAAGTGAACTTGCAACCGGATATGGAACTCTTTATGGAGATATGGCAGGTGGTTTTGCCCCATTAAAAGATGTGTATAAAACGGAAGTCAACAAACTTGCTAGTTACTATAACAGTTTTAAAGAGAGTGAGATAATTCCAAAAAGAATAATTGAAAAGCCTCCTTCAGCTGAGTTGAAGCCTAACCAAAAAGATGAAGATATTTTACCCCCTTATGAGATCCTTGATACTATTCTAAGATTCTTTTTCGAAGAGAGATTTACGCCAGAAGAAATTGCTGAAAGAGGTGTTGATAAAGAGATCACCCGTGAAGTTTTAGTAAAAGTGAAAAACAGTGAGTACAAACGCAGGCAGTATTGTGCAGGAACAAAAATTTCTCGTTGTTCTTTTGGCAAAGATTGGAGAATGCCCATTTCAAATGGATATAAAAAGTAAATTAAAGGCTGTAGTTATTGACATTGATGGAACATTTATAGATGATGATGAAAAACTTTCTTCTGAAAACCTCTCTATATTGAATTTAATAATAAAAAAAGGACACACTGTAATTTTTTGCAGTGGCAGAATGTTACAGTCTATCGAGAAATTTATTGAAATCAACATTGGTAAAGTATTTCCAGTTATTGCTTATAATGGAGCAATGGCGAAATTAAATGGTGAAATTGTACTTGACAAGAAAATCTCTTCTTCGCTTGCGAATTTGATTGTCAAAAAATCACTAGAAGAAAAATACTATATTCAGGTTTACGTAAATGATGAGTTATTTGTTTCAGAAGATAATGATAAAGCCGTAGATTATGCCAGGCATTCAAACGTGAAGTACCACGTACCAAAAGACTTTTTATCTTTCGTAGAGAAACATGAACCAACAAAACTTTTAATAATTGATGAGCCAGAACTCCTTAAAAAGATAGCCAAAAAATTCAGAAGGAAATTCAACGAAGTTGAAATCGTAAAGTCTTTTCCAACTTATCTCGATATTATGCCAGCAAATACAGATAAAGGAAGGGCGCTGAAAGTTCTATGCAAAGAAATGGGAATATTGCCTGAACAAACAGTAGTTTTGGGAGACAACGATAATGATGTACCAGCCTTTAAAATTGCTGGTTTATCAATTGCCATGGAAAATGGGACAAAAAAAGCAAAAGAAAACGCTGATATAATCGCCCCATCAAATAATGATGCGGGATTTTCAAAAATAATTGAAACGTTGATTAGTGAAAACTATTTATGATGGTCATTATAGAATTCAAGTACATTATAGCTTTTTGGATTCAGTCGATATACTTTGTCGGTTGCTTTCAGGAAATAGTCGTTAGCCCAGGCAGGGCTATGATGTCTTTCATCAAGAATGGTTGAAACAAACTTGATATTATGTCCGCCATTTGCTGAAGCATCAATTTTAACAAGTTTTTTCAAGATGTCGTCAATTGATTCGGATACTGGAGTACTGGTTTCACTTCCAGAACCACCTCGTTCATCAAAAATTATTTCTGTGTATAAGGCCTGAACCAATAATGCATATACAGTTCTTACTGTACTGTGTCTTTGAAAATATTGTTTTGAAGAATGAAGATAGTTAATAAGATGTATTAAATAAAAGGCTGTATCCATACGTCTTTCGGACACAAATTTAAGAGCACTTATGAAAAGAGATTTCCTGATGCTTTCAAGGCTATAGCCATTTCTCAAGCTATCAAGAATTTCTGTGTTAATACCCTTTCGATAGTATAGGGAGTTATATATTGAATCAAATAATTTTTCATCAATGGGGACCGTGCTGTTTGCCCATTTTTCATCAATATCAAAATTTCTTGATATCCTATCGTAAAGCGGGAAAATTACTGGAAACGAGGTTAAATATCTTAAAAACCATCTATAAAATTGCTGAGACAGTTTTGGAATCCGTTCAACAAAACCAAGTGTTTTTTCCAGAGCTATTGCCTTATGTCCAAGATTTCTTGCATTTCTAAATGTTGTTTCTTCAATTGAAACTATACTCATAAAGTAAAGAATATCTTCAATCTCAGGCTTCAGGGAAATATTAACATCCTGGATCTGTTCAAAAGTCTTAACTGTTTCTAATGTATCACCCCATAAAATGGTATCGCCCAGGGTTTGCAGAGTGAGTTTTTTGTCTGCCACTTTTCCACGCAAATTAAGTTTTGGTTGTTCTGACCATATATATTTTTCCTTTAGATTGTCACATGCCTGTAAAAAGATCAGTGAAGAAAGATCCTCGTATTGATCCATGAGTTCAAGAGCAGCACTCATAACCAAAGGCCCATGGTTTGTGATAATCAACTTCAAATTATTGGAATTTACATCCCATTCAGTATAACTATCAGCACCAAGAGAGTATTTAAGATCAGTGAAAAGTCTATATAGAAAATTATTTACTTTATTATTTGAAATTGCATTTAATGCTTTTTTAAGAAATACTTCTTTCTCCATTGTTTGCCATTCACTAGCCTTCATAAACTTCGCCTGCCCTTTTTTCGACTTCTTTACTTGGTATAATCCCAACATCTCCAATAAAATAACCATCTTCATCCTTTAATCGTACGATTGTCATTTTAACGGTAAATGAATTTCCATCTTTTGTATAATTTAACATTTTACCTCTCCAAATTCCTTTATCAGCAAGGTGTTCATTTATAGTATTTCTTAAACTTTCATTGATGTCTACTAGACCATCAGAAAGTTTTTTTCCTTTAACTTCTTCCACGCTTCTATAACCGTGCTTATTTAGCCAGGAATTGTTTGCGTAAAGTATACATCCTTTCATATCTGAGGCAATAATCAAATCATGCAAATGATCCAGCAAAACTGCTCGTTCCTTAATTCTTTCAAGCATATTATAGAATTTAGTCATATCCTTTGAAGTTACTATATATCCTAAGAGTTCTTCATCTTCTTTTAGTACTTTGTGGTATGAGTATTCAAGTGTAATTTTAGTGCTGCCTTTTTCATAAATATCGATTGTACCTCTGTTCTGCATCAGCTGAAGTTTTTCAAAAAATTTTTCTAAAAAACTTACTAACATTTGATTTTTTTCTTCATTTATTGAAGAGATATCCTGATTTTCTATCCTGAAAAATCTTTTTGCGACTTCATTCAAATATACAAGATCGCCTTCCTCATTTATTACCATTATTATTTCTGAAATGTTTTGTAGGAATAAAGAGTGAAATTTAAGCCTTCTTCTTAATTCGAGTTCCTCTGTTACATCCCTTCCAATAGTCAGCGTATATGTTCCTTCATCGGTGTGTAATATGCTTTTTTTGGTGTCAACAATAAATTCAGTATTATCCTTTGTAAGATGTTTTTCTTTTCCTTCCCATCTTCCTGCATTAGCTAATTCGTCAGCAATGTTTTTTTCTTCTGTGTCAGAAAGATAATTCTTTTCGTCTGAACCGATCATTTCTTCCATTCTGTAACCATGTTTATAGGCAGCATAACTATTCAAATATATTATTATTCCATTTTCATCGGTAGCATATGCTATTTCTTCAGCATTGTCTAAAAAACGCCATTGAAGCATAATTTCTTTCATATTTCGTTTCTGCAACGTTATATCCATAAAAGTGAATTGAATAACTCTTTCTGCACCATAAATCGTTTCGGAAGAACTATACCTTACATTTCGTTTATCTCCTAGGTGTGTTTGAAGCTTGCACTCCAGATTAGATTTTGGCTCTGAACTAAGTATTGTAGCGACATCTTTTTCTGAATCAACGAAATCAGACAATTTCATGTGTATTAAACCGTTACCCTGATAGCCAAGGACTTCCTTTGCAACTTTGTTTGCAAAAAGTATTAGACCATCATTTTTTCTTAATACAAGCATTCCACAACCCATACTATTAACAAGATTAAGATATTTTTCCTTTTCGAATTCCAGAATTCTTTCAAGCTGTTGTTTTTCTACTATCAGGTTAACTATGTTGTTTAAGTAATTTAGATAACCGGGACCTTTCAGTATGTACTCATCTTCAGTAAGCAAATATCTCTTTACTTCTTCCATATCAGAAGCAAGAAATATATATGGTACATCGCTTTCTTTAGATTTTTGTACAATATTTTCATCAAAATAATCAAAGATCAAAAGGTCAGAAAATAGCCAGTGTTCTTTTTCTACATGTTCTGTATATCTTACTTCATAAAAATCATGAAGTGCTTCTATCAATCTTTTAGCATCTTTATTTGTTTTGGCAACGACAATGACCCTTTGTCTCGAAGAATCTTTATGCAAAATTCCTCCTCCTTTTATTAGAGGAATTTGATTATCAGGGATTCGCCTTGTATGCATTTTAACATAGATTTAACTGTATCCTGAAAATGCTCAGCTAACAAATAAAAAAGGAGCCCTCTAGGCTCCCTGGAGCAGGCGATGAGATTCGAACTCACAACCTCCGCCTTACCAAGGCGGCGCTCTACCATTGAAGCTACGCCTGCTCAATCTTGAAAATCATATCATAGCAAACTACATCTTTCAACCCTTAGTATCCTGTCTATAGCTAACCACAGGTGATCTCGAAGCAGTAACTTCGTCCAATCTTCTGACAGGAGTCGTATAAGGAGCATGCTTTGATTTGTCAGGGTTCTGTGTTGCTTCATTCAGGATTTTTTTGATTATTTCGATATAATTATCGATATTTTCTTTGCTTTCAGTTTCAGGTGGTTCTATCATTAAAGCTTCGTTTACAATTAAAGGAAAGTATATAGTTGGAGGATGCA
The DNA here is from genome assembly GCA_046483075.1 of Kosmotogaceae bacterium. Taxonomy (GTDB): domain Bacteria; phylum Thermotogota; class Thermotogae; order Petrotogales; family Kosmotogaceae; genus JASMTM01. The sequence continues at coordinate 18,423 of JAWODV010000029.1, read as the reverse complement.
CATCGTAATCCAGTAATCTTTTGGCCAGATCAAGGGTCTTAATATTGTATTTTTTTACCAGTCTTGTGCCATCAAAAACAGCTTCGTGCTTGCATAAACCTGGATATGCTGTAGGTATCAATGTGGATAATTTCTTTCTGAGATAATTTGCATTTAAAACAGCCATTTCACTTGCAAGTCTTAGTCCGTCTTTTCCCATCATAAGAATATAAACATATGCTTTTACTAGAACGCTAAAATTACCATAAAAACTTCTTACTCTACCTATAGAATTGTTTAAATTCCACTTTAAATAAAAACCTTTTTTATCATCGAGTTCTACTATGGGAACAGGGAGATAGCCCTTTAAAAATTCAGCGACACCTACCGGACCACTTCCAGGACCACCCATGCCATGGGGGGTGGAAAAGGTTTTATGCAAGTTTAAATGGATGATATCAAAACCCATATCACCAGGTTTAACTTTTCCCATGATAGCGTTTAGATTGGCACCATCATAATACATTAAAGTCCCATTTTTATGAGCTATTTCAGTAATTTTACAGATATCTTTTTCAAATAATCCCAGTGTATTGGGGTTGGTAAGCATAATTCCCGCAACATCTTCGTTTATTTGCTTTTTAAAATCGTTAAGATCAACGATTCCATTTTCATTTGATTTTATTTCAACTACATCAAAACCCGCCATTCGCGCAGAAGCTGGATTGGTTCCATGTGCTGAGTCAGGAATTATTACTTTATTTCTTTTTTCGCCCTTACTTTTAAAATATTTCTTAATAATTAGCATTCCTGTAAGCTCTCCGTGAGCTCCAGCAGCAGGTTGTAGACTGAAGGTTTTCATTCCTGTAATTTCACAGAGTGATTTCTCCAAATTGTACATTAATTCTAGAGCACCTTTATACGTTTCTTCTAGCTGATATGGATGAATTTCTGTGAAGCCAGGTAAAGACGATATGCTTTCATTTATTCTGGGATTATATTTCATGGTGCATGAACCAAGAGGATAAAATCCAGTATCAACGGAAAAATTCTTTTTTGATAGGTTACTATAATGCCTGACGACTTCAGTTTCACTGGATTCTGGTAGAGAAGGCTCTTTGCTTCTTAATAGCTCTTTGGGAATAATCTCTTCAATTTCTATTTCAGGCAATTTTTCAACTGGAATACTGTATCCTAAACGCTCCTTTCTTGATTTTTCGAAGATTGTCATAGTATCTCCTCCAGTTTTCCTTCAAGAAAGGTAATATCATCATTGTTAACAGCTTCGGTTACACAGAACATGGCACAATCCTCCATATTTGGAAAGAATCTTTTAAGAGGTAATGGGCCGAGGATTTTTTCGTCCATCAGTTTTTTATTAATTTCTTCCACAGATGTACTTTTATTTATTCTTAGTACAAATTCATGGAAAAAAGGGCCATCAAAAACAGGAGATATTCCTTCAATTTTTAGCAGTTTGTCGTATAAAAAGTGGGATTTCTTAAGGCAGCGTGTAGCAATTTCTTTGATACCTTTTTTTCCCATAATACTCATATAAATACTGGCGAGTAATGCATTAAAAGAGTGATTAGAGCAGATATTTGAAGTAGCCTTTTCTCTTCTTATATGTTGTTCTCTTGTTTGAAGTACCATAACATAACCTGTTTTGCCATCCAGATCTTTTGTTTCACCAATTAATCTTCCAGGAATTTTTCGGATATATTTTTCTCTTGTAGCAAACAAACCAAGTCCCGGTCCTCCAAGATTCATTGAATTACCAAGGGGTTGGCCTTCACCAACAACAATGTCAGCGCCAAGTTTTCCAGGCGCTTCGAGTATGCCCAGAGCAATTGGATTAACCGCGACAGTTAACAATGCCTTTTTTGGTAATAATTCCTTAATTTTAGACAAATGTTCTACTATCCCAAAGAAATTTGGATATCCTAAAATGACGGTTGCTGTGTTGTCAGAGATTTTCTCTTTTAGATCACTAATATCGATTTCTCCTGAATCAGCTTCGTATTTTACAGGAATAACGTTCAAATCTGCTCCAAAACAGTAGGTTTTTAACACTTCAATATACTCAGGATGAACTGAAGAGGCCACAAGTATATCCTCTTTTCTGGTTACTCTAGCTGCCATCAATGCAGCTTCCGCAACAGCTGAAGCTCCATCATACATTGATGAATTGGCAATATCCATACCGGTTAGTTCGATTATCATAGTTTGGAATTCGAAAAGCATTTGTAAAGTTCCCTGGGAAACTTCAGCCTGATAAGGTGTGTATGCAGTTAAAAATTCTCCCCTTGATGCAATTGCATTAACGACAGCTGGTATCAAATGTTTATACATTCCAGCACCTCTAAAAACTGCATATTCATCAAGTGGAGTATTTAGTTCTGATAAATGCTTAAATTTTCTCTTAAGTGAAAATTCATCTGAACCTTCAGGAATATTGAGGTCACTATCCAAACGACCGGGAATATCATTAAATAATTCATCAATGTTGTCAATACCAATCTCGGATAGCATTTCCTTGATATCTTTCTCAGAATGCGGGATATAAGGGTTGTTACTCATTTTAGTCCTCCTTTTCGCAGAACTCGTCGTATTCCTCCTTGTTCATTAATTTGTCAAGTTCAGCATCTTCAGAAAGTTTTATTTTGCAAATCCAGCCTTTCCCCTCTGCATCGTCATTGATAATTTCGGGTGAATCATCGAGATCTTCATTTATTTCTGTAATTTCTCCAGAAACCGGGGAGTAAATATCACTGGCAGCTTTTACTGATTCTACGGTACAAAGCATTTCTCCTTCATTGATTTCATTTCCGACTTCAGGAAGTTCCACGAATACAATATCTCCCAGCTGGTTCTGAGCATAATCAGTTATACCTATAATTCCTATCTCTCCTTCTTTTTTCACCCATTCGTGTGATTTACTGTACTTAATCATGGTAAGTACCTCCCTTTATTCATTTTTTTACTGAACCCCTATAAAAAGGTAGTTTAACAACCTCAGCTTTTACTTTCTTCTTTCTTATTTCTATTTCAACAGTTGAACCAGTTTTTGCTTTTCCTTTATCAATGTAAGCAAGCGCCAGATTCTTTTTTAGACTTGGAGCAAACATACCACTGCTTACCCAGCCAATCTCATCTTTATCGAGAAAAACCTTATGTTCGTGTCTTGGTATGGCTTTACTTTTTATCTCAAGACCTCTTAATTTACGTGTTATTCCTTTTTCTTTATGTTCAAGTAGAGCTTTTTTTCCAATGAAATTCTTATCGAATTTAACTGTCCATTTTAAAGGTGCTTCAAGTGGAGTGATTGTCTCATTTAGGTCATTTCCATATAGCATATAACATGCTTCAAATCTAAGTGTATCTCTTGCTCCAAGACCAATAGGCAAACTCTCTTTTTCATTGCCAATTTCTAAGATTTTTCTCCATAATGGAACTGAGCCTTCTCTGTCCACATAGAGTTCGAAACCATCTTCTCCAGTGTAACCAGTTCTTGATACTAGTGTTTCAAAGCCACTGACCCTTCCATGAGTAAAATGATAGTATTCAAGTGTATCAAGATCTATTTGAGAAATGGCACTCAATAACTCCTGAGCCTTTGGACCCTGCAGCGCAAGCTGTGCAATTTCATTTGATTTGTTAGAAATTTCTACATCAAAGTCTTTTTGTTGGTTTTTAATCCATTTGAAATCTTTATCTGTATTTGAAGCATTTACAACAAAAAGAACCTTTTTGTTAGATAGTCTGTATACAAGAAAATCGTCGATAATTCCCCCTTTTTTGTTGCACATCGGTGTATAACATATCTGACCGTTTTTAAGCTCATTCACATGATTGGTCACAAGATAATTAGCAAAATCAAGCGCTTCAGGACCAACAATTTCAATTTCACCCATATGGGAAACATCGAACAATCCGGCAGATTCTCTGACCTGTCTGTGTTCTTTAATAATGGAACTGTACTGTATAGGCATTTCCCATCCAGCGAAATCAACCATTTTAGCTCCGTTTCTTAAGTGTTCTTCATATAATGGAGTCCTTTTACCTTTCGCCATTGTCACTTTCACTCCCTTTTAACTCTTCAATAATAGTTTTTGCTTTTTCTAGTTTATCTTCATCTACATATATATCTACCATTCCACCGGCGCCAAAGTAAACGTTATCCATATAAGCCATTTCTGTGGGTCTTAATTCAACCTCAATACCTTCATTTTCTAAAATTTCTTTAAACATTACAGCCTGGTGGTAATAAACAGCCTCTTTAAGTTTTTCCACTGTACCACCTCCTACTATGATTATAGCATTACTAATAAACGTTGATTAATCGCATATACAATTGAATAAGGAAGCTTCTAGACTGTTATTGTGATATAATTTCGCTGGAATAATCTGTTTGAAATGATTCGAGGAGGTAATATTGATGATCAATAGAATCGGTATACTTACAAGTGGTGGTGATTCTCCAGGAATGAATGCTGCCTTAAGAGCCACTGTTAGGACTGCGGTAACAGAAGGGATGGAAGTAGTGGGCATTAAACGAGGTTATTCCGGCTTGCTTGATGAAGAGATAATTACTTTAGATTACGATTCTGTTGGTGGAATAATGGAACGTGGAGGTACTATATTAAGAAGCTCTAGATGTGAAGAATTTAAATTGGAAGAGGGGCGTGCTAGAGCAATAAAAGCACTTCAAAAGAACAAAATTGAAGCGATGGTTGTAATTGGCGGTGAAGGTACTTTAACAGGTGCCATGCTACTTTCGAATGAAGGTAATATTCCAGTTATCGGTATACCGGGAACAATAGATAACGATATTGCACATACGGACATGTGTATAGGGGTTGATACCTGTTTGAATACAGTAATTGATAATATTCAAAAACTGAAGGACACAGCTAGTTCTCATGAACGAGCCTTTATTGTTGAAGTTATGGGTAGAAAATCCGGTTATGTGGCACTTGCTGCCGGTTTAGCAACGGGTGCAGAAGCTGTTATTATTCCAGAAAAGCCTGTTGATTATGAAGCACTGGCGGAAAGAATATGGAATGAGAGAAGACGTGGGAAAATCAATTGTATAATAGTAGTTGCAGAAGGAGCAGCCAGTGCTTATACTGTTGCAAGGCATATGGAACACAGGATCGGTTATGAAACCCGCATAACAATATTAGGTCACATTCAACGTGGAGGTTCACCTACTGCTTTTGATAGATTACTCGCTTCAAGAATGGGATATTATGCAGTTGAGTTCTTGAAAGAAGGTGCTTCACAGGAAATGGTTGCACTTCAGTCCAGTAAGATGACGAAAGTGCCACTGGACAAAGTGCTCTCAGAAAAGAAAAAACTTGATTTGAAATTGGTAAAAATTGTAAATATTCTTTCCTAAAACGGATGGAGTGATACATTTGAGAAAGACAAAGATTGTTTGTACTATAGGACCATCTACAAGATCCAGAGATATGTTGAAAAAGATGATCAAAGCAGGTATGAATGTTGCAAGACTAAATACTTCTCATGATGATATTGAAGGTCATATGAAAAACATCAAGACTTTAAAGCAGGTTAGAGAGGAGCTGAAAAAACCTATTGCAATTCTTGTAGATTTGGCCGGACCAAAATTACGGACAGGCAACTTTAGAAATGATGAAGTGACACTCATTAAAGGGAAAGATTTTATATTGACTACCGATTTAATCGAGGGAGATGAAAACAGAGTAAGTATTAATTACAAGAATCTTCCTCAGGAATTAGATAAGGGTACAACAATATTAGTTGATGATGGGAAGATAAAACTCAGGGTAAACAAAACCGATGATAAGAATGTATATACAAAGGTAATTGTTGGTGGGACAATAGCAAATAGGCGGGGAATAAATATACCTGATGTTGATTTAGGGATTTCTGCAATAACTGATAAAGATAGAGAATTCATAAAACTTGGCGTAAAAGAAGATGTTGATTATTTTGCATTATCTTTTGTTAGAAAACCTGATGATATTGAAAAAGCAAAAAAAGCAATTAAGAATGCAAATGGAAAAATACCAATAATATCAAAAATTGAAACAGCACAGGCTTTGAAACATATAGATAGAATAGCAGAAGTTTCTGATGGATTAATGGTTGCTAGGGGAGATCTGGGAGTGGAAATTCCTGTTGAGAGAGTACCGATTGAACAAAAACAAATAATCAAGCAGGGTAACCATTACAGGATTCCAGTAATCACTGCAACACAAATGCTAGAATCAATGGTTAGAAATTCAACACCTACCCGTGCAGAAGCCACAGACATTTCTAATGCAATTATTGATGGAACAGATGCCATTATGTTATCAGCAGAGACTTCAATAGGAAGTTATCCGCTAGAAGCAGTAAAAGTTATGCACGCAACATCTATTTTTACAGAAAATTATCTTACTAAAAACCAATCACTAACACAGTGGACACGAACACATGTTATTACTGATGATCATACAGATGCCATATGTAGGGCTGCCTGGGGCATTAGTGAGAATCTAAAAGTTAAACTAATTGTTTCGTCCACCTATTCAGGTCACACTGCAAGAAATGTTTCAGGTTTTAGACCATCTTCCCATATATTAGCTGTTACACCAAATAAAAAAACATATTTTCAGCTAGCTCTAGTATGGGGTGTGATTCCTTTATATCTCACGCTTGGTGATAGCATTGATGAAATGGTTGAAAAGGCAGGGAAAAAAGCTCGTGAACTGGACTTGCTTGAGAAGAATAATACATTCATAATTACTGCTGGGGTGCCTCTCGGAGTAATTAACACAACCAATATATTGAAGCTTGAAAAAGCATAATAGAACTTGCAGAAAATGACTAAAATAAGCCCTACTTAATTACTAATAAATATATTGAAACAAAAAGTCAGATCGATATAGATCTGACTTTTATGATTTTAGTATTTAATTATTACGATTAATTCATTTGAAATTTTATATGTAATTTAGGAATTACAATTTAGATATTATCCTCAATATAATTGATGAAAGCGTTTTACCACATTTTTTTGCAGCTTCTATAACTTCTTCTGCGGTTAAGGGCTCTAGATCTTCTGCAACGGCTCTATCGGAGATAGCTGAAATTCCTAAAACCTTTATTCCACCATGTCTTGCTGCAATGACTTCAGGTATCGTTGACATTCCAACAGCATCTGCACCGAAATGTCGAAGCATTCTCAATTCAGCAGGGGTTTCAAAATTTGGTCCTGCTACACCAACGTATACCCCTTCATAAATTCCAAAGCCCAATTCTTTGGCACAATGAAGAGCAAGTTCTCTTAATTTTTTATCATAAGGTTCACTCATGTCTGGAAATCTGGGGCCCCATTCTTCGAAATTGGGACCTATCAAAGGATTATCACCCATAAAATTTATGTGATCCTTTATAATCATTGGAACTCCTACTTCATAGTTTGGGTCAAGACTTCCTGCAGCATTTGTAACAATTAAGGTTTCTACTCCCAGTTCCTGAATAACCCTGATGGGAAAAGTTACTTTCTTCATATCATAACCTTCATAATAGTGAAATCGACCATTTAACAAGACTACACTTTTGCCATGAAAAGTACCGAACTTCAATTCACCTTTATGACCTGGCGCTGTTGATTTAGCAAATTCAGGAATCTCATCATATTTAATCGATTGATCAATATCTATGGTTTCTGCAATTCCGCCAAGGCCAGTACCAAGAATTACTGCAATTTCTGGTCTTCTACTAATTTTTTCGTTAATGAATTTCGTTGCTTTTCTGACATTTTTTACATAATCTTTTAGAGCTTTCTGCTTTTCCTGTATTGACATAGTCTAAAAGCCTCCTTTCACTGCTAAGATTATATCAGAGTCAGAGTAATAGTTCCATAAGCATGATATAATCTCACAGAAATGGTCAACAATAAAGGAGGGCATTTATGCGTTTTTCAAAATTATACGCTCCTACATTACGTGAAGCTCCTTCAGATGCAGATCTTCCGAGTATTAAACTACTAATAAGAGGAGGATTTGTAAGAAAGGTTGCTGCTGGTGTATACGTTTATCTCCCTCTTGGACTAAAAGTTCTGGAGAAGATTCAGAACATTGTCAGAGAAGAAATAAAAAGAATAGGAAGCCAGGAAATTATGTTATCAATTATTCAACCAGCTGAATTATGGCATGAAACAGGCAGATGGGACGATTACGGCCCTGAAATGATGAAATTGAAGGATAGAAACGAACGGTATTTTACACTGGGCCCAACTCATGAGGAAATAATCACTGCTGTGCTTAGAAATGAATTGAATTCATATAAGCAGTTTCCGGTTTCATTGTTTCAAATTGCAAATAAATACAGAGACGAAATAAGACCTCGTTTTGGTCTAATGAGAGCTAGAGAATTTATTATGAAGGACGCATATACCTTTCATACAAGTTGGGATTCGTTAGATGAAAGCTACAAAGACTTTTACAGTGCTTACAGCAGAATTATGGAAAGGGTAGGAATGCGATATAGAGTAGTGGAAGCTGATACTGGAACAATTGGTGGCAGCGAATCCCATGAGTTTTGTGCTTTAGCCGATAACGGTGAGTCCAGGATACTATATTGTGAATGTGGTTATGCTGCAACTGATGAAAGAGCTGAGTACTTAATTAACAAAGAGAATTTTAATTTTGATTGTGAAGATATTCCACAACCTGAATTGGTTCATACACCATCAATGAAAACGGTGGAGGATGTAGCCAATTATTTGAAAAGAAATACCTCAAATATTATAAAGTCTCTACTATACAAAGGTAGAGAAAGATATATAATGGCTTTGATCAGAGGTGATGAGGAGATCAACGAGGCTAAACTAAAAGCTGCTTTGCAAGATCAGAGCCTGCAGATGGTGGATCCGGATGAAGTTTATAGAGAATTTGGAGTGCCAATAGGTTTTATTGGACCGGTTGAGTTAAAACAAAAAGTGAAAATAATTGCGGATTATAGTATTCAAGAAATGGATGAATTTGTAGTTGGCGGAATGAAAGAAGATTGCCATTTAATCAATATTTGTCCAGAAAGAGATTTCAATATAAATGATTGGAAAGATCTAAAAACAGTTAATGAGGGAGATCCCTGCCCTCATTGTGGTAAAGGATTAAAAGTAGCCCGGGGTATTGAACTTGGACAGATATTTAAACTTGGAACAAAATATTCGGAAAAAATGAATGCGACTTTTATGGACGAAAATGGAAAAAACAACCCATATATTATGGGTTGTTATGGATGGGGAATATCAAGAACGTTACAAGCTGCTGCAGAACAGCTGCACGACGAACATGGAATATTATGGCCTCTTTCTATTTCACCCTATCATGTAATCATAATTGTTTTGGGTGATGACGAGAAGAAAAGAAAGCTTTCAGAAGAATTAAGCAATGGTGTTGAAGAGATTGGATACGAAGTCCTGATAGATGATAGAAATATTTCTCCTGGAGCCAAATTTAAAGATGCAGATTTGATTGGAATACCTCTTAGAATTACTCTTGGAAGAAAGGTTGAAGACAATAAGATTGAGTTTAAATTTAGAAATTCAACTGAAAAAATTGATATATCTTTTGAAGATGGTATAAATCACACGCTTAAAAAAATTGATGAACTATTGAAAGATTATCATCCAATAGACTAACGGAGGTTTTGTAATGGGTTTGTTTTCAAAGTTCAAAGATGGTCTAAAAAAGACCAGAGAAACTTTTTTTAATCAGATAAAAAATGTATTATCATCTTCGAAACTTGATCAGGAAAGTATAGAAGAGCTTGAAGAATTGTTAATTCTTTCAGATATGGGAATTGAAACTGTTAATCATGTTATCGATGAGTTCAAAAAAAGAAGTAAAGACTATGATAACCCATTGACAGCACTTCAGGAAATATTAAAGGAAATGTTGCGACAGGAAGAAATAAATGTTGAACAACATACTCCAGAGGTTATTTCCATTGTTGGAGTTAATGGTACTGGAAAAACAACAACCCTAGGTAAACTTGCTAAAATTTATCATGATGAAGGAAAAACTGTTGTTCTTGCTGCCTGTGATACATTTAGAGCTGCTGCTATCGAACAGATTAAAGAATGGGGTAAGTTTGTTGGAGTAGAAGTAATTCTTCAGAAGCAGGGAGCAGATGCAGCTGCCGTTGCTTACGATGCTGTAAGCCATGCAAAAAGTAAAAATAAAGATATGGTTTTTATTGATACAGCTGGAAGACTCCACACCAGAAGGAATTTGATGGAAGAGTTGAGAAAGATACATAGAGTTGTTTCAAAGGTAGTGCCTGGTGCTCCTCATGAAGTGTTACTAACTATTGATGCCACAACAGGACAAAACGGTCTTGTACAGGCAAAGAAATTCACTGAAGCTGTTAATGTAAGTGGCATAGTGCTCACAAAACTTGATGGCACAGCCAAAGGTGGTATTGTTTTTGCTATTGCAAAAGAGCTTAAATTACCTATAAAATTCATTGGCGTGGGTGAAAAGGCCGATGATCTTAAACCTTTTGATCCCGGTGTTTTTGTTAACGCTCTGCTGGAATCAGAAGATGGAGAGGTGATATCAAATGGGCTTTACAGTGAAGAGTAGTTATGCGTTAAAAGCTCTATATGAATTAGCGAAAGCAGAAAAAGAAGAAATCAAAAAATTATCATTGGTTGAAATTGCAAATAGAACAAAAGTGCCCGCTGATTTTCTTGAAAAAATTCTTGGCGAACTTAGGCAGAATGGGATAGTGAAATCTGTCCGTGGAAGATATGGCGGTTACAGTCTTGCAAAACAACCAGAGAATATTTTAGTAAAAGACGTGATACTGAAACTTGACAGTCCTCTTAATTCGTTTGTTTGCGTTCATGACGATGAGAAATGTAAAGAACACAATGAATGTGTGGTTAAATATGTTTGGTTTAGCCTTTATAAAGCTATGATGGATGAGTTAGGTAAAATGACTATTAAAGATTTACTGGACACTGGAGCAAAATTGGCTAATAAAAAGAAAGTTAAAATGTCAATTGAAGAAAAGAGTGATTGAACTTATGAAAGCAGTTTATCCAGGATCTTTTGATCCAATAACCTACGGTCATATTGATATAATTGAGCGATCTGCTGCTATTTTTGACAAAATAGTAGTTCTTGTTACCTACAATGTTAAAAAGAAGTATTCTTTTAGCTTTAAGGAACGTATAGAAATGGCAAAGGAATCCTTAATAAGTTTTAAAAATGTAGAAGTTGTATCATATGATGGACTACTCGTGGATTTTTTAAAACAGAACTCTATAAAGGTTGTAATAAGAGGATTAAGGGTTATTTCTGATTTTGAACATGAGCTTCAAATGGCACATGCTAACAAAGCTTTGTACAATAACATGGAGACTTTTTTTCTCATGACAGATAATGAGTACTCCTATATATCTTCATCAATGGTCAAAGAGATTGTACAATTTGGTGGAGATGTAATTTCATGGGTACCGGAAAAAGTGGCAATGAAATTAAAGAAACTTTATAAAGTTAATTGATGAATTTAACTGCAGCGAAAGAATTGATGAAAAATTTACGATATAATTGACAAAGAATTTGTAGATGAAGGAGGTTATCGAGAAATGGCAAAAATAACTGCTGCTATGGTAAAAGAATTGAGAGATATGACCGGTGCTGGCATGATGGACTGTAAAAAGGCACTTGTAGAAACAGATGGCGATTACGAAGAAGCTAAGGAATTTTTAAGAAAGAAAGGTATAACCAAAGCTGAAAAGGTTTCAGGGAGAGCTGCAACTGAAGGGATTATTTATTCTTATATCCATCATAACGATAAAATTGGTGTTCTTCTTGAGCTAAATTGCAATACTGATTTTGTTGCAAAAACACCTGAGTTTAAAGAGGTTGCCCATAAAATATCGCTTCAGATTGCATCAATGAAACCTCACTGGGTAAAAAGAGAAGATATCCCAGAAGACGTTATAGAAAAAGAAAAAGAAATATATAGAGAGCAAATGAAGGAATCCGGGAAACCCGATAATATAATAGAAAAAATCGTTGATAATAAGATCGAAGATTTCTATCAAACAAGCTGTCTTTTGGAACATGAATATGTTTTTGAAAAGGAAAAAACTGTAAAGGATTTAATTGTAGAACTTGTAGCTAAAACCGGAGAAAATATTGAAGTTGGAAGATTTGTTAGATGGGAAATTGGAGAATAATAGTAACATAATCAGGTGAGCTTTTGCTCACCTTTTTTTTGGGGGTTAAATATGTATCGTAGAGTGGTATTGAAACTTAGCGGTGAAATATTAAGCGGAGAAGGGAAAAAAGGTTTTGACGAAAAAAGAATTGATTACTTAGTTGATGAAATCAAGAAAGTGCAAACAATAGAAACTGAATTAATTCTTGTAATTGGAGCAGGTAATCTATTTCGAGGAAAACAACTAAAAAACATTGATGAATGTACTGCAGATAGCATTGGAATGCTTGGAACGATAATTAATGCTCTTTATTTAAAAAGTGAATTCAAAAAAAATGGTATACCTGCTGTTGCAGTGAGCTCGCAAGTTAATATGCCAGCTATTAGTGACCTTGAGTATGATAAAATTAATAAGGAACTTTCGGAAGGAAAAATTGTTATTTTTGCTGGTGGAACAACGCTTCCGTTTTTCACTACTGATACAGCAGCGGTAATTAGAGCAGCAGAGTTTAAAGCAGATGTTGTAATTAAAGGCACAAAGGTAGATGGGATCTATGAAACAGATCCTAAGTTAGATCCCACAGCCGAAAAAATTTCAAAAGCGAGTTTTAAAGAAGCTATTGGAAGAGATTTGAAGATTATGGATCGAGAGGCTTTTTCACTTTGTTGGCGAAAGAAAATCCCCCTTGTAATTATTAATTTTTTCAAAACAGACAACTTATTACGAGCAATAAAGCAAGAGGACATTGGAACATTGGTAATACCTGAATAGGAGGTGTGAATATGTATGCACAAATAGTTGATTTGGTAGCAAGAGAGGTACTTGATTCAAGAGGAAATCCTACAGTTGAGGCTGAAGTGTGGATTGACGATGGCACATTTGCAAGGGCAATTGTACCTTCTGGAGCATCAACTGGTAAGTTCGAAGCTCTGGAACTGAGAGATGGAGAAAAAAACAGATTCATGGGTAAAGGTGTAACAAAGGCGGTTAACAACATAAACGAGATAATTGCGCCTGAAGTTATAGGTTTAAACGCGCTCGATCAACTTGAATTAGATCGTGTTTTGCTGGCGCTGGATGGCACGGAAAACAAAGATAAACTTGGAGCCAATGCAATTCTGGGCGTATCTATGGCTGTAGCCAGAGCTGCTTCAAAATATCTTGAAATTCCACTTTATAGATACCTGGGTGGTGCCAATACAAAACAGTTACCTGTACCTTTCATGAATATAGTCAATGGTGGTCAGCATGCAGATAACAATCTGGAAATTCAGGAATTCATGATTGTTCCTGCTGGATTTGACAATTTCAAAACAGCTTTGAGAGCTGGGGTAGAAACTTTCCATCATCTTAAAAAAACGCTAAGCAAAGCCGGTCACGTAACGTCTGTTGGTGATGAAGGAGGTTTTGCACCAAATCTTTCGAATAATGAGGAAGCAATACGAAATATTATAAAAGCCATTGAAGGAGCAGGCTATAAACCTGGTGAAGAGATTTTTATCGCTCTTGATAGTGCAGCTGACTCATTCTTTGATGAAGAAAAAAAGGTATATGTAATTGATGGTGAAGAAAAGACATCTGAAGAATTACTGGATTACTATGAGGATTTGGTAACAAAATATCCAATTATCTCTATTGAAGATCCTTTCTTCGAAGAAGATTGGGACGGATTTACAGAAATGACAAAAAGATTGGGCGATAGAGTTCAAATTGTTGGCGACGATCTTTACGTAACAAATATAAAACGTCTTAAGAAAGGAATAGAAAATAAGTGCTCAAATTCTATTCTTATTAAGTTAAATCAGATTGGTTCCGTTACAGAAACCCTTAAAACAATTGAATACGCACAAAAACATGGTTTGACATGTGTGGTTTCTCATCGTTCAGGCGAAACAGAAGATACCTTTATTTCTCATCTGGCTGTAGCAACAAATTCAGGTATGATTAAAACTGGTTCGGCGTCAAGGAGCGAGAGAGTAGCTAAATATAACGAGTTATTAAGAATAGAAGAAGAACTGGGCGAAAATGCAGAGTTTCTTGGCAAAGATTCTTTTTACAATCTTTGACATACACTGTACTTGACAATAAGGAGAGAACCCGTTACAATAAATTGGCCCTGGCTCAGTAAATGGCCTAATCCTTTACTTGGCTAGAGGAACCTAATAGGAGGTAGAAAGATGGCGAAGGAAAATCTTATAGAAGAGTATCAAATTCATGAGAAAGATACGGGTTCAGTTGAAGTACAAATTGCTATTCTAACTGAAAGAATCGCTCATATTGCAAAACATTTAAAGGATCATCCAAAGGATTTTCATTCAAGGAGAGGTTTGCTTAAACTCGTTGGAAGAAGAAGACGGATGCTTAGATACTTGAAACAGAACAAACCCGAAATTTATAAAGAAATCATTTCTAAATTAGGTTTGCGCGGATAACCATAAACAACTAAAAGAAATCGATTGGGGGGCGTTTTCGCTCCCCTTTAATTTACAATTTATTACTTAAGAAAGTAAAAATTAACTTGCTGTATAATAAATAAGTTGGGAGAAAAGTAGTTAAAAAGAGGTGTTAAAATGTCTGAATTTAAAAAATGGGAACGTGAATTTTTTGGAAAGAAACTGGTAGTTGAACATGGAAAAATGGCAAAGCAAGCAGATGGAGCATGCTTTGTTAAATTCGATGAATCTGCTTTACTTACAACTGTTGGGGGTTCAGAGGAAAGGAATGAAAGGGTAAATTTCCTGCCTTTAACTGTAGAATATCAGGAAAAGTTTTATGCTGCTGGTAAAATTCCTGGTGGTTTTATAAAAAGAGAAGGAAGACCCGGTGAAAATGCAGTACTTTCAGCAAGAATCATTGATAGACCTTTAAGGCCTTTGTTTCCCGATGGTATGACGAATGAAGTTCAAATTATAATTACAGTGCTTTCTGCTGATACTGATAATCCACCAGATACAATGGGAATATTTTCCAGCTCACTTGCTTTAAACCTTTCTCCAGTTCCGTTTGAAGGTATTGTTGCTGGCGTAAAGATTGGATATATTGATGGAGAATTTGTTTTATTCCCAAGCGTTGAGCAGCTAAAAAGAAGTAAGATAGATGTCGTTGTTGCTGGAACTGAAGGTGCAGTAACAATGGTTGAAGGTGAAGCAAAAGAGGTATCTGAAGAAGTAATGGTGGAAGCATTGAAAACTGCGCACGAAGCAATTAAGAAACTTATAGAATTCCAAAAGGAGATTATATCAGATTTTGAGATAGAAAAATGGGAAGTAGAAATACCTGAAAAGCCAGAAGAATTAACAGAGCGTTTCGATAGATTAATTGAGGATTCAGAGATCGAAGAAGCTATGAATGTTGAAGGAAAACAAGCAAAATCAGGATCGTTGAAAGAACTTAGAAATGGACTGATTGAAAAATTTAAAGAAGAACTTGGTGAAGAACTGGACGATGAAGAGTTTGAAGAAATAGAAGGATTTCTTAAGGAACATTTTGGAGAAAGAGAAAAGAAATTTATGAGAAGAAGAGTTATCGAGAGAGATTTGCGAATGGACAACCGAAAACCGACAGATATCAGACCAATTAGCTGTGAAACAAACCTTCTTCCTCGGGCGCATGGATCAGCATTATTTACCAGAGGAGAAACGCAGAGTTTGGGAACAGTTACTTTAGGTGCACCGATTGATGAACAGATTATTGATACATTATTTGAAGAAGGTTCAAAAACATTTATGCTTCATTACAACTTTCCACCTTACAGTACAGGTGAAGTTAAAAGACTTAGAGGACCTGGCAGAAGAGAAATTGGCCATGGTCATCTTGCTGAAAGATCTCTTAAGAATCTAATTCCATCTGATAAAGATTTCCCGTACACAATAAGGATAGTTTCTGAGATTCTTGAATCCAACGGATCTTCATCAATGGCTACAGTTTGTTCCGGATCGCTTGCATTAATGGCTGCAGGTGTTCCACTAAAGAAACATGTAGCTGGTGTTGCAATGGGACTTATTCAGGAAAAGGAAGACACGAAAATTTTGACTGACATTCTTGGCAATGAAGATCATTATGGCGATATGGACTTTAAAGTTGCCGGGACTAGAGATGGTATTACTGCATTTCAGATGGATGTTAAGGTATCTGGAGTATCTGAAGAACTAATGCTCAAAGCTTTACATCAGGCACGTGAAGCTAGAATGCATATTCTTGATATTATGTATGATGTTATCCCGGAACCTAATAAAGAACTTTCTAATTACGCACCAACAATTAGGGTAATTAATGTTCCTCAGGACAAAATTGGCGAACTCATTGGGCCAGGGGGACGTGTTATAAAGAAACTCAGTGGTGATTACAATGCAAAGATATCAATAGATGATGAATCAGGTCAGGTAAAGATTATTGGCGAAGATAGAGATAAAATTGAAGATCTAATGAATGTAATAGAAACCATGATAAAAGATATTGAACCTGGTTCAGTATATGAAGGAACAATAACTCGAATAGAACCCTACGGTGTATTTGTTGAATTGGCTCCGGGGAAAGTTGGATTATTACACTCATCAAAGCTGGGAGAACATATAAAACAATTTCTTAAAGATAAAGAAATTGGGTCAAAAGTAAAAATTGAGGTCACAGCCATTGATGATATGGGAAGAATTCAATTAAAACGCTTTGGCGTTGAACTTAATGATGAAAACAAATCTAAAAAGAATAGAACGCGAAAAAACAGTAATCCTAGAAGAGATAATAAAGGCGGAAGAAGATGAAAATAGCTCCCGATAAAATATCACCAACAAGAGTAGAAAAACTATCAAATAACGCAACACTTGTAAGTCAGCATATGGGAGACAGAAAAACCGTTTCAGTTGCTTTTGCTGTTAGGGTTGGCTCTGCATATGAAAAAGATAAGAATTCCGGTATTTCACATTTTGTAGAGCATACTGTATTTAAAGGCACTAAAAGCCGCAACACTTTTGATATAAAAGAACCCATAGAAAGAGTGGGTGGTACATTAAATGCTTACACTGGTAGAGTAGCAACTGTTTTCTTCGCCCAGATGCCAGTTACTCATATTGATGAAGCTCTTGAAATATTATATGATCTTGTTCTAAATCCTTCATTTGATAAACAGGCAATTGAACTTGAAAAGCAGGTAGTACTTGAAGAAATTTCTGAAGCAGAAGATGACCCTCTCGATTACATATATGATATGACTATAAAAAAGATATGGGACAAGAATTATGGGAGACCAGTTTTAGGTACAAGAAAAACAGTAAAAGATTTTACCAAAGATCAAATATATGAATTTCATAGTGAGATGTATTCGTCAGATAAAATGATATTCGCCATTGCTGGGAATTACAGTGATGGAGTGCTTGAAAAAATAAGAAGAATGCTTTCTTTCATTCCAGGTTCAAATAGTTATAACACCAATGTTGCAGGAAGCATTAATGAAAGCTCAGTTTGTTTTTCAGAGGTAAAGAAAGATTTAAAGCAAACACATATCCTGCTTTCCAAACCTGGACCGGGTAGAATTAAAGAAGAGGACTTTGAAGCATTTAGGGTGTTCAATGTATTTTTTGGTAGTGGCATGAGTTCGATTTTGTTTCATAATATTCGTGAAAAACAGGGAATGGTATATAATATACACTCTGAATATGTTGCTTATAGAGATTTTGGATCATTTTTTGTCAGTGCTTCAACAAATCCAAAAAATGTTGAAAAATTAATGGACAGTATTAGAAAAGAAATGCTTCAACTAAGAGATAATGGTGTTAAAAAAAGTGAACTAAACTATGGCAAAGAAAGATTAAAAGGCAAATTAATGATGAGTACTGAGAGCACTCTTGCTACAATGAGTCGCCATATTGATGAAATGATAACTATGGGCTATCCTTCATCAATTGAAGAGATACTTGAAAGTATTGATTCCTTAACATTAAAAAAGGTAAATGATGTTTTAGATAGATATCTCACAGGAAAGTGGAATGTATCAATTTTAAGTAATGAGAATAATAACAGAACTATTAGTTTTGAACTGTGATGAATTCACAAATTAGAAAAGATAAGGTAAGAGAAGTTGTAACTTGACAGTGGAGGGAGTGAGTGGTAATATAGGGATTGCGCTGGAATGGAGCGAAAGAGAGAGGGTCATTGAAAAGTGGATAGTGATTCCCTAGGTAAGACAAAAGTGATAGGGCCAGATTGGACCCAATTCATATAAAGGTATGGAT
>JAWODV010000015.1:0-15210 GCA_046483075.1 Kosmotogaceae bacterium | reverse complement strand
TCATTGGGTCTTCCTGTTTTCCAATCAACTATATAAACCGTGTTTGTATCAGTTTTATAGAGAAAATCAATAATTGAAAAGACACGTACTCCATTGTATTTGAAAGATGGAAAATCTTCATCTACCTCCATAATCTGGAATTCATCGTTTTTTATTCTCTTGAAAACCTCTGACTCGGAAAAATTGGTGATGCAAATTTCAGCTCTTGTTGTAATTTTATAAGAATTTTGTCTCAGAAAGCTCCTGTTACCATAATATATCTCCTGAAGCATGTTGAACTCTTTAGGCCAGCGTTCCCAATCAGCCCGATTATTAATCGAATCTTTCCACGCTTCGTTGAGCTTTTCTCTTATATCTTTAATGGATAAGGCTACATTTATCTTTTTATTTAGTATTGCTTTTTTAACCTCATCATGTACTGACTGTCCAAGTAGTGCATAGATATTCTGCAGCTTACTTAAAAGATATGCCTTTCTTGTAAATTCTGGTGCATTTGGTTCCCAGCCTTTCCAGTGAGCATATGTTTTGAAGAAATACTTTCTTTTACACTCATCAAAGACATTTTGCTTTGATAACGACCAGGATTTTTCAGGGAAATCAAGAAACATATAAACACTTCCTGTTATTGAGTATGTATTAAGTTTATAGTAAATTTATTAGTTAATCAAATTCCAACAATATAAAAGTCCATAAAAATAATATTCTCATTCCAAGCAACAAATTTTAAGTTTTTACTCAAAATGATTTAATTTCATAAATATTCTTCAATTTTTTTATTTATTCGATTATTCTTCTGTTTCTTCTATATCTTAATCATAATGGTATATACAGGTGTTTTGTTTGGATATATTGCTTATTCTAAGTTGAAATTTATCAATTATTTTATAAATATATTCACTTTTTACTTGACATTATTAAAATTAAAGTGTATATTATAAATAGAAATCAACGAAATGTTTAGGAGGGGTTGAAATGTTCAAAAGAAAATTTAGAAATTACAGCAATATCGAAAGAATTATTGAGTCTCAGAAGGAAAAAGTTTATTCAGATCTCCTCATCAATGTAAGAACTTCAGTGTGACTATCCTTATTTAAAAGGGGGGTTGCAAAATGAAAGAAAGGGAAAAGAAGATTCATTTTAAAGAAGTAGACAATATTTTAGAAACAACCAGAATAGATTCACTTAAAAGAGTTCACATTTACAGGTAAAGGCATAAATTTAAAAGGAGGGAATAATTATGAAAAGATTATATAGAAATGCAAAAGACATAGAAAGATTGGTAGAGGAACAGAAATTACAGGCACTGAAGGACTTCTTTTGGAGAAGCTGAGAGAATAACCAACAGAAAAGCACCCATTACGGGTGCTTTTTTTATTTACAGGAAAATTTCAGCTATCCGAATAATTAGGATAATATGAATGCACAATAATGAAAAATCTTCTTTGTCGTAAATATGAGAAGAGCAAGAATAAATATAACTCTTTCTTCATAGTCGCTTATAATGAAGAATAATCGTATATTGTTTGAGAAAAGATAGGTGCTATTATTTTTAATGCAATCGTTCCCGCAAACGATTGCATTAATAGAAAGGATCTGATTTTATGGCTTATGTGACGTTAAAAGATATTGCTCAATCACTTAACATTTCAGTATCTACCGTTTCCAGGGCTTTAAATAACAAAGGCGATATTGACCCTGAAACCAAGAAAATGGTTAAAAATAAAGCCAGAGACCTAGGATATTTTCCAAATACCGCAGCAAAGGCTTTAAAAGGGAAAAATAGCTTGCTTTTGGGAGTAATAATTGATGATAACGCTAACCCGTTTTATGCAGAAGTTTTGAAAGGGATGGAAAAAGCTGCCAGAAAGAAAGGGTTTCATCTAATACTTGTTAATACTGCAGGCAGATTGGATGAACAAAAATTTGCAGTAGACTTCTTACAAAGTCGCGGTGTAGATGGAATATTGCTTGCTCCAGTAAGAGACGACCAACCAAAAGATCTTGAATATTTTAGAGTTCCTTTTGTTATTGTGGGTAGACATTTTGAAAAAGCAGATTTACTTGAAATCTATAACGATGATGAAACAGGAGGGTATATAGCAACCAAAAGACTTCTTGAAAAAGGAAAAAGAAATTTATTACATATATGCTCTCGATTAAATATATTTCCCTCCAGAGCACGACTAAATGGATTTAAAAAGGCTCTCAAGGAATATAACTTAGAAAGTTCAAGAAGAATAATTGAAATAAGCAATGGCCCTGAAGAAGTGAATGACAAATTAAAAACTTTTATTGAACAAAATGGAAAAGTTGATGGAATTTTTGCTTTTAATGATTTGTATGCAATGGAAGCATTAAAGGTAGTTAATGATATGAAGCTGAAAGTGCCTGAAGATATCGCAATTATTGGTTACGATGACATTCCTTATGTTAGATATACTTCTCCCATGTTAACAACTGTTTCATTAAATGAAGTCTGGATCGGTGAAAAAAGTGTTGAGCTTTTGCTGAAATCTATAGAACATAAAATAATAAGAAAAAAAAGGTATATACAAACACCTGTTCTGAATATTCGTGATTCAGGATAGGTAAATAAAGGAGGTAGATTATGAGAAAGTTTCTAGTGTTCATTTCTCTTGTTCTTATTTTTGCAGGGGCAGGTATGGGTGAGATAACACTTGAGTTCTGGAATGGATTTACTGGTCCTGATGGAGAGTATATTCAAAATTTAGTAGACCTGTTTAATGAAGAATTCAAAGATGAGATTCAGGTGAAAACCTCAACCATGCTTTGGGGTGACTATTACACTAAATTACCAATAGCTTTAGCCAGTGGAAAAGGACCTGATGTTGGTATTGTGCACATTGACAACATCAAAAATATTGTAAATCAAGGCATGCTTTATCCGCTTGATAACTACCTGGACGATATGAATATTGAAAAAGGTGATATTCTTAAAACTATTTGGGATGCCGCCAACATCAATAATTCTCAATATGGAATTCCTCTTGATGTCCATCCACTAACATTCTATTGGAACAAGGAACTTTTTGAAGAAGCAGGACTTGATCCTGAAAAGCCCCCAATAAATAGAGAAGAATTTATTGAATACGCAAAAAAACTTACCAAGGATACAGATGGAGATGGAGAAATCGATCAATGGGGGACAATGATTCCTGTAGGATGGCCTAATTTCATGATATGGTTCTCAGTATTCTATTCCAATGATGGTGAACTTTTTAATAGCAATCAAACCGAAGCAACTTTTGGCAGCTCTGAAGGTCAGGATGCAATGCAATTCCTTGTCGATTTAATTTACAAACACAATGTATCTCCAACAAATGTCCAGGTAGATGCTGACGTAGACGCTTTCAAAAGAGGAACCTGTGCGATGGAATTCAACGGAATCTGGATGCTCAAAGGTTATATAGATACAGAAGGTCTCGATTTTAGTGCAGGACCTGTTCCACAACTTGGAACAGTAAAACCAGCTCAATGGGCTGGATCACATAACTTTGTGATTTTTAAACAGAGAAAAGTAGACCCTGATAAACTTGAATCTGCTGCAAAATTTATTGGTTGGATCAGTGAACATAGTTTAGAATGGGCAAACGCTGGACAAATTCCTGCAAGATTATCAGTACAAAATAGTGAAGCTTTCAAAGAGCTTCCCCATATGTCAAGAATTGCCGATGGAGCAAATACTATAGTATTCCCTCCATTTTTTGCCAAGTATAACGATGCAACAGGACCAATCTGGGATGCTCTAAATGTTGCAATTTTAGGAGAAAAAACAGTAGAGGAAGCATTATCCGAAGCTGTGGAAATTAGCAACGAGATACTGGCAGAATAAATATGTTTTACCCGGTGTCTTTTCAAGACATCGGGTATTTTTTTGAGGTGATTTATTTGAAAGTTAGAAAGTTTATTCCTTACTTATTGATAGCACCTCATGGTATTTTTTTTGGAATATTTGTGATCTTTCCAATTTTTAAAAGTCTATTTATGAGTTTTACTGAATGGGGACTATTCCAGGGTATGGTGAAATTTATAGGCTGGCAAAATTATGATAAAATCTTTGATTTTGGTGGTTATAGATCAAGATATTTTTGGAAGGCAGTTTGGATTACGCTGGAGTTTGTCGCGATCACGGTACCTGCTCTTGTAATTGTTGCAATTTTACTAGCCTTGCTATTAAACAACAAGTTTTTAAAAGGAAAGAGTTTTGCTCTAACCAGTTTCTTTTTGCCTACCGCACTTGCCGTTACTGTTATAGCTGTAATCTGGAGATGGATGCTTAATTATGATGCAGGTTTAGTTAACTATATTCTTTCATTTTTCGGACTCGATAAAATACCATGGCTTACCAAATTACCCTGGGCGACAATATCAATTGTTATTGCTACGGTCTGGTGGACCGCTGGATGGAATATAATAATTGTATTAGGAGGACTGCAAAAAATCCCTGCTACTCTCTACGACGCCGCAAGAGTAGATGGTGCAGGTGTCTTTAAAAGATTTTGGCATGTTACTTTACCTGGATTGAAAAATGTACTTATGTTTGTAGTAATCACCCAAGTAATTGCTTCTTTTGGAATTTTTGGCCAACCTCAGCTTATGACCAATGGAGGTCCCGGTAGAGGGACACTTCCCATCATGTTACACATCTATCAGGAAGCTTTTAACACATCACGGCCAAGAATGGGATATGCAGCAGCTATGTCAATTATTTTTGGAATAATAGTTCTTGGCGTTACTTTTATTCAATATTATCTCTTTACTAGAGAGAAAAAAGGCGGTGTGAAGCATGCCCCGCTACAATAAACATACACGAAAAAAAATAACTGTTACTATTGTTGCAATAATAATTGCTGCGATATTTTTATTTCCAATATACTGGACCTTTTTAACTGCCTTTAGAAGCGAAACAGATATTCTGAAATGGCCTCCAAGTTTTCTGCCAATGAATCTTACAACAGAAAATTTTGAGAAATTATTAGCAAGAGAAGACACTCCAGTTTTTTTATGGTTCTTTAACAGTCTTATTGCAGCTACTGCTTATGCAACACTTTCAGTTCTTGGAGCAATTATGGCGGCTTATGCCCTTGCAAGGCTAAAATTTAAATTTAGAGATACCTATTTTAAGATACTCATTGCATCTATGACAATTCCACCTATGATATTATTTCTACCTAACTATACAACAGTTGATAGCTTTGGCTGGACTGATAACCTTATAGCGATAATAATTCCGGGAATAGGTGCTACATTTGGAGTATTTCTATTAAGGCAGTTCTTTGTTGGCATTCCTAAAGAACTTGAAGAAGCTGCTGTTATTGATGGAGCAAATGTATGGCAACGAATGTTTAGGATTATTGTTCCTCTTTCAAGAGAAGCAATTATTACATTGTGGGTTATAAATTTTATGACTAACTGGAATGATTATCTGTGGCCACTTGTCGTTTTGTATTCACCTGACAAAAGAACTTTACCTGTTGGTATGTCAACGCTGCAGGGAACTTATATCCATTACTACGGAATCATTATGGCAGGTGCAATATTTATAGCAGCTCCTTCAATAGCAATTTTCTTACTTGTACAAAGATATTATATGAGTGGCATAAGTATTTCTGGAGCCGTTAAGGAGTGATTTCATGAAAAGATTGATTATAGTTGCGGTTTTTTTAACATTCTGTATTCTATCAATTGCAGATTTTGTGAAAATAGCACCAGGTGGCAAATATTTTCAACATAATGATAAAGCTCTTGTTCCTCTAGGATTTAATGATGGACTGCCCTGGCCTTCACTATCTCCATTACTTATGGGTGATATTAAAGCTGGAGAAAGATACTTTAATAAATTGAAGGAATATGGTGTTAACGTCTTGCGGATTATGTTTGAGTATTCTCAGGACAAAAATAATTTGACGGCTTTTGAAGACCCTCTTGGAGAAAGAAATCCAGTTGTGATTGAAACATGGGACAGAATTATAAATCTCGCTGAAAAATACAACATTTATTTGATAATTACTCCTTGGGACCCATTTTGGGGTTACGAAAATTGGGAAACAAACCCATATAACATAAAAAACGAAGGTACAATCAATTCACTAAAATATTTCTTAACAGATGAGAAAACAATTGAAAATGCAAAAAATAGATTCAAATTCATGATTGATAGATATGGAGATTCGGATAAAATATTGGCCTGGGAGTTAAATAATGAAATTGAATTATGGTACGGTAGAATTTTTAGCAAACCAGATTCTATTATAGCGAGAGAAGTTAGAAATTGGATAAAAGAAATTTCATCATTCATACAAAGTTATGAAATGAAAAAATTCGGACAAACACATTTGATAACTGTTTCTACTGCAGCTCCAGCTTTAACAGGTACTCTGGCAAATACACTCTATGATTTAACTCATCTCGACTTCGTAACAACCCATTTTTACTATGATACTATTAAGGAATATACTAAACCTTTAAAGATCGCTGAAGATGTAAGAATGAATATCAGATACCATAATTATCTTTTTAATGATTCAGTTCCTTTCATGGATAGTGAAAGCGGACCTATTGATAACTGGCCGCTTCGTGCTGACCTGGATGCAAAAAGCTATAAAGCTTTTTCCTGGTCTCATATAGCTTCTGGAGGAACTGGTATTGGACTGCGATGGCCATATACAATACCACACAAAATGCCTTCATATTTATTGGATGTAATCAAAGCAATTAGGGCTTTTGTTAATGATAATATCAACTGGTTATATTTTAAAGGCGTAAATATCGATGATTTTACAGAAATCAAATGTTCAACAAATGAATACTTTTACACTAATTCTGGAAATAGTGTTACTGAAACAACTCAGATAATTGGATGGTTGAGTTCAAATGGAAAAGATTTGGGAAAAGTAAGTATAATTTTCGAAGATTTACATAAAGGAATATTTACATTCGAAGCATGGGATACGGATAAAGGTACGATATTTTACACTAATAAATATGCGTCAAATGAAGGTGAAATAACTGTACAGATAGAAACTGAGAAGGTTGATTTCGCATTCAAATTATATAAAGAGTATGAATGAAATGCTTTGGATAGCAGGTATAGAAGATACATTCATAGCTAGGACTGATAAAACCAGTTCCAGAAGATTGGATGAATATGAATTAACCCAACATTATTTTCACTGGAAAGAAGATCTAGATATCATAAGAAATACAGGATTTAAATTTCTAAGATATGGTATTCCGTGGTATCTAGTAAACCCTGAAGAAGGAAAATTTGATTGGAGTTGGGTTGATCATGTAATTGAGTACATGGACAATATAGGCATAACTCCAATTATAGATTTTTTTCATTATGGTACACCTTTGTGGCTTGATAATAGTTTTCTAAATAACGCTTTCCCAGAAAAAATGACTGAATATATAATGAACTTTTTTGAACGATATGGTGATTTTGTTAAATACTATACCCCAATGAACGAACCTTATATCACTCAAGAATTTTGTGGTAGAAATGCAGTCTGGCCTCCTTATCTCTCAGGTGATGATGGCTTCTGTAAAATATTAGAAAATACTGCAAGGGGAATAGTTAAGAGTGTTTTTACTGTAAAAAAATCGTATCCTGAAGTTTTTGCTTTACATGTAGAAGCCTCCGGGATTTTCTTTGGAGAAACTGAAAGAGAAGCTGCTAAGGCAAAATTTGAAAATGAACTTCGTTTTGCAACTTATGATTTAATTCAGGGAAAGGTCAATGAAAACCATTTTCTATATAATTTCTTTCTAAAGAATGGATTTTCGGACAATGATATAATATGGTTTCACGAAAATGCCATTAATATTGACGGTTATGGAGTTAATTATTATCCCCAGTTGAGCGTTTACAAAATTAAAGAGATAAATAACAAATTTCATTACAAGGGTTTCTATGGTGGGACAAAATACCTTGGAAAGCTTCTAAGTGAATACAAAAAAAGATATAATGGACCCATCTTTTTAACTGAAACCAGTTTTAATGGGAAACTTAAAGATCAAATTAAGTGGTGGAAAGAGTCAACAACTTATATTAATGAACTAATTAATGAAGAAGGAATAGATTTAAAAGGTTACACATGGTTTCCTGCTATAGATTTGATTAATTGGGATTACAGATATGGAAATAAACCTGTAGAAAAATATTTAGAACCAATGGGGTTCGTTAAATTAAAAATGAACTCCTCAAGAACGTTTGAACGAAATCCTTCTGAGTTAGCGAAAATTATACACGATGACCTAAAAGATTGGACTAGTTAGTTTACTAGGAGGTAATAATTTGAGACAAAAGCTATCCCTCAATGGTAAGTGGGATTTTGATTTACTAGAAGAACACCCAGAAAATATTTCACAAATAAAACCATCAAGAAAGATTGCTGTACCTTCCTGTATTGAAAGTTATTACCCAGAAATAACTCAAAAACAATACTATGCCTATTATTCAAAAATTTTTACTCTGAAACGAAAATCCAATAAAAGATATTTTCTAGTCTTTGGTGCAGTTGATTATAAGGCGACTGTGTTCCTAAATGGTAAGTATTTGGGTGAGCATGAAGGCGGTTATACATCATTTGAATTTGAAGTAACTGATTTTCTCAAAGAAGAAAACCAAATTCAAGTAATTGTATTTGATCCAATAGATAACTCAATAATTAATTTCAAAGAAATTCCTCACGGAAAACAAAATGGTGAACCCAACTGGTATACAAATATAACTGGAATTTGGCAAGAAGTTTATTTAGAAGAAAGACCTACCAGTTTTCTCAAAGATGCACGAATAAAAACCTCTCTTTTAAAAAAATGCTTAGAATGTTCTTACAAAATAGATGGTGATTATGACAACATTACCTTAGTTTTGAATAAATACGGAAAGGAAATCAAAAACAAGACATCTAAAAAAGGAGAGAAAATATCTTTAGAACTTGAAGATATTAAACCCTGGTCACCTGAAAAACCTCAACTATATGACCTTCACATTATAGTGAAAAGTAAAGAACAAAAGGACATCATTCATAAAAGAGTAGCTTTTAGTGATTTTTCCGCAAAAGATGGAAAACTCCTCCTAAATGGAAAAGATTTTTATATGATTGGAGTGCTCGATCAGGATTTTTATCCTGATACACTTTATACAATTCCATCAAAAGAATATCTAAAAAAAACTTTTATAAAACTCAAAAAAATGGGAATAAATACACTTAGGTTTCATGTTAAGGTACCGGATCCAATATATATGGAGTTAGCTGATGAAATGGGTTTTATTGTGTGGCAGGATGCTCCTTATTTTGACAATTTTAGTACTTCTTCAGCAAAAAAACTTGAGAAAACTATCTTGAAAACATTGGAAAGAGATATTACACACCCTTCTCTATGTATTTACAGTATAATTAACGAATCATGGGGGATTAACCTTGATATTCAAGAACATCGTGATTGGCTAGAAAGTATTTTTTACAAAATAAAAAGTATATATCCAGATTTGGTTCTCATAGATAATTCACCATGCATGGGAAATTATCATCTTATTTCAGATATTAACGATTATCACTTTTATACAAGTGCTATAGATCGTGAAGAACTCTGGAATTTTTACATAGATGATTTTACGGAAAATCCTCAAAATAAGTTCTATAAAGGTTACGAAGAAAACACCAAAAATCTTCCTCTTTTAGTTTCAGAGTTTGGGAACTGGTCTTTACCAGGACTAAAGTGGATAGAAGGAAATAGAAAAGATTTCTGGAAAAAAAATGAATTCTTAGGCGAAAAATTTACTTTGGCAGATGGAGCTTTAGAAAGATTTGAAAAATCAGATCTGTCTAAAGAGTTTACACTTAATGAATTCTTTGATATATCTACAGCGCATCAATTGGAAAATTTGAGAATTGAGATAAGCAAGATTAAGAAAAAAAGCTCGATAAGAGGTTACATAATAACCGAATTGGCAGATACTTTTTGGGAATGCAATGGCCTACTAGACTTTGATAGGCAGTATAAATACAACCCAGAAAAAATTAAAAGAATAAATTCCTTGAATAACGCCTTCAAAATTAAGTCAGGCAATATCTTTTTTGGAGAAAATCTTCAATTTCTTATTGCTTATGAAAATGATCTAGAAGATGTACAATTTAAAATTAATAATAGAAATCTTGATGCACATGAAAATCTTTTAAAGACTAGGGGAAGCAAAGTCATTTGTGCAATTACACTTAGCACACCAACACTAGATGATGGATTACATTATTTGTCAGTTATCTCAAAGAAGAACGATCTAAAAATTCCTTTTACAGTTACACAAAGAGGGCGTTCAAATATTTTTGTCACAAAAGATTATAAAGGCCTTTCTGTTGATGAAATTTACTCTGGCAAAAAAATTGTTCTTATTTTAGACAAAGCCAACATGAATTTCGAACTTGAATCATATAAGGCAAAGACTATCGAAAAAAACGGCATGTTATCCGGAGATTGGATATCCGGATTTCCCTGGATATCGAAAGAATTTTCGAATTATTTTCCAGATAGTACATTTCTAAAGGTTCATTCTACTTTAATCAAAGGAGTACCATTAATTGATGCAAATGGATATGATAGAAGATTATCTGGAATAACCTATGGATGGTTCTATGATTTTTATGGATATCTAGATCTTATAAATATTGGAAAAGGTAAGTTATTTATTACTACGTTAAATCTTTTAGAAAATGAAGCTTTGTCTACGGGTATACTTAGCACATTAGAAAAAATATAATTTTCAACATTTTTCAATTAAAGGAGCATTAAATTCACTTGGAAAAAGCAAAACCTTCTTCGAACAGTTCAAGGCATACTTTTACCGCTGTTTCATTATAGAGCTTACCAGCATTATTTCTGATTTCTTCAAATGTTTCGTTGAATTTTAGAGCAGGTCTATAAGGTCTGTGGGAAGTCATTGCTTCCACCACATCTGCAATTGCAAGAATTTGTGCTTCTAATGTAATTTCCCCATTTTTCAAACCATCAGGATAACCACTTCCATCAAGTCGTTCATGGTGCTGTTTAATATACAGGGCCAGTGGTAAATCAAATTCAATATCTTTAAGGAGTTCATAACCATTAATGGGATGACTTTTTATCATCTCGAATTCTAATTTTGTTAGTTCTCCTGGTTTATTGAGTATTTCTGAAGGCACGTAAATCTTTCCCATATCATGCAGCAAAGCAGCTGTCTCTATCGCATTAATTTGTTTATCCTCTAGTTTCATTCTCACAGCTATTTTTACTGCAAGTTCACTAACCTTTTTTTGATGTCCGGCAGTATAGGGGTCTTTCATCTCGATAATTTTGCTGAAGGTGTGGATCATAGTATTAAAAGTCTTAATAAGTTTATCATGACTTTCTTGTTGTGCTTTTTCCATTTGCTTTTTATCAGTAATATCTATAGCTGTAGCAAGAACAGCTGGCTTTTCTTTGAATTCTATAGATCTAGTTACCAGATAAACCCATCTTATTTCTCCTTCTCTGGAACTGATTTTAATCTCCTGTCCGGTTTTAATTGCATTACCAGCTTTGAATAAATTTACTCTTTCTTCTATTTTCTTGAGTGAATCTGAATGAATCAGGTCCCAAATACTCATCCCCACAATTTCCTCTTTAGAATAACCAGTCAAACTTTCAATGGCTGGATTAGCATAAACACACTTTTCATTTTGATGTATCATAATTGCTATAGGGGCAGATTCTGTTAGTGTTCTAAATTTCTCTTCGCTTAACCTCAAAGCTTCTTCCATCTTTCTGTGATCTGTTATATCAAAGGCGATTCCTCCAATTAGTTCTATGTTTTTTCTACTTTTAAGAACAAACTTATGAGTATTAAAGTGTCTTGGCCTTCCTTTCTTATCAGGAACAGTTTCTTCAATTTCTATTACCCCTTTTTCAAGAGTGGCTTCATTTGTAGAAATCAAATCTGAAGAGATTTTTTCTGGAAGTAAATCTTTCACGTTTTTTCCAATCCAATCATTATCTACACCAAACATTTTTTTATAGTACTTATTAATAAAGAAAAATGTACCTTCTCGATCAACAATAAAAGATGCTGCCGGAAGATTATTCATAAAAAGTTCAAAGCGCTTTTCTGAATCTTCAAGTTGTCTTTCATAAAGTTCCTTTTTATGCTCTAGCTCTATTTTATTTAGAGCAAATCCAATATCACCGCAAATTTCTTCTAACAGATCTATCTCTTCATGAATAAAGATATTAATACTGGGAATAGATATAACTAAAATTCCATGAATTCTTTTTTTGGAATCGAGTGGCAAAACTATTGAATTCTTCATGTAGCAGTTATTTCTATAAGCACATTTTGTACAAAACCCCTGCTCTTTAACTATAATAATCCTATTTTCTTTAATTGTTTTATCAATACATGGAATATTCTTGTTCTTAAAATTCTTTAGCACCACTTCAAAACAACTATTTTCTCCAGAATAATTCCAAAATGAGATTTCCCCTTTTTCATCTAATATAGCTATCAATGCTGTATTGTAGCCCCGAATTCTTGTTAGAAGATTGCAGGCTTTTTTTGTTAAGGCTTCTAGTTTATCTTCTTTAACAATAAGCTGATTAATTGACCTTATAGCATTTAGCAAGCTATTAAGATGCTTAAGCCTCTCATTTGCTTTATCAAGTTTTCTTTTGGTTCGTAATGCATTTATACCAAATGTCAAATCATCAGATAGCTCTTCAAGTAAACTAAGTTCATCTTCATCAAATGCATTCGATTCTTTAGAATAGATATTTAATGTTCCAAACACTTCTGTCTTATACTTCAAAGGTAATGAAACAGAAGAGATGTAATCCTCTTTCTCTTCACTATCAAAGAAGTTATTTAATAAAATTTCGTCTGAAACATTTTTTGAAGTAACAGTTTGACCTTCTTTGAAAGCTCTTACTACAGGATCACTTTTTCTATAATCATTATTAAGGTCTATCTTAAGATCTTTTAAGTAAGCTTTTTCTAATCCACTGTAAGATACCGGATTAATAATATCTTTTTTCGAATCTTTATAGCCTATCCATGCGATTTTGTAATCTCCAGTATTTGTAAGAATATCACAGGTTTTTTCAAGCAATTTTTTCTCGGCTTTAGTTCTAATTATTAGCTGATTTATTTCACTCAGCATTCTGAAGGATCTATTTTTTGCTTTAAGTCTTTTTTCCAGCTTCTTTCGCCTTGTAACATCTGTTATGGTTCCTGTGAATCGAACTGGTTGATTTTTTTCGTCTCTTTTTACAACTTCGCCTTTTGTTAAAACCCATTTATAGTCACCTTTTTTGGTTTGTAGACGATTTTCTACTTCAAAAAAATGGGTTTTCCCTTTCAATTGAGCTTCAAGTTTTGACATTACCTTATTCATATCATCCGGGTGAATTCGTTTTAGCCATTCATCAATGTTATTTTCAATTTCATTACCTTTGTAATCAAGTATTTCTTTCCATCTTTTGGAGAGGTAGATTTCGTTCGTTTGTGGTTGCCAGTCCCATATTCCGTTCCCACTTCCCTTTATTGCATAACCCAACCTTTCTTCTGATTTGTACAGTGCGTCCTCAATGTAATGCTTTTCAAGAATTAAACCAAATAACTGTGCGATATCATAAAGTAATTTTTTTTCTTCATCAAAGAATATTTCCTCATGTTTTTTGCTTTTGACTTTAGTAGAGTAAACTTCAATTAAACCTTCTTTGCACCCTTTTACAAAAATATCCTGTGATATTTTATTCTCATTTTCCATAAAATTTAAAGATTCATACTTTTTGTCATTAATCTGGAGTTTCACATGTGAGTTTTTTGGATTTCTAAAAGAAGTTGGCATTAACTCAACAGCTCTTTGAAAAAATTCATCTATCTTAATACCTGGTTCCTCAATCAGCCTGGAAATAGCATACAAACATTCGGGTTCTTTAACCCTTTCATCAAGCTTAAATAGTGAACGATCTTTCTCTCTCTGCATTTCATAATAGCCCGACATATCCTGTCCTGTACATATGACTTTTTTTGTTTTACATTGATCATCAGGTACGAAAGAAAAATACCAGTTGATAATTTTCTTTTCACCGTTTTTAAATTTCACAGGTATTTCTTTGTGGATGTATTTCGCAGTTTTACTTTGAAGAACCTTTCTAAAGTTTTCTTTTTCTCTTTTTGAATGTTCCTTTGGTAATAAAACTTTGAAAAAGTCCTTTCTTAAAAGTTCATCCTGAAGATAACCAAGAATACTGCATCCTTCTTCGTTTATATATTCAATTATTCCATCTGAAGTCAATGTTATTAAGATAAGTGGAGAAGTTTCTTTAATCTGATTTTGCTCCTTTTCATCCTTCAAAGGACTCCTCCTTCACTATCAGAAGTACATTCAATTAATTATATCACTTATTATTTGTATTAGAAATTACTTCAAAAATACATTTGTTCTTTGTTTCATATAAGCTAAAATATGAATATAGAGAGGAGGAATATTATGTATGACGTTGTTGTAATTGGTGGAGGTCCAGGAGGTTATGCTGCTGCAATCAGGCTTAGTAAACTTGGAAAAAAAGTGGCGCTTATTGAGAAAAATGAACTTGGGGGCACCTGTACCAATGTAGGTTGTATACCTACAAAGGCGTTGTTAAGTGCTTCACACCTTTATTCCGAAATAAACGATAAAGCCAAACGTTTTGGAATAACGGTTGAAGAATTCAGTTACGACGTAGGCAAAATAATGAAACATTCAAAAAAGGCAACTACATTATCTCGAAAAGGCTTAGAACATTTACTAAATAAGAATAACGTTGAGATCATTAAAGGTACTGCAGAAATAATTGACAAAGGAAAAATCAGAATCAAAGAGAGTGGGAGTTTTATTGAAGGAGAAAATTTGATTCTTGCACAGGGTTCAGATCCTGCCAATTTTCCACCCTTTGAAGATGTCGAAGGTATTATGACCAGCGATGATGTTTTTAACATGAAGAAATTTCCCGAATCAATTCTCATTATCGGTGGAGGATATATTGGAGTTGAGTTCGCTACATTCTTTTCTTCATTTGGCGTGAAGGTTCATCTCGTTGAAATTCTTGATCAAATCCTTTCTACAGAGGATGAAGATGTAGCTGAAGATATAAAGAAAGCTCTTAAGAGAAAAAGCGTTAAAGTATTAGAAA
>JAWODV010000045.1:0-21587 GCA_046483075.1 Kosmotogaceae bacterium | reverse complement strand
GTGTTGCATCACTTATCTCCATTCTTAACTGGGTGTAAGTCGCTGTTCCTTCCACTGTCCCAAGACTTATTTCCTCTCCTATAAGGGTCATGAGATCAACTGTGGTGGGGTCATATGTTATCTCAACAGGTGATGCTGCCCCTCCATATAACGATATGCTGTCTATGGTTACTTCCACACTCTTTACATCTTCCAGTGGGAGTACTGCATCTGTCATGTATACGTTCATCTTGCCCATCTCTTCTTCTGGTTCTTCTTCTTTAACCACCATCGTTCCGAGATCAACATCGCTGTTTTCTACCACTATATCCTCGGGGTATGTATATAACGGAGTACTGGTGTGTGTATCAAATCCTGTTTCTGTGTAGTTGTCATATATTTGCAGTGTATATTCTCCCGGCTCTACCTTGCAAAAACGGAACTCTCCCTGTTCCCACTTTGGGTTCTCTTTGTGGGTGAAGGTCGTTAACACTTCTGTCGCTTCTTCTGTCTCTTCCGGTATAAGTGCTACCAGGTAAGGACTGGCTTCAGGTGTTGGCGTAGCCACTCCCGTTACATCATATAATCTTCCATGACGTACGTTTATCACTGGTGTCATTATTAGCTGTGGTTCTTTCGGTATGTCTTCCGGTGGCCAGGACCCGGTCACTATGAGTGACTTGGATAAGTCAAAATCTAGCATCAGTGTTGTTTCTTCTTCATCGTCAAATTCTATATCAAGGTTGCTTATCTTCAACGATCCTGAGACTACCTTTACTTCATATATTTCGTCTTCCATTGTGGTTAGTGTTGCATCACTTATCTCCATTCTTAACTGGGTGTAAGTCGCTGTTCCTTCCACTGTCCCAAGACTTATTTCCTCTCCTATAAGGGTCATGAGATCAACTTTGGTGGGCTCATCTGTTATCTCAACAGGTGATGCTGCCCCTCCATATAACGATATGCTGTCTATGGTTACTTCCACACTCTTTACATCTTCCAGGGGTAGTATCGCATCTGTCATGTATACGTTCATCTTGCCCATCTCTTCTTCTTCGTCACCAGGAATCAAATCTGCAATACAACCAGAAAAAGTCAATATTAGCGCAACGGTAAGAATCGCAATTAAGGTTATTTTTTTCATAAAAACCCTCCTTTATTAATTGCTGATACTCTTATTATAAAAAAATGGACATTAAAATGAGATTAAAACATTTGATCTACAAGAATTATTCTTTTTAATAGAATATAATAACTATAAGGGGGGAATATGAATTCTGTTGAAATCTACCAGGTTGATGCCTTTACCAACCAGCCTTTCAGGGGTAATCCGGCTGCCGTATGTGCTTTAAAATATCCTTTAGATGATATGATGTATCAAAATATTGCAAATGAAATGAACCTGTCAGAAACAGCATTTGTTGTTTCTGAAAAGGGAAAAGATTTCAGCAGCAGTAAAATTTTTAATTTAAGATGGTTTACTCCAAAAACTGAGGTTCCCATGTGCGGGCACGCAACACTGGCTACTTCATGGATTCTATTCAATGAATTTAATTACAAGGGAAAAATAACCTTCACGACAAAAAGTGGATTACTGAAAGCAGATTTAACTGCTAAAGGCGTAAGACTTGATTTTCCCCAGGATCCTCCTGAAGAAATAAATATATCACATTCGCTATTAAAAGTATTAAATTACAACAAGAAATACAGAGCTTTTTACGGAAAGAAAACAGGATACATATTACTGGAGCTTGAGAACGAAGATGATGTATATGAGCTTAATCCTGATTTTGGATTACTAAAAAACTTCTCTTTTAATAAAAACTTAAGGGGACTAATCGTAACCTCCAGAAGTGAAAACAAAATTGATTTTGTCTCAAGATTTTTTGATCCCTGGGAAGGCATCGATGAAGATCCCGTTACAGGATCTGCTCACACTGTGCTTGGACCATTCTGGAATAAAAAACTTGGAAAAAATACATTATTTGCTAAACAACTTTCAACAAGAACAGGAAAGCTAATACTACAAATACGAAATGATGAAAGAATTTTTATAATGGGAAAAGCAGTAACTATTATGAAAGGTAATTTATACTTTTAAAGAGTCTTTGAAACCATTTGTTAAAAGCGTTATAAACACTAAATTAGCATTAATATGATAAAGTAATCGTAGAAATCATATAGAATATTGTTGTGTGACTTTTCAGGAGGATTTACTTTATGGAAAAGCTTAAGAATGAACAGTATTTTGAAGAACTTTTTTCAAATGTACCTGAAGGAATAGTTTTCTGTGATAAAAATCAGAATATAACAAAAGCAAATAAAGCCTTTTGCAGGATGTTTGGTTATCGTGAACAAGAAGTCTATAGTCAAAATATTGATGATTTGATCTCGCCTGCTGAAAACAGAATTGAAACTGAATCACTCACAAACAGGGCCCTATTAGGCGAAAAAGTAAAGGCTGAAGGAATACGAATTAGAAGTGATGGAACAGCTTTCCCTGTATCAGTAATAAGCTCTCCTGTTTATGACAAAAATGGAATAGTTGGAATTTTTGCAATTTATAGAGATATTTCTGAACAAAAAGCTGCTGAAGAAGCGTTGAAAAAAAGTGAAGAAAAATTCAGAACCTTTGCAGAATCTACACCTGTTGCTATTTTAATCTATCAGGAAGACAAATGGATATTTGCCAATTCCATGGCAGAAGAAATCACAGGATATCCAAAAGAAGAACTCACCAATATGAATTTGTGGGATTTTGTCCATCCAGAATATACAGATCTCGTGAAGGAAAGAGCCAAACTCAGGCAACAGGGAAAATGGCCCACCGATAGATATGAATTAAAGATTATTACTAAAAAAAGAAATACAAAATGGATAGATCTTAAAGCACAAAGGATATCCTTTCAGGGAAAACCTACCATTTTGATAGCAGCAGTAGATATAACGGAAAGAAAAGTTATTGAGAATGCACTCAGAAAAAGTGAAGAAGAACATCGTCTTTTGATTGAAAACATTTACGACATGATTTTACTTCTAGACATAAATGGAAATATTGTTTATACCAACTATGCAACCCAAAGAATTTTAGGTTATTCCCCTAATGAAGTAAAGAATATAAATCCTCTGTCTCTCATGCATCCCGAGGATAAAGAGAACGTCACTAATCTTTTCAGGAATGTTATTAGCAATGGAGAGGGTAGAATAGAAACCAGAATAAAAAACATAGAAGATGAATACGTTTGGATTGAAGCCAATGGAAGATTTTTAGATGATGACAGAAATGTGCTTGTAATCGCCAGGGATATAACAGATCGCAAGCTGGCTGAATTAAGACAAAAGCAATTGATCAACTTACAAAAAGTAATTATTGATATTACAAGTGAAGTTTTACAACAGGATTCAACTGAACGTTCTTATCAAAGACTTCTTGAAAGAGCTGTGGAAATAATCCCTGGTGCTGAAAAGGGAAGTATGCTGCTTAAAGAAAATGGCGATAGTTTTGGTTTTGCAGCGAGTGTGAAATACGACTTAAATAAACTGAAAAAAGTTACATTTAAGAAAAATGAGCTCGTTCAGGGAGTTACAAAAAAAATTAAGATCATCAAGAACTTTGGTATAAATGATAATCTCGATAAACAAAGACATGATATTTTATTTAAAGCAGGCCAGGTAGAAAGCATAAAAGCTATGTTATCTGTACCTATTGTAGTAAATAATAAAACAGTAGCTTTTATTAATCTGGATAACTACCAAAAGAAAAATGCATTCAGTGACGAATCAATCCAGATTGCAAAAATATTTGGTAATGGTGTTGCAGCCATTTTTCAAAAACTATCTCTTGAAAAAGAATTGAGAGAACAGAGAGATCGATTAAAGATACTTTCTACACATGATACTTTAACAGGATTGCCAAATAGAAGGTATATTGAAAAAGAGGCTTATCAAACAATTCAGCTTTCAAAAAGATACAACAGAAGAACCTCTGTTTTGTATCTTGACTTAAATAACTTCAAAGAAATTAACGATTCTTTTGGACATGAAGCCGGTGACAACTTCCTCGTAGAGATAGCTTCCAGATTAAAATCATCGTTAAGAAAGAGTGATCTTGTAGCACGTATGGGCGGAGATGAATTTGTATTTATTCTTCCTGAAACTGATAGTAATGGTGCAATAACCTTAGTAAAAAAAATTTACAGCACTTTAAAAAAGCCACTAAAGGTTGGAGAAGACGAAGTTATTGTGAGTGGGAGTATGGGTATTTCGATCTTCCCCACTGATGGAGAAGATTTTAATACCCTTTTAAGAAAAGCTGATTCTGCTATGTATAAAGCTAAAACCACGGGAAAACTGTATTGTCTATATTCTAGTTAATATATCTACGGAATTAACAAATTAATTTTTAAGCTTCATTTGGTTTTGGTTCCATAAGGAACGTATCCAGCCCTCTGGCAAGGAACACGACAATTATTATTATGCTTCCGATATTTGCAATTAACAATAACCAGTGTGTTGCCATTAAATCCAGCCCTATTCCATAAAGTACCGCTCCCAGAGGAGTTACTAGTTGTGCAAGAACCGATATAACAGAGAACACTCTGGAACGATACTTGGTTGGTGTCTTTTTATGAAACATTGTCATAAGGGGTGTGTTTACAAAAGCGTTGAAAATTCCAGTCACCATTAGAATTGAACCTATTACTGAAAAATATATCCAGGTCGCTCCGCCAAAAAACTTGGTGGAGAACGGCAACGCTGCTAGAAAAAACAGTTGAAAAAGTAATGTCTGATTTATCAAACCACTTTTGAACAATTTTGCGGGTTTTCTTTTTGCAAGAAAAGCTCCCAGTATTACATTTCCAAGCAATATCCCTACAACCCAGCTGGTTTGGAGAAAACCGAATTGCTGCCCGGAAAAACCAACAACCTCTCGAGCAAAAAATGGGAAAATAACAACAAAAACCGGGGACACAAGGAAATTAGATATCATACAGAATATTAACAGGATCATTAATCCTTTAACATCCTTCAGGAAGATAAAGCCTTCTTTCATATCTTCCAGTACTTTTTTCACCGACATTTTTGTCTTCTCAGTAGTCTGACTGTAAGCAATGAATATTTCACTTATTGCAGAAGCTATAAAGGATGTCCCATTAATTATAAAAACAAGTTCTATTCCAAAAAAACCATATAAAATACCTCCAAGAGCTGGTCCAACAATATAACTGAAGCTGTTGATGCCCTGAACTATTGAATTTGCTCTGGTCAAATCTTCAGAAGGCACAATATCAGCAATCATGGCGTTTGTTGCGGGATCGAAAACCATGTCAGAAGCTGATACAAGAGCCTGCACAATTAGAAGAGAAATCAA
This sequence comes from Kosmotogaceae bacterium, assembly GCA_046483075.1. Lineage (GTDB taxonomy): Bacteria > Thermotogota > Thermotogae > Petrotogales > Kosmotogaceae > JASMTM01. The sequence goes on along the minus strand of JAWODV010000045.1, from coordinate 16,237 downwards.
GGTTAGCGAATCAAAACCAGCCAATAAAGCAAGAAATAATATGAGACCCCCTCTTACAAAATCCATATATACCATTATCTTTTTTCTGTCAAAACGATCCCCCAAAACCCCGGCAAAGGGACCAAGAATTATTTTTGGTAACATGGATACAAGAACAAAGGTTCCCATTAACGTTCCTGAACCAGTTAAATCTAAAATAAACAAGGGAATAGCTACCTGCTGAACTCCAGAACCTATTAAAGAAACAAGCCTTCCCAATGAATAAAACCAAAAATTTCTTTTGTATGAATTCATTTTTTTCACCTACCAGTTCATCTTTTGCAATATTTATTCCATTACATTTTAAAATATACCATATAATATAGATAATATTCAAGTTTGTTTTAAAATATTTATATATTTTTATATATTTTATTTTGGCAGGATTTTGAAGTATAGTTGTAAATGTTTCTATATATGTCACAACAGCAGATTACATAAAAAATTACATTATAATCAAATACATATTTTTATAGAATATATCAATAAAATAAAAAAAGCCATCAGTTATTTTACTGATGGCTTTAAAATATTTGTTTTTCCTAATTAAAAGCTTTCAAAATGGAAAGTGGTTGTTTTTTTAAGATTAAATTCACTATCACTATTAAGAACCTTTACGCGGTTTGCTCTAATCATTTCTGAAAAATCGGTGAACCCAGACATAATCGAAGAAAAGGTGCCGATATCTGTTTCCAGGTCAGGACTTTCGGAGCTCTTAGTTACTGAAAGAACGCATTCGTTGTTTCTTAATTCCCATGTTCCTTCATTTTCTTCATTTGTTTTATCTTTAATGGAAACAGTAAAATCGATTTTTTCATCACCTATCTTTAATCCGTCAAGTAAATTCATCGAATTAACACGCATCATTCCAGCATATCTTTTCTTAATGCTTGAGGGTCTATCTGATAAGTAAGGCCATATCAGAAAATCTTCGGATACCCATATTTCCAGCTTCGAAACCTGGTGCGATAATTTTCTTAAATAATCGAACATGGCACGTTTGACCTCTTCGTTGTTATAAACTACAGACCCAACCGAGGCTTTGGAACCAAAGTCTTCAGAACTTATTTGAAGTGTAAAGATTCCAACAATTTGACCATTTTTTACAAATTTGACTACTCCTTCAGAAGCACTTCCTGATATTTCATTATCTAAATGTCTGTGCCATATATAATCATCTCGTAAAGCAAAATTGTAGAAGGTTTTTGCTTTTTTATTATAAAATTCTTTAATTTCTTCATCCGGATAACGATAATAAATTGCTTCGACACCTTCAACAGATGACTTTTTTAACTGACCCGGTGAAAGAGTTATTATTTTTCTGGTAAAAAAAAGTTCCCATCCATATTTACGATAAAAATCAATATTAAAGGGATACAGAACCGAGACTTTCATATTCTTCTTAATCATTGTTTTTATGGCTTCCTTCAGCATGAATTTAACAGCGCCTTTTCCTCTGTAATCAGGTCGTGAACATACCAAACCAAGACCACCCATAGGTACCATATCTTCTCTGATTCTCATCTCAAAAGGATACAGAAGATAACCTGCAACGGGTTTTTCCCCATCATAAGCACCGAATAATTCGACATTTGATTCCAGTAATTTGCTCAAATATTTTTTAAAAGGCTTTTGTTTATCGTGTTTTACACCAAAGGAAAAGAAAGCCATTTCAGCAATTTCTTCAATTTCTTCAACTTTTTTGTAAGTAAACAAGAATTATCCCTCCTGATTTTAGACTTTCAGTATAGAATTATACTATCATACAAGAATATTAATGAATTTATCTAATAGGAAGAATATATCCATATAGTTGTTTTTCTTTCAGTTAAGAAACTGTCTGTTTTTTAAAAATCATATTTCAATAATTCTTCCAGCTCCACCTTCGACGTATTGTTCCTGGTAAAGCTTCTTTATTTTACTTTTATATTGAGTGCAATGAGTGGCACAGATAAAGTCAAACCCTTCCAGAGATTCAGGTCTGGTTCCATGTAATCCACCAATAACGCCATAAATACTTCCAAATTTCGAAGCAGCACTGCGGATATTATCAAAACTCGGATGGGAACAACCAGCAATAATTACAATACCTTTATCGGTTTCAACACACATAGATTGTTCTATCTCATCAAGTATACCTGTAGAATATATTCCTTCGTGAAGTTTTCGCGGGGATTCTACTTCAATGACTTTTCTGTTTTCAGAGACATTAATACCTGGAATATGACGGGGTAGCCAGATATCAACATTGTTATTTACTTCAAGAAATGCCGCCAGTCCACCAATATGGTCATAATGAGAATGCGAAATAAATATTTCCTCAATCTTTGATGGATCGATATCCAATTTTTCCATGTTGGAAAGAAGTATGTTTCCTTTTGTACCTGTATCAAACAGAATATTTTTTCCGTGTGCTTCAACCAAACACGAAAAACCCCAGTCAGACTCAAGCTCATTTTCCCATGCGGTATTATCATAAATTATGGTAATCCTCATAAAATCACCTCCTTCAACGTAGATTTTTATTCAGAGTCCCGTCAGGTAACAAACAGTCGAGATGTGGTTCACCATTTTCTTCCATTTTGTACCTTACGCAACTTTCCCAATCGCCTTTACAATACAATTCTATCCATCTATTATCAAGTTTCCCCAACTCATTAAATCTTTTCATGGGACAAATTGGGAACCATTTACACTCACTTTGTAAAACGGCTATTTTCCTGTAATGATTTTGAAGCATCTCTTTTGTATTCTCATTGTGGAGAATTACAGCAGGATGTTCCAGCGGGAGAATCTTTATTCCCTTTCCCAGAAACAATTTTCCATAAACTTCATGGAAGTCTGTCTTATCAGGTAAATTAATCTTATTCTTTTTTAACAAATACCTTGTAGCATAATGACCAAGCGTTATAAAAATGGAAGATGTAACCTCATCAAGTTCATTATCAAGATAAATACTGCAGGTTTCTATTTCGTCCTGTTTTGGTTTTCTATTATTGGGTAACATACATTTGATAAGATTCGTCAAGTAAACGTCTTCCTTATGAAGATTAGCCTTATCCAGTAACTCAAACAGAACTTCCCCCGAAGGACCCACAAACATTTTTCCACGTTCATCTTCTTTTTCCCCTGGTGCCTGGGCGATAATCACGAACTGTGAATCAAGATTGCCCTCACCTATTACTGCATTTTTTCTAGTTTCTGACAGTCTGCATCTCTTACAGTTTGTTATTTTTTTGTTCATTTCCTCAATACTCATATATACAATACCTTTAATCAGGCCATAGCCTTTCTTCTCTTTTCCTCAGGATATTTTTCTATCGCATATCTTAAAGAAACCCGGGGCATTTTACAACGATTTCTCATTACATAATCAAAAATTTCATCAGGAAATTTGTTTCCAGTTTCTTTGAGAAGCCAGCCATATCCCTTTCTTACCAGGTCATCTTCATCTGTCATCAATGTATCACAGGTTTCAAATACCCCTTTAAGGATATTTTTTCTCCTCGTAGAATAGATTAAAACAACAGCGCTAGCCCGCCTGAACCAGCGATTATCTGAATTTCTCCAGCTTACAGTGTTGCCAATTAATTCAGGATGTTTATACAGCAGATAACCAAAAGCATGTGTGCAGAGATCGTCACAGGAACCCCAGTGATGTACATAATGCATTAACCAGCGTTCAAACCTCCAGAATTCCTCTTTATCCAGTCGATTTTTTAGTCTAAATGCCCAATCAAAAGCAATGGCCCTTTCTTCAGAATAGTTTGTTGCAAGTAAGTATTCACACAGATTCAAAATTTTCAATTTTTCAAATTTCTTTATTTTTTTATAATAGTCTGCAGCAATTTTCCTTACAACAGGGGTCCTGTTTCCGTGTGACATACTTGACACTTCTTTAAGATCTTCCTTTTTGAAGAATCTGGTTGAACTTTTCAAATACTGATAATCAGCTTTACTTTCAAGTTCTCGTTGAATAATGCCTATAAGCTCTCGATGATCTTTGTCAACCATAATCATTCACCACACTTTTTTTGTTTGACTACTCAAAAGATTATTTAATTAGAGAATATGCATCGAAAACTTATCATATTATCTAATGAAAACAGCAAAATTAAACAAACATGATCTTTTCAACCCTGCTCAAAAACTATTCATTAATCTTTAATTTCATCATGTCTCTTTATAAAACGATCAAGTATTTTCCTTGTGTTTCTAAAATCTTTAGCTATACGTGTTAAAAACATTCTACCTTTAGATGTTATTCGATAATTTTTCTTCGCTGGACCTGGTTCAGATGTATCCCATTCAGCCACAACCATTCCTTCTGCTTCTAAATCTGTAAGGATCCTGTACAAACCGCCCATTTGTCCGACACTGCTGCTCCCGAGCTCAAATTCCTCAAGCCTTGAAGCAAGCTCATATCCATGAGATGGTTTTTCTGCCAGCAACAAAAGGATAAAGGCTGCTCTCCATACCCTCGCAATACCCCTACCCTTTCCAGGTCCAAATCCTCTCCTAAAAAAAGGCAATCAGATCACCCCATTATCGATATACTATGCATAGTTTCTAAGCTTCATAAGTGCTGACTCTGCAGCAGTAATTAAAGGATATTTCGTTGGAGCCGATGTTAACAATGGGTGGGTACCAATTTGCATGGTTACAAGATCATTTGCAGTTATTCCCATTTGTAAGCCCAAACCGATCATATTAATTATTTCACCAACGCTTTTACCTCCAGCTATCTGTGCTCCAAGCAATATTCCACTCTCTTCTGAAAAGAGCAATTTTACTTTCATTTTGCTTTTATCTGGTAGTGTTCCAGGATGACGATCAACAGTTTCTGCTTGACCTATGACATATTTAAAGCCTTCTTTATCAGTTTTTTTACATGTCATACCCGCAGCTCCAAGAGTCAAATTTTCAATAGAAGTCGAGAAAACACCAAGATTACCATGGTTTTCTCTTACAACCACTAGATGGTATAGATTTGTTCCAGCGATTCTTGCATCAAACACTGCTGTTGAAGCGAGCATTAAATTACTCGGTCTTCTTGTGAAGAAGTCTTTGTGTTCAACACAATCACCAACAGCAAAAACATCATCAATGTTTGTTCTCATATATTCATCTACCCAGATTCCTCCACTATGACCTATATGTAAATCAGTATTTTTAAACAGCTCTACATTTGGTTTATATCCCGTGGCCAAGAGAACCATATCAGTAGCAATTTCTTCTCCATCTTTAGTTACAATTTTTTCAACCTTTGAATTCCCTGAAATTTCCTTTACTAGTGAATTAATCTTCACAGTTACACCATGTGATTCCAGTGTTTCCTGTGCAAGATCACCAAAATCTTCATCATAGGCAGCTGGCAGTAGATGTCCCATAGCTTCAATTAGTGTAACTTTTTTACCCATTTTTCTTAATTCATCACTTACTTCAACGCCAATAAATCCACCCCCTATAACTGTTACACGTTCTACAGTTTTCGCTTGTTCATAGACCTTTTCGAGATAGCTCTTATCCTTCTTTATGGTAAAAATACCATCCAATTCTGTTCCTTCTATTGGTGGAAAAGTTGGAGCAGAACCCGTTGCAATAATAAGTTTTTCATAATAAATTTTATTATTATTTTTACCAACAAGTTTTTTGGAATCAAAGTCAATCTGCTCTATTTCATCAAAAATAAATTCGATGCCCATTTTTTTGGGTCCATCAATTCCCATTACATTTTGATCAACTGAATCCAATGTTCCGAATATATAGGGTATACCACATGGCACCAAACCTGTTTCTTCTTTCCTTACTATCGTTACAGTTTTATCTGGATAGTTCTTCTTCGCGGTGGTGGCTGTTATTATTCCAGCAGGACCCCCTCCGAGTATTACAACATCTTTTTTCATTAACTAATCCTCCTTATTCATTTTAAAACGAAAATATCTTTGTCCATCCTTCTCAATTACTTCAACATTATCATGGTAATTCAACTTTTTAATAACTTCGTGAAATTTGTCTTCGTCCTTAATTGAAAGTACAAATTGTTTTATTTCACTTTCTTTCATCGGATGGCGTTTAATTATCTGAATAATCCCCTGTAATGCATCTTCTTCAAGAGAAGAAAAATCTCCTTTTTGTATTTTCTCTATACTTTCAGCTCCAAAAACTTCTTTCGCAAAGTCAATTTGTTCTTTGTCTGGTACTTCAACCCAACTTTCTGCAGGAGGTCTTACAGGAACATTGATATAAACTTTATCCGGATTTATTTTTTTTATTCTTCTCCCCAATCTTCTGATATTCCTGTAAGAATCATTAAAACTTTTCATCAGCATAACTTCCAGCCAGACTTCACCTTGAAAATCTTGGGAAAATTCCACAAGACCATTATAGAAATCATCGTAATGTAAATCTTTATGAGGACGATTTATTCTCCTGTAACTGTCTTCATCCCATGCATCAAGGGTGGGCATAACTATATCACTATCAGCAATTTCTTCTCTTACTTCCTTTTTCATAAGTAGTGTGCCATTTGTAATTACCACCAGCGGTTTACTTGTGATACTTTTGAATTTTTCTATTAATTTATCAAGAGGTTTGTAAAGAAGAGGCTCTCCTTCTCCTACAATGGTAACAACATCAAAGGCACTTTCACCAACCTGTTCAATATATTTGCTTAGTTCATCGATTATTTCTTCATGAGGGAAAAAATTGGTCCGTGTATTTGTCATCCTTGTTGTTCTACCAAGCTGGCAGTATATACATGAGTGATTACACGTTTTGAACGGAATTGGAGATACACCAAGCGATCTCCCTAATCTTCTGGAAGGAACTATTCCATAAACGTATTTGTTTATTGACGTTTCTCTTTTCATAATGCTCAAAACCCCTCTTTATATTCTAAAATCTTTTCAGAAGTATATTTAGTAATAACTCTACATTCCAAAATGCTTGTCTCTCGGTGTTGAAAAGGATTTTAACTCTCCATTTTTTAAACCTTCAATGTTCTCTTTTGCTGTATCCTTTTCTGCAACGTATGCCTTTATTCCCGCCTGCTGAAGCGCCATAAAGGCATTCTTTCCGAGATTTCTGCAAATCAAATGACTCACCTTATTGTTCATAAGTTTCTCAACAACCACTGGTCCAGCACCATGGGCTCCTAAATCATCATTTTCTACATAACTTACAGTTTCATTATCAATGTCATAAATAAGCATATGTTCAGATCTTGCGAATCTTTCATCAACCTTTGCATCTAAAGATTTTTCCTTAACTGGTATAGCTACTATCATAAATTTCTCCTCCAATTACTCTTTATTTTCTTGTTAAAATTATCTGTGCCTGTGAAATTTTTCTCTCGGAGTATAGTCAACGCTTCTTAAACTCCCATTAATATAAGCTTTAGCAAGTTCTTCAACTGTTCCATGGGCACCCGTTACAACTTCTAATTTTAATTGTTCGAAGTAAGCTATTGCTCTTCTTCCAACACCCTGTGTTATCAAAACACTGGTACCTTTTGACTTAAGATAATTAGGAATTTCACCTGGATCGTGGCTTGAAAATGGATTTTCTTCAATACTGGTTGATACAATCTCATCATCTTTTGTCTCGACAAATGCATAATATGGTGCATGACCAAAATGCTCTGAAATCATAGAATTGATTCCTTTGTTTTCAATAACCGGAATTGCGATTATCATATACCGTTAACCTCCCAGTTTGTTCATTAATTTTTTGAATATTTCCTTTATTGATTCAGCTGCCTTTGAGTTCTCAAAATTAATAACCGGCTTTGCTTCTAAAGCAGCCTTGCGCACATAATTATCATACGGGATCTTGCCAAGAATATCGTATTCTTTTCTTTTACAGTAATCTTTTATTTCTGCCGTTTTATCAAGGTTTATATCGTATTTGTTTATCACTACCGAAAAATCTCTTTTGAAGTGTTCCACCGTTTGAATAATTCTTTCAAGATCATGGATTCCTGAAGACGTTGGTTCGGTTACGATTATTACGTAACTGGTTCCTGTAATGGAAGAGGTTGTTGAACAACCAATGCCCGGACTGCCATCAATTATGATGAAATTTTTGTTCTGTTCACGAGCGATTTTATTTGCAAGTTTTCTCACTTCTGCAACCAGTCCTCCGGATCTTTCTTCTCCAGGTTCCAGTAAAGCATGGGCAAATGGATATTTTTCAGTTTTGGATAAATAATAATCTCCTGATTTACTATCTTCCATTGTAATTGCATCAACCGGACAAACCTGTACACAAGCATTACAACCTTCACACGCAAAGGGATCAACAGAAAAGGTATTCCCCTCAATAATTGCATCAAATCTGCAAACATCCTTACATTTACCACATGCAATACAATTATCATGAATTTCAGCTTTTTTCCCACCAAAATACTCATGACGTTCTTCAACCCTTGAATTGCTCAAAAGAAATAGATTTGGTGCATCAACATCACAATCAGCTGCTACATGGTTATCAAACATTTCTATAAGTGATGCTACGAGCGTTGTTTTTCCGGTCCCGCCTTTTCCACTCACTATAGTTATCTGTTTCATTGGGGGGTCACAACCTTAATCCTTTCAAAAATGTTTCTTATTTCCTCAAACCAATCTTTATCCTCTTTAACGAATAATTCTCCCCTAGAATATTTTTCTGCAATTTTTTTATCGTAGGGAATCTTTCCCAGCAATGGAATATTTTCAACCTCTACATATTTCTCTATCTGTTCATAGTCATCTGAAGCCCTATTAACCACAACACCCATAGGAATTCCCATTTCCCTCACCACATCAACTGCAAGCAGTAGATCATGAAATCCTAGTGGTGTTGCTTCTGTAACAAGCAGTGCAGAATCTGCTCCTCTTAATGTTTCAACAACCGGACAACTAACTCCAGGCGGTGAATCAAGAATGACTGTTCTATTATCATCAATATGTTTCTTCAAATGTCTTATAATGGGCACTCCAGACATTTCTCCTATATTGAGCAAACCCATTCCAAAGGCAAGATTATCTTCTGCATTTCCCAATTTTATCTTCCCTATACTTTTTGGAACCTCAGTAATAGCATTTTCAGGACAAACAATACTGCATGCTCCACAACCGTGACAGAGTCCATCGAAAACCAAAACACCAGTTTCAAAAACCGCTATTGCTCCAAATTGACATACTTCTGCACATTTACCACATCTTGTGCACTTCTCATTGTTTACCTCTGGAATCAATAAGTTTGTTGACTCTTCATGGGTGAAATCTACATCAAAAAAAATATGAGAATTGGGTTCTTCCGTATCCATATCCATAAGTTGAATGGGCATTTCTTTCGAAAGAACCCAGGCTAAATTAGTTGAGATTGTTGTTTTGCCAGTTCCACCTTTTCCGCTCAGCACTGCTATTTTCAAAATATCACCTCATTAATTAAGCGGAAAAAGTTTTTACTCTTCTTCCTTGTTTTCAATTTCCTGAAGTCTCTTCTTGACTGCTGAAAGTTCTTCTTCGAGCTCTGCCACATAATCCTCTAACATTTTCTCTTCTTCGCGAGGGGTTGGTTCGGGTTCATAAGCAGGATAATCAGCCGGGTATGCAGGATAGTAACCTCTACCGTATCCTCTTCCAAAACCGCGGCCTCGACCGAAACCAAAACCTCTTCCGCGACCATACCAGCCATTTCTCCGGGCCAGTCCTGGCCCTCTAAATCCAACCGGTCTGGCGTAACCTGAACACATACCTAATCCTCGTCCTGTCATTGGACCCTGTCCTGATGGTCCTGTTCTGTCAAATCCTGGCATTGTTACACCTCCTATTTTTTTATTTTGCATCTATATGCAATTCGCATATATTATAACGCCATATATATAATAGTGTCAAGTTTACTGTTTATAAGTAATGCTTCTAAAAAACGAAAGTCGACATAATTAGCAAAAGATAAGAATTATAGAATAATTATAGAAAGTAATAAATATTGAAATCGTTTTATATTAAATTCTACAGATTAATAATATTACCTGCTTTGATTTCTTTAACATTGGCTGAAAGCCTTTTTTTCATAATTTCTATAGCTTCATCACCTGTGCAATGGCCAACAAAATAGTTTGATACCCCAAATTCTTCCAGCTTATCGCATATCGCATTTAGTTCATGTAAATCTTTACTCAAAAGATGAAGCCCGCCCAGAACATTTTCTATATCACAATAATGGGAGACCTCAATCAAGATATTGGCTATACCTCTATGCGAACAACCGGTTATTACCGTTCCCTTACCATCTTTGATAATTAATAAAGTCAGTTCGTCATTGAATTCATCAATTTCCATATGACCATCGATAATGTGTTTATATTTCTTTTGTGGTCTTTCTTCTGTAACAAAGGGGACAGCTGAGAATATAAAAATTCCATCACCAGTCTTTTTATTTTCCTCAACTGTTTCAAATTCCGCACCCAAAGCAATATATTGTTCTTCCGATTCGTCTGGACTTGCAGTTTTTTCACCACTGAATTTGCTGTTAAGAGCGCCATTACCAATATAAACCTTCCTTGTTCCAATTAGTTTTAAAAACTCAGCAAGTCCTCCAAGATGATCGTAATGGCCATGACTTATAATAATTGAATCAATTGCGTTCAAATCGATAGCAAATTTTTTAGCATTTCTTACTGCTACATCAGTAGTTCCGGTGTCAAAAAGGTATGTTTTATTTTCTGTATCAATTAAAAATGATATTCCGTGTTCCCTGTGAAAACCTTTCAAAGCTTTATCATTGCACAATACTGTAATCCTCATATATCCTCCTTCTTTTACTTCAGAAAATGCAACTTTACAAAATAATTATAACTCTGCTGTAAACATGAAAAGACAACAAACAAAAAGAGGCCGCAACAGCGACCTCTTGATATACATTCTACTTGTTATTCTTCTTTTTCTTTCCTGGGTTTTTGTTTTTTTACCTTTTTTTTATCAGGTTTTCCCATCTTTATTCTCCCTCCTTCCCCATGGAAGGATTGATGAAAGCTTTATTCTTTAAATGATAATAGCACTATAAGTTAGAATTAAGATGAATTGTTAAATGTCTATATTTGTTGTTTTTGGGTCATATATCATGTTAAAACATTTTTTCTCATCCAGTCGATAGTTTTCGTTTGTTATCACCACTTTTCAATATAATCCGATAATTAACATTTGATGGTCTTCTGGTAGTGTTAAAATATCAATGAATAAGAAAAGAGGTGATATAGATGATAAATAATTCTGATATTTCAAGCGCAATGAAAATAAAACTTGAACCAGAACTTCCATCAGAACCCGAATTTGATCCAGATATCAGGAGAGCACCAAAACGTGACTTACCATTAAATGAAAAAGAAAAAAAGCTTGCTTTAAGAAATGCTTTAAGATATATACCTGAAGAACTACATGAGAAACTCGCTCCTGAATTCTTGAAGGAGCTTACAGAAAGGGGAAGAATATATGGATACCGTTTTAGACCGAAAGGAAGAATCAGGGGTAAACCAATAGATAATTACAAGGGAAAATGTATTGAAGGCAAAGCCTTTCAGGTAATGATTGATAATAATCTTGATTTTGATGTTGCCCTTTACCCATACGAGCTTGTAACATATGGTGAAACGGGGCAGGTATGTCAAAACTGGATGCAATACAGACTGATGAAGAAATATCTCGAAGAGCTTACCGATGAACAAACTCTAGTGGTTATGTCAGGACATCCACTGGGACTTTTCAAATCATTTAAGAGCAGTCCACGGGTCATTCTTACCAATGCTCTGATGGTTGGACTTTTCGATGACCAGGACAATTGGGTCAAAGCACAAGCCCTTGGTGTGGCTAATTATGGACAAATGACTGCTGGAGGGTGGATGTATATAGGTCCTCAGGGTATTGTACATGGAACCTACAGTACCATTCTTAACGCGGGAAGGAAAAAATTGGACATTCCAAAAGATGGTGATCTGAAAGGAAAATTATTTATATCATCAGGACTTGGAGGAATGAGCGGAGCTCAGGGAAAAGCTATCAGGATAGCCAATGGTGTCGGAATAATTGCAGAAGTTGATCAATCAAGAATAAAAACAAGAATTGATCAGGGCTGGATAGACGAAGTTTATGAGGATCTCGATGAATTATTTAATGTAGCACTGGAAAAACAAAAAAGCGGTGAAAGCATCGCTCTTGGATTTTATGGAAATATCGTCGATCTGCTTAAATATGTTGTTGATAAAAAAATAAAGGTAGACTTGCTCTCGGATCAGACTTCCTGTCATGCCGCTTATGATGGAGGATATTGTCCCCAGGGTCTTACCTTTGCAGAAAGAACTGAGTTGCTTCAAAACCACAAAAAGAAATTTAAAGAATATGTAGATTCCTCTTTGAAAAAACATTTTCAACTAATAAAGACACTATTTGAAAGAGGAACCTATTTTTTTGATTATGGAAACAGTTTCATGAAAGCTGTATTTGATGCGGGAGTCAAAGAAATTGCAAAAAATGGTGTTGACACTAGTGAAGGTTTTATATTTCCATCATATGTTGAAGATATCATGGGTCCTATGCTATTTGATTATGGTTACGGCCCCTTTAGATGGGTTTGTTTAAGTGGAAAAAGAGAAGATCTTCTTAAAACCGACAGAGCGGCAATGGAATGTATCGACCCCGAAAGAAGAGGACAGGACAGAGATAACTATATATGGATGAAGAATGCCGACAGCAATAACCTTGTTGTTGGAACACAGGCCAGAATACTCTATCAGGATACAATCGGCAGAAGAAATATTGCTCTAAAATTCAACGAAATGGTGAAACAGGGAGAGATAGGTCCGGTAATGATTGGACGGGACCACCACGACACCGGCGGAACTGATTCACCTTTTAGAGAAACAGCCAACATTAAAGATGGTAGTAATGTTATGGCCGATATGGCAACGCATTGTTTTGGCGGAAATATTGCACGAGGAATGAGCATGGTTTCTCTCCATAACGGTGGTGGCGTTGGAATAGGTAAAGCAATCAATGGAGGATTTGGACTAGTCCTTGACGGTAGCGAACGCGTTGATAAAATCATAAATAAGGCCATTCCCTGGGATGTAATGAGTGGAGTAGCAAGGCGTGCATGGGCAAGAAATGAAGCCTCTATAAATACAGCAATTGAATACAACCATGAAAACAAAAATACCGATCACCTTACATTGCCCTACTTAGTTGATGATAATCTGATTGATATGTTCTTAAAATAAGGTAACTCCTCTGAATAAAAATGCGCTGTAGAATAATACAGCGCATTATTTTATCAGGAACCGGCAATATCCATATTTTTAACAATTACAGAAGGAACGTAAGCAAGGACATTGTCCCCAAGCAATCCCTGAGAAGAAAATACTGAATCATTTCCAACTACATCAATTTTCTCAAGCAAAGAGAGGAAATTCCCCGAGACAGTAATTTCTTCAACTCCGCGGACAATTTTTCCGTTCTCAACAAAAAAACCGCTTGCTCCCAAAGAAAATTCTCCGGTTACATTATCTGCGCCCGAATGCAATCCATCAAGTGACGTGATTACAATCCCATTATCCAGCGTTTGCACAAGTTCCTCAAAATTCTTTCTCCCGGGTTTCAAAACAACGTTAAAGGGCATAATTGATGGTTTGTCGGTGTAATCTCTTAGCTTAATGGCATTACCGGTTGATTTCACTCCGTCCTTTTTAGCTGTTCTCAAATCATATAGATATGTGGTCATCTTTCCGTTTTCAATTAATCTTTTCTTTTTCGTGGGAACTCCCTGATCATCAAAAACTCTGCTAACTGCGCTATCCGTTAGTAAAGGATCGTCAATCAAGGTTACAGATTTGTTCGCAATCATTTGGTTTAATTTATTTTCCAGAGGAGAGAAACCTCTCTGAATCGATTCTGCTGAAAACATTTGCATGAATGTAAGAATAAATTCACCAAGAATATTGTTTCTGATTATCAGATCGTATTTCCCGCTCTTAACAGGTTTTGCACCCAGAGAATAACGAATATCAGAAGAAACCCTATCAATCATTTTTTTAATTTTAAATTTTTCGGGGTCTTTGCTAATATCAGCTGCAACAGCTGTTTTAGTAGAATCTCCTTCTTTTCCAACTGCCATGGCATATATATAGCCACCATCATGCTTAAAAGAAACATCGAGTCCCTCAGTATTTACTATCCTCACTTCCTCAGTATTGTGAGAAATACCATTTACAGGAACGAATACGATTTTTTCTTCTGATTTCTCAATTCCCTGGACAAATTCAGTTAATTTATTAAATTTTTCTTCTGAAGAAAGTGATTCAAATGCACCTGAATAAGGTTCGTTAATCTCAGGATATTCTGATTCACCTTTAAATAAATCTTCTTCATAATCAGAAACTGTAATCTCAAGATTATCAATGGCATCTTCTACAAGTCTTTTTGCGCTTTCTAAATCCATTAACTCTGTATATGAATAACCTGCCTTTTTGTTTTTAATTACTTTAAAACTGATTCCGAATGTATCAGATTCACTGAATCTATCTATCTTTCCCTGAAATGTGCTCATACTTGATTTTATATTTCTTTTTTTGTATAGTTCGGCTCCGTCCAATTTTTTGGATTTTATATTCTCAAAAACCTCATTCTTAAAATCTTCAAATGTCATTCATTACGCCCCCCAACTGTAAGCTCTGATACTCTCAAAGTAGGTTGACCAACATCTGCAGGAATCATTCCAGATGCTGAACCGCACATTCCCTGTCCTCTCTCAAGATCATTCCCTATCATATCGATTTTTTTGAGTATTTCCGAGCCTTTTCCGACTAATGTTGCCCCTCTCACGGGTTTAGATATTTTACCGTCCTTAATGAGATAACCCTCTCTAACCGAAAAATTAAATTCTCCTGTTGCTGGAACCACCGAACCTCCACCCATTGATTTGGCATAAAGCCCATATTCAGTATTCGAAATAATCTCTTCGGGATAGTAATTTCCAGAAATGATAAATGTATTGCTCATTCGGGATGTTGGCGCATATTTGTAATTTTGTCTTCGTGCGCTTCCAGTGGGGTCCATTTGCAATCTTCTGCCATTTAATTTATCAACTAAATACCCTTTTAATATACCCTTATCAATAAGCAGATTTCTCCGTGTTGGATTTCCTTCATCATCTATATTGGCAGATCCCCAGGCATTGGGAATTGTTCCATCATCAACTGCTGAAACATTATCTGCCGCTATCTTTTCTCCCAATTTGCCAGCGAACACGGAAGACCCTTTTGCAACCGAAGTGGCTTCCAGAGAATGACCACAAGCTTCATGGAAAATCACTCCACCAAATTCATTTGCAATTATTACCGGCATTTTTCCAGCAGGAGCAAAATCAGCTTCTACCATTCTGGAAGCGATTCTTCCCGCTCTAACTCCAGCATCATTAGGATTTACAATGTCAAAAAATTCAAAACCCATGGCAGCTCCAGGACCGTAAAGACCCGTTTCTTTAATCCCATCTTTGGTAGCAACAGCCATTATAGCCAACCTGGTTCTTACTCTCCTATCAGATGTAGCAAGTCCTTCTGAATTATAAATCCGTACATTCTGATCGTAGCTTAAAAAGCGAACCATTACCTGTGAGATAGTTTCTGAGTAAGAAATAGCGCCATTATGAGCATCCTTCATTAATTTCGAAATTTCCTGGCTTCCAACATCTTCCGGTGATATTCTGAAAAAATGCTTGTTTTCCAGTTTTTGATCGGTAAAATTTAAGTTTTGTTGTTCTTTATTATCACCCTTTGTGGCTTTTCCAACCTTCTGTGCGACCTTCAATAGCGTGTCTTTAGAGACATCATTCGTATAACCATAAACACCCAGATTTTCCTTTAAAGCACGAATACCAACTCCGAAGCTTTTCCCTGAAAGTGCATTATCAACATCACCGTTTACCATATTCACATTTGTACTGTATCTGTCTTCAATAAAAAGTTCAGCAAAATCAGCACCTTCTTTTAATACAGCAGAAAGCACATCTGAAGCTAATTTCTTATCAATCATAAAGAGCTCTCCTTTCATTTTTCTGTATTATGTAATTTTATCACAGGATAATTAGTAGAACAAACTATTTTATTCGTGATTTTATTAGTCATTTATTCACACCACAAATAAATATTTCTATTACAATTGCT
>JAWODV010000077.1:0-5072 GCA_046483075.1 Kosmotogaceae bacterium | reverse complement strand
TAGAAAAGTAGCTGATTTTTTTCAGGCCAAGAAAGTTCAACAATTTTATTGTTAATAAAATATGGAAATATTCCACATCCATTATCGATAACTACGGTATAAAGTGAGTTTTCTTCGGGAACGAAAAGAGTAATATCCATTTCATTACCTCTTGTGCTTAAAAATAAACCTTCTTCTGTAAATTCTCCGCATGTAAAGTTACAATCCATCTCATAAAAAGAAATTTTGTCGTTTACCAGGTTGTAAATACCAAGGAAGCTTCCATAAGAATTAATCAATTTGAATGCTGCGTATTCTCCTTCAGGCGAACAACGAATTTCAGATAAGTAATTACCGTATGATTTGCTACTGTAAATTGTTCGAGATTTTTTGTCTTTAAGGTTAATAAGCACAAGACTTTGAAGGCCCATTTGGTTTTCAATGGCTATACCATAGTTGTTATTAATCAGTGAAATTTCTGAGATGTTTTCGAAGCCTGTTTTAATAATGCTGCCATTTCTTTCTAATACAAGCTGAGTCGTTTTAATACCTTCAATGTCATTTATGATGGTGTAAACCCTTTGATCATCGTAAACTGCTATATCCCAGACCTTTGATGTAAAAGATGTTACTTCTTTATCATCTTTAAAAACTCTGGTGTAATTTCTATCAAATTCTCTTTGAACTGAGTAAACACTTTCACCTGATGAATCAATGGCATCAATTATGGTTTCTTTTCCGGAATTCAAATATATATTTTGGCTGCATCTGGTTTCATCGAGACTATCTTCAAGTTCATCCAGTAATTTCTGGAGGTTTTTCCCATAAACATTTTCGAGAGCTAGATTTAGTGATAAAGAGCCTTTAATTCCACTCATGTAGTTTAGTAAGGAAGCTATCTTTTCTACATCATATTCAGTCGCCAGATAGGTTACAAAAACCATCCCAAAAGCTGCAGAGGTACTTGTTCTATTAAAAAGAGAGGTATAATTCATAATTCCTTCGTTCAATATCTTTTTGGTTAATGAAAGATAAATATCGTCGATTTCATTAATTTGGTATCCAAGCCGGGTTTCGCTAAGTCCTCTTATGAACCAGTAGGGCATAAATGTACTCACAGAAAAATCAGGAAAGGCTACTGCTCTTGTAAATGAAACAAAATCACTGGATACACTTCTTACGAACAGGTCGTATAGGGAAGTTATCAATTCAGTCTCAAAGCACTGTTTGTTGATGTAATCAGGAATGCCATATAAAGATATGGTCAGTTTTCCATCGTTTTCTATACTCATGTTGGGTATATCACTAATTATATCGATTGTTATATAAAATGACTCATTGAAGGGGTAAGGATACCTTTTTTTGAATGTTTCCAGCGCGCTTTCTGCAATGTTTTTTATTGGTATTAAAGAAACTGAAGCATCAGCGGGATATAGAAACTTAAAATGCTCTGTGGTTGTTACTTTCCAATCCAGATTCTTGTAAATGTTTTGCTGAGAAAAAATGATTGTTGACACAGCAAGTATAATTAAAATAAGAATTATTAATTTGAATGATTTCAAAGTAAACCCCCTGATGAACGCTTAATTGAATTATACTATAAGGACATCATAAACGCTGGAGGTGTCATAGTTGTCAAGAAATATTACATACTTGGGTTTATGGATCGCCATTTCTTTTGTAGTATCAATTATTTTCCACCAGTTCAGTATGGTAGTTGGACAGATGCTTCTTCCTTTGCATTTTGTTGTTTTACTTGCCGGGGGGATTTCTGGTCCGACAATAGGTTCAATAACAGGGCTGGTATCTCCACTATTAACGGCAGTACTTTTTGGGCGCCCCCCATTGCAACCCCCCATCGCAATTTTTATGGCTCTTGAATTGATGGCTTATGGTTTAACAATGGGATTAATGAGAAAGAAAAATCTGTATCTTGCTGTTGCGATATCATGGATTCCCGGAAGAGTTATTTATGGAATTGGAATTCTTTTAATTGCCCCCATGCTTGGTATACAAATGGGAGGTTTTCAGTCATTGATTGTGTCCTTTGCCATGGGAATTCCAGGGATCATTTTACAACTATGGCTTATCCCCACAATTATAAAGAGGGTTCCTGAAAGTTCGGTAAATATATGAAAAAAGAGAGCTTTTTGCCATATCTTGCAGGTGTTGGGGCAGCAATAATATTTGGTTTTTCCTTTCTTTTTACCAAGGAAGCTCTTTTAATTACAAAGCCTGTATATTTTTTGGCATATCGTTTTACGGTTGCATTCGTTTTTATAAGTTTAATGGCAATTACCAGAGTGATACGAATAAGGTTTAACAAATTACTATTCAAAGAATTATTACCTCTAGTATTGGTGCAGCCATTGCTTTATTTCATTATGGAAGCTATGGGTGTTGAAAGAACAACATCCAGCGTTGCAGGATTAATGATTTCTACTATTCCAGTTTTTGTTCTCATACTTGCTCACGTTTTTCTTGGAGAGAGACTGAGATTTTTGCAGGTACTGTCAATATTTGTAGCGCTTTCAGGAGTAATTTTGATTACCCTTTCACGCGGAGCCGAATTTGGAGCTGAATTTCTTGGTATTATCTTTCTTTTTGTAAGTACTTTCTCTGCAGCTCTTTATAATATTCTTTCAAGACAAGCTTCCATAAAAGCAAAACCAATAGAAATAACCTTTCTTATGATGTTAGCGGGTTTTGTTGGGTTCAATGCAATAGCCTGCTTACAGTCACTGGCGCTGGGTGAGGTAAATAGCTACTTCACGTCGTTTATTCACCCACAAATATTGATTTCAGCTCTGTATCTGGGAACGCTCTCCTCAACGGTTGCATTTTTCCTGATTAATTATACACTTTCAAAGCTTCCGGCTTCAAAAGCTTCTGTGTTTCCATATCTATCAACTGTGGTGACATTGTTTGCAGGTATTTTAATACGTGGAGAGAGATTCGCAATAACAGGATTTTTTGGAGCGGCTTTAATTTTGATTGGTGTGTACGGAGTAAACAGGTTAAGCGTGAAACGTGCTCCAAAGGGGAGGGAATATCAATGAAAAGGTTTTTATTTGTGTTTTTTGTGTTAATGGGTTTAATTACGCTTGGTTATCAAATCGAAATGACACATGATCAGAATGATAGAACTTATTTTAATCCTGTGAAACCAGGTGAAATATATTTTGCAGTGTCTCTGGAAAAAAGAGGAGAGACAAACCCTGAAGAAATGATTCTTTTCACAACCCAACAAGAATTTGAACTATCCTATCTCAGAGAAACAGATGAAGAAGTTTTTTATAGGGCAAAAATTACTGTTTGTGGTTTTGAGGAGTATTATTTCAAGGCAAAGGTTAAAGAAGAAGTGTTTTATCTAGATGAAAAAGGGGTAAACACTGCTGGAGTTATTGAACCTTTTCAATTTGACGAAGAAAATCCTCCCGTTGATTATTTTGATACCCCTGAATGGTCAAAGGGCAGAATATACTACCAGATCTTTCCTGAAAGATTTGCCAATGGAAATAAAGATAACGACCCTCCTCAAAATCAGGATTGGTATCTTGATCCTGGCAAGGCAGATTACGGTTCTGATGGTTTCTTTGGGGGTGATCTTAAAGGAGTTATTGATAAACTGGATTATTTGAGCGAGCTGGGTGTAGAAACGTTGTACTTTAACCCTATCTTTGAAAGTATTTCAAGCCATAAATACGATACAACAGATTACATGAAAATTGACGATGATTTTGGCACAGAAGAAACCTTTGAAAAACTGGTTGAAGTCTTTTCAGAAGAAGGTATTAACATCGTACTTGATGGTGTTTTCAATCATACTGGAACAGAATTTTTTGCCTTTAAAGATGTAAAGAAAAAGGGAGAGGATTCAGAGTACACAGACTGGTATTTTATAAAGGGTTTTCCAGTCAGGAGCTATGGTGGAATAGCTATGAACTATACTGGCTGGGCTGGATATGCTCACATGCCAAAGCTAAATGTAAACAACGAGGAAGTGAGAGAATACCTTGAAGGTGTAGTCAAAAAATGGGGAAACAAAGGAATAGCTGGCTGGAGACTTGATGTAGCAAACGAGGTACCCTCTAAATTCTGGAGTGATTTTTTCAGGCCCCTGGTAAAGGAGATAGATTCTTCTGATATTCTGGTAGGTGAATACTGGGGATATGCGAGAAATTTTTTAATGGGAAACAGTTTTGATTCCGTTATGAATTATCTTTTTAGAGATGCTGTAATTGAATATGTTGCAAGAGCAGGCAATTCTTCCAGAAAATTTAAATCAATGACAGGATACTATCTAAACACCTATCCACCACAGGTGCTTGATTCTTTGTGGAATCTTTTGGGTAGTCACGATACTGAAAGAATTTTAACAGCATTGTACAGAAATACGAAACTTGCAAAAATTGCAGTTACCCTTCAATTTACCTTCAAAGGTTCTCCTGTTATTTATTATGGTGATGAAATTGGTATGGAGGGATATAGTGATCCTGATAACAGAAAACCAATGTACTGGAAAGAGGATATGTGGAACAAAGAACTGCTTGAGCATTACAAATTTTTAATTGATCTGAGAAAAGAACATCCTGCGTTAAGAACGGGCGAACATAATGTGCTTTATGCTGAAGATTCCCTTTTTGTTTTCGAAAGGATTCTGAACAATGATCATATTATTGTACTCACAAATCCTGGAGATACTTCATTAGAGTGGACTCCTGAAAAGGATTATGGAGAATATACCGATCTTATTGAACAGGATAATATAACAATAGAACAGGGAACCATCGTAGAGATTTTGCCAGGAAGCTTTATGATAATTTGTAAAAGTGAGAATTAATACAGGCAAGTTTCATTAAGGACTTATATGTGTTTATTAAAATACACCAAAGTGGTTAATTACCCAAATTGGTTTTTGGTTCGTAGTAACTGATCTCCCTTCCATCTTTCATCTTTTCCTTGGTTATCTTAAGGGTTACAGCACGGGAATTAACTTTTCTAAGCACTATGGAATGAGGTTCAACATTGATAGACTTTTCGGTTGTTATGCCAGACCATTTCATTGCTTCAATGGGTATTCTGATCTTTTT
>JAWODV010000008.1:0-6035 GCA_046483075.1 Kosmotogaceae bacterium | reverse complement strand
CTTTCATATATAACATAATATTATCATACTATATAACTATTTCTGTATTGGTGTAGGTTCTGTCGATTTGGCGGGTCGTATGAGGCAGGTGTCTAATGCGGGTCGCAAACTGTTTTAAAACACCCCGCCCTTACAGTATATGCCACCCTTGCCATCTTAGCATGTCGACACCAACCTGCTTTTATGGCAGGGGTGGCTTAAATTCAAGAGGAAACACCGAGATACTCATCGAGGACATCATATTTTTCATTATCTGAATATTTGTTCATCTCAGAAATTATTTCCTCTTGGGTATCTGTTGGTGGTAGAGGAAATTTAATAGAAGTCAAATCACTTTTGAGTAATTTTCCTCCATTTGGTCTACTTTTTAAATAACTGAAATCTAATCTTTTGAAAATAACCTCAAGATATTCATGAATAAGGTTGTCTGTATTTGGTCGGACAACATGAGCATGATTATTAACCCAGGATTTTCCATCTATAATATATGCCGTGTTCTCCCCTATGTCCCATTGTGCTCCATCCTCCCCAATTAATACAAGTTTTTCGTCAAATATATAGTCATTAATCCTATCGGTTTCTCCGTTAGCCCCATAATAGGGTATTTCCCCTGGTGTTCGCCTTGATTTTCTAATAGGGTCACGTTTATGGTCAAGAATTTCAGCCACATCTTCGTTTCCGAGAGTTGTTAAAGGGAATTTATCTGTCTCTAAATATGGATTATCTAATGTCTGAACAAATATTCTATTTCCAAAGCTTTTTGCGTCAAAATCAATCATTTCATGCAATATTTTTACATCTAGATGTTTTTCTAGATGTTGTGGAACATCTGGTATCTCCTCATCTAAAAAATTCGCTAATATATATGTATTGACTTTTTCTGGATTGTATAATACATCGTTATCATACAGCATGGAGGTAATTTTTCTATCGCCTGTGTCAGGATAAGGATGAATACCCTCGTATTTTTTCATACTGGAATGTTCATATCCTAAAAATTTCTTTTCTTGTTCCTTTTCACCAGATTTTACAACAACTACTTTTTGTCCATATGCCAACAAAAAGTACAACAGTTTCTCTTTCTCTGACTGAAAAAATTTATCTTGCTGCAATTCGGTTAAATATTCTTCAAAAGATATATCTGGGTAAGTCTGTGAAACATATTTCTGGAATATATTTTCTACATTATCGAAGGCGCAATCCTCGCCAGTTTCTAAAAATTTATTCACTATTTTTTCAGCATTCTTCCAATAGTAATTATCTCTTCTCACCAAAAATAGTACAGATGTTTTTTGTCCACTAGCAGCAAATGTCTTGTTACCAAACTGACATATTCCTTTTATCTCAAAATATTTTAACAACAACTTCCTAGCCTTCTGGTGTATTCCTTTGTTAAGAAGTAAACTATTAGGAAATATAACAGCAGCATATCCACCATCTTTCAGCAAATGTTTGGTTCTTTCAAGAAATAAACATTCTATGTCATCACTTTTGTCTGTTAATTCAGAAAATAACTCAAAACTTTCATCCCCATCATTTAATAGAAACTTGAAATTTTCCACAGAATATGGGGGATTTGCTATTACCACATCAAATACTTGATTGTCTCTTTTCATTTCTTCTAGTTTCAGTTTATCTCTGTATAACTCTGATGTAAAATTATCAAGGCCGTCACCATAAATTACATTGGCTTCTCCATCTCCGTTAAGGAAACATGCCACTTTTGTTGTTTTTGCTAGCCTGTAATCCTTTTCTATTCCGTATACAAATTGTTTAGCCCATTTGAAAGAACGCTTCCATCCCACAATATTATCCATTTGTGTTTTAGTTTTGAGAGCATCCTCGTCTATATCCTGCAAAATTTTGTCCACTCTGTCCATTGTTTCCGTAAGGAAATGCCCGCTGCCGCAGGCGTAATCAATTACATACGGTAGGAACTCTTGGTTCTTGTTATTTATTTTGTTTTCAATAATATTTTCAAACGGGATGGATTTTGTCATAAAGTTAGCAATCGGTACTGGAGTAAAGAACTGTCCAGCCTCTTGCTTTATACCAATGTTAAGTAGCCTCTCGAAGAATTCTCCTAAAAATTGCTCTTTTTGCGAATATTTTATTTGATATGGCTCAAGGAGTTTTACTACTTCTTTCACGACTTCGGCATTTTCTAAAAAAGTTCTCCTGTTGATAACTTCCTTAAATGCAAATTCATTATTTTTGTAAAGCCTTAACTGCTTAAACATATCTCTAATACTTTTTGCTGCTCCGTTAAGGCCGTTTGTTAATCTATTCAACTCTTCTTCTAATTCATCCTCTGTTACATCTGCAACATCCAATTCCAAGTATTCTTTCATACCAGACTTGTACAAATCATTTAACCTACTGAGAACTACCTCGGCATTTTCTGGAGCTTTCCACTGAAAATCCAATTCGTCGTCATCCAATTTTTCGTCTTCATCAACAATCTTACATAAAAATAAGTTGAATATTTTATTATACGCATTTGTTTTATCTGAGATAGTATGCCGCCTTAGAATTTCAGCAAATCTATTGAATATTGTTCCTTCAGTCCCCGTTCTGCCGTTTATATCTGCACGGCCAAATTGCTTTAAATCATTCTTACGTATACCAATAAACCTAATTCCGTATGGTTGAATACCCTCCTCAAATATGCCTTTAGACTGGAAAACTTTGTCCCATTCTTCGTAAATCTCTTGTTGATTATTACAATTCTTAAACTGTTCTACGGGTATTATACTATTTTTATAATCAATTTTTCCATTTTCTAAAGTAGAACAATAGAGAGCAACATATTTTGTACTTTTTTCTTGGATGTAATAATGTAGTAATTGTTCTTTCTTTTCGTTCTGTAAAATAATATTTACTGCTCTGTTATATTCCCGACCATATTGCTTACATTCTATCATAAGGTAGCTATCATCATTTTTATCCCGTACTAAAATATCTAAGTACCCACCTACCCTCCAACCTTTTTCTAGTTCAATCCGGCTAGGTTTGTACCCTTTTCCTAGTAGCCTATTTACACATTCTAATACTACTAAATTTTCCTTGTTAGCAAAATTAGATGTGGTTTTTCTCCGTACTTTTATTTTTTGACCATAATCTATTTTACAGTCACTAGGTTCTTGGTAGCTTAAGTCTATCTTTATAACATAGTTATCATGGCTCGGATATTTCTTGTACCATGTAGCATCAGTCCCGTCTAATATCTCGAAGCCCATACTCTCAAGATATTTTTTAACATAATCTATATCGACGGACATATTATTACCCCCAGTTAACCATCTTTTTCTCTATCATTCTACTTATCGATGGTATTTTTGCTGACGCTCGAACCAATAACACCATCACCATTTATTGATTTTTTCATTCTTCAACCTCATTTCCTATTATCTGTTGTTTCATCCATCGTATTGCTTCGGAATGACTTGGTTTTTCTATCCCCTGAGATTTCATCTGTTTTTTTGCCCATAAAAGGATGTTATGGGCATTGTCATCCACGGTAACAGTTTTCATTCGCCTCGAATAGTAAACAGCATATACATTATAAAACTTGTGTATTTTACATTTAAAATACAATATAAAAATAGTGTAAAATACAAACATTTATATACTGTTTCCCGTTATAGATATGGTGTCTGACATGCTAAGTGAAACCCAAAAACAGAATTTGGAAAACCTGAGAAAAATCAGGGCGTATGCCATCATAGCGAAGGGTGATATGCCCAAGATTGTAGGGAAAGAAAAATACATTGTCTGCTCACAATCGGACAGCGAAAAACGATATACCGTTGAGCATAACGGCCAGTGGACATGTACATGCCCCGACCACACGGAAACCCATCTACATTGTAAGCACATTCAGAGCGTTCAGATGTTCCTGCAACTAAGGGATAAAGCGGATGTGCTGGATTTGCAGGATGAACTGGAAAACGATGACAAGGTACGCTGCGACCAGTGTAACTCCCTCAACGTCATCAAGCGTGGTAAACGGAAAACAAAGAGTGGTATCCTACAGCGATATGAGTGCAAGGAATGTGGACGGCTGTTCACCAATGAGCCAATCAAACACCGCAAGGCCAACACTAAACTTATCGCTCTGTCAATGGACTTATACTACAAGGGATTGTCTCTCCGTAAGATAGCGGATACCATAGAACAGTTTTACGGCATCTCCCTGCATCACGAGACTATCAGGATATGGATTAACACCTTCATGGAAAAAATCAACGAGCACGTCCAAAAACTTGAGCCGAATGTGGGCGACACCTGGCACATCGACGAGCAGAAAATCAAGGCTGAAAACAAATGGCTCTATTCATGGAACATCATGGACGAGAAAACCCGTTTCCTGATAGCCAATGAGATAACCGAACAGCGTAGCACACTGGAGACACGGATGGTCATGCAGAAAGCGAAGAAACAGACCAAGGATGCCAAACCCTGGTTTATGATTAGCGACGGCATGAGTGCCTATCCATCCGCTATACGACAGGAATTTGGCGATGACACCCAACACATCGGCAACGTCGGCATCCGAGACAGGATAAACAACAACGTACTGGAACGCTACCACGGAACATATAGAGAACGGGATAAGGTAATGCGTGGCCTCCAGAACGACATGACGGCCAGAGAGATGAACGAAAACATCAGAACATACTACAACTTCATCCGGCCACATACGGCTCTGGATGGACGCACACCCGCCGAGGAAGCAGGAATAAACCTGTCTCTGGGACGCAACCGATGGATGGGCCTGCTCAGTCAGGCTCTCTAATCCCCAATTCTTTTAATCTTTTTTCTATATATTCTCTTGTTTTAATAATAAAATGGTCTGCATTTTGTAGATATATAATAAAATCTTCATTAGGAAACATTTGGTCATAGAAATTTTTATGGAGATTATGGACAAACAAAAATAATTCATAATAATCTGGATTTTTTATTTCCTTAGATATTTGTTTAACAAATGGAAAAAAATCGGAGTGCGCAGTAATCCTTTTTCCGTATAATGCTGCTAATGCCTTAATCAACTGAGATATAGCACCCCATAATAACTCAGAAGCCTTCCTGTATTCACCTCTATGATACACTTCGACCATGTTTTCATAATACTGGTCAGACATCCGTGAATAATCAGCAAAAACATTCTCAACGTTTTTTCTCGAAGCCAATAATTTTTCCATTTTGACCATGAACCCTAACCTTTCTCAAATCTTCATATGCTATCCCGACATCTACTGATACAACCCAATTACCAGCATATTTACGGGCATCAACAAGTCTCGCAAAAGGATAACCAGAATTTCTTAAAAAATCCATTGCTCTATCAACGGCTACCTCGAAACTTATCATATCTATTGTATTGTTCTCTTGGTTATTATCATTTTCCATGTTACCACACATTATTTATCACCACGACCCGCATTCGACAGCCATTCTTTACGCCCCGAATTTATAGACAGAACCGCTGCGGTAGGATGTAGCCACGCCTACGCCTTAGAACATTTGGTCGCTGCCGCCCGTGACATCCTCATCAAGCTCCTCCGGATCACGCCCGTAACCATGGATGTCATCAGCGAGCTCCTGCAAATGCCGCTCCTGCTCAAAGCTTTTGCCTTCCAGCCCTTCAGCGTAGCCGCAGTCGCATTCCCACCACGTCATGCCGTTGCCGTGATATTGCTTCATTCGGAATCTCCCACAGCGAGGGCAGCGTTTAGGTGGACGCATTGGTGGTCACTTCCATATTATACTATATGTGTATTGTAATATAACAATTTTGGTGTTTTTTGTGCTGAAATTAACAAAAATCCTACCACCATGTTAATAGTTGTCATTGAAAGTGTCGCTCGATTGCATATTTTGGGTGTAAAGTAGGGGGTATTTGCATGAAATTATGATATCGAGAAAAAACTACTATATATTATAGGAGGAAAAGTGGTATGATTTTTTCACGAAATGGTAAAAATGATATATTTTGCCTGTTTTTGCCGCTAATACCACTCCAGCTGCTT
>JAWODV010000001.1:0-23647 GCA_046483075.1 Kosmotogaceae bacterium | reverse complement strand
GTCATAATCTTTCCATTTTTGATCTTCAAGTCTTCATAGAGTGCATAACCCATACCCTGAACAAAGCCACCCTGAATTTGTCCAATGACTCCTTCTGGATTGAGCGATTTTCCAACGTCATGACTGGTGAAGCCCTTTAATACTCTGGTTAATCCCGTTATCATATCTACTTCAACAAGAACTATCTGACTGGCATAGGAGTAGACAATGTATGCTTCTCCCTGACCGGTTTTTTCATCCCAGTTAAGTTTAGGTGTTTTGTACCAACCTGTTTCAACAAGTTTTACATTTTTATTCGCCGCTTCTGTAGCCAATTCAGAAAAAGATATTTTGTTTCCTTCGTTATCATAATAATAGTTATTTGAGTAATTTATATCTGAAATGTCTGAGCCATAAATATTTGAGAAGAGTTCCATAAATCTTGATCTTAATTCAATGCAGGCTTGCCTTACTGCGTTACCTGAATATATTGTTGTACGTGAGGCTACGGTAGGTCCACTGTCGGGAACAAATGCTGTATCGGGCTGGTGCACGTTAACGTAATCTGTATCAATGCCAAGTTCTTCAGCGGTAATAAGAGCAATTACAGTTTTCGCTCCCTGTCCCATTTCTGTACCACCAATTCTAACATCTACCGTTCCATCATAGTTAATCTGGACATGGCCACCCGAAGCGTCAAGATGCTGTCCACCAGCACCAAGACTTACTCCATAAATAATATGTGAAACGCCAAGTCCTTTTTTTCTATATTCATTTTTTTCATTGAATTCCTTCACTTCAAGTTTTAGCTTCTTCCAGTTTGAAATTTTGGCAACATTGCTAAGAGTCGTTTCGGCTCCCACGCTTTCCTCTAATTTATGACCGGTTGAAGTTGTACTTCCTATCATCAATGTGTTTTTCAACCTCAGGTTAATAGGGTCAATGTTCATTTTTTTAGAGATTTCATCAATCATTGATTCAACAGCAAATAGAACCTGCGGACTTCCAAACCCTCTGAAGGCACCGTTTGGAATCTTATTTGTATAAACACCGTGTACATCCACAGAAACA
Organism: Kosmotogaceae bacterium; assembly: GCA_046483075.1. Taxonomy (GTDB): domain Bacteria; phylum Thermotogota; class Thermotogae; order Petrotogales; family Kosmotogaceae; genus JASMTM01. The sequence goes on along the minus strand of JAWODV010000001.1, from coordinate 22,597 downwards.
TTGGGTATTTCGTAACTGCCAGCTGCATGAACAAGTGTTCTAAACATTACAATAGGAGAGAGAGTTGCATATGCTCCTACATCCATATATGCATTGATTTCCATGGACTGCAATTTCCCATTATTATCGACACCTATCTTATAATGTGATTGTATTGGATGTCTTTTTGAGGTTGTCTGGATATCAACTTCACGTGAATATACTAGTTTTACCGGACGATTTGTCTTGTATGCGGCGACTGCAGCATAAGTGGCGACGTATGAAGGAACATCTTCTTTGCCTCCGAAGGCTCCTCCGGTTTCGGTTTGTATCACCCTTATATGATTAAAGGTTTTATTAAGTACTCTTGAAACGTGCTTTTGAACGTAATATGGACATTGCATGGTTCCGTATATGGTATAACCGTAATCAATATCCGGGATGACCACGACTCCCTGTGTTTCAATGTATGCATGTTCTTGATAAGACGCGTAAAAAGAATCTTCAAAAACGTGTGTTGAACTGCCAAATCCCTTATTTATATCGCCCTTGCGAATACGCTTGTGAATCGCGACATTTGAACTATTATGAATTTTGATTTTATCTTCTATTCCTTGTTCAAGCGTAAGAATGGGTTCCAATTCTTCGATTTTTACCTTAACCTTCTTTGCACCTTCCTCAGCAGCTTCCCGGGTTTCTCCTATGACTATAGCAACAACATCACCGTAGTATCGCACCTTATCTCCCAGCGGTACAATACAGGGCATATCATCGAAAACTTCACCAATCTGGTTTTCACCCGGTATGTCGCTATGGGTAATAACATCGACAACTCCATCAAGATTTAAGGCTTCTTCGTAATCAACTTTCTTTAAAATCCCATGAGGTGATCTTGCCAGAACGAGAGAGCAATGAAGCATTTTATCGAAATGTAAATCATCTGCAAAAAGCGCTGTACCCTTTACTTTTTGGAATGAATCTACCCTTTTTGCTTTTTTGCCAATAACAACTGAATTTTTGCTCGCATTTTTCATTGCATTATTCACCTTCTACAAATAATGAAACAAAATTTCCATCGGTTACATTTACCAGTCCGTTGGTTGTTATCTTGAGTTCGGGAATAACCGAAAGCTGGACAAAAGATAGAGCCATGAAAAGATCCGGTAGAATACAGCCAAAACTCTTTAATATTTCCTTGAGTTCTCCAAGCCTTTTTGAAACCTTTTCTCCTGAAAACTCGGACATTAAACCTGCTATGGGCAGAGGAAGTTCTTTAACAATTTTCCCTGATTCAGCTATAACAAGACCTCCCTTAAGATCTATGACTCTGTTTGCAGCTACTGCCATATCTTCATCATTAACTCCAAGCACCGATAAATTATGTGCATCATGACCAACGGAAGTTGCAACAGCTCCCTTTTTAAGGCCTGTTCCGTTCACAAATCCCAATGTATATTGTTTGCGTTTGCTGTATCTGCATATTGCTGCCAGTTTAAGAATATCTCTATCGAGATCACAGATTATTTCTCCCTTATTAACAGCTGGTTCTTCAATTTTTTGACGTGTTAAGACCTGCTCTCCCTGTAGTTCAATTACACGTATGGGTTTATCCTTTGATTTTACAACAAAATCCTGAGATTCAAAATGAGGACATCTGAATACCTTAACATTTCCATCCGTTTTAACCTTGTCACCAATATTTTTAGTAAGCTTCCCATCCTTTGCCACTATCTGGGAATCCTTCATCACCATTGATACATCAAATTTTTTCAAATCATCTACAACCAATAAATCGGATTTGTATCCAGGAGAAACTGCCCCCATGGATCGTAGATTGTAATGGCGGGCTGTGTTAATTGTAGCTGCTCGAATTGCTGTAATTGGATCTATACCCCAATCAATTGATTTTCTTATCATGTAATCGATATGGCCTTCTTTCAATATATCGTTTGGATGTTTATCATCTGTGCAAAATGAAATAAAGGGATATGTCTTTTCATTTATTAAAGGAAGCAAGGGAACAAGGTTTCTTGCTATACTACCTTCTCTTATTAAAATTTGCATGCCCCTTGAAAGCTTTTCTTTTGCTTCTTCTACAGTTGTGCACTCATGATCAGAACGAATGAAAGCGGTTATATACGCGTTTAATTTTTTACCAGTAATTCCAGGTATATGACCATCTATCTTTTTGTATCTATGTCTTAATAATTCAATTTTTGCGATTGTGTCTTTGTCTCCACTTAAAACGCCTGGATAATTCATTACCTCTCCAAGACCCAGAACCCTGGGATGTTTTTCAACGAATCCTATCATATCCATCACTGAAATAGTTGCTCCACTTGTCACCATGCTTGATTCGGGAACAGCTGAAGGAAGCATAATATACAGGTTGAGAGGAATACCTTCTGTTGATTTAAGCATATAATCAACACCATCAAGACCAAGAACGTTTGCTATTTCATGAGGATCAGCTATTGCTGTAGTTGTGCCTTTTGGAAGAACTACCCGGGCAAATTCTACGGGGGATAACATTGAAGATTCAATATGTAAATGGCCATCTATTAAACCAGGGACAACATAAGCTCCACCAACATCAATTATCTTTTTTCCTTCAGTGTAGTCACCAATGCCGGCTATACGCTTTCTAAAAAGTGCGATATTGTTTTTCTCAATTTCACCGCTGAAAACGTTTACAATCCTGCAGTTCTTGAGGATAATATCTGCCGGGACCTCACCTTTTGCCACCGGTAAAATGTCAATAATATTCAAAAAAATCCCCCCTGATTTAACAAAATACCCCCGTCAGGGGGTATTTTATTCAAATATTGATTTTGCCTGTCTATTTCCTATTTCGTTCAATATCTTTTCAATGAATTCTGAAAAACTAATACCAGATAAATTTTTTCCACTTCGCAAACGCACTGTCAAATTTTCATCTTTGATCTCATTATCGCCAACTATGACCATATATGGAATTTTCTTTAACTGAGCTTCCCGAATTTTGTAATTTGTTGATTTCTGTCTATCATCTACATCTACTCTGATACCCTTTGTAGAAAGACGTTTAGCTGCGTCTTTACAGTAGTTAACGTGTCTATCAGCAATGGGCAGAAAAGATACCTGAGTGGGCGCAATCCATGTTGGGAAGGCGCCTCCATAGTGTTCGATAAGAATACCAAGAAAACGTTCAAGGGAACCAAAGATTGCCCTGTGTATCATAACAGGTCTATATTCGTTGTTATCCGAACCAACATAAGTAAGATCAAATCTTTCAGGCATGAGGAAATCTAGCTGAATGGTAGCACACTGCCACTCTCTACCAAGCGAATCTTTGATATGAAAATCAATCTTAGGACCATAAAATGCTCCTTCGCCTTCATTGACTACATATTCTAAATCAGTCCTTTCAAGAGATTCTTTTAATGCATCTGTTGCCATATCCCAGATCTCAACTTCACCCATATAGTCTTCCGGTCTGGTACTCAATTCAGCTCTGTATTCAAAATTGAAAGGGCTGTATATTTTATCAACAAATTCTATTACACCACTTAGTTCATCTACCAGTTGATCACGTGTGCAGAAAATATGAGCGTCATCCTGTATAAACCCTCTTACTCTGAATAATCCGTGTAACACGCCGCTTCTTTCATATCTGTGTACCTTGCCAAACTCAAACATCCTTAAAGGAAGGTTCTTATAACTGACTGTGTCTGAGTTATAAATTAAAATATGACCCGGACAGTTCATGGGTTTCACTGCGTATTCTTGTTCTTCTTTTTCTGTAAAGAACATGTTGTCTCTGTAATGATCCCAATGACCGGATTTCAACCATAACTCGCGATTCATTAAATGTGGTGTCGTTACTTCGCTATAACCATCCTTCTTATGCATTTCTCTTGAAAATTCCATAAGTTCGTTTAATATTACTGTACCACCGGGTTGAAACAATGGCATACCTGGAGCAAATTCATGATTAATCATAAATAAGCCAAGTTGCGGTCCGAGTTTTCTGTGGTCTCTTTTTTTGGCTTCTTCGATCATCTTTAGATAATCATCTAACTGGGTTTTTTTTGGAAATGCGACGCCATATATGCGCTGCAACATTTTGTTCCTTTCGTCACCTCTCCAGTATGCTCCGGAGACAGATATCAATTTAAAATGCTTTATAGAACCGGTTGAGGGCATATGCGGTCCCCTGCATAGGTCAACAAATTCTCCCTGTCTGTAAAACGTGACTGTATCTGAGTCAAGTCCTTTTACAAGTTCAATCTTGTATGGCTCATCCAGTTTCTCTAAATACTCTATGGCCTCTTCCTTGTTCATTTCAATACGTTCAATTGGGAGGTCTTCTTTGATTATTTTTCTCATCTCTTCTTCAATATTTTCTAAATCTTCTTCTGAAATACTAATTTCTCCAAGATCGAAATCGTAGTAAAAACCATTTTCAATGACAGGACCTATCCCGAGCTTTACGTTATTTTTACCATAAATTCTTTTTACTGCCTGGGCAAGTATATGTGACATTGTATGTCTGTAAAACTCAGCGGCTTCATCATCGTTATCCAGGATTAGTTTTACTTTTGATTTTTCTGGTAGTGTTTTATTCAAATCCCACAATTGCGAATTAACTTTTGCGCCAACTGCTCTTCTGGCAAGCCCTTTGGAAATTTCAAGGGCAACATCTTTTGGTGTAATTTTATGATCAAATTCCATTGTTGATCCATCAGGTAACTCCACAATATAGTTCATATTAATCCTCCTTAACAATCTAATCTTTAATGGCAGCTATGGCTTCAACTTCAATTTGGGCTTTTTTTGGAAGTTCTGAAACACCTATAACTGCCCTTGCGGGTCTATGATCTCCAAGATATTGTTTATATATCTCGTCGAATTTGGCAAAAAGACTTATATCTGTTATATATATTTTAATGTTGATAATCTGTTTTAGAGAAGAACCTCCAGCTTCAACAACAGCTAACATATTGTCTAAAGCCTGTATGCATGCATCATCAAATTCTTTTACCAACTTGTTTGTAGAGGGGTCGAGGGGTATCTGGCCGGACACAAAGAGCAAATTATCGTTAATTATGCCCTGAGAATAATGGCCAACCGGTAAAGGGGCCTTTTCAGTTTTAACTTCCCTCAACACAATATCACCTCCATTTTTCGTTTATTATACCATTTTAACGTGTTCATTAAAGCAAAGATCAATGCTTTTTAGTAGTGAAAATATGAATGCTATAATTATATTAATTCTAATTAAGTAGGAGGTTGAGAAATGATAGATATTCAGGAATTATTGGGTATAGCACTAAAAGTTGAAGGTACAGGGTATTCATTTTACAACAAGCTTGCCGAAAGAACTGAAGGAGAAAAAAAAGAGCTTTTTAATAGACTGGCAGAGCAAGAAAGAGAACATGGTGAAATATTCAGGAAAATTCTTGGAAAAATTGAATCAGATGAAAAAAGTAATCGATTTGATGATGAGGTCGCTGGATACCTGAAAAGTCTCGCAGAAGTCTCTGTATTTTCTGATAATAATGTGGATAATCCTCCTGATAATCTGGATGAGGCGGTCCGTATTGCAATAAATGTTGAAAAGGACAGTATAGTTTTTTATTCAGAATTAATTGATTATATTCCTGAAAAAGGTGCTCTTGAAAGAGTCATTAATGAAGAGAAGAAACATTTGAGGGATCTGCTGAATGAGTTCAAGAGATGATGGTTTGACTGATTTATTTAGAATTTCATCTGGTTTTTCTTTAAAAAATGAGAATAACGGAGTAATTAATGGCGAAATCCTAAAGGGTAGATATTCAATTATTCTGTATATTAAAAATATTGATTCTTCAGAGCACAGAGAATTATTGAGTTATTTTGATAACAAAATTGAAGCTTTTAACAGTCATGATTTAAGGTTTTTGGTTGTTAGTGAATTGTCACCAAAAGAAATATCAAAGCTAAAAAAGTCAAGTAAATATTCTTTAACGATATTATCATTGGAAAATCAAGATGAACTCGTAAAGCTTGGAATACACGTTAACGATGTTAAAGATAACATTGCACTATTATACGACCGCTGGGGCATAAAAAGAAGATTTTGGAAATCTTTAGAAAATAAGGTTCAAATAAGTGAAATAATTAATGAAGCGGAAAGTGTGATAAGAAAAGATAAATACATAAGTAAGTTCATTATCTTAAGACGGGCAAGAAGATCTTTCAGAAAACAAAAGGTTTCAAGAAAGGACATTGAGCAGTTAATTAAAGCTGCTCATCTTGCACCGTCGTGTTTCAACAAACAACCATGGAGATTTGTTGCTGTAGATGATCGAGCCACACTTGAGAAATTGCATGAATATATCCCTGAAGGGAATAGCTGGATGCGTAGAGCACCGGTACTACTTATCGTTTATTCCACACAGGAAGATGATTGCAACCTCAGTGATAACCGTGAATATTATCTATTTGATACCGGTCTTGCAGTGGGATTACTGCAAATGCAGGCTACAAAAATGGGCTTGATAGCACACCCTGTTGCTGGATATAAACCAAAGAAATTTAGAAAAGAGCTTGATTTACCAGAAGATTCCGTTTTGATAACGGTGATTGCAATTGGTTATCAGGGTGAAGTTTCTTTACTTGACAAAAAGCAGCAGAAAGATGAGATTACGGGAAGAAAGCGGAAACCTGTTAATAGTGTTTTCCGCTGGAATAAATGATTTCGTGAATACTAATCAGCTTAGCCCAATATAATACTGTTGTAAATGTAAAACACATAAATTGAGAACAGAATAATTCCACCAACGCGACCCATTTTTTTCCTTTTGAAGCTGAAAATTGGCAAAAGAATGACTAATGCAGTTGCTACAACAATATCTATCAATACAGGTCTATCTGCCTGTATTGTTTTTATTGAGGAAGCTGTTCCAAGAACAAGAAGTAGATTAAATACATTTGAACCAAGAATATTTCCAACAGCAAGGTCCTGAGATTTCTTAATTATAGCAGTTATTGCTGTAACAAGTTCAGGCAAGGAAGTACCCACTGCGATAATAGTTACACCGATGAGTGTTTCACTAACACCGAAAGTCTTGGCCAAAAATGTGCCAGAGTTAACTACAAGATTTCCTCCAAGAACCACAGCCAATATTCCGCCAATGGTGGAAATCCATGCTAAGGCGGTATTTTTCTCCAATCTGGAAAGATCTTCTTTATCGACTCCCTGGGCAACCAGATCCCTTTGGAATTTTCTGTCTTTTTTGGCCATACTTAACAGGTAGTCCATGAAAATAATGAAAAAGGCAAGTAAAACAACAGCTTCAAATCTATCAAGGGTGTAGTTATCATTCAACAAAAGCATGCCGGTGGAAATCGATGCGAGAATTACAAAGGGAATTTCAGATCTAAAGGTTGATTTTCTGAAAGAAATCGGGGATATAATTGCCGTGAAGCCCATTACCAGCGCAACATTGGCAATATTAGAACCAAGAACATTTGCTATTGCTATACCCCCTGAACCTTTTACAGAGGCATTTATGCTTACAGCAAGCTCCGGAGCACTTGTGCCAAAGGCAACAACAGTTAGACCAATGAATAATTCTGATACTCCCAGCTTTCTGGATATTGCGGCTGATCCTTCTACGAGATAATCAGCGCCCTTTACAAGTAACAGTATTCCAATCAAAAGCAAAATAGCATTAAGTATCATATATCCTCCGGTTTTTTTCTATATAATATTTCACACAAACACCTTGCAGAATAATGTTCTGCAAGATGTTTGTTATTCATAATAGTTTTAATACAAAATTCTACTTAAAACGTTTTATGTTTCTTTAACTATCACAAAGGTTAAATTACGCCAAGCTCTTTTCCAATTTTCTCAAATCTCTCTATAGCATAATCAAGATCTTCTTTTGAATGAGCTGCGCTTATCATTACCCTGATTCGAGCTTTTCCCTTTGGTACAGTTGGATAACCTATTGATTGTGCAAATACTCCTTCTTCAAATAGTTTTGCGCTGAAATCACTTGACAATTTTGCATCATATAGCATAACAGGTGTAATTGGAGTTTCACTGTGGCCTGTATCAAAGCCCAGTTCTTCCATCTTGTTCTTAAAATATTCAGCATTATCCCACAATTTTTTTACGAGTTCATCGCTTTCGCTTAATGTTTTTACGGACTCAAGAGCAGCAGCTGTTTCAGCGGGTGAAAGGGAGCTGCTAAACAGGAAAGGTCTTGCTCTTTGTCTTAAGAAATCAATAAGTGTCTTGCTTCCAGCAACAAAACCACCAACAACACCGAATGCCTTGGATAGGGTTCCCACTTCAATATCAACATCGTTATTAACATCATAATAATGGGCTATACCTCTTCCATGACTGCCCAGTACACCTTCACCGTGAGCGTCATCCACCATTAAAATTGCGTTGTATTTTTTACATTTTTCAGCTAATTCTGGGAGTGGGGCAAGGTCTCCATCCATGGAAAATACACCATCAGTTATTACTAGCATTTTTTTCGCGCCGGCGATTTTTGCTTCCTCCAATTTTTTTTCGAGATCGTTGGCGTCTCTATGTTTCCAAACATAACGACTTGCTTTGGATAATCTCACACCATCTATGATGCTTGCATGGTTTAACTCGTCGGATAAAATTGCATCTTCCTTTGTTGTTATTGCAGGTATTACAGCCTGATTCGCATTGAATCCTGTCTGAACAACAAGGGTATCCTCAACTTCTTTAAACGTAGCAAGAGCCTTTTCCAGCTCTTCATGAATGGTCATGGTTCCGGCAATTGTTCTTACAGCTCCAGGACCGACGCCCCATTCTTCTATCGCGTCTTTTGCTGCTTTCTTTAATCTTTTGTCGTAAGCCAGACCAAGATAATTGTTAGAGCAAAGGTTTAGAACCTTTTTTCCATCAACTTTTAACCATGCACCCTGAGGAGTTTCAAGTGTTCTGATTTTGTTTAACAAACCGCTTTCTTTAAGATTCTTGAGTTCCTCTTTAAATTCAGTGAATTGAAACACGATAACACCTCCAGTAAATTATTCTATGTCAAGAACAACTTTGCCAGCCTTTCCCTTGAGCATGTTTTCTATTCCTTCTTCCCATTCTTCTAACTTTAGTTCGTGGGTTACCACAGAAGATAAGTCAACCCTGTTGTTTTTTATCAGTTCAGTTGCAGTTTGCCAGGTTTCAAACATCTTTCTTCCGGTAATGCCGTAGAGTTTAATACCTTTGAAAATAACTAATGAATTTATATCAAAGCTAATTTTTCCGGGAAAAACGCCAAGAACAGATGCAGTGCCACCATTTGTCAATGATTTCAATCCTTCAATAAATGCAGTTTCATTACCGGACATTTCAAGCAGAATATCTGCTCCATTTTTATCGGTTAATTCTTTTACTGAATCGGGAATATTAACATCGGTGGGATCCAACACGTAATCTGATCCTGACTTCCAGGCAAGTTCTTTTCTGTAGTCTTTTATTTCAGTAACAATAACCTTGGCTGCGCCAGCTGCTTTTGAAATAGATGCCGCCATACAACCAATTGGTCCAGCACCTGTAATCAGAACATTTTTACCTGCCAGGTTTTCAACGAAACATGTGTGTATGGCATTTCCAAAGGGTTCCATTATTGATGCATACTTTTCTGGAAAATCTTTGGGAAGTTTCCATAACACAATTTCGGGAACCTTAATGTATTCTGCGAAAGCACCATCTCTATGTACTCCAAGGATTTCCAAGTTCTTGCAGATGTGCATCCTTCCGGTTTTGCATTGAAGACATTTTCTGCATGGTATGTGTGTTTCAGAAGTTACGATGTCGCCCTTTGAAATAAGTGAAACATTAGTGCCTGTTTTTATTACTTCTCCGGTAAATTCATGTCCTGCTATCTGAGGGGGTTTGATATTTTGTTGAGCCCACTCATTCCATTCATATATATGAAGATCGGTTCCACAAATTGAAGCTTTACTAATTTTTATAAGGGCTTCATTAGGAGCAAGGTCATCAGGAATTGGTACATTTTTCAGTTTAAAGCCTTGTTCTGGTTTTTCCTTTACTAAAGCTCTCATTGTATTATTCAAAGATAACTACCTCCTTTTTTGGTATCACTATAAGTTTAAAACAAATAGTAATATTATGAAAATTTTGATATTAGCAACTAAAGGCTTCTGGATTGTTTCCTGTTTGAATTTCTTTTTATTTCGTTGATGTACTGTGACAAAAACTCATATATATCTTCAATGTTTATTAACGTCATGTATTTTGAACGCATATTTCTACTGTTTTTCAGGCCTTTTGTATATGCTGTAAAAAATTTTCTTGATTCAAAAATGCCCTTTCTTTCACCAAATATTTCTATTAGCAATTTTAGATGTTTCTCGAAGGTTCTTAATTTTGTTTCATATTCAACTGGTTTATAATAACCTTTTTCCATAAGCTCCTTTGTTTGACAAAAGATCCAGGGATTTCCAATTGCGCCCCTTGCGACAATAACACCATCTATTCCGTATTCTTCAAGAGCAATTTTTATGTCTTCGGGGGTAAATAAATCGCCAGAAGCGTAAACCTTTATTTCTGAATCTTCCAGTATTCTTACTGCTTTATTAATTACATTCCAGCTGGCTTTACCGGAAAAACCTTGTTTTTGAGTTCTGCCGTGAATAAAAAATGCATCGGGTTCTTCTTTTGCAAGCTCAACGATTATCTTTTCAATTTCGTCCCTATCCCATCCTGACCTTATTTTTACAGATACGGGTACCTCAGCTATGTATTTAAGGTTACGAATCATTCTTTTAAGTCGATCAAGATCCTTCAATAAGGCGCTGCCTGCACCTTTCTTAATTACCTTTTTTACAGGACAACCCGCGTTTATATCAAACCATGTGGCAATTTCTTCAAGTTTCTTTGCTGCTCCAGCAATGTATTCAGGTCTGGCTGTAAAAAGCTGTATTCTGCATGGTTTATTTGGAACAATTTTGAGAACATTTTTATTGTCCTGTAATATACTCTCACAGCTCAACATTTCGCTGAATACAAAGTCAGCACAATGTTCAAGAGCAATCTCTCTCATCGCTTCATTGGTATATCCGGCCAGGGGAGCCTGTCCTATTTCATAAATTTTTTTCATAGAACTCGACAATCTCTTTGCTTATTTTGCATGGTAACATGCCAAAAACACTTCTATTATTCAAAATTCGTTGGCGAATTAAGGATGATGAGATGTCAATTAATGGTGCTTCAAAGAAAACAACTGATTCTTCTTTGGTCTTCAATTTGTTTTTGTTATTGTTCATTCTTCGCGGATAAACGCATATCTTGGATGAATTAAAAATATCTTTATATCTGTACCAGTTGTTTATATCGTTATAACTATCTTCACCAATAATTAGAAAAGGTTTGGTTTTGAATTTTTCGCTGAAATGCCTGACCGTTTTAATGGTATAAGAAACACTTTTATTGATTCCTTCATAGGCATCGATTTCAATATTATCAACATCAGAAAAAACAGTTTTTAGCCATCTTAGACGTTTATTGAAAGGGGCAAATGTGCTCTTTTTATGTGGAGGGATATATGTGGGAACAATAAACAATGTATCCAGTGAAAAATTTTCAACTGCGTATGATGCAATTATTAGATGACCATTATGGACAGGATCAAAGCTCCCACCAAAAACCCCGATATTATTATTCTTTGAATTCGTACTCTCTGTCATTTATTACCACCGTATCCCCTTCTTGAATACCTTTACTCTTTAACTTTTCAGTAAGTGCGTGTTGTTCAAGTTTCCTTATTACAAATTCTTCTTTACCTTCGGACATATTGAATTTATCCGTGAAATAATCAACCAGAGGTCCTTCAACAATATAATAACCCTTTGAATTTTTGGAGATTTTTATCACATCTCCTTCAGGTATTGATCTTGAAATAGGCCTTACCTTTGGTTTTTCAACATCTGATAAAATGGATTTACGAAATCGCTGATAGAACGTTTTGGTTTTTCTAAGGTGCTCAATGATCTCCTTTTTTAGCTCATCTATATTAAACCCGGTTACCGCGGAGATAGGTAAAATTTCTTTATTAATCTTACTTTCTATACTTTTTACCTTTTTATCTATTTCATCTTCAGACAAAATATCACATTTATTCGCTACAACTACTTCATTTTTCTTTGCAAGCTTTTTACTGTGAGCTTCAAGTTCATTTCTGATATCAAAATAATCTTCATCAGCTTTTCTACCTTCAGATTCAGAGAGATCAATAATATGAATAAGCAAACTGCATCTTTCAACGTGTCTTAGAAAGGTGTCTCCAAGTCCAGCACCAGTATGAGCTCCCTTTATTAAGCCAGGAACATCAGCAACGATGTAACCGGTGTGAGCTGAAACTTTAACAACACCCAGATTGGGAACGAGGGTGGTAAAGTGATAGTTGGCTATTTTTGGTTTTGCATTGGAGATTCGTGAAATTAATGTTGATTTACCTACATTGGGAAAGCCAATTATTCCAACATCGGCAAGTAGTTTTAGTTCCAATGAAAGTACTCTTGTTTCTCCTGGATCACCTTTTTCAGAGATTTTCGGGACCTGATTTACAGCATCAGCGAAATGGGTGTTTCCCTTTCCACCTTTACCACCTCTGGCAACACAGATTATTTGATTTGCTTCATCAAAATCAGCAAGTTGCTCTCCTGTTCTTTTGTCGTAAATCACAGTCCCCACGGGAACTTTTATAATAATATCCTCTCCATCACTGCCTATCATTTTTGCACCCTTGCCATTTTCTCCTTTTTCGGCTTTAAATTGTTTTTTAAATTTGAATTCGTTAAGGGTGTTTTTGGCTGTTGTTGACATTATAAAAACATGGCCACCATCTCCTCCATCGCCTCCATCAGGGCCACCGTGGGGAAGGAATTTTTCTCTTCTGAATGAAACGGCGCCATCGCCGCCACTGCCAGCTTTTACAGTAATTTTTGCAGTATCAATTAAATTTTCATTTTCGAAAGCCATAAAACACCTCCAAAATGCCCTCATATGTTATAATAACACTGTTTGCTGAAGGGAGGAAGAAGGCATGCCAAAGATTGTAAATATCGGTTTTGATTCCTTTATAATAACCGATAAAATTCTTGCAGTACTGCCCATAGAAAACTCTATCGTAAAACGGTTAAAACAACATGGAATGGAAACTGGAAAAACAGTGAACCTGACCTTTGGAAAAAGGACAAGATCTGTTTTAATAACTGAAAGCGGACACATAATGTTTTCTTTTCTCCCCCCAGATAAGCTTATTGGAAAATTGTTCAGTGAAGATAGTAAAGACAATATTGACTGAGAGGTTTAAAGAAAGGTGGATTTAAAAACATGCCAGTAGTACCTTATGTAGTAGAGAACAAAGGAAAAGGAGAAAGAATTTACGATATTTTCACAAAGTTACTTAGCGAAAGAATAGTGTTCCTGGGATGGCCTATTGACGACGAAATATCTAACATAATTGTGGCGCAGCTTCTATTTCTTGAATCAGAAGATCCTGAAAAGGATATAAGTATATATATAAATACCCCTGGTGGATCTGTAAATCCAGGACTGGCTATTTACGACACAATGCAGTATGTAAAACCTGATATTGCAACGATATGTATCGGCACGGCTGCATCAATGGGAGCTATAATACTCGCTGGAGGAACAAAAAATAAACGTTTTGCACTTCCCCATTCAAGAATTATGATCCATCAACCATGGGGTGGAACTGAAGGAAGTGCTAGAGATATTGAAATAAGAACAAAAGAACTTCTGACAATCAAAGATCAATTAAACACAATATTGAGCCTGCACACAGGCCAGGACAAAGAAAAGATTGAACACGATACAGACAGAGATCTTTTTATGAGTTCTGAAGACGCGGTTGAATATGGAATCATTGATAAGGTTATTGAACATAAAAAATTAAAAAGCGCAACGAAGAAGTAACTAGTTAAATAACGTCCTACCGGCGCCTGGCGCCGGTTTTTATCGTTATTTTGGAGTGTTAACATGAACGAAAATTTAACCCCAATGATGGAACAATATCAAAATATTAAAAATAAATATGAAGACGCCCTCCTTTTATTCAGACTTGGTGATTTCTACGAAGCTTTCTTTGAAGATGCAAAATTGCTTTCGGAGGCAACACAGATTGTCCTTACTTCCAGAAATGGATATCCAATGGCGGGTGTACCATATCACTCCATTGATCAGTACTTAAAAAAATTGATTGAAGCTGGATACAAAATCGCAATTTGCGATCAGGTAGAAGAGGCTTCCAAGAGTAAAAAGCTTGTAAAGAGAGAAGTTACTAGGATAATAACTCCTGGAACCATCATAGAGGAAAATTTGCTAAGCTCGGAAGTGAACAATTATATTCTGCTTGTTACATTTTTTGATGATCAATATTCACTTGTAGCAGCTGATATCTCAACAGGTGATCTGGGAATAGCGACATCGGAAGAGTCTGAAGAAATTTCTGATATGATCAGCAAACTAAATCCTTCTCAATTAGTATTACAGGAAAATCTAAAAGAAAGTAAAAAATACGTTGTTCCTGCAAACAGTGACATTTTTACGGAATACCTTGAAAACTGGAATTTTGCCTATTCTTCCAGTATCGAATATATAAAGAGTTTTTACGATATCGTTTCCCCTGAATTTCTTGAGCTTTCAAGAGAAGAAATAATTGCACTTGGAGCACTTTTTAAGTATCTTGAAGGGACTCATCTTGATGTGTTAAAGCATCTCAATTATCCACGTCCTTTGATGAGTTCCGATAAAATGTATCTTGATAGTGATACCATTGAAAATCTTTCATTATTTCCGTCGAAGAAAAAGGGGTCTCTTTACGATTCATTAAAGTCTACATCTACTTCTATGGGTTCACGAAAGCTCAAGGAATGGCTGCTCAATCCCTTAAATGATAGAAAAGAAATTGAAAAAAGACTGGATTTTGTTGAATCTCTATATCATAAAGATGATGTCTTGAATGATATAAGAACTTATCTCAAGGAAGTTTATGACATTGAGCGTATAGTATCTAGATTGGCAACAGGTAAAGCCATTCCAAGAGATTTGCAGTCGATGAGAAGAACACTTCAAATACTTCCTGAAATTATCGAACAGTTGAAAGCAATGAGTGTTTTTGAAGAAATGGTAGAAAATTTCCCCGTTGTAAATGAAGAACTATCTCTTCTTGAAAAGGGGATAACGGAAGAACCTTCATCAACAATAGGAAGTGGTGAAGTTATTGAATATGGTTTTAATGAAGAACTCGATGAGCTCAGGGAATTGCTTAGCAATTCAAAAAAACGCTTAAAAGATTTCGAGAGGCAAGAAAAAGAAAAAAGTGGAATTAATAATTTAAAGGTTAAATACAACAAGGTTTTCGGATATTTTGTAGAAGTACCTAAAGGTCAAATCAATAAGGTGCCCGATTATTTTACAAGGAAGCAAACACTCGTTAATGCTGAGAGGTATATCACACCTGAAATAAAAGAATTTGAAGAAAAAGTTTTAGGTGCTACTGAAAGAATTGACGAGCTTGAACGTGAAATCTTTGAAGAAGTATGTGGTAAGCTTGTTAAATCGTTAAGAAAGTTTAAGCGAGTTGCCGAATTATTGTCTGAGCTGGACGTTTTTCAATCATTTGCTTTTATCGCAAAAAGAAGAAAGTACAGCAGACCTCTTTTCTCCAAAGAAAGAAAAATGTATCTTAAAAACTCCAGACATCCAGTGGTTGAAAATTTCGTTAATGATTTTGTGAGCAACGATGTTTTATTTGATAAAGAGAATTCGTTTTACATACTAACAGGACCTAATATGAGTGGGAAATCAACATTTATAAGACAGGTCGCTTTAAATGTCATCATGGCTCAGATAGGATCATTTGTACCTGCTGAAGATGCTGTTATGCCGGTGTATGATAGAGTTTTCACCCGTATAGGTGCTCGTGATGATATTGCTGGAGGAGTTTCAACGTTTTTGGTAGAAATGATGGAAACTGCAACAATACTTTCTAAAGCCACAGAAAATAGTCTTGTCGTTCTTGACGAAGTAGGAAGGGGAACCAGCACCTTTGATGGTATCAGTATTGCATGGGCGGTCTCTGAATACATTTATGAAGCTGTAGGATGCCATACAATATTTGCTACACACTTTACGGAATTGACAGAATTATCTACCATGTATGAGAACATTGATAACCTGACAATCAAGGTCGTGGAGAGGAATGGTGAGATAATTTTCCTGCATAAACTAAAATCGGGTGTTGCGAGTAGATCGCATGGCATTGAAGTGGCAAGACTGGCAGGTGTGCCTGAGATAGTGCTTGAAAGAGCTTCGGAGATTCTAAAAGTAATTGTTAAAACAAGTGCCATTGACAAGACAGTCAAAGTTTTGTCGACAGATGATCTAACGAAAATAAAAAGAAAAAAGAAAAAGAAAATGCACCGGGATCAAACAACGTTGTTTGACAATCAATAAGGAAACAGAGTGATATAATTTCATATGTATAGAAAATATTAACGGGGGTAAGAAATGGAAAGCAGACTACAAAAATTAAGAGAAAAAATGAAAGAAAATAATCTGGATTCAGTACTGATATATAATTTCGAAGGTAGTAACAGGGCAACAACATGGTATTTATCTGGATTTTCGGGATCGTTTGGAATTCTGTTTGTAACCAGGGATAGAAAATATGTGATAACAGATTCAAGATATTTTACACAGGTTAAAAAACAATCAACATATGAACTGATACCCTATACAGATGGAAAAGAACAACTGAAAAAAACATTATCCGATTTAGTTAAATCAAATAATGTCAACAAACTGGGATATGAGTCCGAAAGAATAACTCACAGTCAGTTTATGGAATATGTTGAACCCCTTGATACTAGTAAGATAGAAGTTGATGAAATTATAAAAGAAATGCGTTCAATTAAAACAGAAGACGAGATAAATAAGATAAAAAAGGCAGTAACTGTGGCTGAGGAAGCGATTAAGTCATCAATGCAATATATTAAACGGGGGAATACAGAAAATGAAGTCGCTGCAAGGATCAATTTTGAAATTTATCGAAGAGGTGGAAAACCTTCTTTTGAAACAATAGTTGTTTCGGGCAAGAGGAGCGCACTTGTACATGGTACACCTTCAGACAAGAAAATAGAAAATGGGGAATTTGTGCTTATTGATTATGGAGCCATGGTAGATGGATATTGTTCTGACATTACCAGAACATTTTTGGTAGGTGAAGCAACGCCAAAAATGAAGAGAGTTTATGAAATTGTGCAAAAGGCTCAAAGAAAGGCTAGAGAAGAAGCCAGAGTGGGTATTAAAGGTGTTGATTTACACAAAGTGGCTCAAGAAATCATTGAAGATGAAGGATTTGGAGAATACTTTGGACATGGTTTGGGTCATGGATTGGGCATGGAAGTTCATGAAAATCCTGGTGCCAGTTCAAGAAATGAAGATCCACTACCGGAAAACGCTGTTATTACAATAGAACCAGGAATATATATACCAAATGAATTTGGTGTCCGAATTGAAGATGATGTCGTTATTAGGAAGAAACATTGCGAAGTTCTTACAACACTCGATAGAGATATGAAATCATTGTAGCGGTTTTGGGGAGGTTTAAATTTGATAGATGTTGGTTCAATAAAAAAGGGTATGGCCTTACTAATAGACGATGAAATATATATTGTGATTGACGTGAATAAGCACTTTACTGCACGAGGTAGTGGAATAATAAGAACCAAGTTGAAGAACGTCGATACCGATTATGTAAGAGAGTTTAAATTTAATAGTGGTGACAAGGTAGAAGAAGCACAGTTGATATTAAGATCAGTTCAATATCTATACAAAGATGGAAAGCTTTATTATTTTATGGATCTTGAGACCTTTGAGCAGTATCCCGTTGAGGAGGAGATGGTCGGTGACAGTATTTATTATCTTAGAGAAAACATGGAACTTTATCTCCAGATTCACGACCGTAAACCAATAAATGTGGTTCTACCAAATACAGTGGTACTTGAAGTCGTTGACACAGCACCTAATTTTAAAGGTGACACTGCTTCAGGTAGTGGGAAACCCGCGATATGCGATACAGGTTTAAAGGTTACTCTACCCTTTTTTATTGAAAATGGAGATAAAATCCGCGTTAATACCAAAACAGGTGAGTATGTTGAAAAAGCATAAATATCTAGAATTTATAAGGAGGAGTGAATATGAAATACGGAGAAAATGAATTGGGAAGAATAGAAATATCTGATGTTGTCATAAAAGATGTAGCCATCCACGCATACATGGAGTTCAACGGTATTGATACAAAGAATCAAAAGAAGAAAAAAGAGGCCAGAGGAAAAATCGAAGTTGAGACAGAAGAAGGTGAAGAAGGCATAAATGCAATTAAAATTACAGTCAACACACGCGTAAAATATGGTGAGTCCATACCCGAATATTGTAGACAACTTCAGAAGAAAATCAAAGAAGATGTAGAAAATTTTAGCGGAATAAAGGTTGATGAAGTGTTTGTTAGAGTATCGGATATTTTTGAAGAGGTTGTTGAGGAACAGGAACCATCAGAAGAGGAGGAAACGGAAGAATAAATATTCTGAAGAGAAACTATGAACTATAATAAGGGTCGAATATACGGAAGAAGAAAGATGCGCGATATTGTTTTTAGAGCAATATATCAATATGATTTTCACGATGACCTTGATATCACCAATGAATATCTTGATAATGAGCTTTCGTATTCTCTTTTAAACAAAGATCTTGTTGAACTGGCGAAAAGGTATTTGGTTGGTATAATTAGCAATAAAAGCCAACTTGATCAGATAATTGATGAATCGCTTTCAAACTGGACATTAAACCGACTCGCTTCTGTGGATAAGAATGTATTAAGGTTAGGAACCTATGAACTGTTATATGAAGACAGTGTCCCGATAGAAGTTACATTAAACGAAGCCATTGAAATTGCAAAAATGTATGCCACTCAACAGGATGGAAAATTTGTAAATGGTGTGCTGGATAAAATAGCAAAAAAGTACGCAAATGAAGAAAAAAGGAAACTTTAAGGGGGTATTTCATGGAAGATATTGAGATAGCTCAAAAGGCGACGTTAAAATCAATAAAAGAAGTTGCAAAACAACTGGACATTCCTGAATCATCTCTAACACTTCATGGTGATTACATAGCAAAGGTTTCTCATCGTTTACTTGAAAAACTTAAAGGAGAAAAAGACGGTAAACTTATTTTAGTTACTGCGATGAGCCCAACTAGTGCAGGTGAGGGAAAAACTACCAACTCCATAGGGCTTACCATGGCTTTAAACAAATTGGGCAAAAACTCAATGGTTACATTAAGAGAACCATCTGTTGGTCCTATAATGGGTATTAAAGGCGGAGCAGCAGGTGGAGGATATTCTCAGGTACTTCCAATGGAGGATATTAACCTTCATTTCACAGGTGACATGCACGCTATATCATTGGCTCATAATCTTTTATCAGCTGTTATAGATGCTCATATTAAATTTGGCAATGAACTTGGAATTGATCCTACAAGAGTATATTGGCCAAGAGCTATGGACATGAATGATAGGGCATTGAGAGAAATTATTATTGGGCTTGGTGGACATGCAAATGGATATCCCAGGGAAGACAATTTTATAATTACAGCTGCTTCAGAAATAATGGCAATATTATGTCTTGCAACTAATATTACTGATCTTAAAGAACGACTTGGTAATATTGTGATTGGAAGGAATTATTCTAGAGCATTTATTAAAGCAGAATCTCTTGAAATAAACGGTGCCATGACAGCTCTTCTAAAGAATGCTCTGAATCCAAACCTTGTTCAAACAATAGAAGGAACTCCGGCTTTTGTTCATGGTGGACCCTTCGCAAACATAGCTCACGGAACAAATTCATTGATGGCTACGAAAATGGCATTAAAACTAAGTGATTATGTTGTAACAGAAGCGGGATTTGGTGCAGAACTTGGAGGAGAAAAATTCCTGGATTTTGTCAGCCAGACTGGAGATTTTGTCCCTTCCGCTGTGGTAATAGTGGCATCAATACGTGCATTAAAGTCTAATGGCGGAATTTCTGATAAAGAATTGGATAATGAAAATTTACAGGTATTGGAGAAGGGATTTGAAAATCTGCGTGTGCATTATGAAAATATGAGTAGATACAATATCCCTGTTATAGTTGCCTTAAATAAATTTGACAACGATACAAACAATGAAATAGAAGCATTTAGAAGATTGTGTGAAGAAAACAATATGATTTTTGAGACATCTGGTGTATGGGAAAAGGGCTCAGAAGGTGGTCTTAAATTAGCACAGAAAGTAATTGATGAAATTGAAACCAGAAAAGAAAAACAATTTAAACCGTTGTTCTCTCTTGATGTTCCAGCAGAAGAAAAGATTGAAAAATTGGCAAAACAAATTTATAGGGCGAGCGATGTCAATTATGATTCTTCTGCAAAAAAGAAATTAAGATTGTTCAAAAAACATGGATATGGTAATCTCCCGGTGATAGTTGCGAAAACACAATACTCTGTTACCGATAAGCCTGGAATAAAAGGCGCTCCGGGCGAATATACGTTTAATATTAAAGATCTTACACTTTCCGCTGGCGCTGGTTTTATAGTGGCTGTTGCTGGAAGCATATTGCTTATGCCTGGATTACCGAAAGTACCGGGAGCAACCAAGATTGATGTTGATGAAGAAGGAACAATTAGTGGTTTGTTTTGAGGTGATATTATGAGTAAAATTCTGAACGGAGAACAACTGGCAGATTCAATTTATGGCGAGATAGAAACGTCGATAAAAAAGCTTGATAAGAAATCTAAAATGGTGATTTACACAAGTGAACCCGATAAAGCTACAAAAACATATATGAAGAGCATAAGAAAAAAGGGCGAAAAACTCAACTTAGAAATTGTAGAACGGGAAGCATCAGAAGAACCGGAAAGAGATATTGAAGAACTTAATAATGATGATTCAGTAGATGGAGTAATGGTGATGCATCCGTTAAAAAATGTTCCTCATGATCTAATAGCAGAAAAACTAAAAGCTGAAAAGGATATTGAAGGAAGAACAGCGAGAAATTTTGGCTGGTTGGCTCTTGGGAAACCTATATTTAAGCCACCAACTGCAGAAGCAGTTATGGAAATCCTTAATTATTATGATATTGATCTTAAAGGCAAGGACGTAACGATTGTAGGAAGATCAACTACCGTGGGTAAACCGTTGGCATTGCTTATGCTTAAAAAAGGTGTAGATGCAACGATAACAGTTTGTCATTCAAGAACAGAGAGAATTGAAGACAAAATGAAAAAAGCAGAAATTCTTGTAGTAGCTGTTGGTAAAGCAAACTTTGTTTCTGAAAAAGTAGTAAGAAGTGATGCCACTGTAATCGACGTAGGCATAAATTTTTTGAATGGTAAAATGGTTGGAGATGTGAGCTTTGATGAGGTAAAAGATAAAGTTAAGCATATCACCCCTGTGCCTGGTGGAGTGGGAATCGTTACAACAGCTTTATTGTTTAAACATCTTGTAAATGCCACTAAGGGGATTTTTGGTGAGAATAATGGATAGAACTGAAGAACCTCTATTCAAAAAAATGAAAAATTATTCCTACGCGGAACTAAACGCTCTTGCTGATAATTTTAGAGATTACATCATTAAGGTGGTTTCTAAAAATTCGGGGCATTTAGCATCCAATCTTGGAACAATTGAGCTAACCATTGCTTTGTACAAAGTATTTGATCCCTCTAAAGATATTATTATTTGGGATACAGGTCATCAGTCATACTCACATAAGCTTTTGACTGGAAGGTATCATTCATTTAAAACATTAAGGCAAAAGCATGGAATAAGCGGATTTGTTAAGCGCGACGAAAGCATATATGATGTTTATGGTGCCGGTCATGTGGGAACAGGGATTCCCGCAGCACTTGGTATAGAAAAAGCGCTTGAAATGGATAGAGATTACAGAAGAATCATTGTTGTGGTTGGTGATGGAGCCTTAACATCAGGATCCAGTCTCGAGGCTCTAAATCAAATGAGTGAATTAAATTCAAAAATTATTCTTGTTATAAATGATAATGGTATGAGCATAAGTAAAAATGTAGGATTATTGTCCTCTAAACTTGATGAGTTACGATTGAACCCCTTTTATAGAGAAATCAAGGAAGAGATTAGAGAATCTCTTGAAACGATGAAGCTTAAGGGGGTTGAACATCTTCTATCAAACCTTAAGAGCGGGATTAAACATGCGATGCTGGGCAGAAATATCTTTGAAGATTTTGGACTTAATTATATTGGTCCTGTAGAAGGTAACAGGATAAAGGATCTGGTAGAGCTTTTTGAACTTGTGAAAAAGTACGATGAAGCCTTTGTTGTACATGCTGTAACCAAAAAGGGTAATGGACTTGGATATGCCGAGGAAAAGCCAGATGCCTATCACAGTGTATCAAAACTTGATCCAGAAACAGGAATGAATATTAAGGATCATAACTTTGTGTCGTATAGCGAAATTTTTGGTAAAACATTGAAAGAACTCGCAA
>JAWODV010000067.1:0-2805 GCA_046483075.1 Kosmotogaceae bacterium | reverse complement strand
CATGATATCCTGATATGCATACAAATTATCCGGATTTTGGTATTGCACATATTTAAAAAAGGAATGTAAGGCTGCAAGCCGCAGGTTTCGTGTTGTATTACTGCATTTCCGTTCCGACTGGAGCCAATCAAGGAACTCAACAACAAAAGCTTTGGTTATTGATTTCATTAATAGCTTCTCAGCCTTTATGTTCCTGACTTGATTCATATAGGTTATGAAAAGGACAAAGGTATCCCGGTAAGCTGTAATCGTATTGGAACTGCAACCTCGCTCATGAGGCAGGTATCTCGTGAGGTAATCTGTCAAATATTTTGCAAAATCAGTCGGTTTCATAGTTTTCAATATTAGGAAATACATTCAAGCAAATCATATCAACGTCTTTAAGCAGTCCTGGATACATCGCAGCAGTCAGCCTTACATATTTATTTGTTGAGTTTAATGTCTGATGGCCGAGATACGTAGACAGGATTGGTAATGAAGTATACAGATCAACGCCAGATTCGGCCATCTTCGCCAATGCATGACAGGCTGAAGTATGGCGAATATCATGGATTCTTGGCCCTTGACCCTTTCCTATATAAGGTATTCCTGCAGCTTTGAGTACAATCCGAAAGTACCTATAAACGGCAGGCTGTAAACATGCGGATCCGTTCAGGGAAATAAAGAATGGGCAATCATCGGATTGCAATACGGGAAGTTTTCTCCGATAATTGATGTAGTCTTGACATACCGCTGAGAGGGACTCCGAAATTGGTATTAAACGCTGCTTCCCGCTTTTAGAGTCTTTGACCAATATATAGTTTTCTGACAGGTTAACATCCTTGTTCAGAAGAGATAAAGCTTCTCCTAGGCGAAGACCAGTGCCATATAGAAGTCTAATCAGAGTTGGTACGATGAAAATTATCGAGTTCATTACTTTTTTAGGTGTGATAAGTGAATCTGCGGCATTAAAAATTGTTTCGATCTCCTTTTTCGAATAAATGTAGGGTGAAAAAGTTGATTTAATACGAGGAAGTCTGGGGATATAGGAGCGTATACCTAATTTACACAAATAGGAAGATAACTGACTAATACATACGCATCTATGGTATCTGCATGTGTCTGATTCATTATTCCTGCGCTCGCACCATTTATCTGCTAACTCCTTGGAAATACCGACTTCTGTTTCTCCTCTTTCTATCGTAAACTGATCAAAACGTCGATAAACATATTCTTCTTCAAGATATTTATAGCCGAGATCCCTTTTTAGTTTTATAAATTGTCTGATATACTGAGCATAAATGCCCCAAAAATTAATCTTACTCATAGAAGATTCCTCCTTTCTGATTATAAAATGAGGCTGATACTTCAGGAACATCTAACGCACATTGTTTCATGGAAATCAGGTCTACACGGAGATAATATTTAGTTGATTCGGTATTTTCGTGGCCAAGCACTTCTGAGATGACAGGAAGTACTGTTTGACGTTCCAAAAGCCGTCCGGCAAGACTATGACGTAGGGCATGAGTACCGTGTCGCCTGTTCTTTATGTCGATTCCAGCTTTGACAAAAGCACGATGTACAAGACTTCCAACTGCCAATGGTGTTATCGGGATAATAGGCGAGCATGCACTAAGAAAAACAAAAGGTTCGTCCGACGGTTGTCTGCTATATTTCAGGTAATCAATAATTGCATTCCCAACTTCTGGTAATAATGGAAGTTCAATCTCCTTATCTGTTTTAAATTGAACAAAACGAATAGAGTTCTGCTCCCAGAATATATTATTAAACTTGAGATTGGCTATATCAGAAGCTCGGAGTCCCAAACGTGCGGCAAGCAGGATGATAGCATAATCACGTTTCCCAACCATACTACTTCTTTCAATTGATGCTATCAGTTTTTCAATTTCTTCCTTTGCATAAATTGATGGTAACTTGGCCTGAGTTTTATAATTGCTCTTGGGGATCATAAATGAAAAATCCGTTTCCAGTATCTGTTGAGTATACAAATACTTGAAAAAACCTCGCAATACCAAAATGGAAGTAGGTGCAACAGTTATAGTGCGGGGGCTTATACTTCTAATATAATTGAGAATGTGTTGTAGACGTACTGATGCAATATCCTCAATGTTATTGTTTTTAAGAAAATGTAGGAACCGGGAAAGATGGCGTTCGTATTCAATAACTGTCTTATTGGTACGTCTTTGTTCTGTTTTGAAAGCAAGGTATTTTATCATCAAAGCTCCTATCGGGCCATCAAGATTAATCTGTTCCTTCATGATTTGGACTGCACCTGTCTCTAAAAACTCAATTAAAATGTTTACAATACTTACTATTCCTTTCTCTCTTTTAGTTAGTTCACTGAAATCACGATTGTTAAATTCATATAGAAGATAATCCCTACATACAGACGCATCGATATCCTCGATGTTTTGGGAGTCCATATAACTCTTCACTTTTCCCCAATGGCGTTTATAGATCTTCAATGTGTTGTCTGCACGCGAGAATCTTTTTCTAAGATATTCTATAGTCTTAGAAATTACTTCTTCATAAGTTTCCTTTGCTTTTTCCATAATTTAATCTATTTAGACTGACAGCGGAATTGCTGTCAATACAATTATAGATTAAAATATTATGGAAAGTAGATTATTATTAATAAGATGTATTTATTTAATATTGTGATGGTAAGGAAAGTCCTCTTTACATAATCATTTTGTCAGCATAATAAACGGGATATACAGGATAGTGAAGAATTTTCTCAGGCAGTTGCTTTAGTTGCAAAGCCGGGAAAAGAGGATCCGGTTGGTGACATGCCCATCAAAGTTT
>JAWODV010000027.1:0-10394 GCA_046483075.1 Kosmotogaceae bacterium | reverse complement strand
GTATGAAGAAATTTTGATGGACAAAGTAATCCATTTCAAACCAATTGAATAAAGAAACAAGTAGGTTGCTTATTCTCAAACATAAAAAGTTTTAACGAAAATGCGAGCTAAAGTATAGCTCGCATTTCCATGTGCTTCTCAACACGCATATCCGCCTGCTCCCCAAATCGCATATCATTGTTTATGCACCTGTCGATGGACCAAGGGAGTCGCAAGACGAGCGCTGGACTAAACGTCAGTGATGGACGATGGACGTTGTCTTTGTACCTGTCGGTTCACGGTAAACGGTTCACGGTTCACGTGTTTTACTCTCGCTTTCTCGCACTCTCGGGCTCTCGTTTTTAAAAGGTTTTCGTCGAGTCTCGGATCTCATTTTTAACTTGAAAGTTTCGAATTGTCTTTCCACAGTAATTCGTAACCTCTTGTAATTTGCTATAATAAATAGGTATAAGAAAAAGCGTAAAAATTGGCGCAACCTGAGGTGAATAGATGAGCATACCGGAAAATGAACTAATCAGGAGGAAAGAACTCTTAAAGGCTACCAAAATAGATGTTTCAAACAAAGAGTGGCTATATATGTTGGGGTCAGAAACAAGACACTCTGTTGCTATTGAAGGAATTTTTACATATGAAAAGGAACTTAAAGCAGTGATAGAACGATCAGATTATTCAACAGATATTGATCAAAGGGTTCTGAATTATTTCCGCGCAGCACAGTTTCTCTATGATATGGCAATACAATATCGAAATTCTAAAGAAATCCCCCCATATGTATTGCTTATCAGAACGCTTCATTCTCAATTATACAAGGGTATTTCAACTCACTATACTACAGGTCAGTTTCGAAAAGGACCTGTTCAGATAACAAACGCAATTATAAAACCACCCTTCGATTCAGGTAAATGGATAACCCTGTGGTCTCATTACATCAATCATGCATTAGAAAATTACATCATGCATGCTGCTATTTCACGTATACATGCATTATTTGAAGCCATACATCCTTTTTATGATGGTAATGGAATAGTAGGGAGATTAATAATAAACTTCATCCTTATAGCCAATAACTACACAAATATCATTATCAAAGGAATTGAAAAAAGTGAAATAGATCAATATTATAGAGCACTTGAAAAAGCAGATAAAGGAATAGTCACATTATTTGAAGCAGACAAGCTCCCCTCTATTAAAACTTTATCTTCAGCTATAGATAAAGGTGAGTTCAATCAGCTGGAAGAAATAATTTACGAAGCAATTATTGAATCATCAAATAGAACACTTACAATGCACGAGCCAGAGGATGAATTACTGACAGTTCCTGAAGCAGCAAAAAAGCTTAATATTTCTCAAACAGCTGTTAAGAAAAGAATCAAAACCGGAAAAATTATCGCAAGCAAACTAGGCACAGGAACCTGGCGCATCCCAAAAAAATATCTTACTTAAAACATATAACACAGCACCTATGTTATATGTCCTGTTTCATTTCAAATTCCAGTAAAAAACTAAATTATATACAATAATTAACTCACAAAATAATTATAACGAATTAACGGTAATTCACCCATTGAAACTGCACATCAACCGTTCACGATTCAGTTGTTATAAAAAGCATTTGCTTTCTCATAGCGCCTTTGAGCAAACACAGTGAGTGGCTGCAAGCCTCTCTCTCCGATCGTCTAGCGCGCTCCAATCGGTTCACGTGTTTTAGTATTTATTGTATTTCTCTCGGGTTCTCGGATTCTCGTGTTTTCGGTTCTTCTCGTGTTTGAAAGTATTTGCTCTGTCTGAGCCTCTTTGAGCGTAGCGACTCCAAGCGTCGTGAGCATCCAAAGGATGCGTCTTCAAGCGTCACTCTCCGAGCGTCAGATGGTTTATTCGGTGAATGTAATTTTAGATGCCGATCTCGATGCTCAATGCAAATAAGTTTTCAATCCTGCTCTGATTTTCTTCCATATAAAGATAAACAGTAAGCCTGTAGTTATTGCAATCCACAACATCTTATAACTAAGTTCTGTCCAGCCTATACTCTGCGTTAGAATATCCCGTATCGCAGAAAACGACCAGTAAGTGGGAGCCCAGTAAAGAAAAATATGCTGATTTTCAGGTAAAATCAGCGATACTACAACGGGCAAAAACAACAATAAAACACTTATTTTCATGTTTGTTATTCCAGTCATTTGATTAGAAGAAATCACACCAATGAAAAAACCAAGTACTATACCTATTATTGAACTTATTATCGTGATGACTATAAGCTGAATCAAGTTTATTCCAGTAACTCCAAAAATAAGAACAGCAAGCAATGCATGAATAACTGGCACCACAATTCCCACTATACTTCTTCCAACAATTAGTTCGTTTCTGGAGATAGGAGTTACCATCAATGCCTTCATAGCCTCACTTTCTTTTTCATCAATAATGCTGAATCCGATTACCAAACCCCCAAGTGTGTACGAAAGGATAACAGTAAAACTAAAACCCAGTAAAATAACAGGTGGTAGCGTTTTACCCAAATCTGAAGTTTCTATATCACTGACAAATCCATTCATCATAAATCCTGTTAAAGAAAGCTTCGCAAGCTCTCTTGTTTGTTCAGATTCGTTTCCCTGCAATAACAAAGAAATTTCCCCATCATCTGTAGTATATACACCCACTGTTTCATCTTCGCGGGCAACAACTTCTTCCATATTGGAGTAATCAGTAACAACTTCAACCTGTCCATATTTATTTAGTTGTTCAGCAATTCTGGTATCATTTTCCAGAACAACAAACTTGATAGAAATATTCTGAAAATCAGGAGAGACTATTTTGAAGAGTATTGCCAGTAGAACCGGTGCAATGAATATATAAATCATTATCTTGTCTCGCTGACTGTTTTTTAAATCAAGCCTGAATATATTAAATATCCTTCTTATACTCATAATATCCTCCTAATTAGCTTTAATCCTGTGTTTATATACCATGGTTGCTATTAAAAAGGCAGCAAGGCTCTCAATGGCAATAACCCAGAGCCCTGGTTGTACCTGAATATTCAAATCAGGAAAAACAGCTCCTTTGAGAGAGAACAGTAATGGATATGTTGGTATTATCCTTATGTACCAGGGCGAAAAACCTTCAATATAGTAAGAAATCATCGGCAAGACAAATAAGAGATTCAACACAACAATAGTCACAAAAGATTGAGATAAATTGTCATAAAAACTGGCAAATATCAGTGCCACAGATGTAGAGAAAAAACTACCTACAATAGTTATCAAAAGCAGTTCACCATAGTTGGCGTTAAGACCAACGATCAAAGGAGTGAATGCCAGGGTAAAAATTACTCCCAATATTACAAAAAGAAAAACCTTAGAGCCAAAATACTCCCATATCCTGCCCGGTGTAACCCTGTAAGCAATTATAGTTCCCTGAGATTTCTCTTCAAAAACCATTGAAAACACAAGAACCATTCCCATCATTATGGCTTCAGACATCAACAATATGGGTAACATGGACTTATTAAATGGGATATTTTCATCCACTGAATCTTCGTTTTCTAAGAATTTCACATTAAACAAATCACTACTCTGAGAATCTAACCCCATACTACTAAGAATAGAAAGCTTCAGCAATTCCCTGGTTTCTTGACTTTCATGACCCTGAAAAACTATTTCTATTAAAGGCATATCAACAGTGCCTTTCACTATTATTCCAAAACTGTTGAAACGCCTGTTCATTAGTTTTTCTAATTCTTCTCTGCTTTCAACGGGAAAAACATTATCACTTTCCATTTCCTTCGCTAGAAAGTTTTCATCTATTGCATCTTCAATTTCCATTTCATTGAGAATAACTACCTCTGGACTGAGCGACAGATCTTCAGGAATTAAAAAGGTAACAAATAAGTAATATCCAATAATTAATCCAAAAACAAGAAGAAAATAGTAGTTTCTCCATCCAATTTTGATTTCCTTAAAAGTATTGGTAAGAAGCCTCATTATCTCAACTCCTCACCTGTTACTCTTATAAAGATCTCTTCAAGTGTTGCTTCCTTTGAATGAATAGTTTCTATTTTCCCGCTTTTAATTAATGTATTAAGTTTTTCTCTTTCGTCCTCGTTCAGCAACGAAAACTTCTCGCTTTTCACATTCCCGTTCTGGCGGTATTCAACCTCAACATACTTTTCTCCATAATTTAGTTTAAGATTTCTGGGTGAATCAATTAGAGATATTTTTCCAGAAACTATAAGGGCAACTCTATCGCATAACTCATCTGCTATATGCATATTATGTGTTGTAAGAAAAATCGTGGTACCTTTCGACTTTTCCTTCTTTATGACTTCTTTTATTGTTTTTGAAGTTGTCGGGTCAAGACCGGAAACAGGTTCATCCAGAAACCATATTCTTGGTTTGTTAATTAATGAACGTGCAAAAACCAGTCGTTGTTGCATTCCCTTTGAATAATCGGATACCCTTTTATCTGCAGCCTCTTTTAAACCGACCATTTCTAAAAGCTTCACGGGATCAGCAGTTTCAACATCATACATTCGACGAAAATATTCTAGATTCTCATAACCAGTTAGTTTTCTGTACAGATTTGACTGCTCAAAAGAAACTCCTATGGAATTATAAAAATCCTCATCAGGTTTATCCATATTTTTTCCGTTGACCTTTGCTGAACCCTTTTGAATGCTCAATAAACCTGTAAGAATTTTCTGAGTTGTTGATTTTCCTGCTCCATTTGGCCCAAGAAAACCAAAAATTTCTCCTTCTTTTATTTCAAAAGAAATTCCGTTAACCGCATACTTATCATCTTTCGCATAAGAGTAATACAGATTTTTAACCTCAATCATCTTTTTCTCTCCTTTTTATACCATTCTTGATAAATTCAATAAGTGAACTGAATTTTTTCCTTGTTTCTTCGTTCAAACTGTATTTATCTGCTGATCTAACTTCTTCTCCAAGCACTAACATGCAACCGGTAATAAGTTTGGCGGTAAAATCAGGCTCAATATCTGGAGTTACATCTCCATTTTCAATTCCTTTTCTTATAAGGGTTCTCATGAATTCATTGCTTGACGGTTTGTAGTCTTCCAATATTTCATTAAGCAAATCAGGATTAGCTATCAAAGAATCATTTATTTGCGATAATTTAGGATTGTCTTCTGCCATTTTGATAGCTGAATCTACCATAACCTTCAAAATTTTGAAAATATCAGAATCTTCTAAATCATCCATAACTTCTGACATTAGTTTCATCTTTTTTTCGTAGATTAGGTCAACAACATACTTGAACAAATCCTTCTTATTCTCAAAATACTGATAAAAGCTCCCCTTTGGAATTGCAGCTTTCCTAACAATCTCATTTATTCTCGCTCGTGAATAACCATAATCTGCAAACTCATCAATTGCAGCATCAATTACTCTTTTTCCCTTTTCTTCAGATAGATTGAAAAAAGTTTCCTTTGGCAAAAAACATCACCTCTTTTATGACTTATCGGTCACATGACTATATAGTCATATCTTACACTAAACATAAACAATAAAAAATAAACATGACCATTCGGTCATGTAAACTTACAGTTAACAAATTTTCTATTATTTCCGCAAATCCCCATGTCTCAATAATTAGCGTCTTTTTCTAAAAACATTAATTATACCGAATTATAATCTCCCAATCTTATAGGGGGCGAAAATGAAGAATCAGTCGGAAAACGGATAACGGTTCACGTGTTTTTAGAATTTTAAAGGTTTTAACCGCCGCAGGCGCAAATCCGAGCGCAGCTCGCATATCCTGCTGTTCTTCAAGCAGCATATCCGCCTGTCCCCCAAGGCGAAAATCAATGGTTTTATGAACCGTCGATGGACGAAGCTTGTAATAACAAGCGCTGGACGATGGACCAAGCGTCAGCGTTGGACGTGTTTTACTCTCGGAATCTCGGATTCTCGTTATTTTATTCTCCTCTCAGAGAGGAGTACCGCGAAGCGGGGAGGTGTGTGCACTTTCTCGGGTTCTCGGATTCTCGTCACTTCGATCCTTCTCGTGTTCTAAAGTACCTGCTCTCTCTGAGCGCCTTTGAGCGAATGTATCATCAAGCGACTCCAAGCGTCACTCTTCGAGCGTCTAGCACTTTTGTTCTCACCTAACAGCCAACTACGATTTTATTATCTTTTTATTCTCCTCTCAGAGAGGAGTACCGCGAAGCGGGGAGGTGTGTGCACTTTCTCGGGTTCTCGGATTCTCGTCACTTCGATCCTTCTCGTGTTCTAAAGTACTAGCTCTCTCTGAGCGCCTTTGAGCGAATGTATCATCAAGCGACTCCAAGCGTCACTCTTCGAGCGTCTAGCACTTTTGTTCTCACCTAACAGCCAACAACGAATTTTATGTACCTAAAACTAAAAACCGATAACACTTTCTATGATCGATAATCTTGAATCCTTCAGAAAGGTAAAGTTTCACAGCCTTTTTATTTTCTGCATTTACAGAAAGCCATGAATCATAGCCATTTGAATTCGCAATACCTATTCCTTTTCTCAAGAGAATTCTTCCAAGCCCTTTCCTCTGATATTCAGGCAGAACAGCAATTGGCCCTATTGAAATGCTATCTTCAAGAGATTCATCAAACTCAGTGAATACAATCCCAATGGGAATTCCTTCATGGCATAAAAATTGTATTCCATTATCGGGGATTTCCGTTTTCTTTAAAAGCTTTCTAAGGTTTAGAGGATCAATATCAATATGACCTGCCATATTCGAAAAGCTCTTATTAATTATGTCACAATAAATTTCAGCATCTTTATTCAAATCGAATGCTTTGAAAAAATATTCAGCGGGTAGTTTTATTGATGGAACATTATCACTTTCCCGTTTCATCAAATATGATTGTCTTTCAAAGGCAAAACCAATTTCCTTAAGTATCTCCTCAATACATTTCTTTTTAGGCACAA
This sequence comes from Kosmotogaceae bacterium, assembly GCA_046483075.1. Classification (GTDB taxonomy): domain Bacteria; phylum Thermotogota; class Thermotogae; order Petrotogales; family Kosmotogaceae; genus JASMTM01. The sequence continues at coordinate 3,471 of JAWODV010000027.1, read as the reverse complement.
AAAGATAAAGTTTTTCAAGTTCTGCAGCATACGGGAGAACTACATTAAGCAACTTTCGATAATTATCAATTGTCTCTTCAATACAGTGAAAAATTGTAAATCTGCCCTTCTTAGCTTTTCTGAAGGGTTCTTCAAGCAACAGGCTAACAGCACCAATTATCTCATCACTACTATTCTTCAACAGGAATGAAGGATGGTCGTCATCTGGAATAAAGTTTTCTCCAGGGATAAAAGAGTCATCATGTTCCTTTCCATATTTCTGACAATATAAAATGAAATCTCTCAGATTATAATTTGAGACATTTAGTATCATTGTATAATCACCTGGCAAGTAGGTTTTCAAAATTATATCATTACAAATATAAAACGACATAACTTGTTAAAAGCCAGGATCTTTGGATAATCAAATTCTTTCACCAAATAGTAAGGAAAGATAAAGCGCAGAAAGTACTAAATTAACTATCATGCTTGAATTAATTTCCTAGTCTATTCAAAGATCTATCGAAGTTAACTACAGGAAAATAGATTACATTTCTGCTCTGTAATCAGTGCCCCAATTTGGCTCTTTACCGTAGTTATATTCATCAAACCATCTTTTACAGTGTTTTTGTATTATCTTTATTTTATCTTCACTCCATGTTGTCCAGTGTCCTAACAAACCTTTTTTTGATCTTGAATGAACCTTATTATCAAGCATGTCCTCATTCAAAGAATAATTGAATTTTTGTGAATGATTGACATTGGTAGCATATTGGAGCATCTCGTCAAAATAACCTGTTCTATTTTCATTGTGGAAAAGATCTTCGAAACGCATAATCTTGAAATTCTTCTTGTCTTTCATTTTGTCAATAACATAGGAATTAAGAAAATTATAATACCAGCAGTATTTTTCAAACTTACTCATATGCTTCCATTCAAAATAATATGGATCATCTGGAAAATCTACAGCCCTGACACTGGCTTTGAAAAATCTAAAATCCAGTACTGAATAAAGAACATATTCAAAAGCATTGTACGCGGATCTTATCCATGTTCTTGGATCCCTAATAATAAAAATAAAATTGCTGTTGGGGAAAACCTCAGCAATTAAGTCAATAACACCAAAAATATGAGTACTTGATTCCACATAAAGTGTTTCTTTGATACTTTCAATAAACCCTTTTCTTTGCTTATTAACATATTCCCTGGCTTTATCATCATCGATACGAGCAGTTGCTCTATCAGCGCTTAATTTAAACATGCTAGTTGATGGCAAAAATTGACCTATTGTTGCTCTAAATAATCCAAAAATCTTTCTCTTCTTATGCCAGTCATGGGGTCTGGTTATCCAGACTGCTGCAGGTTCATGGACAGAATAACAATTGTTTATCTGTTCAGAAAGAAACTTTCCGAAAAACTGAGTCCCTGTTCTACCTGTGGATGTTATAAAAACAGAATCCTTCTCGATTTGTTTCATATCCAACACCTTATAAATAGTTAAAAATAATATAATAACACTATACGCTCAAATGAAAAATAAAATTATTTTCATATCTTTTTATTTATTATAACAACAAAGATTATTACAGAAGTTTTGAATTGATAATCCTTTTATAAACAATTTATTAGGAACAGTCCCGTTTATTTTGACTTCGGCAAAATACATGCGTCATAAAATTAAAAAGAAGATAATACTAATGATAGACATCTCTTTTCTGTCTCCAAAGTCGCTGTTTTCCGCAATGCAAAATAAAACTTTATCGTAAACATGCTTTTTAGAAGTTTTAGAAGAAAAACTATCACTTGATAAATAATCATTCAATAATTTTACTTATCACTGGCATGAAGTATCCATTATGAGCCATTCCAATATTTCCGTTTCTATCAATCGCAATGACACCGCAGGGAAAATTCTTCTTTGTGCAAATGTCAATAATTTTATTACAAGATTCTTGAATGGGTAATCCGTCTTCAACCATTTCCAGAACCTTCCTTGTTAAACCAATTCTAATTATTCCTTCCCCGATACCAGTTGCTGAAGCACCACCTATTTTTGTCGCAAAAGTGCCTGCTCCTATTATTGCCGAGTCACCTACGCGACCTGGAAATGTTTGTGCAATGCCTCCAGTAGATGTGCCTGCAACAATATAGCCTGTTGAATCCATGGCGATTGCTCCAACAGTGGAAAAATAACTCTGTTCTTCAAGTTTCTTTTTGTATTTTTTAATAAATTCCTTAAGATCATCTGGAAGCTTATCTATCTCTCTTTGATCTACATTACCCTGTTGCTCTTCTGGGCTTATTTCAACAAATCCTGAAAGGTGCGCAAAGATCTCTGCACCTTTACCGCAAATCATCAGATGGGGCATTTCTTCCATAACCTTTCTTGCTACACTAATAGGGTGCTCAAAATTACGAATTCTAATTACTCCACCTGCAGACTCATTACTATCCATAACTGCTGCATCCATTTCGATTTCACCTATCATGTTGTTAAATGAACCATGAATTCCTGCATCAAAATGAGGATTGTCTTCAAGAACCTTTATTGAAGTTTCAACAGCATCAAGAGCTGAATCTCTTTCTTCTAAATCACTAAATCCTTCCTCAAATGCTTCCTTTACACCTGCAAGTCGCGCACTTTTCTCCTCCGAAGAAAGCGATCCTTCATCACAACCACCATGTACAACAAGCACTCTCATTTTTCTACTCCTACCACCGAAATTTAAAACTGTACAAACCTATCCTAATAATCCCAAAAGTATTTCCAAAAGCTATTTTTCAAAACCATTGCATTTTAGATAACTAAAAAGTTTAATGCTTAACACTCAATATTTGTTAGGTTTCATTACTAATAATATCACTCAAATAAAAACTATATGTATATGGCGTTCAATACTCTTTAAACAAATGCATTAGCCATAACTTAATGCTACGCGAATTTTTAAATTATGAGATTCCCTTGGCATACAAGAAAAAGGGCAATAATTCAAAGATAATCATAGTAAAACGGTGATTGTTGTTATTCCTTGTCCCAATTCAGGGGGTCAGAACGTAAGGTCTAGTCGAAGCGTAAGCGTTGGACGAAACGAAGTGATGGACGATGGACGTTGTCTTTGCACCTGTCGGTTCACGGTCAACGGTTTACGGTTCACGTGTTTTACTCTCGCTTTCTCGGACTCTCGGTTTCTCGTGTTTTATTAAGATTCCGCCCTTGAGGGCGGGGGACCGCTTGCGGTGGTGGGTGTGAATTTTGGTGTTTATCCGCCGCAGGCGCAAATCCGAGCGCAGCTCGCAAATCCGTGTGTTTCCCAACACGCATATCCGTGTTTAAGCATCAGTCGATGGACCAAGCGAGTTGCAAGGCGAGCGTTGGACTAAACGTCAGTGATGGACGATGGACGTGTTTTTATCTCGCTTTCTCGGCTTCTCGTCTCCTCGGTTTTTCTCGTGTTCTAAATTACTAGCTCTCTTAGAGCGTCTTGAGCATCC
>JAWODV010000106.1:0-3366 GCA_046483075.1 Kosmotogaceae bacterium | reverse complement strand
TTTTGGAATACCATATATTCTTCCGTCAACAACAAAAGCATTAAGAAGGGATGTTTCAAAATTGTCAAGATCAAGATCTGCACCAGAAGCCAGATGATCTAAAGGTAAAAGAGCGTTGTAACCGACAAACATCTTAATTCTCTCTCCTCCATCCACGAGGAAAACATCTGGAGCAATACCGCCAGCGATTTGACCCATTAGAGCCTGATTGTAAGCGTCACCACCACTGAATGTTCTTACACTTACGTGGATATCTTCATGTGCATCGTTGAAACGTTCCAACTGCCTGGCAAATTCTTCTGAAATTTGGCCTGTAGCTTCAATAGCAATTCGAATTTCCTTCACTTTAGTTGCGCCAAATGTCAATAATGCAGCGAAAAGTACAAAAACAATCAACATGATAAAAGTTCTCTTAAATGATTTACTGTACATAAAATAACCTCCTTTTCAAATTGTTTTCTCCATCCGTCACTGATGAAGAAACCTAAGCACTTAATATTTCATAAATAGTAAATATTGTTCCTAAAGACCATAGTTGAGGAGAACAACTTGTAGGATAAACCACGACATTATCATCACTTTCTTTTCGAGATAATCCACAAAATAATTCAGGCAATTTTCTATTGGGAAGCTTTTCTGTTGCTTCTAAAAGTGAATTGGCCAGTTTGACAGCTTCTGTTTTAAAACCATATTTCATTAATCCCAGAAGGCTAAGAGAGTTATCGTGAGGCCATACAGTACCGTTGTGATATGAATAGGGGTTATAACGTGACATCTCCTTTGAGAGCGTTCTTATACCCCACCCAGTATACAGATCATCTGAAAGCAACCTGGAGACAACATATCTTGCTTTTTCTTCGCTGATAATACCTGCATAAAGGCAATGACCAGGATTTGAACCAATTGCATCCACACGCTTTTTGTCTTTATCAAGTGCCATGGCAAAGTACTTCTCTTCTGATAACCAAAAATCATGGTTAAACCTTTCTTTTAGTTTTGACGCAAGTTGCTCATAACGTTTGCTTTTTTTAGAGTCATCTAAAGTTTTATATATCCTCATCAAAGATAAATAGGCAAGATAAAGATACCCCTGTACTTCAACCAGGGCAATTGGAGCTTCAGCCAATTTTCCATTTGAAAAATGTATTGAGTCTTCTGAGTCCTTCCATCCTTGAGTAGTTAGACTTGTTTCGGATGAAGGCGAATACTCTATATATCCATCATTGTCAATATCAGCGTAACGTTCAATCCAGCATTCTGCTGCTGCAATATTAGCCTTTATCCTATTAATAGTTTCAATATCTTTGGTGAAGTTAAGATACTCACCAACCAAAACAAGATAGAGAAGTGTTCCGTCGATATTTCCATAGTATGAGGTAAAGGGTAATTTATTGCTTAAAGACAAAGGATTTAACCTTATTTCATGGACAATTTTTCCGGGAGTAGCATCTGTGAAATTATCTTCTTCAGTAGCTTGAAAATAACTGTGAACGAGTATTACAGTTTTTGCAATTTCAGGGAACACTTTCAGTGTTTGTAAAGCAAAAATAATGCTGTCTCTGCCAAAAATCGTTGCAAACCACGGTAAGCCTGCTCCTGGAAAATCCCCGAAAACTGTTGGTATCATCAAGCTTCTCAAATCTTCAATTGCATTTCTCACAATATCGTTATAAAAGCGTTCAGGATCATGATTAAATTTAGTAGCTCTATCTTCAAGTATTTCTTTGAAGTCAGATTTCTTTTTTATTTCTTTCTTGAGATAAAGCCTTCCTTTAAGCTTTAAACTTTCTCCAGGTTTTATCCTGTAACTTCCTTCTGGCAATTTGTTGTCAACATAGTATTTGGTTAATTCATCTTCAAAAGCATCCTTAAACAATTCTTTTTCTGAATGTAAAGTATCTTTTGAAATATCCATGTAGGTTTCATTTTTACTGCGTACTGAAAAAATATCTTCGTAGGTGTATTTAAGGAAATAGGAAACACTCAAGTGAAGCCCATCTTTTGAAAAATTCCTTATTAGCAGGTCAATATAAAACCTATTTCCTTGAACGAAACCCTTTTCAGTAATCTCAATATTATAGTGAGTAGAAGTCGGTTTATCTCTGCTCAAGTATCGTGTGGTGAACTTGTTCCATGAATGATGATTTTGGATCTGCTTAAGTTTAAAGTTGGTTTTAAGCGCCATTTCGGAAATAAATCGGGTATCTTCAAGGTATATTCCACTTGCAGATTCTTTGTTGGAGTCAATATTAAAGAAATCATCTGTTACAACCATGAGGTTGCCATCCTTAAGAATCTTCATGATAAAACCTCGTTGATTCTCTAATCATAAGTTCAACATCCAGTACTGCTGATTCAGCTGATCCTGTATCAATAAGTTTCACTATTTTTTCAGCTGCCTGATAACCTACCTTTTCAATAGGCTGACGAACCGTTGTTAAAGAAGGTTGGAATGAACTGGCTAAGGGAATATCGTCAAAGCCTATAACTGGTTTATTCACATTCATCTGTTTGAGTGCTTTCATTGCCCCAACTGCCATTAAGTCAGAAGTAGCGAATATACCATCAATATTGGCATTTGATAACTTTTCTTTAGTAATCTTTTCTCCCGTTTCCTCTTTGAAATCCCCAACAGCTACAAGTTCATTGTTAACTTTAAAACCTAGATCTTTTAATGCTTTCTTATAACCTTTAAGTCGCCATTTTGAAACACTATGGTCTTTGGGACCGTTAATAAAAAGAATATTTGGTCCCGAAAGTTCAATCAAATATTTAGTTGCTACATAAGCTCCGTGTTCATTATTTGTATCGATATATACTATATTATTAGAATTCGCAATTCTCCCTATTACAACAAAATTAGCCTTTTTCTGCTTAAGAAACTCAATTCTCCTGTCATTTTCAGTCACATCCATAACAATAAAGCCATCCACAATTCTTTTATTTAGAAACATTTGATAGGTATCAGTTGAATTTGATTCATTTTCATCGGTTGTCAGAATCAGATGGTAATTATCCTTCCTTAATCTTTTAGAGCATTCTTTCAAAAAGATAGAAAAATAAGGATATTCAAATAAGTAATCTGTCTTATGTGGAATAATAACTCCTATCATTCTGGTTTTCTGGTTTCTAAGACTCCTGGCCTGCTGATTAGGAACATATCCAAGCTCATTTATTACTCTTTCAACCTTTTTTCGTGTTTTCTCATTAACCTTGTTTGGATTATTGATTACTCTTGATACAGTAGCAGTAGAAACACCGCATTTTTTTGCTACTTTAGAGATATTTAGCTTCATCAATTCACCTTCTATGAGAATGTAATCGATTTCATATGTAATCGATTACATTATACATTTTCCTGAGATA